>JBGQBO010000001.1:0-231137 GCA_041494885.1 Terriglobia bacterium
CTGCGAAGTTGAGCTCCACAGTGACTCATCGGGCCCATGCTCCCGCCGCGCGGCGGATGATTTGCCGGTTCCATCACCATGGGGTACGGAGGGATCGCCGGAAGATATCTTCCAAGGAACGTCGCACACCCCGATAGATCGGGGTGTGCGCCACCCGGCCCTGGGCCTTCGTAGTCGGGGCTAGGGGTCGCGAGCATGATTACGGCTTCGCCATCGTCGCCCTTAAAAGCTATTCTGCGCGGAGGGCGACAGCCGGATCGATGCGCATGGCACGGCGGGCAGGCCGGTAGCTGGCCAGAAGGGAGACTGCCGTGAACAGGACGGCGCTGACAACATAAGTAACGGGGTCGGTGGTGGTGACTTCGAAGAGCAGGCTCGTCATCATTCGGGTCAACGCCCACGCCACACCCAGGCCGACTCCGATCCCACTGACCGCCAGGATCATCCCCTGATCGAGAACAAGTCTCAGAATATCACCTGGCGTCGCGCCGAGGGCCAAACGAATTCCTATCTCCTGCGCGCGTTGGCTGACAGAATAGGCGACGACCCCATAAATCCCAACGACGGCCAGGACGAGGGCAGTACCGGCAAAGACACCCAGCAGAAACACCGTGAATCGTGACGACGCCCGCGCTGAGTCCAGCAATTCCTCCAGGCTTTGCACTCGGGTCATCGGCTGATCCTTGTCAATCCCCGCAATCTCGCGACGCACCGCGGAGACGATGCTATGCGGCTCGACCTCCGTCCGCAGACTCAGGTTCAACGACGCCCAGGGTAACTGCGGGAAGGGTAAAAGAACTTCCGGATTGGTGTCGGCGGTGAGGCTGATGTTCCTCTCGTCGCCCAGAACGCCGACCACCTCCGTGGATCTTGTTTGTCGACCGAGCCAGAGGCGCTTCCCTACGGGATCCTCGTTCAGCCAGAAGCGCCGCACGAGCGCCTGGTTGACCAGGGCCACCGGCGCCGCCTGTGCATCATCCTGCGCCGTGAAGTGGCGCCCGCGCAGAAGCGGAGTACGCATCACCTTGGTGTAGTCCGGGCTGATGGTCTGAATGCTCAAGATGGGCCGCTGCGCCAGGGCCACGACGGGTTGCCCTTCGACCAGCACCGGCGAAGCCCGTGAGGGGAGCACCGGGAGCGCGGAGGAGATGGTCGCGGCCTCCACCCCCGGAAGCGCCGCCATCTTCCGCAATGTCTCGTTGTAAAAAGCAATCAACTGCGCGGCCGTCCCATACCTCGCTGGCGGCAGCGCGATCTGGACCGTCAGGACATTTTCCGCATCGAAGCCGGGAGACGCAGTCAACAACCGGATAAAACTGCGGATCAACAACCCGGAGGCCACCAACAAAACCATCGATAGCGCCACCTGGGACACGACCAGCAGGCTCCGCGCGCGGCTGTGACTCCGGCTGCCGATACTGCCGCGCCCTTCGTCGTGAAGGGCGGTGTTAACGCCGGTCTTCGCCATGTGAAGGGCCGGCAGAAGCCCAAAGAACAGCCCGCTCACAAGGGAAATGAGAGCGGTAAAGGTCAGCACATGCCAATCCATCCCCAAGTCGGTGGAGACCGGAAGATTTCCCTGGCCGAGAACCGACAGCACATGCGTACCCGCAAAAGCGACCAGGATCCCCAGCACCCCCCCCAGCAACGCGAGCACCAGGGTTTCAGTCAGGAGTTGTCGAACAATCGTCCGTCGGCTCGCGCCCATCGCGGTGCGCACAGCCATCTCCTTCTTCCGCGCCAAGCCACGCGCGAGGAGAAGGCTGGCGACGTTGGCACAGGCAATCAACAACACCAGCCCAACCGCTCCCATCAGGATGAACAGTGCGGGACGGAGATTCTCCACCAGCGCCTCTTCGATGCCCTTGAGCTGGATCGTGAGCTTTGGATCTGCATCCGCCTTGGTGGGATTATCCTTGCGATATCGTTCCGTTAGAACATTCATCTCCGCCTGCGCTTGATCCTGCCCAACGCCGTCCCGAAGGCGCGCGACCGCGTCCAGGTATCCCGCTCCCGCTTCAATTCGCCCGGGCGTCGCGAGATTCAACTCAAAATCCCGCGGGACCCAGAGATCTATGTTCGCGCCAATCAGGTTGAATACAAAATTGCCCGGGAGCACGCCGACAACGGTGTAAGCATGGGAATCCAACGTCAGCGATTGACCGACCATATTGGGATCACCCCCGAATCGCCTCCACAATGAATGGCTGATGAGGACAACCTCTTTCCCCCCGGGCTGCCCTTCTCCGCGAATAAAGGTGCGGCCCATGGAGGGTTTCACTCCCAGGACATTGAAGAAATTCCAGGAGACTCGGGCCGAGGCAATCTGCTCCGGATCGCCCCGGCCAGTCAGGTTGAAGACCTCGCTCGTAAAGGCGGCCAACCCGGAAAATGAACGGTTGGCATCGCGGAGCAGAGTGAAACGCGGATAAGAGAAGGGTCCCACCTGGTCGGCTGCATTCGCCTGCGCCGCGTAAACGAACACCAATCGGCTGGAATCGTCATACGGGAGCGAACGCAGCAAAACCGCATTGATCACAGTGAAGATGGCCGTGTTGGCGCCGATACCGAGCGCCAGCGTTAAGATCGCGATGGCTGAGAAGGCCGGATTCTTCACCACCATTCGCAGGCCGTACCGAACATCCCGAAGCAATTGTTCAACCATGCGCGCGACCCTCGCAGCCACAGAACGACCTTCCCCGAATCGAGGAGAAGAGTCTGCGGAGTGGGTCAATGGATTCATGAATCGTCTCCCTCCGGGCCAACGCTTTCAGGACGTCGATCGAAGCCGGATGATGGAGCTCCTCCTGCCATGATCTTGGTCCCCGCAGAACAAGACATCCGTTCCGACCTTTCGCGCGCCCGCCCGAAGCCGCGATTACAAACGATGGAATACGTCAAGATGGTAGCACGGCCTGTCTGATTCTGGACAGGGTGCTGGGCCATGGTCAGCCCGAGAGAGTGAATATCCGCGTCTCTTCACAATGGGCGCTCGCAGGGCCCGTTCGAAATTTGGATAGCGGTCCACCACGGATCGCTTTCGGGAGTAGCGAGGACTAAGCGTGAGGCAGGAGGCCGTTTCGATCGGAGAGAGCGAACCTGCGAGTTCCGCACTCCAAGAAGGCCGGGTGCCGCAGGCCTCGGCCGAAGTAAAGCACCAGCGTAAGGCGCATCTCGAGATACTTCTCCCCTCTGGAATCGGCCCCTTCGTCCAGCCAATTGAGGAATCGGCGGGATGCCTCTGCATTGAGTGTCCAATCCTTCTTCAGGTCTGTCATGGCGATCGCAGGTTCTTCGCTTTTTTCGACCCCGATTCTACCCTCGCTTCTAGACACCCCTCAAGGGCGCAATGAAGACCTTGGCGTTTAGATCGGGCCATTGAAGGCACCCCTGAACCGGGAAGAATCGGGAATACATAGCGCCCGATTTCAAATTTCCTCGAAACTATCAGTCACCTCCATACGTCTAATTAAGTTGAACTTGAGCCCTGGCTCGATTTGTGTCTCGAAAGGTTTCCTTCCACTGTAATCCAATTCCGGACGAGCCGGAAAAAACGGAATTTTATTAAGAATCCAAGAACCCAGGGAACGTTCGAAGATGCGCTCCAAGCTGCGGCGGGAAAGCCACACTGTTCTCAAGCTAAAGATTTCTAATTTCCTATCTTCCTGGCCTCCTAATAGATTTTGTTGCCATTGTGCCTACTAAATTTCATTGATAAACCTAAAGGAGAGACTCGTATGAAAACTGTCCGGTCCCTGACTTTTCTTGCAGCCATTGTACTGCTGCTGTTTTTGTCCGGCACGGTCCTGCAGGCCGCCCCTCCCGAAACGCGCCTGATGCGTTTCCCCGACATCTGGCACGACCAGGTGGTGTTCGTTTATGCGGAAGACTTATGGGTGGCCTCAACCCAGGGCGGATCGGCGCGCCGTCTGACCTCGCATCCCGGCGACGAACTCTTCCCCAAGTTTTCTCCTGACGGCAAATGGATTGCCTTCACCGGCCAGTACGGAGGAAATTCCGATGTTTATGTCGTCCCTGCCGCCGGCGGTGAACCCAAGCGCCTCACCTACCACCCGAGCTTCAACATGGTCCTGGGATGGTCGCCCGACGGCCGCATTCTGTTTCGTTCCAACCGGGCGAGCGAACTGCCGGATTACGACCGCCTGTTCTTGATATCGCCCGAGGGCGGGGTGCCGGAGATGCTAAGCGTCCCGCGCGCTTCACTGGCCAGCTTCGCCCCGGACCGGCAGCGGATTGCTTACAATTTCACCTCGCAGGAATTCCGCACCTGGAAGCGCTACCGCGGCGGGTGGAAGAGCCCCATCGCCATCTTCGACCTCAAAAAACACACCTTCGATCCCCTGCCTACGACCGAAGCGATGGACATGTTTCCCATGTGGTACGGCAACGCGATCTATTTCATTTCCGATCGCGACGGTGTGATGAACCTCTATCGTTACGACATGGCGGACAAGAAAACCTCCCAGCTGACGCACTACACTGAGTTTGACATCAAGTGGCCCAGCCTCGGAGGCGATGCGATCGTTTACGAAAACGGCGGCCTGCTTTATGAATATGACCTGAAAAAGAGCGAGGCGAAGAAGGTCCCGATTTTCGTGGGAAGTGACGAGGTGGCGGCGCGGCCGGAGTTTATGAATGTCGGCGGCCGCATCGACTGGTTCGACATCTCGCCGTCCGGCGCGCGGGCCCTGTTTTCAGCCCGAGGAGAGGTCTTTACCGTGCCAGCGGAGCATGGCAGCCCGCGCAACTTGACCAACAGTCCCGGCTTCCATGAACTGCACCCGGTCTGGTCCCCTGACGGTAAATGGATCGCTTATTTCTCGGATCGCGCGGGCGAGTACGAGATCTACATCCGACCCCAGAAGGGCGGAGACGAGGTTGCCATTACTCACGATGGAAATGCCACCCGGTACCGATATAATCTCGCCTGGTCACCCGATTCCAAGAAACTCGCATACTCCGACAAAAAGTTGCGGCTTTGGTATGTCGACATCGAGAAGAAGCAGTCGGTCCTGGTCGACACCGCGGAGTTCCAGACCCGGATGCCTGCATCCTGGTCGCCTGACAGCCGCTGGCTCGCATACGCAAAACCCGTCAATGGCTCCGGCAAGGATTTGGTTTTCCTATACTCGCTCGAGCAGCAAAAGGTCCACCAGATCAGCGACGGGTTCTACGATGACAGCAGCCCGGTGTTTGATCCCGACGGAAAGTACCTCTACTTCCTTTCAGATCGCTTTTTCTTTCCGGCCAGCAGCGCCATCGATCTGCGCTTCAACTATTACAACACCAAAGGCATTTTCGCCCTCACCCTGAAAGCCGACGAAGCGGCTCCATTCGGCCCTGAAAACGACGAAGAAAAGGACGTTGACGAAAAGAAGGCTGATGAAAAGAAGGCCGAAGCTGACAAGAAAGCCGAGGGCGATAAGAAGACTGACGACAAGAAGACCGAGGGCGAGAAAAAGGCCGACGGCGACAAGAAGGCCGATGCGAAACCTGCCGACGAGGGGGACAAGAAATCAGATGAGAAAAAGAAGGAGATTAAACCGATACAGATTGATCTTGCCGGCCTGGGCCGCCGTGTCTCTCAGGTGCCCGTTCCCCCGGGGATTTATGCACGGCTGCTGGCGCGCAAGGACAAGCTCTTTTTCATGAACGCCCCTATTGAGGCGGCGGAGTTGGGCCGGCCCGGTCCCCCTCAGCCGGTGGGGACACTTCACATGTACGATGTCAAGAAACGCGAGGACAAGGTCCTGCTTGAGGGGATCGGCGGCTATGAACTCGACTCCGAAGGGAAGAAGCTGATTTACGGTGCTGGAGAAACTATCGGGATCATCGAGACCGCGCCGGGCAAAAAGGTGGGTGATGGCAAGGTGAATACCGGCGCGATTCAGGTGCTCTCCAATCCGAAAGAAGAATGGAAAGAAATCCTGCATGAGGCGTGGCGCGTGGAGCGCGATTTCTACTGGGATCCGAACATGGGCGGCCTGGACTGGGAGGCGGTCGGTAAACGGTACGAGAGCCTGCTCCCGTGGGTGGCGCACCGCAGCGACCTTAACTACGTCATTGGCGAGATGATCGCCGAGCTCGACACCTCGCACACTTACGTCGGCGGGGGCGATCTGCCCGACCGCAAGCGCGTCGGCGTAGGCATGCTCGGGGCCGACCTCGAGGCCGACGGGGGCTTCTTCAAGATCAAGAAAATCTACCCTGGTGAGAACTGGAACGACGACACACGCTCGCCGCTTACGGAACCGGGATTGAAGGTGAAGGAGGGCAACTACCTTATCGCGGTAGAAGGGCAACTGGCCCGAGCCGATCGTGAACCCTATGCTTATTTCCAGAACATGGCAAACCGGGTGGTCACGCTGAGGATCAACGATAAGCCCAGTGCGGAAGGGGCCTGGGACGTCACCATTAAGACCATCGGCAATGAGGGACGCCTGCAGTACTTCAACTGGGTTGAGAGCAACCGCCACAGGGTGGCGGAGGCAACCGGTGGGCGCGTTGGTTACATGCATGTTCCCGACACCTCTGTGGCCGGAGTGATGATGTTCGACAAGTACTTCACCGGCGAGTTGGGAAAGGATGGCCTGATTGTGGATGAACGGTTCAATCACGGCGGCTGGTCGCCTGATTTCTACACCGAGAAGTTGGGCCGCCGCTTGCTTTTGGCCCTGTCGCCACGTGAAGGCAAGGAGTTTGTGCCGCAGACGGCATTTTTCGGTCCCAAGGTCATGATCGTCAACGAGCAGGCGGGCTCGGGTGGTGACCTTTTCCCCTTCTACTTCAAGAAGGAGAAGATCGGTCCAATCGTTGGCACGCGCACCTGGGGTGGGCTGATTGGAATCGGAGGCTTCCCGCCGACGCTCGATGGCGGATTCGTGAGTGCTCCAGGTTGGGCTTGGTGGGAGCCGAATGCGAAGGGCGGCGGCGAATGGGTCGTTGAGAACCATGGGGTCGACCCCGACTACGTCGTCGATCAGCGTCCCGACCTCGTCTTGCAGGGCCATGACCCGCAACTCGAGAAGGCCATTGAGTTGGCCAAGGAAGGATTGAAGAGCATGCCCGCACCGCTGCATCGCCCTCCCTTCCCCATCAAAGCGCTGCATCCCGCTGCGGCCCGGCAAACTTCGCCCCAGCAGGATAAGGGTCAGGCGCAGCAGGGACGATAGTGTTGGAGTGCGCAAGCTTGCTTGCGCTTTGGTCCCACGCAGCTCGCTGCGCCGAGGGAATGCCCGGGTGCCGAATCGCCGGGTGCCGCAGGCATGCGCTCTTTGCATGCCTGCGAAAAACATGTCGAAAGAAACGTCTCGGGAGCCTTAATTCGAAACGCACGCCGCGCGGCCTGGCGATATTGATGGGAAACCTAACCTCCAGGCCCATCGCGCCGGCATATCTTTTGCCCAGGGTAGAGCGACCCCGCACAGCGGGAGCGCAAGACCCTGGGTCTCCAGTTTGTGCTTTCGCTGTGGACCGAATGCAAACATCTTCGAAATTGTTAAAAACGGTTTCAGAATTCGACGGCTGCCCTGAATCGTAACTTCAATTTGTCATCCTCTCGCAAAAGCACTTTTTCTATGGCGGGAAAGAGCATGACTCGACCACTGGAGATCGCCAGATTCGGTCCCGTGGACTAACTGCGCCACAACCCTGGCTTCACGCAGACATTGTGGAGGATTCATGAAATCACGCGCCGGTTTGGCTTTAGCTATCGGGGGCTTGCTGGCTTCAGCGCTGGTTGCTGCCCAGGAGGTCCGCAGCGGCGGGGCGCTCCTGGGCGCGATGCACGCCCGCTACAAAGGGTCCTGGTACGACACCGTGAGCTTTACGCAGAAGAGCACGACCTACAATCCCGATGGCACCACCAAGATTGAAACCTGGTACGAGACGGCGATGCTGCCCGGAAAATTGCGCATCGATTTTGGGCCGCCCGAAAACCGAAACGGGGCCCTCCTGATGGATGGCACATTGACCCTGTTCCAGAATGGCAAGGTGACCGCAACCCGCCCGCTGGTTAATCTGCTGCTGGTGCTGGGATTCGACGTCTATCGTCAGGGGCCGGAAACCACCATCAACGAACTGAAGTGGCAAGGATTTGATCTCACAAAACTGCATGAGGAAAACTGGGAGGGGCAACCAGTATACGTGGTGGGCGCTGAGAAAGGCGATTCGAAGTCCAAGCAGTTCTGGGTTGAAAAAAACAGGCTGTTGTTTGTGCGGCTGATTGAGCCGGCCACAGGCGATCCGAAAAAGATCCAGGACACCCGGTTTGCCGACTACCGTCAACTGACGACCGGCTGGATTGCAGCGCGCGTCGAAGTCCACGTCGACGACAGGATAGTGTTCACTGAGGAGTATTCGGACATAAAGATCAACATGAAGGTTGACCGCGCTCTCTTCGATCCCAAACAATTCACCTCTCAACCTCCAGAGAAATAAGGACGCGACCGAGACAGACGCCATCATTTCTGCCGGGGACGGTCAGTGCGAAGGAGAGAACAACAACATGAAGCGAACTCTTGGGTGTGTATTTCTTTTCTTGCTGCCCACTCTTGCCAGTGCGCAGCGTCTGCCGGAAACGGCAGTCCCGGAGAACTACAGGCTGATCCTCACGCCGGACCTCACCAAGGCCAACTTTGCCGGTGACGAGACGATCACAATCCGGGTGCTTAAGCCGACGTCGCAGATCGTTCTCAACGCAGTGGACATCGATTTCCATGAAGCCTCGATTTTGAGCGGTGGCAAGACCAGGAAGGTCGTAGTCACCCCCGAGAAAACGAAGGAGCAGGTGACGCTGGCCGTGGAGACCCCCATCCAGCCCGGACCCGCCAGCATCCACATTAAGTACACGGGAATCTTGAACAGAGAGATGCGTGGCTTCTACCTCGGCCAGGATGACCAGGGCCGGAAGTATGCCTCCACGCAATTTGAACCGACCGACGCGCGGCGCGCCTACCCATCGTTCGATGAGCCGGCTTACAAAGCAACGTTCGACATCACTGTAATTGTGGATAAAAACCTCACAGCCATCTCCAACAACTCAGTCGTCTCGGATGCCCCGGGCCCTGAGGCGGACAAACATATAGTCAAGTTTGCGACAACAGCCAAAATCTCGTCGTATCTGGCCGCCTGGGTGGTGGGCCAATTCGAGTATGTCGAGGGCACGGCAGACGGCATTCCGATCCGTGTTTTCAGCACACCCGGCAAGAAGGAATTGAGTACGTTTGCGTTGGAAACAGCCGAATTCACGCTGCGTTACTACAACCATTATTTCGGAATCAAGTACCCCTATGGAAAGCTAGACTTGATCGGACTGCCGGACTTCTCCGCGGGGGCAATGGAGAATGTTGGCTTGATCACCTCCCGCGCGGCGTTGTTGCAGGTGGATGACCGAAGGGCCCCGTTATTTCTGAAGAAGACGGTGGCTGTAGTCATCACACATGAGATTGCCCACCAATGGCTCGGCGACCTGGTCACTATGCAATGGTGGGACGACGTCTGGCTGAACGAAGGCCTGGCCACGTGGATGGAAGGCAAACCCGTCGACGCGTGGAAGCCCGAATGGAATGTGGGACTCGATGAGGTGAGCCGGGGCGACGCTCTCACCACGTTGGGCGCCCTGGATGTGGATTCGCTGGCGAGCACCCGGTCCATCCATCAGCCCGCGGAAACGCCCGATCAGATTCTGGAACTGTTTGATGGTGTTGCGTACGGCAAGACGGCAGCCGTGCTGCGCATGGTGGAAGCTTATTTGGGGCCGGAAATCTTCCGCGCGGGGGTGAATGCCTACTTGAAGCAATACGCCTACAGCAACTCTAAAGCCGACGATTTTTGGACCACGTTGCAAAAGGTCTCCAATAAGCCCGTGGACAAGATCATGCAAACGTTCGTTAAACAGCCCGGCGTGCCCATGATCACCGTGAGAGCGGAGGCCTCGGGCAATTCGACCCGGGTGACCTTGCAACAGCAGCGATACTTCTATGACCGGACCAAATTCGAGGCAGGCAGCGACCAGTTGTGGCAGGTTCCAGTTTGTCTGAAGACAGCTCCCACGGGGGCGGGAGGGAAAAGCAGGCAACAATGCGAGCTCCTGACCAAAAAGGTCGACACCTTTACGCTTCCGGGCCATTCACCCTGGGTCCTGGCAAATGCCGGCGCCACCGGGTACTACCGAAGCGGATATGAGACGGAGGCCATTCGTGCTTTGGCACACGATACCGAAATAGCATTGACGCCGGCGGAACGCATTCTCGCGCTCACCGACACATGGGCCGCAGTGCGAGTAGGACGGCAGCCAATAGGAGATCTTCTGACGCTAGCTGAAGGCCTCCAGGCCGATCGAACAGGCGCTGTTCTTACTCTTCTGTTCGGGTATTTGAACTACGTTGGAGACAACCTGATTACCGACACCTCTCAGCCAGCCTACCAGGCGTGGGTGCGGCACCTTCTGACGCCCATTGCCAACGACCTCGGTTGGCAACCGCAGCCGGGCGAAAGCGATGACCGCAAGGACCTGCGGGCAAAGGTTCTGGGGGTGTTGGGGGGACCGGGACGTGATCCGAAGGCGCTGGAGGAGGCACGCCGCTTGACGGAACAAGCGTTGCAGGATCCCGCCTCAGTGGAGAGCGGTCTGGAGGGTGCAGCCTTGGGCCTTGCCGCACTTAACGGAGACGGGGCGCTTTACGACAAGCTCCTCGCGGCCATGAAAACGGCCAAAACGCCCGGACAGTACTATCTCTATTTCTTCACGCTGAGCAATTTCAGGGATCCCCAACTCCTCGATCGCACCTTACAATTCGCCATCTCTCCCGAGGTTCGCTCCCAGGATAGCTTGAACCTCATCGGTGCCGTCATGAGCAAGCCGGCGGGCCAAAGACCATCGTGGGATTTCGTCCGGACACACTGGGCCGAGGTGCAGAAAGCCGGTGGCCCGTTTGCGAGTGCTCAAGTCGAGGGCAGCACGAGCTCATTCTGCGACGCGAGGTCGCGAGATGAAGTCATCGATTTCTTTTCAACTCATAAGGTCGCCGCTGGCGAACGCACGCTGAAGCAATCCCTGGAGCAGATCAACAATTGTATCGATCTGAAATCGCTGCAGTCCGGCCAACTAGCCTCCTGGTTGCGGGGCCGTAGTGATGGCGGGAGGTAATCTGGCTTTGGTAGCCCCGCCCCGATTCGTCGGGGCGGGGGCTTTTGCATACCTGCAAGCAGAGGCCGAGAAATAGGGACAGACACCTTTACGCTGTTGAACCCCGCAAAATTCTGCGAGACAGCTGTCTGTCCTTTCTCTTTGGATAGGACATGGGGGTTTGCGACCTTTGGGCCTTCCTTGCGTTTTTTGCGGTCAAACGGGTTTCCTAAAATCTTACGGGCCGACACAATTTCCGGATGCGCCCCTTTGATCCACCGGAAATGCAACCCATGTCAACCACGAACACCGCGAAATTGGGAGCCGGCGGCATCGATGCCGGCTTGCTGTTCCTGCGCCTGGCGGCCGGGTTATCGCTGTTGCTCCTCTTTGGGTTGATGAAGCTCCAGGCTACGTGGGTTTTCATTCATACAGGACAATGGCAGTTCGTCGATTTCAACCGCAAGGCAGGATTACCGGCTCCTGTCCTGGTGGCCTACCTGCAGACGTTCAACGAATCCTTCGGCGCTGTAGCCGTGGCGGCTGGACTGGTGACTCGATATGCGGCGGCGGCTCTGGCCCTCGGATTCGGCGTGGCCACATGCTGTAGCTTGAAAATTGGCGAGTCAGCGTGGCTGATTGCAGGTTTTTACTGCGTGATGTTCACCCCTCTGGTCCTAACGGGGGCCGGCCAGTTCTCGATAGACTACCTGCTGCAATCGAGAGGCACAGCAAGATTGGAAGAGAAGGTGCCATCGAAATAAACCTTCTTGGGGAGTCGGAGGCGACTGGAAACACTGGCACACGAGGGATCGAGGAGAGTGTGCACATCAGGTGGGGCCAAACTCTGAGGGCTCTACAGGCCGAATTTGATTCTTTCTCCGAATCACTTCAGAGCCCTAAATTTTGGAATCCGTCTTTATGCTGGGAGTAGCTCAGTTCTTCAACCACGGCAATATTTTTTCAAAAGCATCCAGTGATTCGGGATTAACGAGGGCGGAGCGGTTTGTCACCGGCTTACCGTTCACAATGTGGGTCACCGCGCTTTCCACTTTTTTCATGTTGAAGGTGTACGGAATATCCGGGACCTCAACTATGAGTGCCGGGACATGTCGCGGCGACGCGTTGGCTTTCATTTCTTTCTTGATCTTGCTTTGAAGCTCCTCGCTGAGCGAGGCGCCTGGCTTCATTTTGACGAACAATACGACGCGTTGATCCCCCTGCCAGTTCTGCCCCACGGCCAGTGAATCGGCAATCTCTTCGAATCTCTCAATCACGGCGTAGATTTCTGCAGTGCCAATGCGCACGCCGGAAGGTTTCAGCGTGGAGTCGGACCGCCCGTAGAAGGTAATGCCGCCTGTGTCGCTGTGGATTTGAATATAATCTCCATGGCGCCAGACATTTCGTTGGGGATAGAAATCGAAATAAGCACCTCGATATTTTCCTTGACCGGAATCGTTCCAAAAGCAGAGTGGCATGGAGGGTGACGGCGCTTCGCAAACCAGCTCCCCTTGACGATCACGAACCGGATGGGCCCCTTCGTCGTAAGCGTTTATTTTCATCGCGAGGGCCGGACCCTGCAGCTCGCCGGCATAGACCGGGCTGATCGGATTGCCGCAGGCAAAGCAGCCGTTGATGTCGGTCCCCCCGGAAATCGAATTCAAATGCAGATCTTGCTTGATGGAGCGGTACACGTACTCGAACCCCTCTGCCGAAAGGGTCGAACCCGTCTGTGATATTTCCTTAAGTGATGAAAGATCGTATTTTTCGCCAGGCCTGAATCCCTGACCCTTCAAATAGTGGATGTAAGTCGCGCTGCACCCAAAAATGGATATTCCTTCGTCCTGGACCATCTTCCACAGGGCCCCCGGGTCCGGATAATTCGGGTGGCCATCATAGAGCACGAGGGTGGCACCTGTGGCCAAACCGCTCACCACCCAGTTCCACATCATCCAGCTGCACGTCGTGATGTAAAACAACCGGTCCTCGCGTTTCAAATCGGTATGGAGCCCGTGCTCTTTGAGGTGATTGATGAGCACGCCCGCTCCTTGCACGAGGCATTTGGGTTTGCCCGTGGTGCCCGACGAAAACATAATGTACACGGGATGATCAAAAGGCAGTTGCTCAAATTCGATGACGCCTCCCTGGCGCGAAACAAGATCGGTAAAAAGGACGGCTTGCGGAATCCGGCTGAGGTCAGGGTGGTCGGTCGCGTATTGCACCACCACGACCCTTTCAAGCGAAGGAATGCCTTTGGCGAGTTGGGCCGCGCTGGCGCAGACATCGAACAATTGCCCCTTGTGGAAATAGCCGTCCGCCGTGAACATCACCTTCGGCTTGACCTGTCCCAGCCGGTCGAGCGCCGCTTGCGGTCCGATGTCGGTCGCGCAGGAAGCCCACACGGCGCCCAGCGATGTCACCGCAAGCATCGCGACCACGGTCTCAATAAGATTGGGCATGTACGCAACCACACGGTCACCGGGCACTACCCCGAGGTCACGCAGCGAATGGGCCACGCGCGCCACCTCGTTGTAAAGCCGCGCGTAGGTCATCGTGCGCGCTGTGATGTTTTCTCCTTTGAACACCAGCGCGATTCGGTCATCGCGATAGTCCAAGAGGTTCTCTGAAAAATTAAGCAGTGCCCCTGGAAACCACTTGGCGCCGGGGAATCTATTGAGATCGTCAACGACCTCATCGTAGCCGCGCGAGACTGTGATCCCCGCGTAATCCCAGATCTTCGACCAAAAAGCGGGAATATTTTCAACTGACCATCGATAGAGCTCGGGATAGGTTCGAATATCAAGGGAGTATTGTTCATTGACCTGACGAATAAACGCCGTGATGTTGGCGTTACGTTTGCGCTCTTCCGAGGGCGTCCAAAGAGGCGTCTTCATTGCGAAGCGTTCCTATCAAGGAAAAAGGGCTGTTGCGTTTCAAAAGGCGTTTGTTCCGGGTGCCGCACACATGTGCTTTTTGCATGTCTGCGAGCGATAGCGCTCGTTAAAGAGCCTCGAGGGCCTTTATTCGTATCGCAAGCGCCCCGGATGCCGCAGACATGTGCTTTTTGCATGTCTGCGAACAATGGTGCTCGCTAAAGAGTCTCGAGGGACTGTATTCGTATCGCATGCACCCCGGGTGCCGCGGACATGTGTTTTTTACATGTCGGCGAACGATGGTGCTCAGCAAACGACTTCAAGAGTCTCAGGTCCAGGCGCATGCATGCCAAGAGCGCATGCGTGCGGCACCCCTGCTACCCAACGGGTGTAAAGAAAAAAGTGTCTGTCCTTTTTAGAACTCCAATTCCTTCAAGAGTCGTCTCCAAGCGTCTCGTTCGCGGGAAGGCGCAAAAAGCGGACTAAGTTGTGTACACTGGGTTCGGAGCTTCACTAGAAATTTCCGATCCCTCTCGGCGCGGAGCAAGAGCTGCGTCAGCTCCTCTGTATCGCCTACCCTGAAATAGCCCGCGTAATCTTCACCCAAAATACCCACCGAGCCGGGGATCTGGGAAACCAGGAGAGGGACACCGGCGACGATCGCTTCTCCCAAGACATTGGCCCCGCCTTCAACCCTCGAGGAAAGCACACACACGGCACACCGTGCGAGGGTCTGTTCGACGTACCGACGCGACCGGTCCCCCAGCCACTGGTAGCGGGGATTAATTCTTGCTTCTGTGCGCACACGCCGGGTCATCGCTTCGGTCATTGCAGCCCCCAGATGGAGAATCCGGACGCGGGACGAAGCCGGAAGCTGGCGCGCGGCGAGCGCTGTCCTGAACGGGTCCTTGATTGCACGCAAATGCGCAATCACGCAGACATTGAAATTCGTTTGCGAATCACGGACCGGAGAAGCGTTCGGTTTCTTCACGGTCGGGGAAACGGACTGGTAGATGATACAGACCTTTTTGCGGAGACGGGGCTGCAGCTCGCTCCGCGCTAACGGCTGAAGGGCGACGATGCGAGAAGCGAGTTCCAGAGATTTCTGTGCGCTTCGGCTTCGAGGAAGATCGTGGTACAGATCGGTCCCTGTCAGGGTGACTATGAGAGGGCAATCCGGATGGTCGTGGTGATAGCGTCGGACGGAGGGGTGACTCCGCCGGGCATGCAATGCAATCATTAAGTCAAAAGGCTCTCCCTTATAAGCCTCCGTAATACGAACGCGGTGTCCCAGCTCTTTAAGAATACGCGCCCACCTCAGCGCGGTGACCCGGTTGCCGTAATGGGACCGCGGAGGCGATGGAGTGATGATGCCGATTCTCATGTTCCATCCGACAGGTCACAGGTGCGAAATCCGGCCCAGACGTCGCGCCGGTGGGGTTGGTAAAAATTCCTATACTGGTTCCGAATCAGCCCGGAGCGCGTGACCCAGCACCCGCCGCGCAGCACCTTGTGGTCTCCAAACCAGGGTGCCGAATATTCTTTGTAGGGACCGGGAGAAAAGCCGGGGTAAGGGGCAAAGTCCGTCGCTGTCCATTCCCAAACATTGCCGATCATCTGGCGACATCCGAACGCACTATCCCCTGCCGGTAAAGCATCGACCTCGACGCAACCCATGGCGCGCCAGTCGAGATTGGCGCGATCCGGGCTCGGAGGTTCATCACCCCAGGGGAAAAGCCGCTGGCGTTGCGCAATGCCGCCGCCGGGGGCCGGTTCGGTGCTGGCGGCGAATTCCCATTCCGCTTCCAACGGAAGGCGCCGTTTCGCCCAACGGCAGTAGGCATCGGCTTCATACCAGTTGACGTGGAGGACGGGCAGGCGGGGCTCGAGTGAAAACCACGTATCAAAGTTGCGGCGCAGCCATCGGCCGCCCTCCTGCCTCTGCCAGTAGACCGGATATTCAGCCCGCGCGTCCTCTCGCCATTGCCATCCTTCCTTTGTCCAAAGCTCACGCCGCTTGTATCCGTTGTCCTCAACGAATGCCGCAAACTCCGCATTACTAACAGCAGTCCGGGCCATGCGGAATTCTTTCACCGTGACCGGATAGGCCCACTGCTCGTTATCAAACACGAACTTCATGCCGGGCGTGCTGCCGAGAAGAAAAGTTCCGCCGGGGATCTCTGCATCTCCGAGGGCTGCTTCGGAAGAATCGCGGCGCATCTCAACTTCCGCGTCCGGATTAAGATCGTGTCCACGACCGTCGTCCGGGTGCTGAGTCACCTGGACCCGAGGCGGAGCGTACCCTAATGTCTGACGGGAATAAGTGATGGCTTCTGCGTGCATGTATTCGTGAAGCAGGGCAAGGCAAATAAAATACGCTTCATCGTATCGTCCCATCCCCGGGTGAGTGCGAGACACAGCTGGGTCTGTCCCCTCCTGGACGCGTTCCAAGATGCGCTGAATGTAAGCAACGGTCTCCCCCTTCGAAGGAAGCAGCAAATCCCATCGCGTGTCGTGAGCAATGTGTGCGGAATCGTAAACACTGTCTCCCTCCGGCCGGGTCGGTGCCTCTTTCCGGAAATGGCGCAGAACCCAGTACTCCTGGAACCATCCCACATGCCCGATCTCCCACCGGAGTGGATTAACGATGGCGAGCCGCGGGCCGATCATCTGCTCGTCCGTGAGGTCCCCGATGAGCTCGCGTGTTCGGTCACGGGCTTCCCTGAGAGCCTCCAGTAGCTCAGTCATTGAAGGCCGACTCGGTTGAGTGGACATGAGAGAATCATAATACAACCGGATGAGATGCGATCCAAGTCCCAGTTTTTGCGTCGAGGAATCTCATCGCTTGTCAGGAGGTCTGGATCCTCGTGATGGGCACCGACTTCAGGGCTGAATTGCCGGGATTTGAAATAGAGCGTGACTGCTGGCCCGACTTTGATGCGGGAAAAAGCAGGGACGGGCAGCTCTTGCTGGGGAAATTGGACCTTGGAAACATTTCGCGCGCCTGACCCGGACAATTGATTTTCTCCCTCCCCTTCTTGCTCTCTTCACCTCCCCTATTCCCGAAACCCCGCCCGGTGCGGCCTGAAGCGGACATCCCACCTCCTCTTCCGGCCGCCAGTACTTTTTCCTTGACGGCAATTCTTGGCGGGATTATTATATGCAAATATGCGCATATGCATTAACATGTAAATGCATATATTTGCGGGATCTTTATGCGACAACAGCTCAGTCAGTTCAAAGCGGAATTCTTTAAGGCGCTGGCTCACCCTCTGCGTGTGTCCATTCTCGATGCGCTGCGTGAGGGCGAGCTCACCGTCAATGAAATCAGCAAGCAGTTTGAAGTGGAGCCTGCCAACGCGTCGCAGCAGTTGAAGATCTTGCGGAACCATAATATCGTCGAGACCCACAAGGAGGGATCGAACGTTTATTACGGGGTCGGGGACCCCACCCTCTTTAAACTGCTCGATGTGGCGAGGGAGATCTTCAATCGCCAACTCATCGGGGTTCGAGGCATGCTGGAAGAGCTGGGAGCCCAGTCGAGCGGCCGGCGGAAGGGACGCTAACGGGGGCAATCGGATGCCATGACGACATTATGGAAAAAGATTCTTAAGACGCCGCTGGTGCTCGAATCGGTGGCTCCCTCGGCGAACGAAGCCCCCATCGAAGTCCTGGGCAGATCCGTCAGGGAGCTCGTGGCGGACCGGTTGGGACGTTCCCTGCACATCCGGCAGGTGGATGCCGGATCTTGCAACGGTTGTGAATTAGAGATTGCCGCCTTGAATAATCCCTATTACGACCTGGAACGGTTTGGCCTCCACTTTGTGGCTTCGCCCCGCCATGCGGATTGTTTGCTGGTCACCGGTCCAGTGACCCGGAATATGGCCGATCCACTCAAACGAACTTATGAGGCCACTCCCGATCCCAAGCTCGTCGTGGCAGTCGGCGATTGTGCGAAAGATTGTGGAATCTTTGCAGGTGGGTACGGAGTCCTGGGACCGGTGTCGTCCGTAATCCCCGTGGACATCGTCGTCAGCGGTTGTCCTCCCACTCCTCGAATGATTCTTCTGGGGATTTTTGCGGTACTGGAACGCCGGTTTTAGATTTCCACGCATGAACCAACGTCTTCAGGTCCTTTGAACATGACCCAAATCGGTGAGGCACAGTTACTCCGCTTATTGGCGGTCGCTCTGGCGTGTTTCATGGCCGGCGCGCTGGGTGCGCTCGTGTGCGGCCGCTCGGCCCGTTTTGCACGATGGGTGGGACACGTCGCGGCGATCCTGGGTGGATTGGGCCTCCTGTTCCTCAGCTTGGCCGGGTTGGCTGGAAACACCTTCGGGTTTTTCCTGCCTCGCCTCATTCCCATCAGCGGCGTGGCGTTGGGTCTGGATCGGTTGAGTGCGTTTTTCCTGTTGGTGATTGCCATCGGTGCCCTTACCGCCTCGGTTTACGGGTTGGCTTATACCCGGGAATATGAAGGCAGGCATTCCCTGGCGGCCTACGGTTTCGCCTTTAACTTCTTCCTGGCAGCCATGGCCCTGGTGGTCCTGGCGCGCAATGGGCTGACTTTCCTGATCCTGTGGGAAGGGATGTCGTTGGCCTCGTACCTTCTGGTCATGACGGAAAACGACCGCCGCGAGACGCTCCGGGCGGGGTGGACCTATCTGGTCATGACGCATGCGGGATTTGCCTGCCTGCTCGTGGGTTTTTTGGTGATGGGCCATTTCGCGGGCACGATGGATTTTGCACGGTGGCATGCGCTCACCGGGGGGTGGCATGGACCTGCGCGTCATGCCGTCTTCGTGCTTTTGGGGTTAGGGTTCGGATCCAAAGCGGGAGTCATTCCGCTCCACATCTGGTTGCCGCAGGCGCATCCGGCGGCTCCCACGCCCGTCTCCGCCTTAATGTCCGGGGTCATGATCAAGCTGGGCATTTACGGGCTGGTGCGCCTCGGGTTCGACTGGTTTGGCCCGGGGCCGGCGTGGTGGGGGGCAGCTGTCCTGATCGTCGCGGCCATCTCGGCGGTGCTGGGCGTGCTCTACGCGCTGGTCGAGCATGACCTGAAGCGACTGCTCGCTTACCACAGCGTCGAAAATATCGGCATCATTTTACTCGGAGTCGGTGCGGGAATGTTATTTCAGACCTATGGGCTTCACGCGCTTGCAGCACTCGCGCTCGTGGCCGGGCTCTATCATACGTTGAACCATGCCATCTTTAAGAGCTTGTTGTTCATGGGTTCCGGCGCCATCCTGCAAGCGACTCACACCCGGAATATGGAAGAGATGGGCGGTCTCATCAAACGCATGCCCCAAACCGCCGTCTGCTTCCTCGTCGGCTCAGTGGCGATTGCCGCTTTGCCGCCGTTCAACGGTTTCATCAGCGAGTGGTTGACGTTTCAATCGTTGCTGCTCAGCTTTCAAATTCCTGCACGCGCCACCAACCTTGTTTTCGTCGTGGCGGTCGCGGCGCTGGCCCTCACGAGCGGGCTTGCCGCAGCCTGCTTCGTCAAGGCTTTCGGCATCACGTTTCTGGCGTTGCCGCGCAGCGAGCACGCCGAACGCGCCCACGAAGTGACCTTCAGCATGCGGGCGGCGATGCTCCTGCTGGCGATCTCCTGTCTCGGACTCGGCGTCGCCCCCTTTCCGGTGTTGTCCTTCTTGAATAAAACGACGTTCGACCTGATCGGCACGCAGGCCGATGTGCGATTTCAATGGACCTCGATTGCGGCCCATGGGGCGTTCGCAACGGTGTCCCCGCTTTGGATCGCCGCCGCGCTGCTGGTGCTCCTGGCAGCGATACCGATCGGCTTGCGGCTCACCGGCGCAAACCTCCGCCGGCGCACCTATGAAACCTGGGGCTGCGGACGGGCGTTGCAGACGGCGCGGTTTGAGTACACGGCCACCGCGTTTGCCAATCCGTTCAAGCGCGTCTTTGGTCTGCTCTATCGTCCGGTCAAGGAGCTGGACATCGAATTTCACCCCGAATCCCGGTTTTTCATGAGGACCATCGCCTACCGCAATGAGGCGCGCTCGATCTTCGAAGATGCCCTCTATCGTCCGCTGACCCGTTTCGCACAATCACTCGGAAGGCGGGCGCGCGTCTTGCAGTCGGGCAATGTCCATGTTTATCTTCTTTATATCCTGATCGCGCTCGTGGTGCTGCTGTTGCTCGCCCGCTAACTGGTCCGACGGGGTCGGCCGGCAACACCGGATAAGGAATCATGTTGATTGGAATCCTGATCGAACTGGCTCAACTCCTGCTCGTTGCCTTGGGCGCACCTTTGCTTGTGGGTTTGATCCGCAAGCTCAAAGCGCGCTTGCAGGGAAGACGCGGAGCCCGCTTGCTGCAGCCTTACCTGGATATGCGCAAATGGCTGGTCAAAGAAGCGGTGGTGTCTGAGAACACGTCATGGATCTTCCGGTTCACACCTTATCTTCAGGCCTCGGTCATGTTGCTTTCGGCGCTGTTGATCCCCCTGCTGACCGTGCAAACGCCGCTCGGGTTCACGGGCAACATTATCGTGCTGATGTATCTTTTTCTGCTGGCGACGTTTTTCCTGGCGCTTGCGGGGCTGGATGCGGGGAGTGCCTTCGGCGGGATGGGATCGAGCCGCGAAATGACCATCGCTGCTTTGGCCGAGCCGACTGTGATGATTGCGATTTTTGCCATCGCTCTTCGGGTCGGCAGCACCAGCCTCGCCGAGATTGTCCGGCGGGGAGCGTCGGAATCGATGTTGTTGTTGAATCCCGGCCACCTGCTTGCGTTCATTGCCTTATTCATCGTAACCCTAGCCGAGACCGGGCGCCTGCCGATCGATAATCCCTCCACCCATCTCGAGCTGACGATGATTCATGAAGCGATGATCCTGGAGTATTCCGGCCGTCACCTCGCATTGGTCGAGTGGGCCTCCGGCATGAAGTTGTTTCTTTTTCTTTCGCTGCTGGCCAATCTGTTCTTTCCATGGGGCGTGGCCATGAATCGGAATGGGTCATTGGTTTTGCTGGCCGGTGTCGTCCTGGCATTGAAGGTAGGCCTGCTGGCCGCAATCATTGCCGTACTGGAAACATCGATGGCCAAGCTGAGATTATTTCGTGTTCCCGAGTTGCTCAGCGGGTCGTTCCTGCTCGCGCTGTTGGCCGTGGCGTCATTCTTTTTTGTCCGGTGACGTGAATGCATGTTCGGGAAAAGTCGCGGGGAGCCGGAGCAACACGCCCTTGCAATACGTGAAATTCTAAGGATTCTATGATGACATCAATTCTCTTTCCAAAGCTCACAAATTTGCTTTCCTTTATTTTCTTGGGTACCACTTTCCTTTTGATCGTGCGCAGAAACCTGGCAGGGCAAGTGCGTTTGTTCGCGGTGCAGTCGTTGGTGTTGGCTGTCCTGGCGGGCCTAGTCGCAGGGTTTACACGGAGTTTCGAGCTGTTTGGGGTCGCGATCGCGGTCGTTCTCCTTAAAGGGATTGTGATCCCCCGGGTGTTGAATCGTGCGGTGAACCGGATCGGCCTGCAGCGAAGCGCGGCCCCCTACCTGGAAACGCCGGCGTCCCTGGCGATTTGCGGTCTGCTGGTGCTGCTGTCCTTCTACGTGATGGCGCCCTTGACGGATACCAATCGCCTGCCCACGGCCGAAGCCATCCCGCTGGCATTTGCCGGAGTCTTGATCGGTCTTTTCATCACCATCATCCGCCGCCGTGCCCTGACCCAGATTCTCGGATTCCTGATGCTGGAGAACGGCATTTTTCTCCTGGCACTCCTGGCCACTTACGGATTGCCTTTCATCGTGGAACTGGGCGTTTTTCTGGATGTGCTGGTTGCTGTCCTGATCATGGAAGTGTTCATTTACAAGATCAAAGAGAATTTCGATTCCATCGAAGTGGATCAACTCGGAAAGTTGAAGGGCTGATGCTGGTTGCATTGCTCATAACCCCGCTCTTTGTGGCTGCGGCGATGGCCGTCCTCCGTCGTCGGCGAATCCTGGAGGTCATCTACCTCGCCGGAGCCCTTGCCTCCCTGGGAATGGGAGGGGTGGTTTCGCTGCGGGTGTGGCGGATGGGTTCCATGACTGTCTCGACGCCCATGGCCCTTCATGCCCTGGCAGGGATTCTCCGTGTCGACGCGCTTTCCGCCCTGATGATTCTGGTGGTGACGCTTTTGGGGGCGATTGCCGCGATTTACAGCATCGGTTACCTGCGAGCCGAGTCCAACGAAGGATCCGACTCCCGAACCAAGACCTTTTTTGCGCTGTTTCACCTTTTTATCTTCACCATGTTGTTGGCGGTGACAACCGACAACCTGGGGGTCATGTGGGTGGCTATTGAAGGGACGACCCTTGCCACCGTGTTTCTGGTGAATCTTCATAACACCCGGACCTCCCTGGAGGCCGCGTACAAGTATCTGATCGTCTCTTCGGTCGGCATTGCGCTGGCATTCATCGGGACGGTCCTGATGTACTATGCCGGCACCTCGCGGACCGGGGCGATCGGCTCGAACTGGACGTCGTTGCGCGCCATGGCCAGCCAGCTCGATCCTTCGCTGGTGCGCCTGGCCTTCGCCTTCATTCTGGTCGGCTATGGCACCAAGGCCGGCCTGTCGCCCATGCACACCTGGCTTCCTGACGCTCACAGTGAAGCACCGGCCCCAATCAGCGCCCTGATGTCGGGGGTCCTGCTGAATGTCGGCCTCTATGCCCTCATCCGCTTTAAGGTCGTCGCTGATCTCGCCATCGGTCCGGGATTTTCTTCGCGCTGTCTACTAGGGCTGGGATTGCTGTCGCTGGCCGTGGCGGCCGTGTTTCTCCTCTCGCAGCGGAACTACAAACGCATTCTCGCTTACTCCAGTGTCGAGCATATGGGAATCATCTGCCTGGGTCTCGGATTTGGCGGGACATGGGGTATCGTGGGGGCCTTGCTCCACGTTCTCAACCACGCCTTCTCGAAATCAATGCTGTTCATCCTGTCCGGAAATATTTATTTGAAATACCAGACGACCGATACACGCCGGGTCCGGGGTCTGTTGCGAACCCTGCCGGTGACGGGAATCGCGTTTCTTCTTGGGACTCTGGCGCTGGTCGGACTGCCCCCCTTCGGACTGTTCATCAGCGAATTTCTCATCTTTCGGGCGGGGGTGGACGCGGGGATGATGCCCGTCGTGGCGATCGGGATCTCCTTAGTCGTCGTCGTATTTGCCGGGATGATGGCGAGTGTCAACTCAATGCTATACGGACCTATCCCGGAGTCCATGGAGCGGGGCGATCCCCTGGCGTGGTCTCTCGCACCGCTGGCGATCAATGGCGGATTGCTTCTGCTGCTGGGACTCGTTCTGCCGGTTGCAGTGATGCGGGTCCTCGAGCAAATCATCAAGGTTTTTGGAGTTTGAGGTGACCAATACGGATTCGATTACCCGGCAACTGCACGCGACAAAATTAGGGCTGACCGCAATTGAGCAGACCTCTCCGCGGGAGGTTCGCATTTCGGGAGAGAGAGACATCATCGTTCCGGCCGCAGAATGGCTGCGGGATCGATATCATGCTCGTCCCGAAATGATTTGGGCCGAAGACACGCGCACCGAAGAAGGGTCATTCACCTTGCGTTATCTTTTCGAACTGGAGGGCGTGGATGCCTTTATCCTCCTTTCAGTGCCCGTACCGGCAATCGATCCAACTTTCCCCTCGCTGGCAACGCGGTGGTATTTGGCCAGCCGATTCGAGCGTGAAATCCATGACCTGTTTGGATTGGTCCCGCTGGAACACCCAGACCTGCGTCGCTTACCGCTTCATCAATTCTGGCCTTCGGATTTTCACCCTCTGCTCAAAGATGCCACCCCGCCCTCGCAGTTCATCGACGACGGCTCTCCGTTTCCGTTCCGTCACGTGGAGGGCGAAGGAATTTACGAGATCACAGTAGGTCCGGTCCATGCCGGAATCATTGAGCCCGGTCATTTCCGGTTCAGCGTGGAGGGCGAAACGATTATCAACCTCGAATCGCGCTTTTACTTTGTCCACAAGGGGATTGAGAAGCTCTTCGAATCGCTTCCGTGGGAGCGCGGCGTCGAGCTGGCCGAACGAATTTCGGGAGATTCCAGCGTGGCCCACGCCATGGCTTTTTGCCAGGCCGTGGAAGCAATCGCCGGGACCACCCTTCCTCCGAGGGCAGGCTGGTTGCGAGTGGTTCTGCTGGAGCTGGAGCGGCTCTACAACCACATCGCAGACGTGGGCGCCATTTGCACCGATACCGGTTTTGCTGTCGCCAATGCCCATGCGATGCGAATACGCGAAGATCTCTTGCGTTTAAATGAGCGGCTTTTCGCACACCGCCTGTTGCGGGGCGTGTTAACCCCGGGTGGTGTCCTTAGAAACTTGAATGATGTACAGAGGGCGGAGGCGCAAGACACACTTTCTCGAGTGCTGGAAGATTTCGAAGAAATCGTCGAGATCGCCCGGACCAATGCGTTAGTCATGGATCGATTGATTGGAACAGGCCTTTTGACGCGTCGCACTGCCCAAGAGATGCAGGTCGTGGGACTCGTGGCGCGTGCGAGCGGCATTGACGCTGATGTCCGCCGTGACCACCCCTTCGCTGCCTATCCACAACTCGAGGTTCGAGTGGCCGTGAGACAGGAGGGGGACGTCTGGGCACGAATGATGGTTCGCGTGGAAGAGGTGCGCGAATCGGTTCGGCTCATTGAGCACGCTTTCGAACAGTTGCCGGAGGGAAAGCTCTGTGAGCCCATTCTAGGAGGGGAGATAAAAGGAGGGGCTTTTGGCCTCGTCGAAGGCTGGCGGGGACCGATTGGGCACTGGGTTGTGGGTGCTCAGAAACAATCACCGTCCCGGGTGAAGATTAAAGATCCCTCCTTCGCCAATTGGCCAGCCTTGAATTACGCCATCCTGAGAAATATCGTTCCCGATTTTCCCCTGATCAACAAGAGTTTCAATCTCTCTTATGCCGGAAACGACCTATAAGTTTTTTCCGATCCAGGCACCACCCGTCCATCCGCAATCCGAAATCCACAATCCGCAATTCCCCATCATTCCTGGCGCAATGCACCAACAGGGTTGATCAACGTAGCGCGGTGTGCAGGAAGGTACCCGGCAACCAAACCCACGGCCAGCAATATCCCGGCGACGATCGCGAAAGTCGATGGATCGGAAGCGGTGACATTGAACAACAATCCCGACATGAGTCGTGTCAGGGCCAAGCTTCCGGCCAGGCCAAGGACCACGCCGGCCAGAATCAATCTGAGGCTGTGTCCGAGGATCATGCCGAGCACCTGGGTCCGACCCGCCCCGAGTGCCATGCGGATGCCCAGCTCCCGCGTCCGCTGTTCGACGGAATAAGAGATCACGCCATAAATACCGACGGCCGCCAGGATAAGAGCGAGCCCGGCGAAGAGGGAAAGCAGCAACATCGACAGCCGGCGTTGCGCCAGGGACCGTGCCAGCAATTCGTCCATCATCCGCACCGCATACACCGGCTCTTCCGGATCGATCGCCTGCACCTGATGTTCGATGGCGCTGACCAGGCCGCGGGGATTGCTACCCGCCCGGATCGCCAGGCTCAAGTTCGGCCAGGGATTCTGGGCCTCGGGCCAGTAGACTTGCACGCGTGAGGCGGATTCCAGAGTGCGGAATCGCACATGCCGCACCACACCGACGATGGCCATCCAGGGAGCGGTTGATTTCCCCCCGCCCCGGTGGAGGCGCTTGCCGATCGGGTCCTCGTTCGGCCAGAAAGTACTGGCCATCGATTCATCAATGATCGCAACCGGGTTGGCGGTCTCCGAATCCTGCTCCTCGAAATAACGCCCGCGTAGAAGATCGATTCTCATCGCCTGAAAGAACCCCGGGGTGATCGGCCGCATGTCGGCTTCAGGAGTCCGACGATCCGGAGGCACGGCCTCGGTATCAATCGTCGTCGTCCCGGAGCTTCCTTGTCCGCTGAGCGGGAGCGCTGAGATCGCCCCGGCTGCTTGAACCCCCGGTAACTCGCGGACACGACGGACCAGCTCACGATAGAAATTGCGAATTTTCACGGGATCGCCATAACGGGCCTCGGGGAGCGAAAGGCGCAGGGTCAGGACGTTTTGGGCCTGAAATCCAGGATCGACATCCTCCAACCGCCAAAAACTCCGAATCAGCAGGCCTGCACCGGCCAACAAGACCAGCGAGAGGGTAACTTCCGCCACAACTAGGATGCCGCGCAGTCGATGATGGCCTCTTCCCTCCGTCCCGCTGCGCCCCCCTTCCTTTAGCGCCTCATGCGTGAAAGCCGACGATGCCTGTAGGGCGGGCCACAGCCCAAACAAGATCCCGGTCACCAGGGCAACCCCCATCGTAAAACCCAGGACCGGAAGATTCAAATGGACCTGGGCGATCCTGGGCAATGCGCTTTCGGCCTGGCGCGTCAGCACCCTTAAAGACCAGGCGGCCAGCACCAGTCCAGCCACAGCCCCCAGCAGCGAAAGCACGATGCTTTCAGCCAGGAGCTGTCGGACCAATCGACCTTTTCCCGCCCCCAATGCGGTCCGGATCGCCATCTCCCGCTCACGGCTGGAGGCCTTGGCCAGAAGAAGGTTGGCCACATTGGTGCAGGCAATCAATAACACCAGCGCCACCGCACCCATCAAAATAAGGAGGGCAGGCCGGAGATCTCCCACCATCTCCTCCAGCAACGGGTTCATGATCACCCGGAAGCCAAAGCGTTGGTACGGATAGTTTGGTGCGCCCTCGATGATACGCTGCGAAACAACCTCCATGTCCGTCATGGCCGTCTCCGGGGAGACAGTGTCACGAATCCTTGCGACGACTGACAAGTAGTGGTTTCCTCGTTGATCCGCAGAGAGGTCTTGTGGGCTGAACGCGAGCGGCGTCCATAAGTCGGTCTCCTCGGGAAATGTGAATCCCTTCGGCAGAACGCCGATAATCTGAAAACTCCGGCCATTCACATTGATCATCCGACCAGGAAGGGACGGGTCCGACCCGAACCTGCGTTGCCACAAGCCGTAACTAATGAGGGCGACAGTGTCCCTGCCAGGGGTTTCCTCATCTGCCACAAAGCCCCGCCCCAGAATGGGCTGCACCCCCAACAATGGAAAGAAGCTTGGCGATACAGCAGCCCCATCGATATGCTCAGGTCGATCCCCAGCACTCACATTGAAGCTGTCGGTATTGATCGCAGCAAGGTGGGAGAACACCTTGAAATGCTGCCGCAAATCCATAAACTCGGGCACTGAAACTGCATTCCGGTCCTTCGGGATTCCGATTCCGGTGAATCGCATCCATAACATGACGATTTTATCAGGATTTTGAAAGGGCAAGGATTGGAGAAGCACCCCATGGACCACGCTGAACATCGCTGTATTCACCCCAATCCCCAGCGCGATCGTCAACACCGCTACGGCGGTAAACCCCGGGTTTTTTAGCATCAAACGGAGTCCAAACTTGAAGTCTTGCCAAAGAGTGTCCACTATTCACCTCTCAGGGCACGTCATTTTCCAGGATCCAAATCCAGGAATAACCAAAAAGACACGAGTATCTGTGCAATTAGACTGCGGAAACCCGAAAAGGTTACGACAATTTTCACTTTATTCCAAGCGGCGGGGGTTCTCTACTGGCTGGCATCATTCCGCTGTCAATCCAAATAGACGGGGGACAAAGCAGACATCGCGTTCTTAGCGATGCAGGGAGCACCCCATTTACCACGGGGAAATTTACGACGGATTCTTCGACGCCTCCAGAAGGGCTTTGATCAGGTTGTCAAACAACGCCGTGTAAGTGCGGGCTGCGGGAATCAGCTCGATAGAAGAGGGAACCTCAATGAACCTCGCTTTCACTTTTTCGCGAAAGGCACGTTCATACTCCCGCGGCGTGTGGGGGTCAATAATCACAATCTGAACCTTTGTACGATTAACTTGGTCGACGAGGGCCTCCGGCGAAAGGAGCTGGCCGGGGGTCCCTTTGCACGCGATGAAGGTCGGCCCGCCAATCTGTGAGAAATTCTGCCAGCCGCACTGGGTGGCGAACACGCGCAGACCCCTCAAGGTCTTCAGCGCCGTTTGCCACTCGATGATCTTCTCATTCAGTTCCTTGCCAAACTGATCCGCATTTGCGCGGAAGCGGGTGCGGGCCTGTGGCCTTAATTCGGAAAGCGCGGAGGCCACGTTTTTCGCGATGATCGGCCCGTTGTGCGGATTGAGCCAGAAGAAGGGGTCTCCATGCATAAATGAGACGTCGAAGTCTTCGAAGCAACTCGAGGTGGGCACGTTGATCCGTCGGGCATTCCGCGACACATCAATCCAAAGAGGGCGCTTCAAGGGAGCTCCATGGTCTTTCTCCCAGGTCTTCACACCGTCGTAAATCGCAGCGGATTCATTAAAGAAGCCAGTCCAGACGATGGCGTCGGCCTGCATCAACCGCCGTCCCGCGATCGGTTCCACCTTAAGATCTTTTCTGAGGATACAGCCCTGGAAAAGGCTGAACGTATCAACCTCCTCACCCCCGACCGCCTTGACGATTGCTTCGATGTCTGCTTCAGTTACAGCCACCTGAATTTTCCCTGGCGCCGCAACGAGGGGCAGATTGGAAAAAAGCAGAAACGCCGACGTCGTCAACGCAGCTAGAATTAACTTACTGCCTCTCAGCCTAGTCATTGGTCTCCTCCTTCTTGGATTGAGTTGCTGGGTGAACCTCGGTAGATAGGGGGAAGGGGTTCAAGGCGAGGCCGTTGACCCAGCACTCGGCTGCCCCCATCCGGTCCCAGGAATTCAAGTGCCTCCAACGAGCCTCTCAGGTGCCCGGTCGATTCACCTGTGGCTCTCTCCGAGAGGCTGCGACTCGCAAGCCCAGTTTCTCGGCTTTGACCTTCAACCTTCTAATTGAGAAATCGAAGACGCTGTCGACGAGGCTTAGAATCCCAGCGTCCGCTATGGAGTAATGAACGATCGACCCTTCAGATCTTTTTCCAAGAATGGCGGCATCGGTGAGCACCTTCAGATGTTTGCTGATATTGGGTTGCTTGGCGTTCAATGCCGCCGCCATCTGCCCGACCGTTTTCTCGCCTCCCTTGAGCGAACGTAGAATCCTCAGCCTCATGGGTGCGGCGAGAAGGCGAAATCGATGCGAGGCCACATCAATGAATTCCATCGAAACAATGCAATCGCTCATCCTTGAAGTCCCATGATCCTCGAGATTCGGCATCGCTCTGTTTGAAGAAAAGCATCTCCGTTGCCGTCTTAGGAAATGCGATTCAACGCTTGATCCAAATCATCCTTAATATCCTCAAAGTCCTCGCATCCGACCGAGATTCGCACTAATTCGTCGGCGATGCCCGCTTTCTTGCGCTCCTCTTCTGTGAAAGAAGCATGGGTCATCGAGGCGGGATGTTCGATCAGGGATTCCACGCCACCGAGGGAAACCGCCAGGGTAAATAAGCCGACGTGGTTCATCACGATCTTTCCACCCTCAAGTCCCCCCGCTACCCCCAAGGCGATCATGGTTCCAAATCCATCCATCTGCTGGCGGGCGATGGCGTGTTGTGGATGCTCCAGTAAACCCGGATAATTCACCCAGCGAACCTTGGGATGGTCCCTGAGGAATTGTGCGAGTTTCATGGCGTTCTCCTGAGCCCGTTCCACGCGCAGCGGCAGAGTCTGAACGCCTCGCAAAACAAGCCAGGCCTGATGCGGGTCCATGGTGCCTCCCGTCAAGTTGAGGACGGGTTTGATTCGTTTATAGAGCTCTTCATCCCTTGCAATGATCATCCCTCCCACCACATCGCTGTGACCGTTAATAAATTTCGTCAGACTGTGGATCACAAGGTCCGCCCCGTGCTCCAAAGGCCGCTGTAGATAAGGACTGGCAAAGGTGTTGTCGACCACTAAGATCGCGCCCTGCCGCCGGGCGATTTCGGCGGCTCCCTCAAGATCCGTAATCTTCATGGTGGGGTTGGCCGGTGTTTCGATAAAGACGATTTGGGTGTTGGGATGAATCGCGTCGGCCAATTTATTGAGATTGGAGGTGTCGACAAACGCGGATTCAACTCCGAAGCGTGAGAAGATCTTTTCGAGCAACATGCGGGTCTGGCCGTAAACACTATCCGTGCTGACGATATGAGTGCCTCTCGAGGCCAGCGTCATAAAAACGGTTGAGATGGCCGCCATCCCTGTCGCCGTAGCCAGCCCTTTGAATCCGTTCTCGAGAGAGCAGACGTTTTCTTCGAGGGCGTTGACCGTCGGATTTCCCATGCGCGTGTAGATGTAACCCGGTCTTGTTCCGGAGAACCGGGCCGCGCCTTCCTCTGCTGAGGGAAAGGAAAATGTCGAGCTTTGAAAGATGGGGACCGAAACCTCACCAAACTCGGAACATTTGAAATGACCCGAGTGAATCGCCTTCGTTGATTTATGCAATGAACCCGTTTTCTCGCCATGAAATAGAATGCCTGTTGTCATGAACGGCTCCTTTTCGTCGTCTCCCCGGCGATTTCCGCACAGATTCGCAGCACCCCATTGTGATACTCAGCGCTGACATTCTCCGGATCAATGGGTCGGGGCAGTTGGATGCATCGCTCGATTTCACCTTGATTCAATTCATGGGAATGGGTTCTGTGACCCCCGATGGCGTCATCCGGGGTAGAAGCCGAGGTGATCTCGATGTGGTCCGGAAATACTTGGATATCCAAATCTGAGGGACTGGTCCCGGCCACGTCCGCCTCGATAATGAATTGAGAATTTAATTCAAACAGGTTGAACGTCGGGCTTTTCTTCTGCTCCACGATTGTTGAGAAGGGATCTTCCGAGCGAACACTCCGAGGACTCCTTCGAAACAACGGTCCCTCTTCCGCCGGACGGCCCTTCCCTGTTTCAGGCCCTCCCGCTTCCTCATGAAAAGGGGTGACCGTTCGGGTGTGCACGATGATCGATTGCGTGTCCTTCATAGACATCTCCTCATCTGATTATTGGAAGGAATTTCCCCTCTTTTTCAAATCTCGGAATAAAGGTTAGAACTTATTCAAGTCACCCTGGATCCTCCTTTTCATCCGGTGAGAACTGGCCTGGCGCAGCAGCCATGATTCTTTTTAGCTCTCTGACGCTCGTGCTTTGCTCTTGCCCTGGCTCCCTCCAAGAAAGTTGTCGAACTACGTCCCGTTCTTCCCTCTTCTGCGGAAGGGCCTGTCTCTGGTGGCCAATGAACCGTGACCAGCCTTGTCCCCTTGTTTCGATTCTGAGGGACGGGAAAGGATGGAAGGACACTCTTGTCCTTTCAAAGGAGGGAAGGCATCCTCGCCGAACGTGGAAACCACATCAGTCACGAGCCCGGAAAAACACGAATGCACCCGGATCTCCCTCAACTGCAAAAGCTGCTTCAGGTCTTTCCCGATGGCCCCGCATAACAAGACTTCCACCCGATTTGACAGCAGGATCTGGACCCGGTCGTCTAATCCTCGATTGGAAATCCAGCGTTCGCTGACCAGTGAAGCCCCTTGAGCGTCAATCCACCAAATGGTGAGGTGGCGACAAAAGTCAAATGTCGGGGCGACTCGACCGTTGAACTCGGGCACAGCCATAAGCATATGCCCTCCTCTGCTGCTATCATAGCAAGCGTCAAGCCAATCCCGAGACCGGTAATATTACATTGATTATTAGAGAGTTAGCTGCAAATGGCGGAAGGAGCAGAACTGGAGATGACTGCAAATTGCAAATATGGGAGCCGGTGTAGGGTTGCTTTTTGCAGTGGATCAAAAACCTAGTTTGAACGGATCGAACCCAAAGACCGGGCTTTATGACGATTCGATGTAACCGGAGGATCGGTAGTCAATTTCCTTGCGGGCACCAGCACATATCCCGTTGTGAGGCTAATCAACGGGCATCATGCATCCTCGTTCGGGCGGAGTTGCTTCAACTTGCGCCACAGGGTGGTCTTGTGGACCCCGAGTTCGCGTGCGGCTGCCGCACGGTTTCCGTTATTGCGTCTCAATGCCTCCTGGATCAAAGACGCTTCCATTTCACGGAGATTGGCGGACTCTTTTTTCCACGCCTTTGGCTTCCCTTTTCTAATGCTTGAGGGAAGATCTTCCAGGCAAATAATGTCCCGGCGGCACAGAACAAAAGCATGTTCAAGGGCATTCTGCAATTCACGAATATTCCCTGGCCATTCATGGGTCATCAGGCACCGCAGGGCTTCGGAATCCGGGGTCTGGATGTTCCTCCGATAACGTCGATTGAGCTTGCTGATGAAGTGTTGGATCAGCAAGGGAATGTCCTCTCGACGCTCCTTCAGCGGCGGAAGCGCAATCTGAACGACATCGAGGCGGTAATAGAGATCCTCGCGAAAGCGCCCCTCCCGAACCTCATTCTTGAGATCCTTGTGGGTCGCCGCAATAAAACGCGCATCCGTATGCATCGGCTCGTTCGAGCCCAACGGCTCAAACACCCGTTCCTGAAGGACTCTGAGAAATTTCACCTGAATGGCAGGGGAGATATCACCGATCTCGTCCAGGAATAGTGTTCCTCCCTGGGCGGCCGAGAGCCGGCCGGGTTTGTCGGACTGGGCGCCGGTAAAAGCGCCGGCTTTATAACCGAACAATTCGGATTCCAGCAGGCTCTCCGGGAGGGCGCCACAGTTCAGGGTGAGAAGCGGCCGCGAAGACCGCTGACTGAGGTTGTGAAGAGCCTTAGCCAGGAGTTCCTTCCCGGTTCCGCTCTCGCCAATGAGCAGGACGTTGCAATCACTCTGGGCAATCTGCGGGAGGAGCTCAAAAATCCCCTGCATCCTGGAATTCTTGGATAACATCTCATGGAAACTGTACTTGTGCTCGGCTTCTCTCCGCAGTTCCTCTTCAGCCGAAAGATCCCTGAAGGTTTCCACCCCTCCAATGATGTTTCCGCGTTCATTCTTCAATACCGCAGTGCTGACGCTAATAGGGATTCGCAGACCCTGGGCGGAGAGGATTTGGACGGGTTTGTTCACTACGGGTCGGGCAAACCGCATGGTCTCCTTCAAGGCGCATTCCCCTTCACAAATCTCCGCCTTCAGGACTTCCCAGCAGGGTCGGCCCACCGCCTCTCTCTGTTTTACCCCGGTGATGATCTCCGCCGCCCGGTTAAAAGAGGTAATCAGGAAATCCTTGTCGACCGTGAACACCCCGTCATTGATGGAATCGAGAATGATCTTGAACTTAGCAGGATGTAAGAACTCCGGACCGGGCTGTACCTTGCCCTCAGAAGAAGGTCTCATTTTGCAGCCTCCAATGTTGCAACGTGCAACGCTTTGGAGAGGTTACACCATGGTGCTTGTAAACGCAAACGGTTTGGGGCTCTGTCGATTCAGAGCGTGAGAAGCCATTCGTGATCGATGAACTCCACTGGGGTCGATTGGAAAGGGTCCCTCAATCAGCTCACACGGCCTTAGCACCGCGTTCATTGATGGGAGCCCTACCACCTGTCTCTAAATAACGATTGGAAAGAAGCAACTCTTTGCCACTTTTTCCCTCTAACAAGGCTAGATTTGCAAATTCTCCATTAATTCCCTTTGGGGGGACCTTTGAAGACCCCTTGGCCGCGTGAGGTGGGTCATGGATACATTCTGGCTGGACCTTAGATTTGGCTTTCGGATGTTGATCAAATATCCCGCCTTTACGGCAATGGCCGTGTTGACGCTGGCGCTGGGGATTAGCGCAAACACGGCAATCTTCAGCGTCATCAGCGCCGTCCTACTGCGTCCGTTGCCTTATCGACAACCCGAGACCGTCGTACAAATCTGGGAGACTAAAATCGTCCCGAAGTGGGATCGTCGTTTTATAGCGGTCGGCAATTTCATGGCGTGGCGGGAGCAGAACCATGTCTTCGACGAGATGGCGCTTTTTTCTGCCGGATCAAATCAACATCACCGGGTCAGGAGAACCCGATAACATCAGTGCTCAAAGGACCTCCGCCCGATTATTCCCGTTGCTCGGCGTCACGCCTGTGCTGGGCCGGACCTTTTCGGACAAAGAGGAATCCGAGGGTCAACATGTCGTAGTGCTCAGCTACGGGTTATGGCACCGTTTGGGCGGGAACCCGAATCTGATCGGTCAGTCCATCCACCTGGGCGAAGTGCCCTACACGGTCATCGGTGTTTTGCCCTCAGAGTTCTTCCTGCCGGGACCGGGTGAACCCTCACAATTGTGGATCCCGCTCGAATTGAAACCGGAGGAGCTCACCGACCACCGCGATCATGGCTATGAGGCGGTGGCGCGACTGAAGCGAGGCGTTTCACTGACGCAAGCCCAGGCGGAGATGGATGGTATTGCTCATCGGTTGGAAAAGGATTCGGTGCAGTGGAACACGGGATCAGGGGTTCGGCTTATTACCATGAGGGAACAGCTTGCCGGCAACATCCGGCCTGCCCTGCTGATACTGATGGGGGCGGTGGCCTTTGTGCTCCTGATCGCATGCGCCAATGTTGCCAATCTTTTGTTGGCCCGAGCCCACGCGCGGAAACGCGAGATAGCTGTGCGGGCCGCATTGGGGGCGCCGAGAAGCAGGCTCATGCGCCAGTTCTTAACCGAAAGTGTCCTCCTGGCAGGTCTGGGGGCCCTGGTTGGAATCGTGCTTTCCGAATGGATGGTTAAGGTTCTTCCTCATGTGCTTCCATCAGATATTCTGGCTGAAATTCGGGGCGTTCAAATTGATGCCTCTGTCCTGGGATTTACGGTGCTCGTATCACTGTTGACGGCTGTGATCTTCGGGTTCATCCCCGCATGGTTGGCATGCAATGCTGCCTTGAACGAATCTCTGAAACGGGATGATTCACGAGCGGGTCATCGGGGGGGAAGAGTTTTGCAGGCGGTCCAGGTCGGACAGTTGGCGATCTCCCTGCTCCTGCTGGCCGCCGCGGGCTTGCTGATCAAGGGGTTTTGGCGGCTGCAACAAGTCAATCCCGGGTTTGACAGCGGCGGTGTCCTCACGGGTGACCTCTTTCTGCCCGAAACTCGCTATTCACACGGGACGCAAACCGCACTGCTTTTGACAATCGAAAAGGGGACCCACATGGAAGACGAATGAGCATGTAGAAAGGGACCTACCCCCCTCTTGCCTCCCAGTCCGATGGGCAACTGGTAACATCTGCTTAAGATCCCGCCGAGTCACTTCTTGATCAAGTCGAAGGAAAACTCGCTGATGATTTCGTAGTCGCTCTTATTGTTCGTGCCGCTGAGAGCCAGTCTGTACTGGCCGGTCGTAAACAGGTGGGAAGGCAATCTCACGACGACTGCCTTGCCTCTGCCTGCCTTCGTGCTTTGTAGCAAGCCTCTCCAGACATCGTGCTGCTGTGCGTCTTTCAGGAGGACCAGGTAGTCTTTGAAATCATCTTTGAGAAGGTCCAACTGCAACTTGATGAGCTCAGCGCCTCGGGGGACAGTCATCCTGGCCGCCTGCGTCGAAGTGCTTCCACTACTTCTCTCCCTCTCTCCAAACCCAAGCCCAAATGTGACGGGAGGGGCCTGCTGTTCCGTCAGTCTGGCCAATTCCTGCTCCAGGTGCCCGCGCTCGTTGCGCTCTTGGTCGAGACCCTTGGTCAATGCCTCGTTTTGCTGCCTCTGTTGCGCCAGCCCCTGTTCCAGCTCTTTCTCTCTTTGATTCCGCGCGATTTGATCCGATTGCAACCCCTTCAGATCAGAGCGCAGCCTGTTCATTTGGATGACCGCCACCGGCCCGCCAATGATCAACAACATGAATCCAGTCGCCAGAACCAGCCGGATCGCCGGTGATTCGAAGCTCAGGATTGACAGGAAGCGCTGCCAGGAAGAAATGTGAGCGGCTGCGCCGTGCGTATCCGCAAACCTCATCAACGCCTGCGCGGACTTCAATCTCTCCCGCCGCGCCGCCGAACACAGGAAGTTCTGCTCAAACAACTCACGGTCTTCGCCCGAAAGTCTCCCCCGAACGTAGGCGTCAATCAACTCGTCTTCGGCAACCGACATTTCGTCAAAGAAGTCTCCGTCTGACAAATACCTCTCCTCGATTTCGATGCGCTCCCTTTCGGACAACTCTCCAAGCAAGTATCGGGCGAGCTTATTCTCCAGTTCCGATGCCTGCATCGCGCCCCTCCTCGGACCCGCTCATAGATTAGTGGCGGAATCTCAAATACGTTTCTTTTCTTTCAGGCAGTCAAGAATGCACTCCTCCAACCGCTCCCGCGTACGATGCATTCTGACCCTCAGATTGCCCACCGATATCCTCATTTGATCGGCCATTCGTTTCCTTCGATCAATCTTCGCACGACCCTGATCATAGTAATAATCAATCACACGTTGCCGTTCGGCGGGCACGAGCCGGCCTGCACACTTCTCAAGACACTCGAGCCGCTCGTCTTGTTCTTCTCTCTCATATCCAACCTGACTCTCCGCTGGGGCCGCGAGAAGCTGGGCTGCTCCCCCATCTTCAATCTCGTCCATATTCCGTTCGGGTGATGTCCAGTGCTCCTTCAAGACAAACCGGGCGATCTGTGTAAGATAGCTGGGAAGGTCACGTACCTCGATCCCTTCAACCATTCTCCGCGCGCCCCTGTCGAGGGTCACATCGACAAGCTCATCTGCATCAGAACAACGATTGCACTCGAAGAACCTCCGGAGCTTCCGGCGTATCTCTAGAAGCTTACGCCCGGCCTCGTTTGGGTCTGTGTCCAGATGCGCGAGCGTCTTGTCGAGCGCCGGCCCGGTGAGAATCCAGTTTTTCTTGTACACAGGCCCGTCTTCCATCGTCAATCCGTTGATCGCCTCGCGCGCTCTTCTGCCACGCCTGAGCTTCGCACCTGATGTCTCTTCCTGTCACACTGGATGGCGGGATGAGGCAGGCCCTCGGCTGTAATGTTTTCCCGCTTTCAGCACAATCCGGTGGAGGTAGAGAGACTTATGAACAATGGTACACAGACAGCAACAGTGGGTTTTGCACTCTGCCAAGAGTGCGGGCTGGATCTTCTCCCGTCTCAAAGATTCTGTCGACTGTGCGGCGTAAGCTCGAAGCGTCTTGAATTCATTCCCCACCGTTACGACAACGTGCCCACCCCGGGTCCGAGTACAACCCCGGGGTCACCGGACAGTGAAAGGAACGTGCTCGCACCGGTCAGCCGATATCGTCCCATTTCCAGCCGGATCTTAAATTCATTTGCGGCGACCCAGTTCATTGCCGCTCCATCAAACCTCAATGGCCGGACCGCCCGGAGAATTGTCGCTGCGGTAATCACTCTTCCTCTCTGGCTGATGATCGTCCTGCTCTCCCCCCTCGACGCTCTGGAAATATCAAGGCAAGTCACACAGCAATTCTGATCTAGGGGGTCGAGCAGAGCGCTTTTCATCAGACTCGCGGGGCAAGCCGCTTGCGCCTCATTGGCTCAAACCACTAGTGCTTCGAGACAATCATCGAATGTGCCTCCAACTCCCGTCGGTAAAAGACTCGTGGTCGCTGGACACGCCGCTTCTCAGCATCAGTCTTTGCATCATCTTCCTGCAAAAATACCAGCGGGCCGCGACCTTTCCCCTGCGCCGGGCCAATGTTAATCTCCGACTGTCGGCGCACCATCTCTTCTATTTGCATCAGCGGCACCTGGTCCACGGCGTAGTTCATCCATTCGCGCTCGGTGACCTTGCCTTCCTTGTCCACTTTGGCCTTGCTGAGCCCTTCTAACAGCGCAAAGGTCAGGAGACCGTGCTCGACCTTATTGCCTGCCTGTGAGCGTGAGACTTCCTTCGCCGCCTGGTAACTCTGCGCTGCCGTTAGAATGTACATGCCCTTGTCGTAGGCAAGCTGGGCCATTCCCTTTGAGTTCATCGGCCCTCGTCCTTCTTTTTCTCCGCCCAGAGCCTGTCCGCTTTGACATGCGTCGATCACCAAGACTATTTTGCCAGAGCCCACCCGTTCCAGAGCTTCATTCAATTCGATGTCTGAGACACTGCTTTCTTTCTGCTGTTGTTCGCTTCCGCCAATGAAATCATGGAGAAGCAGATAGAACCGCTCATCTATGACCGCGCCATGGCCGGCATAGTAGATCATGAGCGCGTCTTCCGGCTGAACGTTCTTGATCTTCTTTAACTCTTGTTTCAGCGCGGGAACAGCCCCGTCTGGTACCGGCATTTGCTCGCCATCCGCAAAGCGGCGCAGCGCGATCAACAGATTGGCCTTGCTGGCTAGCGCATCAGTTAGCACGATGATCTCGGTGCGGGCATAATTATTGAGCTTGTCCTGTTGTGCTTTGAGCTCTTTGCCAATCTCGTCAACGTCGGCGACGGCAAAATTGAGGTTGTATTGTTCGTCCTTGTATTTGTTGACGCCGACGGCCAGAACGTAGAATACGCCTTTGCGCTCAAGACTCTTGTCCCCGTTGACGACCAGCGCTTTAGCGTCTTCGCTCTTAAGATTGTCGTGATTGAAGGCGTAGGCGGTGAATTCGTTTTCCCCTGACGTGACAGGCACAGTCGCAGCGCAAATGGCCTTTCTTGGACGAGCATTGTTAGCCGCACCGTTCGACTCGACGTGCGTGCAGCCGCTCTTGATTTCGAAAGCATCGCCTCGCCAGACCTTGACGAGCGAGCCATTACGAAACAACCGCACATCCTTCGCCCCGCCACCCATTGGTTGCGATTCGCCGGAGACTTCGTCGACGTTCTCCGTGACTTCGACCTGAATGCTGACGTTGCGTATGTTATTCGAAGTCGAAAGGTTTGCGGGTTTGACGCTCGAGGAATCGGCACCAAGCCTAACTTGATTTAGGGCGACTGAAGGCCTGCGACGGTCTCGCTTCTCGAGTTCCTTGCCCTGGGGCGGCTTTGGGCGTTTGCCCCCCAGGATCTCCTGCAGCAGGCCCGGATGGAAAAAATCGACAAAGTAGGCTTCGACGGGAGTGTAATTAAACGTGTTGCTGTTCAAGCGCCAGGCGATATCTTTCCAAGCGGGGGGAGAACCGTCAAAGAGGCCATCGGGAGTCACGACGAGCCAATCTCGCTGGTCAACTGCTACGAGAGTTGCCAATTCTATTCCTTTTGCAACGTCCCAGAGCTTGACTGTCCCGTCGGCCGAACCACTCGCGAGTATATGACCGTCAGAGCTGTACGATACTGAGGAGACCCCGGCAGAATGCCCGGCCAAGGTGTGCAGTTCCTGGCCGCTGGTCACGTCCCACAACTTGATCGTGTTGTCGTCGCTGCCACTGGCAAGCGACTTGCCGTCCGGGCTGAAAGCTACTGATCTCACCCTAAAGGCGTGTCCGTTCAGTGTGCGCAATTCCTTACCTGCGGCCACATCCCAGAGCTTGACCTCCCGGCCTCCGCTGGCGAGCAGCTTGCCGTCCGGACTGAAGGCGACGGAATTGATAGTGTGGGATGAGTCGTAGGTCGGCTTCTCAGCCGTTCTTCTCACGAAGCGGGGTTTCTCTTTCACCGCGACGTCCCAGATGAGGAGAAACCCCTCCACATCCCCGCTGGCCAGCGTCTTGCCGTCCGGGCTCAACGCCACAGCCGTGGGAGACGCGAGAATGTCTCGAAATTCTCCTTCGCAATATGAGCGCATGGGGTCTGAAATGCATTCTACCGGTTGCTTTGGACCAGCTATATCCCAAAGCCTAATCGTCCTCGTTTCGGCATGATCTGCTGCCAGCACATTGCCATCGGGACTGAAGGCTACAGACCAAAGCCCCTTACTTCCCCCTTCGGCCTCTAGCTTTTGGCCACTTGCGACATCCCAAAGAACAATCAAACCTTCCAAGCTACCACTGGCAAGCTTGCTGCTGTCCGGACTGAAAGCAACTGACATCACCGCATGATCGTAGACCCTGGAATTGTAGCCTTGCTCGAGAGTGATCAATTCTCGGTCAGTTGTGAGATCCCAAAGCTTGGTAGTATTGTCCCACCCCGCACTCGCCAGCCTCTTACCATCATGGCTGAACGCCACAGACTGAACGGCCTTAGAGTGGCTTTGAAGCGCACCGAGCGGCGCGCCGGTCTCCACATTCCACAACTTAATCCCTATGTGGCCTTTTTCACTTTCCATCGCAGCCGCGAGCGTCCTCCCATCACGGCTGAGCGCTACGCTTGTCGGTTCCAATATCGATACACCCTTCAGGGCGTCAAAAGCCCGGACCTCAGTTCCAGTGGCAACATCCCACAGCTGGATCGTTCTATCAATCGCCCCACTTAACTTTTTACCATCTGAACTGAAAGCGACAGACACCGTGTGACCGCCGCTTCTAGCGGCTAATGTGCGCAACTCTTGACCGGTAGCCACCTTCCATATCTTGATTGTACCGCTCCAGTTGCCACTGGCCAGCACATTGCCGTCGGCGCTGAAGGCTACTGACCCGACAGCACCATTACCTCCGACGAGGGTGCGCAACTCTCGGCCCGTGCTCACATCCCACAGATGAACTGCCTTCTCATTCCCCTCAGCCAACATCTCCCCATTAGGACTAAACGCCAGTGAAAGCGCTCCGGCTTCTTTAAGCGTGCGCAACTCGCTGCGCGTGGCCAAGTCCCAAATCTTAATGGTTCCATCATCACTTGAGCTCGCCAGCGTCTTCCCATCGGCAGTAAACACTATCGAGCGGACGTGGATCGGCTCGTCGGTTAGCTTGTCAAAGGCGCCACTGGATTCGCAATGCCCTGTAACAGCGCCCAACTCACGACCAGTAGCTATGTTCCAGAGCTTGATCACACCTCGCCCACTACCACCAGCTATAATCTTCCCGTCGGCATTGAACGATACTGAAGTAACCCCGCCACAACTCCCGGTGAGCGTGCGCAACTCACTGCCTGTTGCCACATCCCACAGTTTAATGGTGCTGTCGCCGCTGCCGCTGGCCAACGTTTTGCCGTCGGCGCTGAAGGCCATCGATTGGACCTCTTCTGAATGCCCCGTCTGTACGACGAGTTCAGGCTTCTGCGCCCAGCCAGTGACACAGATCATCAAGGTCAAGCACCCATAAGTTAAGGAATGGATTAGTAGCTTCATCTGCGATGACCCGTCAGAAACAATGGCGGTCGGCTATCGTTCCGCCTCCGGCTCGGTCTCGAATTCATTCGTGATTACCGACCAAACATCCGCCCCCTCGAGGATCACGAGCCGACCCGCAAAGGGTGCGGTTCCTTAGATTACTATTCCTCTCTGGATGATGATCGTCCTGTTTTTCCCCCTCGACGCCCTGGAAGAGTCACGGCAAGTCACGCAGCCATTGTGATGCAGGTGATCGAGCCAAATGCCGTTCATCAGGCTCATCGCGCTGCCCACACGGGGCCCCTTCGTTACTTCAAGTTGCCTATCAGGATAAAGGGCGCCCAGTAGTAGGGATGCGCAAAAGGCCTTTTCTCATCCCTTTTGAAAGCCGGCGCCTCCTTTGCCGACACAGTCACAAATGCCCCGCGAGTATCAGAGTTAGCGCCAACGCTCTTACTGTCGTCGGAGGTGACCACGATCTTGACGGTTGAGGAGGCCCCCTTCTGTGCCTCGGGCAAAGGCTTTGTCTGAGCGGTCCCGTTCAGCAATGCGAGCTGCGCCCGTCGAAAGGCTTCCACCTTGGTCAACCCATTGCCGCTCTGTCGGGTTTGATAAAACTCACGCATCAGCCATGGCGTACTGTTGTCGGCGACGGGCCAGAGGGTTGCCATGACGGAACCGGCACCCAATCGCTGTGCCAGCTCGGCAAAGCCATCGACCTCGCGTCCATTGGCGCCCGCCTGTTGGGCTGCGGTATTGCAGGCGGAGAGCGTCAGCAGTTCCACTCCCGCAAACAGATCGGTATGCTGTTTCATCTCCTCCAGCGACATCGCCGTTCCATCGCCGAGCAGTAAGAACGAACGCGCTTCATCCCCTGGGCGAAACGCGAAATGACTCGAGATATGAACCAGCGGCCGCTTCTGCTTCAAAGCACTCAGCATGGCGCTTTTTGTGAATTGGGCATCGGGCAGCACTTCCCCATCAAGTACACCGCCGGGTGATCCCTTTTGCCGGAAGAGGACACGCAGCTCTTCGGTGACGCCGGGCAGGGCGTTAAACGTGATGGTGTCACCCAACAATTCGACCGTGTGCGCCTGGGAGCTTCCCAGGCCCAGTCCCGTCCAACGCGGGCTGGTTGCCCGCAACAGCCGCTCGCTATCCGCCCGGGTGAAGACGGCATGATTGTACCGTTCAACAAGATACTGTTTGCCGTCGTTCAAAGCCGCCATCGGCACATAGCGCAAGTTGTCATCGAGCGACCACAGAATCGTGTTCGTGTCTTTGGGCAGTTGCGCTTCGATGGGCTTGAAGACGATCGAATACAACTCCTGGGCAAGGGGCATCGGGTCAAACTTGTCGCTTTGCAGCAGTCCCCACAGCTTCAGCGCTTTTTGGTTGAGCACATCGCCTTTAACGGGTTGTGATGCTCCGGCAATGTGGTCGACGGTAATGAGTAATGCACGAAAATTATCCTCGCCCACAAGCGTGTAAACGGCAACTGCCTTCTGTCCCGTTTGCCGGCTCAGTTCGCCGAGCGCGCGCTGCAGTTCGCGGGTGTCTGCAATCTCTCCTGCTTTGTCTCCTTCCGTGCTGGGTTGAGCAAACTCTTCTTCCACCTGTTTGAGGACGGCCAGAACATCCGTGGAGGTTTTTGCACGCGCGTATCTGTCGGAAGCCGCGGCTTCGCGCGGGGTCAGTGCCAAGGCTGAGGCGAGGCTCTGTGTGTTGTGATTGAAGTCAAAAAACTGTTGGTCCTTGAAAAGATTGAGAACCTGCTGCGCCTCCGACAGGCGGCCCTGGCTGATCAAGAGGTCGGCCAGGGCGCGATAGGCCTGTTCTTTTGTCTTCAGAAAGTTCTTTTGCAGCTCCTTGTCGAGCCCGGTAATGTTCGCTCGAAGTTTCTGATAGAGATTGACGGCCTGTTTCCCGAAGAAAACCGCAAGCCGAGCGTTGCGCGGGGTCCACAGCACCATCAGATTACTCAGCGTGGTGGCCTCTCCGGCCTGGTCGCCCGTGATGACTTGAATCGACAGAGACTGGTAGTAATATTCCCGCGCCTTCGGGCCCTGGCCGAGATGGCGGTAGATTACAGCAATATTGTTAAGCGTCGCGGCTTCGCCGCGCCGGAAACCCACCCCCCTGACCAGGGCCAGCGCCCGGTTGTGATAATCGAGGGCTTTCTCCAGTTCACCCCGGGAACCGTAGATTCCAGCTATTCCCGTTAGCGCGGCAGCTTCAAGAGGTCGGTCAACAACCGACTTCAGAATCGTCAGCGTCTGGTTGTAATAATCGAGAGCTTTGTCCTTCTCGCCAAGAGAGAAGTAGACCATTGCGATGCTGCCGAGAGCCGTGGCTTCGCCTTTCGGGTTCCCCGCGGCCCGCATCAAGGGCAACGCCTGGTTGAAATAATCGAGCGCCTTCTGCTTCTCGCCCAAGGCATCATAGACCAGCCCGATGTCGTTGAGGGTGGTGGCTTCGGCTCGTTTGTCCCCCACTCCTCTGAACATCAGCAGGGCCTTGTTGAATAACGTCAGCGCCCTTTCGTTCTCACCGAAATGTCCGTAGAGCTGCGCAACGTTGTGGATGGTCTGGGCTTCGCCTTGACGGTCGCCCAGGGCTTTTCGAATACGGAGGGCCTGAGCGTAGTGATCGAGCGACTTCAGGATGTCGCCGAGATGATCGTAGACCATTCCAATGGCGTTCAGCGTCGTGGCCTCGTGCTCACGATCGCCCATCGCCCGGAGAAGTGGCAGCGCCTGGTTGTAGGAGTCGATCGCCTTCTGCTGTTCTCCGATGACCGAGTAGATTCCTCCCATAAGCGTGAGTATGACAGCCACGTAAGGCCGATGACCAATCGCCCGGAACAGCAACAACGCCTCTTGATATTTCTCGATCGCCTTATTCAAAGACTCCGGCGACCCTTTGGCCTCGAGGTTCTGCGCCTGCCTGAGCGCTTCATTGGCAGCGGCAGCCTTTCCTGCATTCTGAGACGGATCTTGTCGCGCCTGGCCTTGCAGCTCCCCTCGCAAAGAGCCTTGCGGCGTCCAGATCAGGAGCATGACAACCAGCAGCAGCCTGGCGACTACAATCGAAATGCTTCGCGGCATAGTCAGTCTCGTTCGTTCGGCTCGTGTTGGCGGGAGAGGTCTGGACTCCTCGCACAACTCCCTGCATATCCGGATTGAGCTGCCAGGCGCCCCAGAAGCCCAGGTCACTTCGATACGGTTTCCCTCTGGTCAACGATCGAAATCACTTCCAGTTACCGATCAAAATAAACGGCGCCCAGTAGTGCGGATGAGCGAAGGGCGCCGACGGGTCCTTCTTGTAAGGCACGAGTCCGTTGCCGCCTTCAGCCGCCGCGACCTGGGGACCACGGCTGCGGGCTTCCTTCTCCTTCGCATCGAGCGACTTCTCTTCGCCTCGTAACAACGCAAGCTGCGCCCGTTGAAACGCCTCCGCCTTGCTCAAAGATGGATCTTTAGTCCGTAAGTAGTAAAACTCCCGCATGAGCGCCTCGGCGCCGACGTCGGCCACGGGCCAGAGGCTGGCCACCACCGCATTCGCCCCGAGGTTCTGTGCCAGATAGGCAAACCCTTCCACCTCTTTGCCGTTCGCCCCCCCGACCGCCGTGTCGCACGCGGAAAGCGTCAACAGCTCCACCTTCTCGAAGATGTTCTGGTAATCCTGAAGCTCTTCCAGCGTCAGCCCGTTGCCGTCTCCCAGCAGCAGGAAGGACTTCTCTTCATTGACCGTGTCGAAGCTGAAATGGCTGGCAATGTGAACCACCGAAAAACCCTCCCGCAATCCAGCCATCATCGACCGCTTGTTGAACGCCTCATTCAGTCTGATCTGCCCTGCCAACACCCCGGTGCCTTTGCTTCCACCCTCCTCCGAGAAGATCGACTGCAACTCGTGCTCGACCCCCGGCAGGGCGGGAAAGTTCCCGTACTTCTTTGACACTCCGAGCCCCAACCCGCGCCACGACCGGCTCACCGGCCGATTCAACCGGCTTATGCTGGCGGTTGTGAAGACCACGTTGATGTAGCTTTTGACCAGATAGTCCTTCCCGTCGTGGAGCACAGCGACCGGCACATACCGAAGCACCCCGTCGAGCGACCACATCAAGGTCCGGGCACCATAAGTGTGAAGGTCCTGCGCCAGGGTCGGTCCTTCCTTCTGCGGTGCCTCCATGAGCATCTTGTAAAGTCTTTGGGCCAGCGGCACGGGATCGAAGCGATCATCCTTGAGGCTCTCGCGCAGTTTGGCGATGGTCTGCTCCAGCCCGTTGGTCTCGATGGAGTAAGCCTTGCGCGAATCCGGCGTCACCATCATGATCCAGCCCTTGTCTTTGGTCACGACGGTATAGAGCGCGACCGTCCCCGGTCCCAGCGAACGCAGGTCGGGCATGAGCGCCTGGGATTGCTGGGCGGCTTCCAGTCCCCGGGTATCGGTCGGTGCGCTTTTGGTTATCTCAGCCATTACGCGGCGGAACTCGCGATTGGATTGGGCGATCTGGCTGTCGACTTCATCCAGGCGCCGGCGGTCGACGTCATTTGCGGTCTTATTGTCGAGCCGGGCCTCCAGGGCACCGCGTTCCCGGGCCAGCGAGGCCAGTTGATCGGAGATTTTCGCGCCTGCGGTTTCAGCCTTGTTGAATCCTACGCCTGACGAGGGAGCCCCTCCGCGGCGGATGATCTTCGAGTATTCCTCTTCTTTGAGCAGGGCCAGCACCTGTTCCGCTTCCGGCAGTCTCGCTTCAGATATGAGGAGGTCGGTCAGGGTGCGATAAGTGCTTTCTTTGTCTTTAAGGAAGCTCTGCCGCGACTCTCGATCGAGTGTTTTAATGTTGCTTCGAATCTCTTGATACGTGTTGACCGCCTGTTTACCGTAAAAGATGGCGAGACGGTTGTTATTCTGTTTTTGTTGAAGAAGCATCAAATTCGTGAGTGTGACACCCTCGCCCGCTCGATCCTTCACCTCCCGCGCAATCGCCAAGGCCTGTTCGTAATACTCTGTCGCCTTCCCATATCGGCCAAGGCCGTAGGACATGTAGCCCAGGTTATTCAGCGCCGTGCCCTCGTCCTCTCGATTCTTCACCTCTCGCTTTATCGCCAGCGACTGCTCGAAGTAGTCGATCGCCTTCTCGTATCGGCCGAGTGCAAAGAACACATGGCCGAGATTGTTCAGCGCGTTGCCCTCGCCTGTCCGGTCCTTCAACTCTCGCGCTAACGCCAGCGCCTGCTCGTGGTACTCCATCGCCTTCTCGTATCGACCCAGGGCACCGTAGGCGCTGCCCAGATTATCCAGCACTGTACCCTGGCCCACGCGATCCTTAATCTCTCGCTGTATAGTCAGTGCCTGTTCAAAGTGTTCTATCGCCTTCTCGTATCGACTCAGGCTGTAATATGCAGTGCCAAGATTGACGAGTGCACCGCCCTCGCCCTCACGATCCTTCAGTTCCCGCGCGATCGCCAGCGCCTGCTCGTGGTACCCGATCGCCTTCTCGTATTGGCTTAGGCGATAGTAGGCGAAGCCAAGACTGTTCAGGGCACGGCCTTCGCCCACCCGATTCTTCAGCTCTCGAATTTGCGCCAGCCCCCGGCTGAAGTAATCGAGCGCCTTCTCGTATCGGCTCAGGAGATTGTAGGCGGTGCCCAGATTAATCAGCGCATTGGCCTCGCCCGCTCGGTCCTTCACCTCTCGCGCGATCGCCAGCGCCTGCTCGTGGTACTCGATCGCTTTCTCATATTGGCTTAGGCTGATATAGATGGCACCAAGATGATTGAGAGTCGTCCCCTCGCCCGCTCGGTTGTTTAGCTCGCGTTCGATCGCCAGCGCCCCCTCAGAGCACTCGATTGCCTTCTCGGATCGGCTCAGGTGGTTGTAGGCGACGCCAAGATTGGCCAGAACCCCGCCCTCGCCCGCTCGATTCTTCAGCTCCCGCGCGATCGCCAGGGCCTGCTCGTAGTACTCGACCCCCTTTTCGTATTGGCTCAGGCTGTTGTACGCGGTGCCAAGGGAGCCCAAGACGCCGCCCTCGCCCGCTCGATTCTTCAGCTCTCTCGTTATCGCCAGCGCCTGCTCGTAGTATTCAATCTCCTTCTCGTATCGGCTCAGGCTGTTATTGGCAATACCAAGATTGAACAGCGTATTACTCTCGACCGCTCGATCCTTCAGTTCCCGCACGATCGTTAGCGCCTGCTTGTAGTCGTCGATCGCCACCTCGTATCGGCTCAGGCTATTGTTTGCGTGGCCAAGATTAATCAGCGCATTGGCCTCGACGGGTCGATTTTTCAGCTCTCGCGCTAGCGCCAGCGCCGGCTCAGAGCACTCTATCGCTTTCTCGTATCGGGCCACGTTGTTGTATGCAGCACCAAGATTTACCAGCGCTAGAGCCTCGCCTGCTCGATCCTGGACCTCTCGCGCTATCGCCAGCGCAAGCTCGTAGGATTCGATCTCCTTCTCGTATCGGCCGAGATTTTTGTATGCGTCGCCAAGATTGACCAGCACATCACTCTCGCCTGCTCGATTCTTCACCTCTCGCTCGATCGTCAATGATTGCCCGTAATACTCTATCGCCTTTTCATATTGGCCCAAGCCGTAATAACCATTGCCAAGTCCTATCAGCGTATTACCCTCCCCCGCTCGATCCTTCACTTCTCGCTGGATCGCCAGCCCTTTCTCGTAATACTCGATCGCCTTGTCGTATCGGTGCAGCGTTTCGTATGCAATGCCGAGACTGTTCAGCGCCCTGCCCTCGCCCGCTCGGTCCTTCGCCTCTTGCCTTATTGCCAGTGCTTGCTCGTAATACCCGATCGCCTTCTCGTATTGGCTCATGCTGTTGTGGGCATTGCCAAGATTGCCAAGCACACCGCTCTCGAGAGCTCGATTCTTTACCTCCCGCTCTATCGCCAACGCCTGCCCGAAGTACTCGATCGCCTTCTCGAATCGTCTTAGGCTGGCGGAAGCGTTGCCCAGTCCTATTAGCGTATTACCCACCCCCGCTCGATCCTTCACCTCTCGCTCAATCGCCAATGCCTGTTCATAGTGCTCCATTGCCTCCTCGTGCCGGCCGAGGCCGCTGTACCCGTTTCCGAGTCCTAACAGCGCATTCCCCTCGTCCATTCGATTCTTCATCTCTCGCGCTATCACCAGCGCCTGTTCGTAGTACTCGATCGCCTTCTCGTAGCTGTTCAGGCTGTAATATGCGCTGCCAAGACTAGTTAGGGTCCTACCCTCGCCAGCGCGGTAGCCGACACTTCGTCTCGCGTTGACAGCCCCCTCGAAGTACCCGATCGCCTCCTTGTAGCGCCCCATGACCTGATGCACATAACCCATCCCGTGCTGCGTGATTCCTTCCCCCTGCACATCCTTCATCTCCCAATAAATCGAGAGAGCCTGATTGTGGTACTCCAAGGCCGCCCTGTAATCAAGGAGAGTCGCGTATACTCTCGCCGCGCAGTTGAGCGTCACCGCTAATTCCACGCGTCTTCCGGCTTGCCGGTACAACACCAGGGCCGCTTCGTATTTTTCGATGGCCTTGTGGTAGGAATCCGTTTTGTTCTCGTCGTACAGAACTTTCGCTTCAACAAAAAGTATCTGTGCCGACAATCGAGCTTCATCGCCGGACGCGGCCTTGCGATGCTCTTCGATCTTTATCTCATACGGGCCGGGTGGTGCTGCTTTATCCACCTTGTGAACGTCGATCTTGTATTCTCCCCCTGCCGACGCGACATAAGTGACCCAGTCCGCTTCCTGCATTGTCACCGGGCTGTCGGCTTCCAGAAGTTTTTTCCCGTCCGGCCCAACCAGCGTTGCCGCCACGTTGACCCCGCGCTGATAGACGAAAACGTGGATGAACTCGCCAGCCTCCAGTCTGAACGAGTAAGAGTGCGTCTCGCCTGCGGTGATCTGCCGCTCGATGGGCTTGCCCGGCTCAAGCGCGCGCACGTCCTCCTGCTTGCCTTGCCCCGTGCATAATGCGGAGGCAACCAGAAGAGTCGCTAGTGCCAGGCCTAATCGGGACTTCATAGATTCACCCACTAAATAGCAACAAACTCAGATGAGCTTCGATCATCGCCGGACGTATCCTTCGCGACCGGATCTGCTTCGCGCGAATTTGCTCGCTGGTTGGGGATCCAAAACTTGATCTCTGGGACACGCCTTTGCTCACGGTCAAATTGCCGCACTTTGCTTTTTTTATTTAATGTCACTCCTATGAGCTCTGATCAGCTAATGCAAACGTTATTGAAGGTGCTACAAAATTGCGCTAGATTCAGTGTTGGGACCTCCGCCGCCGCGGACTATGCGCCCCTGCCGAGTAGATTCTACAGTTACCTCTTGTAACTCTCTTTCCAACGTTCCTATTAGATCCGCATTGCATGCGGTCAGCGATCGAAATCACTTCCAGTTACCGATCAAAATAAACGGCGCCCAGTAGTGCGGATGAGCGAAGGGCGCCGACGCGTCCTTCTTGTAAGGCACCATTCCGTTGCCGCCTTCAGCCGCCGCGACCTGGGGACCACGGCTGCGCGCTTTCTTCTCCCTCGCATCGAGCGACTTCTCTTCGCCTCGTAACAGGGCAAGCTGCGCCCGCTGAAACGCCTCCGCCTTGCTCAAGGACTGGTCTTTGCTTCGAAGGTAGTAGAATTCTCGCATGAGCGCTTCGGCCCCGACGTCGGCGACGGGCCACAGGCTGGCCACCACCGCATTCGCCCCGAGGTTCTGCGCCAGATAGGCAAACCCTTCGACCTCCTTGCCGTTCGCTCCCCCTACCGCCGTGTCGCACGCGGAAAGCGTCAACAGCTCCACCTTCTCGAAGATGTTCTGGTAATCCTGAAGCTCTTCCAGCGTCAGTCCGTTGCCGTCTCCCAGCAGCAGATAGGACTTCTCCTCATTGGCCGTGTCGAAGCTGAAATGACTGGCAATGTGAACCACCGTAAAACCTTGCCGCAATCCCTCCATCATCGACCGCTTGTTGAACGCCTCATTCAGCCTGATCTGCCCCGCCAGCACCCCGCTACCTGGGCTTCCAGTTTTCTCAGAGAAGATTGATTGCAGCTCGTGCTCGACCCCCGGCAGGGCGGGAAAGTTGCCGTACTGCTTTGACACCCCGAGCCCCAGGCCGTGCCACGGCCGGCTCACTGGCCTATTCAATCGACTGATGCTGGCGGTTGTAAAGACGACGTTGATGTAGCTCTTAACAAGATAGTCCTTCCCGTCGTGCAGGACAGCCACCGGCACATAGCGAAGCACCCCGTCGAGCGACCACATCAGGGTCCGGGCTCCATACGTGTGCAGGTCGTGCGCCAGCGTGGGCCCTTCCTTCTGCGGTGCCTCCAGAAGCATCTTGTAAAGTCTCTGGGCCAGCGGCACGGGATCAAACCGGTCATCCTTGAACGTCGCGCGCAGCTGGGCGATGGTCTCGTCCAGCCCGTTGGTCTCGATCGAATAAGCCTTGCGCGAATCCGGGGTGACCATCATGATCCAGCCCTTGTCTTTGGTCACAACGGTGTACAGCGCGACGGTCCCCGGGCCGAGTGAGCGCAGGTCGGGCATAAGCGCCTGTGATTGTTGAGCGGCTTCCAGCCCTCGCGTATCGGTCGGTGCGCTTTTGGTTATCTCAGCCATTACCCGGCGAAACTCGCGATTTGATTGGGCAATCTGGCTGTCGACTTCATCCAGGCGCCGGCGGTCGACGTCATTCGCGGTCTTGTTGTCGAGCCGGGCCTCCAGGGCACCGCGTTCTCGGGCCAGCGAGGCCAGTTGATCGGAGATTTTCGCACCTTCTGTTTCAGCCTTGTTAAATCCGAGTCCTGACGAGAGCGGTCCCTCGCGACGGACGATCTTCGAGTACTCCTCTTCTTTAAGCAGCGCCAGTACCTGTTCCGCTTCCGGGAGTCTCGCTTCGGATATAAGCAGGTCAGCCAGGGCGCGATAAGCGCCTTCCTTGTCTTTAAGGTAGCTCTGCCTCGATTCCCGGTCGAGCGTTTTGATATTGCCCCGGACCTCCTGATAGACATTGACCGCCTGTTTACCGTAAAAGATGGCGAGCCAGTTGTTGTTCTGCTTTTGCTCCAGCTGCATCAAATTCGCGAGTGTCAAACCCTCGCCCGCTCGATCCTTCACCTCTCGCTTGATCGCCAACGATTGCTCGTAATACTCGGTCGCCCTCTCGTATCGGCTATAGCTGGAGTAAAAAGCGCCAAGATCATTCAGCGCGTGGCCCTCGCGTGCTCGGTCCTTCACCTCTCGCGCTATTGCCAGCACCTGTTCGTAGTAACCGATCGCCTTCTCATCTCTGCCAAGGCCGCGGTATGCGTTGCCAAGTCCTATCAGCGCTATGGCCTCGCCCGCTCGATCCTTCACCTCTCGCTTTACCGCTAGAGCCTGCTGGTAGTACTCGATCGCCTTCTCGTACCGTCCCAGGCTCCTGTTTGTGCTGCCTAGATTATCCAGGGCGCTGCCCTCACCCGCTCGATCATTCACCTCTCGCGCTATCGCCAGCGCCTGCTCGTAGTACTCGATCGCCTTCTCGTATCGGCTCAGGCTGTCGTACACGATGCCAAGATTATTCAGCGCATTGCCCTCATGCGCTCGATCCTTGAGCTCCCGTGTTATTGCCAGCGCCTGCTCGTAGTACTCGATCGCCTTCACATATCGGCTCAAGTTGGTGGACGCCAAGCCAAGGTTGTTCAACGCATCGCCTTCTTCCGTTCGATCTTTCACCTCACGCGCTATTGCCAAGGACTGCTCGAAGTACTCGATCGCCTTCTCGTACCGGCTCAGCCCAAGGCTTGCCATCCCGAGACCATTGAGCCCCATGCCTTCACTCTTTCGATCTTTCAGTTCACGCGCTATCGACAGCGCCTGCTCGTAATACTCTGTTGCTTTTTCATATCGGCTCATCCTCTCGTTTGCGTTGCCAAGTGCAATCAGCGCCCTACGCTCGTCTCCTCGCTCCTTCAGCTCTCGCGCTATTGGCAGCGCCTGCTCGTAGTACTCGATGGCCTTCTCGTGTCGGCCCAGCTTCTTGTTTGCGATGCCGAGACCATAGAGCGTCCTGCCCTCGCCCCGTCGATTCTTCAGCTCTCGTGCTATCACCAGCGCCTGCTCGTAGAACTCGATCGCCTTCTCGTATCGGCCCAGGCCATATGATGCGCCGCCAAGATTGAACAGCGCTTTGCCCTCTTCCGCTCGATTTTTCAGCTCTCGCGCTACCACCAGGGCCTCTTCGTATTTCTCAATCGCCTTGCGGTAGGAATCCGCTTTGTTCTCGTCGTAGAACACTCTTGCTTCAGCAGAGAGTCTTTCCGCCGACAATCGAGCCTCGTCAGCGGGCACGGCCTTGCGCTGCTCTTCAACCTTTATCTCATACGGGCCAGGCGGCGCTCCTTTGTCCACCTTGTGAACGTCGATCTTGTGTTCTCCCCCTGCCGACGCGAGATAAGTGACCCAGTCCGCTTCCTGCATTGTCACCGGGCTGTCGGCTTCCAGAAGTTTCTTGCCCTCCGGCCCAACGAGCGTCGCCGACACATTCACCCCGCGCTGATAGACGAAAACGTGGATGAACTCTCCAGCCTCCAGTCTCAACGAGTAAGAGTGCGTCTCGCTTGCGGTGATCTGCCGCTCGATGAGCTTGCCCGGCTCAAGCGCGCGAACACGCGGCTCGTCCTGTGCCGTCAAAGGCCTGCCGAACAGTGCCGCCAGCAGAATCGTGGCAATGAGGGATTTGATTGTGGGGAAATTGATACGTCTATCCTTCTCGTCGGGGCAGTATCACCACGAGCCACTCGGCGACCCTGCCTTGAACAAATCGCGCGGCAATTCCCAATTGAGGATAAAACGCGTAAGGCACTTCCGCATTGAACACCGTGGCCTCGGCGGACGTGGGCCCAAGCACCTGCGTGACCTGCAGCTCAGTCATGCCGACTCGCAGCGTCCTCGCCTGCCCGCCCGGCCCCTGCGTCTGCAGTTTGAGCGCGGGTGCAGCGGGACCGTTGAGAGAGACGGCTACCACTTGATCGGTCCCGATCACATCGATGCCGTACTTCGGATAGCGATAGCGATTGAGTTTTGCCTCGCGCGCAATCGGAATTGAGATGGCTGGGCCGAGGCGCTTCAGGACGTCTTCGATTGAATCGCCAAGCTGGATTCGAATCCCCTGGCCGACTTCTACCGGAGGCAAAGGGCGGAATCCCTGGGTCGTCGTGGCGCGAATCTGTTGCTCCGTTTCGCACCTCATGCCGGACTCACTGCACAGCTTGGAGTAACTGTCCAGTCCGAGCTTCCACCATATGGAAGCGGGACTGGCTAATTTCAAGTACTTGTACAGCGCGTCAGACGCGTTACGCCTTTGATTCTCCTTGCCCGATTGAAGCAACTCTTGAGCGTAGTTGTACAGGATCGCCCCGCGAACGGCCGCGACGTTGCCGGCCAGCCGGTTGGCTTCTCCCAAATACCGATCGCTCAGATCGGTCTTTCCAGCGGCGAGGTCTGCCACGCTCAAGTTGACCAGCACCGTCGCGCGCGAAACCGGGCCCAGCGAATTGTCTTTCATCATGGCCGCCGCTGCTTCTTCCAGGTACTTACTTGCCTTGCCCACATCCTTGCCTTCGGGGCGAACCAGATACGCGATGCCCAGGTTGGCTTTCGCCAGGGCGAGGTCGGGCTTCAAGCGCAACGCTTCTTCGAGCGCGCGAGTGGCTTGAGTCCAAAGCTCCGAGTTGATTCCCCGGCCTTTTTCGATGAGGCTCTCCGGTCGTCGATAGAACCCGCCGATCATGAGGTGACCGATTCCGAACTCGGCCACGTCTTCAGGGCGAAGCAGGTCGCAATACTCCATCAAGCGCGCGTAGCCGAGATTGGCTTGCGCCTCGACGCAGTCGGGAAATTCCTTTACGACCGATACGAAACATCGCTCGGCCGAGCCGTATTGCTCAACGGTGAGGAATAAGACCCCATTGGTAAACGCTCCCATGGACTTCCAAACCGAGGCTTTGTCCTTTTCGAGTAATGCCAATCTCTGCGACCAGGAAGGATGCGACTCAGGCCAAAGTGGAGCATATTCCAACCCCAGGTCGATGAACCGCTTTGGCGCGTTCATCGCTTCATGAAAGTCGTAACCGGCCGCCAGAGTCAGCCGGATGCCATTTTTATCGGCAGCCAGTTCCTTCTCTTGTGAGAATACGGTCATCACCAACAGCGTATTGCCAGGGGAAGTATGCTGGACATGGCCCAGGGTGATGTGGGAGAGCTCGTGTCCCAGAATGAATGCCAACCGGCTGGCGTTTCCCTCGATGATAGAATTGAGTAAGGCCTGGTTGACACACACCCAGGGTGTCCCCTTGTAAAGAGTGGAGAAGGCGTTGGGATCCTGTGGGTTCATCTTCAACATCTGCATTTCCTCTTCGGTCAGGAGGTGGAGCTGCGGAGGCCACGCGAGTCCCGCTGGAGGTGAAACCACAGTCAGAAGTCGTTCCCAAACCGCCTCCAACAGAACGATATTCGGATCACTCTCACCCCCCTGCAGCTGCTCGTGAGGTTCAGCCGCAACTTCAACCCTCGGAGGGAAAACCGGAAATGTGACCGCGGCGACCAGCGCTAAAACGAATAGAGGGTGCAAAAGCTTTTTCACCGCGGCAGAGGTATGAGCGATTTGCCCAGCGACGTATTCAAGTTTGTGAGCCGGAGACATGCGTTTCCTTTCTGGATTGATTTGCCAGCAGGATTGCCTGCTCATTGTGGTTTGCCCACGCTACGTAAATACATCCGGTCAATTGACCAGTTGAGCGGCACATCCGTTTGCGCCGCTCTCGAGGCTGTTCCTATCCCGTGCAGAAGTTTCGCAAGCGGCGTGTCGCTTCCCGTGCCCCGCGTCATCACGCCCTTAAACTCCAGGATGAACGGATCGGGAATAGGCTCTTCGCTGGCCAGAAGAATATAGGTGTCGAGCCCGAACGGCGCACCCATACTCACCATTCCGGGGTCCCCGAGAAGTATCACCCTGGGCTGCTCGATCGGGGGTTTATTGGGATCCAGCGGAAAAACGTTCTCCACGTCTCCTCGCTTGTTGAACAGCAGGGCGCTGTCGCCGTGACTGTCAATGGCGAACACATAAACCCTTCGCTGCTTCACGTACTGGTTATCATCCTGAAGCCGCTTCAAGGCAGCCTCATCGCCTACCAGGACCAGATCGTACTTCACCCCTTCTTCAACTTCGCCTTGTCGTATGATTTGATCCGTGCCTGCTTTTCTGAGCGCCAGCGTGTAAGGAAAAGACTGGCTCGTAGAAGCTTGTATCTCGAGCCACCCCCTGATCCTGCTCAACGTGACCGCCTGCTCCTCCAGTTGTTCTGCCGCGGCCGCAGGGTCGGCACTGCCAATAGTCCAGTCGGTTCTGATCGGGAGCGGATTGCTTCCCTTTTCCTTGTCCTCTTTCGTCACGCCGGGACGGACCCATGCATACTCGATATTGTCACCGTTCATCCGGCCGGCCAGAATGTAGTTCGCCTCCTGTGGGGACTTCGTGATTTCGATGGACAGGCGGCTGGTTCCCCGACCCAGCTTGATGGCCTGTTTCAACTCGGTCGAAGGCGGCAGATTTACGAACAAGGGTGAGCGGGTGGTCATGCCGGATGCAAACTTGCCCATCGCCGGAGCCAGGCCCAACACTTGAGTCCGTCCATCGGGCATGAGTGCTTTCCAGCCAGCCGATTCATACTGCACCACGTACGCGGGAGTCTCCTCGGTTGGGTCCTCCACCATTTCGACGTGGTCAGATTTACTCAGTGCCGCAACCTCTTGAGCGGCTCGCGCAAGGTCGCTCTTGCTGACTCCCGGCGGGATCCACACCTTCAGGTCGGCTCGTTCGGGAGCGGCCCAGCGATCAATCGCAAACAGGTCACCCTGCTTTAACGTCGCGACGTTGCCCTCTATGACGATCGCTTCGGAGCTGTTTAATCCCTTCACTTCGGTCACGCGAAGCCGCACTGGTTTTTCATTGGCGCCGGATGTGAGCTTCTTGAGCTCGCTGCCTTTGCTCAGCCCGATGGCCTGCCCACCCTGCAATTCAGCGATGACCTTGTCTTTGACTCGGACGAGCGCAGCGGTCGGGCCACCAGAGGTTCTGTCGGTTGACTTTCCGAAGAGCGGCCCCTTGCGACGGTCCTGATTGCCTTCAAGAACGGGCTCATGCCTGACATTTTCGCCTTTCATGAAGCTGGTGACTCTCTGAAAGATTCGCTCGGCTGGCTCGTCGACCGAAACAGACGGCTGATTCAGAACGCTTGTCAGCGCCCAACTGAAATTGCCGCGCTCTGTATCTTCATACCTTTTTTCTCCTGCCTGTTCGTTGTCCTGCGAAGCGGACAGGATGAGCGCACCTAATTCGCCGGGCGGCTCCTTGAATCCCGGTTCTTCTGCCACATCCGTCTCAATGTAGGGCAGCATTCGGGACTTCTCTTCCATCGGATATCCGCGGCCGATAGAACCGCTGTGGCAGCTGTCGAAGATTGCCGTTAGCGTGACGCCTTTCTTCAGTGCTTCAAGGAAAAGCCGCGCCAGCTCTTTGTCACGAATATCGAGTGCGCCCCGATTTGAATCGGCCGGCACCACGCTTTCGTCGTATCCATCAGACTCCCCGCCCTTCGAGTTCCTCACCCGTGATCCGTGTCCGGAGTAGTAAAACACGCACACATCCCCGGCGTTCGCACCGTCGATCAGGTCTCTCCGGATAGCCGCCAGGATGGCCGCGCGCGTGGCTTTTTGATCTTCGAGGGTTTCGATCGCAGTGAATCCATATTTTCGCGTCAGCACCTCGCGCATTGCCGCGAGATCATTCTTGGGCCCGTCGAGATTGGTGAACGCAGCACGTCCCCCGCCCCGGGCAACCGAGGCCGGTTGTCTATGGGCGGTTTCGCTCTTGACCACGCCAGGATCCTTTGGTTTCTCATCGGCTTGCTGCGGTTGGTAAACACCGATGCCGACCAGGAGCGCTCGCTTCACCGGCTCGCGGGCCCCGGCCGGCTTTGTGGGTTTCTGGCCGCCTTGAACAATCTGGTTGGGATTTGAGAGGCCAGCAGTGTTCGTGGGGACGCTAAACACTAACAGCGATAGCAGCAGACCGATTGACGTGAATCTGCGGATTGAGATTCTCACAGTGATCCCTCCGCCTGTGCTTTGGAGCCAAGCCAAATGAGGGGCGCGTGAGTACCGCGTGGCCTCGATCTGGAGTGTTTGGTTTTGAGGTGGAGGGCTGCGCCTTCGTGCAGCCCTCACGCTGTCATGTAGAGAGCTGATCGGCTGTCTGTTTATGGGAAAAGCTGCCACGTGAAGGTGCCGTAGCAACTCGCGCTTCTCGGGCCCCACGTGTAACTGCTGCCATCATTAAAGATCGCCGCGGCGTAGAGTTGTGTTGTGCCTGACCCGGTATAGGCATAGGAATCACCCCAGGGTGCGATTGTCCCCCGGTAGGCCCCATCAATGTACAGGCGGATATACCAACTGCTGCGGTTGTCAAAGACGACCGCGCATGAACCCGGTCCTGACCCCTTTGACTTTTCCCCACCCTTCGCCGCCGGGGCGGGAACCTGCTTCCCGGGATCGTTCTTCTCGGAGTCACTCTTGATGTTCGCATCAGGACCACCCCCGCCTCTGCTCTTCTGGGCGTGTTCCTTTTCAGTTTTACCCTGGGCGCCCTTACTTGTGGTCTGGGCGGCGGATGTGGTCGACAGCATGAACACTAGAAAGGTGGCGGACACGAAGAACAACACGAACAGCCCCGCTGTTCTGGATTTGAATCTCATCGTTTTTTTCTCCTTCACTTGTTCTTGTTGGGGGCGAGCGTAATCCGCAGGCTTTCGGCGGAATACCCTGTGAACCCCGTGGAAAATTCGTTACAGCTCCGATGGGGATGGAGCCAGTTTGCAAAAGGGATCACTTCGGCCCGGGTAAGCGCAACAAGAGTTTCTCCAGAGGTGGTCGCTGAAGCGGGTGAGTGTGCTACCCCTTTTGATTGACACGCGCAACCATCGCGCCAGCCAATACAGATCTCAAGGAAAATCAGTTGCGATGATAACACCCGAGTCTGATGTTGGCCAGAGGAAAGTGTGTCTGTTTAACGGGTCGGCAGCGCTCTGCTCATAGCATTTGCCGACCCTAAACTCCTCCGTCCGAGCACCTCCTCTCATTTACAGTGACTTCAATGTCAACTCTCCGTCGCCGCAACGACTGACTGAATCGGGAGGACGGTTGCCAAACCCCGTCGCTGCGGCTCAAAGGGCTGTTGTCACTCACCTGCTTCTCTCATTTTCTTGTCCCGGGTTGAATCGATTCAATGCGTTGTCAGAATCCGCGGACAAGCCACTCTTGCCCTTCAGGCTTCAGTGATCCCGTGCCGCCTGCCGTTTTTCGCCGCTTACAACCAGTAGTGGCCAGAACTCGTAAACATTACAGGCGGCTGTTCGTGTCAATTCGCAAGGCCGGTCAGCAGATTGTCTGAAGATCTTCTTCATGGGCAGAAAGGTTAATTCAGGTGACACCCACGCATCCCATCGAAAAGGGATTACTCCTTATGCTAAACCGTTCAGCAGGCTTGTCTGCCAGATCGTGACCATGCGCAGGATCACAGCCCGGCTCCGCAGGCTTGAGTGCGTACAGCCCACGGTTTTACCGGAGGGAAAGCCGACGTCCATCGGTTTCTCACTCCGATTCATCGGGGTTGATCTTCTTCCCGGATCGGCCGTTAACGACCGACTTATTCCCCCCAGCCCCGATGAACCGGGATAAGACTTCCAACTCCCCAGCTCCCGCCGCCGAACCGCCGGGCTGTCCCGCCTGGGCGGGTCCCCTCAAAGGGGACTATCGTGTCTCGGCGGTACTTCTCAATTTTCGAACCCGGAGGAGCCGGAGCCAAACACGGCTGATTTGCATAGGTTGGACATCTTGCAAACGAGAGCTGACACCAGCGTAGACAAAGGGCCAAAATCGACCCGGGAAGGATTTCTTGCCGGCAAAAACGCGCATCTCCATTCACAAAGCAGAGTCAAGAAAGAGCAAGAACCTGACGTCCCAATTCCTGCCGGAATTCTCTCCCTGTAAGAAAGAAAACATCTCAACGGGTGATGCCCAAGTCCATACGAACCATGGTCCAACGGAAAAAATCGCACAGAACGGGAGGGCAGTTTGCCAATGGGATTATCCGGTCCGTTAGGAGCGGACAATCTAGAGACACGCATCCAGCCCAACCGATTTAACTCCCATAGGAGCGAGATCTATGATAGCCAAGCCTTTCATCCTGATCACCAGCTGGATCGATGTCGCTCCGATGGACCTTGGAGAACAGCATAGACGGTATGTTGGACTATGAATAGACTGCTCCTCACGGAGCTAGAGGAAGGCAACCGCCTGCGTCCCTTCCGGTCTAATGATTTGGAAAATGGTCCGTCGACAATCAACAGGTCGACCTGTTAAATTTTGAGACCCGGCCCTCTCACTATGACCTTCTGCTGGAGAATCCGGCAATGCCTCGGTTCAGGTGTATTCTGTATTCAATTCGCCGTCATGTGGCTCGACGTTTGACATGCTTTGCGCCCTCAGGAAGTGCGTGCGGTCTGCAAATAAAAATAAGACGGACCTACTCCCAAGCGTCTTTCGTAAACCCCCAAACGATTGCTTGACACGCATGCTCTTTCAAGGTTAACTAATATCCGTCTTTCCATCCTGAAGGTGTTAAAGGGTCAGTGTTAAGGCTCAAAGCTGCTGCATCTCCGCCGAGGGAGTGCTTTCTCCATCTGTCAGATAGCGGTCTGGATTTGCCATCTCAAGGGTAGCGTTGCTGGAGGGATGAGTGTTCCCGCGCCGACTCTGAGACGCCAAGACCACCCAAGGAGGTGTAGTTATGTCAAATAACCGCATGTCAGAAGAAGATCGACTGAAAGAGCTGAGAGAGACAGGCGAAGCGGTTGGAAAACTCGCTAAAGATGAAGCTGCTTTTACGAGGACCGTGGAGGCCTTTCGAGCACTGGACGCGGAGAAGTTTCAATCTGAATTGTCCAGGCTCGGCTTGCTGCCCTTTTGCATCTGGATCTGCAGATGGCTGTGTAGCAAGCATTGCGTGTTCCTTTGTACTAAGATCTGCCGCGAACCGATCAAGGAGCCACCGTCCATCGCGGAGATGCGTGAGTTCGCTCAAATCACGGAGCGGCTCGCTGCTGATGAAGCGTTGTTGAAGCGTTTTCTTGATGCGATTGATCGTGAAGATGCCGACACCTTCAACCGGCTGCTGGTTGAGACGAAATGGCAACGCTTCTGTCACCAGCTCTGCCATTACCTGTGCCAGGTTCGTTGCCGCCGCGTTTGCAGGCTGCTCTGCCCTCCCCGTCCGGTGATTACAGAGGTAGGTCTAATCCCTACATCACAGATTGATGCCACCGGTCGCGCCGCGGGCCCTAGTTTTCCTCCTGGACCCACGCCGGTGGACAATAAGCCGGCGGGAGTTGGGGACCACCCTTTCGGGGGCTTGGCAAACATCCAGGGGGTCTTTAACATCGCCAGCCCTTTCCAGTACAAGGTGGAGTTTGCGACGGCCCCAGGAGGCCCCTGGACCCCCATCATGACCCCCGTCTATGACTTCGACTGCAGTGTTTGGCCGTTCACCTATTACTACCGCAACCCTGATCCCGGTGGATGGTACAACATTGACGTCGATGTCGGCGGGCGCGGAGTTATGGGATGTCTCGGAAGACAATATCTCACCGACTGGCAGACCCCGAACGATCGGGACAAGCTCTACTACCTCAAGCTCACTGTGCGCAACGCCGCACTCGCAGAGTTCGACAGTAAGGTGGTTCCGGCACGGGTGGACAACGGCGCGCCACAACCCACTCCGCCGGTTATCGAGCTTGAGCTCCAGACGCCGGATGGCAAGCGGCGGAAACTGGGTTGCTGCGAGAAGGTCGATCGTGGCGATGGAAACCTGGTCGTCATCCGCCTCCAAGCCTGGGACGAGAACTTCAGCCACATCGACGTCGCTCTGCTTGGCGGTTGTAATGCCAGCTACGCCATCGTTGATAAGGGAGGCAATCCGCTTTCCAAAACCTACAATGGCAACACGGCAGATACCGGGTATCCGGCACTCACGGAGTTCCTGTGGGATCCCTGGAAGGACAAGATCGATCCCTGCTGCTACTTGATTGATGTCCGGATCTATGACCGGGTCATCATTAACAACGCATGGTCGGGAGGCCACGCCGCCGAGGCTTGGCGTTCCATCACAATCGCGTAGTGTGCTGCAACGTTCCTTTTTCTGCCTTGTGACTTATGGCTGGGGGCACCTCCGAGGTGCTCCCAGTATTTGCAAGGATAGGGACAACAAAAATCAGGGACAGTCATGAAATGATCTACTGAAAGAGCCGACTTCCTCAATTCACCTATCCCCATTCCCCCACCAATCCGACCTCAAGCCCCTGTTTGCATACCCTGCGTATTCTAATAATTCAGGAACCGGGCAATGCGATCACGAAACCAATTATGTTTTTTCCCCAGTTCATCAAAACTGAAAACCATGAGCACCCTTTCCCCACCTTCCTTTGGCGTGATCCCCCGATGGAGCATGCGTCCTCCGGACATGAACAGCAGGTCTCCCGGTCCCAGGGTAATTCGCTGATGAGGAAAAACTGAAAACACCTGGGGAATGGCATAAAGCGGATAGAGGAGAAATTTCAAGAATCGTGTGAGTTGTGGAGAAATCACATGGATCTGCCCGTCATTGCTGTTCTTTAATGCAAGGAGGATGACCCAGGAATGTCCATCCAAATGCCAGCGAAAACCATCCCCTCGTCGAGTGTAACGCTGAACGCGCAGGCTCCGCCGGGGGCTGTCCAACCACTTCATTCGTTGGCCTGCCATCTCTTCCGCGGTCGGGAAAAGGCGCCGTTCGCCGAGAGCAAGGATCTCCGGCAAACGAGCCCGGATACAGTCGCCATCAATCACCTGATATCGGGGCCCCAATCCCCAACGACCAAGGGTTTCGACGAAGAGCCCTTGGTTTTTCTGAATTAATTCCAGGAAGCGTTGGACCTCTTCTGGGGCCAGGAAGTTTTTGACTAGAACACAGGACTCCACCCGCGGTCCTCCCGAATTGACATTCTGAGATAAATTGGGACGGCCATCTGATTCCAATGAACATCCTTAGAAAAAAGGGCCTGGTGCCGCATACATCGCGTTCTTTGCGATGTGTGCGAAGTAGGACCGACCGGCCCGCGCTCATTAAGGTGACCGGCCTCCAACCAGTTCGGCACACGTCCCAGAGAGAATGGGATGTATGCGCTACCCACCATCATTACCGACACGCCCAGTTTGGTCGCCTCACCTTCGAGCCACCAAAAACGGCATGATGGCGAACACACCGAGCATCACGTAGTAGACCGTCCCCGACACAGGATCCCGGCTTGCCAGGTAGTCGCGAATCGACAGTCCACGAATCCAGAGCACCAGCGCAAATTCCGCGACCAGCAGGAGTCCGAGGGCGATGCCACCCATCCCGAGCCGGCTAGACGGTCTGGAGGGGACCGCAAGACGTTTGACGATCCACCGCGCCGCGACCACGGTGACGATGAACATGAGCGGAGTTTCCATGAGTTCAGCCACTCTCGTTCCGAAACGCGGCACGGCCCACAGGATGCGAATGGGCCCCAGCACGAAGCCTGCTCCGAACACGAGGGCAAAATAGAGTGCTCCCGCTTTCAGCGTCTGCATGACGGCTTGCTCCCTCTCAAAACGACCAGTCTTGCCATCGAATGGGGCTCTGACAGTAAGTGCCGCATACCCCGCCCTCCCATAGTGTGAGGCGAAGGGTCACTCGACTCTTAAACCACACCCGCGGCGCCACCCGTTTCCGTGCTCCGGTCCAACGGATGTGATGTCATCTCACGCTGGCTGGACTGAACCCCAGGAGATGCTGGGCGGCCGCACAAATTGCTTTACGCTCACTCCGACTTGCATGCGGCTTTCCGGCGACACTTTTACATCAATGCCGCTTGCGGATTCCTTTTAAATTATAGCTAACTCCACCGGGGTCTGAGGGGAAATGATATAGGACCCCGGGAGCTATCAAAGTCTCTCTTCGTTGAATGCCATCGAATTTGTATATAATGGGCCTCGATTCAACCCTGAACTCAAGCCCGGAGAAAATGATGAAATCATTTCTTGGCGTTCTCTTTGTTGGCAGTGTTCTTCTCGCGACTCTTGTGCCCTCACGACCCGCGGCGACGGCTCAGGACCAGGATTCCCTCCGATTGCCTGAGGAAAGACACCTGCACAACCTTCGACAGCTGACTTTTGGGGGTCAAAACGCCGAAGCTTACTTTTCGGCTGATGACAACAAATTGATCTTCCAGTCCACGCGTGATGAATATCCGTGCGATCAGATTTACACCATGAATATCGATGGATCCGATGTGAAAAGGGTCTCCACAGGACATGGGCGCACCACCTGTGCCTACTTCGTTCCGGATGGAAAGCGGATCACCTTTTCATCAACTCATCTCGCCAACCCCGAATGCCCGCCTCGACCGGACTACTCGCGGGGTTATGTGTGGCCGGTCTACCCGGGTTATGACATTTTTAGTGCTCTGCCGGACGGATCTGACCTGAAGCAAATCACCCGTACCCCCGGCTATGATGCCGAAGCCGTCATCTCCCCGAACGGAAAACGAATGGTCTTTACTTCCATTCGGGATGGAGATTTGGACATTTACACCATGGATCTCGACGGAAGGAACGTGAAACAACTGACTCACGAATTAGGCTATGACGGCGGACCCTTCTTCTCTTACGATGGCCGTTGGATTGTCTATCGTGCCTACCACCCGGAAACCGAAAAAGACATCGCCGAATATCGCGAGCTGTTAAGACAAAGTCTGATCCGCCCGACCATCCTGGAGATTTGGATGATGAAGGAGGACGGAACCGGAAAACGCCAGATCACCCGCAACGGCAAGGCCAATTTCGCGCCGTGTTTCTTTCCGGATGGAAAGCGCATCATCTTTTCATCCAATATGCAGGATCCCAAGGGAAGGATCTTCAACCTGTACACCGTGAGAGTGGACGGTTCCGGCCTCGAACGGGTCACCACCAGTGACGCCTTTGACAGCTTTCCGATGTTCAGCCATGACGGAAAGAAACTGGTCTTCGCCTCCAATCGGAACGGCAAGGTTCCGCATGAGACGAATGTTTTCATTGCGGACTGGGTGGAATAAATCGAAGTTGCCAGTTCTCGGTTCTCAGTTGCCAGTCGTCAGTTCTCGGTTGTCAGTGTTTTCAATCCGCAATCCGAAATCCGCATTCCGCAATTAAGCTGGATTGCCGGATTCATGCCTGGGCGATCAACTGACGCAACATGTAAGGAAGGATTCCGCCGTGTTGGTAATACTCCACTTCGATGGGGGTATCGATGCGTGCCGTGACCGGGACATCTTCACTTTGACCCCCGGCGCGATGAATGGTCAACAACACATCCTGGCGTGGCTTAATGCCTTCTTTGAAACCCTTAACGTCGAAGGTCTCCGAGCCGTCGAGCTGTAGAGACTGGGGGCTCACGCCTTCTTTGAACTGACAGGGAAGAACTCCCATTTGAACCAAGTTGCTGCGGTGGATGCGTTCAAAGCTTTGCGCGATGACCGCCCGGACTCCCAGCAGGCGCGTGCCTTTGGCCGCCCAATCCCGTGAGCTTCCGGTCCCGTACTCCTGACCGGCAATGACAATCAAGGGTTTGTCCTCAGCCTGGTACTGCATCGCGGCATCATAGATACTCATCCGTTTTCCGTCCGGGTAATGAATTGTTATCCCGCCCTCGACCCCGGGAACCATCAGGTTCTTGATTCGCACGTTTGCAAACGTACCCCGGGTCATCACGCGATCGTTACCCCGTCGCGAGCCATAGCTGTTAAAGTCCTCCACGGACACACCCTGTTCATTCAGATACAAGCCGGCCGGAGAGTTTGCCTTGATCGCCCCCGCCGGGCTGATATGATCGGTCGTCACCGAATCCCCGAAAATTGCCAGGGCCCGGGCCCCAACCACTTCTGAAACGAGACCCGACTTCATGCTGAGGGCGGAAAAATAAGGGGGCTCCTGTATATACGTCGACTCCGGATCCCACTCATACACCTCCCCCCGAGGGCTGGGAATCTCGTTCCACAACGGGCTTTGCTCGGCAAGATTGCTATACAGTCTCCGATAAGTTTCGGGGGCGATGGCCGAGCGCATGGCGTCGCGCACCTCCTCAAGACTTGGCCAGAGATCACGCAGGTAGACCTCCGCACCGTCCTTGTCCCTCCCGACGGGCTCTTGGGACATGTCAATCGCCACCGTCCCGGCCAGCGCAAAGGCCACCACCAACGGCGGGCTCATCAGGAAGTTAGCCTTGATATTCTGGTGCACTCGCGCTTCGAAATTACGGTTCCCGCTCAAGACGCTGGCGGCGATCAAATCATTTTGGGTAATCACTTCCTCGAGGTGCGGCTCCAGCGGACCGGAATTTCCGATACAGGTGGTGCACCCATAGCCCACGAGGTGGAAGCCGAGGCGATTCAGAAAAGGCTGAAGGCCCGTCTTCTCGAGATATTCGGTCACCACGCGGGAGCCCGGGGCCAGCGAGGTTTTCACGGCCGGGCGGACCGACAGTCCCTTTTCGACCGCCTTCCTGGCTAGTAACCCCGCGGCCAACATCACGCTCGGGTTGGATGTATTGGTGCACGAGGTAATCGCGGCGATGAGGACGTCACCATGTCGAAGATCCACTCTTGCATCCGGAAACTCCACCCCGGGCACTTCCTCGACCCGATCCGGAGTAGGATGCTCGTTGATCATCTCTCCCTCATCCATCACACTGGCCGCGGTTATGCCGGCGCCGGCACCCAATACCGCTTCCTGGGCTCCCCCTCCCGCAAGGGGCTGATGAATGCTCTCAGGTTCTTTGCCCATCACGGCCCAGTAACGGCGCGCTGTTTCTTCTTCGGATTTGTTATACCCACCTTCCTGAATCGGTTTCCGCAGGAGTCCGAGGAACCTCTCCTTGATCTTCGGCAAATCGATTCGGTCCTGGGGACGTTTTGGCCCAGCCACCGCGGGGACAACATCCCTGAGATCCAGTTCGAGCACGGTGCTGTACTGGCATTCACCTTTTGAAGGCATGCCGAACATTCCCTGGGCCATAAAGTAATTGCGCACCAGCTCCACCTGCTCACTGCTGCGTCCCGTCGCCCGATAGTAAGCACAGGTCTCCTCATCCACCGGGAAGAATCCCATGGTCGCGCCATACTCCGGCGACATATTGGCAATGGTGGCACGGTCCGTCACCGAAAGTCTCGCGGCTCCCTCGCCGTGGTATTCCACGAATTTCCCCACCACCCGAGCCTTCCGCAACATCTCGGTGACATGCAAAACCACATCGGTTGCGGTCACCCCCTCATTCAGTTGTCCGCTCATGTCGACGCCAACCACATCGGGGGTCAGGAAGTAAACGGGCTGGCCGAGCATGCCGGCCTCGGCTTCGATTCCTCCCACTCCCCACCCCACGACGCCTAACCCGTTGATCATCGTGGTATGCGAATCGGTTCCCACCAGGGTATCGGGATAATAAACCCCGTCATTCTCGACCACCCCTTTGGCCAGGTATTCCAGATTGACCTGATGGCAGATCCCAATTCCCGGCGGAACGACCTTGAACTTGTGGAACGTTCCCATGCCCCACTTCAAAAACTGGTAGCGCGCCCGATTGCGTTTGAACTCCATTTCCATGTTGAGCTGGAGCGCGTCGCCGCTTCGGGCGAAGTCCACTTGAACGGAGTGATCGATCACGAGGTCCACGGGCACGGAGGGCTCGACCCTTTTCGGCTCCTTGCCGAGACGGGCCACCGCAGAGCGCATGGCGGCAAGATCAACGAGAAGAGGGACCCCCGTGAAATCCTGCAGGAGAATCCGTGCCACCACAAAGGGGATTTCTTCCGTTCGCTCGGCCACCGGACTCCATTGCGCGAGACCTCGAACGTCCCCCTCCGAGATGCGCTTTCCATCGTAATTGCGCAAGATGGACTCAAGAACAATGCGGATGCTAACAGGCAATCTGGAAATCGCGCCCACCCCTTCCCGTTCGAGCTGGGGCAACGAGTAGAACTTGCCGGTGCGATTGGAGGACACCGGAAACGATTGGAGCGAATTGAAAAGATTGTGAGTCATCGGATTTAAATCCCTCCTTTTCCGCAGCTACGCCCGCCGAATCGCCATGATAGCCAGATCGTCCGTCCTGGGCGCCCCGGCCCGGAATGCCGAGAGGTCTTTAAGACAAGCGCCCACCAGATCTTTCACAGCGAGCGCCCGATTGTCGCCCGCAAGTCGGGAGATCCTTTCCATTCCATATTCATCGCCTGCCTTGTTCTGAGCTTCCGATATTCCGTCTGTAAAAAGAAGGAGCAGATCATCGGGAACCAGTTTCAGCCGGGTCGATGAAAATTGCTGATCACAGAAGACCCCCACCGGGAGGCCCGTCGCCTTGATGGGGGTGACCTCATGATCATGAACCATCAAAGGCGGCAGATGGCCGGCATTGCATATTTCGACCTCTCCGGAACTGCCGGCTCTTCCACACACCAGGGTTGCATAGTGTGTGGGCAGCGTGGTCTCGCAGAAAACATGGCTGGCCCGCTCGACGAGTTGATTCAGGGGCAGGCCCACGGAGATCAGCGTGCGAAACATGGCATGAAGCTGGGCCATCAGCATCGAAGCCGCCACGCCCTTCCCTGAAACGTCTCCAAGGATAAAGTAGAGATCCCCTCCCTCCACACTGACGAGGTCGCAATAATCGCCGCTGATGGCGCCGGCTGGCTCGTAGTGATAGGACGCTTCCCAGCCGTCAAAGCTCATGGTCTGCTTAGGAAGTAATCCACTTTGAATCCGCGCCGCCAGCTCGAGGTCTTTTTCGAGGGCGCGCTGCTGGGCCGGAGTGAGATGATCCAGGCAGAACTGGACCAAAGGATCTGCCATCAGGCGTTCGGTTTCAATGGGGTCGTGACAGACCTCGCACAAACCGTATGTGCCCGCGCCCAAACGCGCCAGGGCTGCATCAACTTCCTGCAAAAGGTGCGACAGGTCTTCGTGCACGGGGACGGACACGACAGCCGCCTCAAGTCGCTGGCGGCGTTGAAGCAACTGGTCACGCATCATGTTGTCTAATTGGGTAGTCATGCTCTTCCCTCTAAACCGGGTAATCGATTGGGAGGATAGAATCATTCGCCTTGAGACACTGCCCAGACTTGGATCATCGCGAAGGATGGAACGAACCCTCCCCTTCCGATGCAGAACATCGTCTCACCGGAAGCAGTCCAAGCGCGATCCATCTGACAACCAATCTTCAAGCAGTTTTCTCAGCGGGAGATTGAAGGGTGGAAATCCCTTCAGTCCCTCTCATCGTGATCAATTGAACACGAGAGTATACCGCTGCTCGATGGGTGGGGCAAGATGGATGAATCAACAGGAAGGTTCTTTATTCTGTGTCGACCTGAGGCTCGATGCTCGGTTCACCGATTTTCATTGGGGCGGCCCCGCATTGGTTTGGCGCACCACCGGTTCCCGATCCCCCTGCAGGATCAAACATCTTTGGCTGGAGATTGGAGGTCAGAGACTGAGAGCACTACAGCCCGTGTTGAAAATCATTAGAATAGGGCGACGCTTGTCGGAAGCCTGATTGATTGCGGCCAAGCCGAAGCCTGTCACTAACACCTTTTCCAAACCTCACCTGCTTCGGTCATTGTCTGTAGAATCCTGAAAGCGGGGAAACTCATTCGGGGTATTCGGATTGCGAAGTCGCCCTCACCGCTGCGTTACGGTGGGAGCCTCTTCAACCGGCAACCGTTCCGCTTGAGCGCGTGTTTCTCCGGCGGCCTTTCGACGAACATGGAACAGTCGTCCGGCCAGCAATCGGAATTCTTCAAGGTAGAGGTAATAAACCGGCGTGATGTAAAGGGTGAGGAGTTGCGATACCACCAATCCGCCCACTACGGCCAGACCCAGGGGGCGGCGCGATTCTGCCCCCGCACCCACACCCAATGCAATCGGCAGCGTGCCCATCAGCGCCGCCATGGTGGTCATCATGATCGGTCGGAATCGGATCAGGCATCCCTCGTAGATCGCGCCGTAGGCATCCTTCCCTTCTTTCCTCTGCGCTTCCAGGGCAAAATCGATCATCATGATCGCGTTCTTCTTGACGATGCCGACCAGCATGATGATCCCCACAAAAGCGTAAATACTGAGGTCCACTTTGAAGATCAACAGGGTCAACAAGGCCCCAAACCCCGCGGAAGGGAGACCGGAAAGAATGGTCACGGGATGGATGAAGCTCTCATACAAGATGCCCAGCACAATGTAAATGACGAGGATGGACATGACCAGCAAGAGCCCCAATCCTTTGAACGAGGCCTCAAACGCCTGCGCGGTCCCCTGAAAGCTTGTGCTGATTGTGGCGGGCAAGGTGTCTCTGGCCACCCGGTTCACTTCGGTGACCGCATCGCCCAATGAAACGCCCGGTTTGAGGTTGAACGAAAGGGTGACGGCCGGGAGCTGGCCCAAATGATTTACAGTCAGGGGACCCAAATCCTTAGTCAGTTCGGCCACCGCATTGAGAGGAACCAGTTGTCCCTGGGAAGACCGAACATAGAGCAATGAGAGCGCATCAGGATTCCTCTGGTACTGCGGCTCCAACTCCATGATGACCTGGTATTCATTATTGGGGGCGAAAATCGTAGAGATCTGCCGCGAACCATAAGCGGTGTAAAGGGCGTCTTCGACCTGTTGGGCCGAGACCCCCAGCGTCGAAGCCTTATCCCGGTTGATCATGACGTTCAATTGCGGATTCTTGATCTGCAAATCACTATTGATGTCCTGAAGGCCCGGCAGCTTTCGCAACTCCGTCTCAAGCTGCGTCGCCCCACGGTAGAGTTCATCCGTATCCGGACTCTGAAGGGTAAACTGATATTGGCTTTTCGTGAGCTGTCCCCCAATCCGAATCGGGGGAAGATTCTGCAGATAAACGCGCATGCCCGGAACAACGGCCAGTTTCGGGCGCAGTTCCTCGATGACCTCATCCGCGCTGAGGCTTCGCTCCTTGCGGGGTTTCAAGCGCATAAAGAGCCGACCGGTGTTGCCGGCCGTGTTGGGACCACCCGCTCCGACGCTCGACATAAAAGAATCGATATTGGAATCCTGGGTGACGATGGCGGCCACGGCCTTCTGATGCTGCGCCATGTCGTCGAATGAAATTCCCTGGGCCCCTTCGGTGAATCCAAAAATCTGGGAGGTGTCTTCACTGGGGAGAAAACCCTTGGGAACGATGACAAAAAGATATCCCGTCGCCACAAGCAACACCAGCGACAGCACCAACGTGGCCAACCGGTATTTCAGGACTTTTTTGAGACTCCAATCGTAAACCTCCCGCATGCCGTCAAACACCCGTTCCGACGCCATGTATACCCGGTTATGTCTCTCTTCGCGGGGCGGTCGGAGGAAACGGCTGCACAGCATCGGGGTCAAACTGAGGGAAACGAGGCCCGAGACGAGAATGGCCGCAATGATCGTCACGGCAAATTCATGAAGGAGCCGGCCAACGATTCCTCCCATAAAGAAAACCGGGATGAAGACGGCGGCGAGGGACAACGTCATGGAGACGATCGTAAATCCGATTTCTTTGGCGCCATTGGCGGCCGCTTCACGGGCACTCTCCCCCATCTCCATGTGCCGCACAATGTTTTCGAGCATGACGATGGCGTCGTCCACCACGAACCCGACCGAAAGGGTCAGTGCCATCATGGACAGATTGTCGAGGCTGTAATCCAGAAGATACATTACCGAGAAGGTCCCGATGATCGACATCGGGAGCGCCAAGCTGGGGATGATGGTCGCCGAAACGTTACGCAAGAAAAGAAAGATGACCAGGACCACCAGAAAGACGGTGAGCTTCAAGGTAAACTTCACGTCATTGACCGAATCGCGGATGGAAAGAGACCGGTCGTAAAGGACGCCCAGGTTCACCGAGGCCGGCATCAACTCCCGGAAACTGGGCATGAGGCCCTTGATGGAATCCACGACCTCGACCGTGTTGGTACCGGGCTGACGCTGGATGGCCAAGACAATGGCCCGGGCGTTGTTGAACCAGCTCGCTACCTTGTCGTTTTCGACACTGTCGATCACCCGGCCGAGTTCATCCAGCCGGACGGGCGAGCCATTGCGGTAGGCAACAATGATGGGCCGATAGGATGCCGCATCCGTGAGTTGTCCATTGGCCTGAACTACGAAGGCCTGGTGCGTCCCCCATAAAGTACCTGTGGGAAGATTCACATTGGCGTTCTGCACGCTGTTCGACACCTCGTCGATCCCGATTCGACGCGTGGCCAGGGCCTGGGGGTCCAGTTGAACGTGAACCGCATACTTCTGGGAGCCGAACACCTGGACTTGCGCCACCCCGCTGATCATCGAGATACGCTGAGCGATGAATGTCTCCGCATACTCATCCACCGTTGAGAGAGGAAGGGTGGGGGAATTGAGCGCCAGGTAAATAATCGGTTGATCGGCTGGATTCACCTTCTGATAGATGGGCGGGGTCGGCATATCGGGGGGAAGCTGGCGCGAGGCCTTCGTAATCATGGACTGCACGTCCTGCGCCGCCGCATCCAGACTCCGGCTCAGGTTGAACTGAAGCGTAATCGAAGTCAGTCCCTGGGCATTCGTCGACGACATCGAATCCAAACCCGCGATGGTGGAAAACTGCCGCTCCAGCGGCGTTGCCACCGCCGAGGCCATGGTCTCAGGACTGGCTCCCGGCAGATTGGCAGTCACTTGAATGGTCGGAAAATCCACATTGGGAAGATCGCTCACGGGCAGGAGACGATATCCGATCAAGCCGAACAACAGTATGGCCAACATGACCAGGGTGGTCATGACCGGCCGATGAATGAAGATTCCAGCAATACTCATGAGCTCTTTGCCTCATTGGCTCTCAGGCCACTCTTGATTTCCACCTTTGAGCCCGGCACGAGACGCAACTGTCCATCGGTGACGACCGTCTCACCAACTTGCAATCCTTTTTCGATGACGGTATCCGCTTCGAGTGCGGTCCCCACCACAACCGGGCGTGACTCGACGGTCCGATCCGCCTTCACCACAAATACAAACTGCCCCTCCTGCCCCGTCTGGATGGCCCGGGACGGAACAAGAATCGCATTCGGTCTTGCGCTGAGCGTCAAGGCCACATTGACGAATTGACCCGGCCACAAACGACGACCTGAGTTGGGAAAGGTCCCTTTGAGGAGAATAGTCCCCGTGCTGCTATCCACGGTATTGTTCACAAACGTGAGGACACCTTGCTCGGGGGGTCCCCCATCGTTGGGGATGATGGCTTTGACCCCCAGCTTCCCCTCCGTCATGTGCTTCTTGATTTCCGGCAAAAACTGTTCCGGGACGGAGAAATCTGCATAAATCGGGGTAATCTGATTGATCACGACCATCGACACAGTGTCGTTCGCCTTGACGACATTGCCCTGATGAATTAAGAGGCTGCCCGTACGCCCGTCGATTGGAGAGTAAATGGAACAATACGAGAGCAGAACTTTGGCGTTTTCAACGGCAGCCTTGTCCGCGTGGATCGCCTCCCCCAGCATGTCAGAGCTGTTTTGGTACTGGTCGGCCAGTTGCTTGGGGACAATCCCCTGCTGGTACAGGTTGGCGTACCGTTGAGTCTGGTCCGAGGTGTACTTGACCTGGGCCTCGTCCCGGGCCAGATTTGCCTCGGCCTGGTTCAATGCGGCCGCGTAAGAGCGAGAATCAATGGTGAAAAGCAGTTCCCCTTTCCTGACATCCTGGCCCTCGACGAAATTCACCCGCGTGATCTCACCATTTACCATCGCCTTCACGGACACCGTGGAAAACGCCTCTCCGGTGCCAATGGCTCGGATTTCAACCGGAACGGACTTCTGAACGACGGCAGCCACCATGACCGGAACTGCGGTTCTCATCTGAGCATCAGCTGCTCTCCCGGGGACGGTCTTGCTTGAACATCCTGAAAGCACGACAAGGCTCAGAAGGATTGAAACCAGGGCCCCCAACACTCGAAATCCTTGACTCAAATGTGTCCTCGGTCCGTGGTGTATGACCAGAGGATAGTCGATTTTATAATCTCTCATAATTTGGATTCCGCGGGAGAGCTGTCTCACGGATTTTGTCGCCTCTCTCTCCACTGAAATGATCAGCCTTTCTTAGGGCGCCAGAAGAACTTCTTGATCGCGACCAACCCTAGCATTTCCAAGATTCTTCATCAAATAAGTCAGCAAAATCGAACAAAAGGGACGCCCCCCAAGGCTACCACGTTACGAAAGACACTTTTGTAACAACTTGCACCTGCCATATCCAATTCATTGTGCCTTCGTTTTTCCCCCCGCCCGGAGGGTCTTTCCCCGTCGAACCTGCATCCCCTGCAGCCAAATATCGGTCAAGGCATCGCTCACTTGTTTGGGATCAAATCTCTGATAGCGTTTTCCGCCAAACAGGTCCTGGATCAAGAAGTGATAAATCACCATCCCCAGGAATCCACGGGCCGCCAGGAGCGGGTCTACGCCGCGAAACCTTTTCTCATGAATGCGCTTGCGAATGTGCGAGGCAAGGGCCTCATAATTCTCTGCCACGTAAGTCCGGAAGAAGCGGTGCGATAGGCGGTGATTTTCCAGCGCCGTGAAGAGGAGGAGGCGACTCAGGGTGGAGTCTTCTGAATTGCGCCGCAGAATATCTTCGGCAATCGAGGCGAAGATGGCCCGGTCATCCGCGTTGGAGCGAACCGCGGCTAATAGTTTTTCACGCTTCCCAGCCATTTGGCATTTGTAATCAATGATGGCCCAATAGAGGTCCTCCTTGCAATGAAAATGGCGGAAGATGATGGCTTCACTCACCCCCGCGCGCTCTGCAATCTGACGCGTGGTCGTGCCCTTGAAACCCTGAAGTGCAAAAAGGGCCATGGCCACCCCCATGATTTGCTGACGGCGGTCGGCGGAAGCGATTCGGTTGGACGTTCGGGCCATAGTAAGTAAGCACTTACTTTGTACCTGTCACTGATGGATGTCAATGAGAAGTGCACGAATTCTGCTGAAAGAGAAACATCTCACAAGCCCAGGATGTAATGCGGAAAGAGCATCTCCACAACGAGCCGCGAGGAAGGCCCGGGAGTTCCAGATCCCTCTTCATGCAAAGAGGTTGCCGTCCCAAGGTCGTTAGAACACAGTCGGGGGGGGGTCAACGAGGAGCCGGTGGAATTGTCCAGTCGATGGCGCCGGTCTTTATTAAATCTTCCGTGGCAAAACGTAAAACATCACCGCAAAATAATGACACGCACTTCCCGCCAGGACAAACAGATGCCAGATGGCGTGATTGTATGGAATTCTCTTCCAAACATAGAAGAGAATCCCGGCGGTGTAAATCAAGCCTCCCGCGAATAGCAACCGGACTCCCCCGGTCGGGACTAACGCCAGCATCGGTTTTATGGCAACCACGGCCATCCAGCCCATTAATAAATAAATGGAAACGGAGGTCACCTTGAAGCGATTCACAAAAAAAATCTTGAATACAATACCAAATACAGAGAGCCCCCACACCAGCCCGAACAGGGTCCATCCCCACCCCCCATGAAGAAGCACGAGGGTGAAGGGGGTGTACGTCCCGGCAATGAGCAGGTAGATAGAACAATGATCAATGATCTTGAGGACATGTTTCACACGCGGGGACTGAAAACTGTGATAGAGGGTGGAGGCGGCATAAAGAGACACGAGCGTAACGCCGTAGATGCCGCAACTCAAAACATGCAATCGGGTCCCGTAAAGGACCGACAGGGCCACCAGCACGCACAAACCTGCCACACTCAGCATGAGTCCAATGCCGTGGGTCAGGACGCTGGCCACGTCTTCACTCGTCAAATTCCTCAACGGCCTCGTCATATCCTCTAAACCCTCACTCCGAAAGTTTGCATCCTTCGATACTCCCTTCCAAGGGAGCGAGATACGGAATCCTCCGTTCGCTGAATCCTGATAGGAGAAGAGTTCTCAAAACGATTTTACGCGAGGGTCGATTGAGATGCAAATCCAATTCTTTTGCAGGGAGGCGGGAGAGCCAATTCGTTCTGGATTTTTCAAGGGGTCGCAGAAAGGCGCCCTTTCGGCGGGCCGCCTCTATGGCCCTGGATCGGGCCCAACTCCACGTGCGCCAGTTCGTGTGTTCTTGCGGCGACCATCGCTGGAGGATCCGTGAAGCCAGACGGGCCCGATGCTCCGGGCTCAACTTTGGAAGAATCTCAATGATCTCTGGAACGGCGTCCGCGCTCAAGGAAGCGACATATTCGGCATCAAGAGGTTGTCCTGTGTTCTCACGGGACAAGTTGACGCGGGCAATAAACTGATCCGGATTCACGATGTGGAGGGCGAGAACAAGGAAGAAACCGGCCATCATGGCGCCAAAGGCGAAGTGCTCCCGCCGGCCGCGGAGCACCGTGACTGAAAACCAGATAAACACCGCTGCCAGCCACCCCATGAAAGCGGTCGTATAGAATCGCTGTTCCGTCAGACCATATTCCCGTTGATAAAGATACATACGCTCAAGAGCGGAAATCATAATCACAGATACAAGTGCCAGCTGGAATCCTGCCAGCCATCCAAAGATTCGCCGGTAAGATGGTTGCTCCTGGCGCATGAGCCAATGGCATCCTAGAAGCAAAGGAAGGACCAGGGCCGCCACCGCCACCAGTTCAAAAAAACCCCTGCGCGCATACTCCGCATAGGTCAGACCCGGGGAGACCTGAACCCACCATGCGCCACCAAAGAGGTAGCGAACCTGGACAAGCACAAATGACAGAAAGAGAACATTCAAAGACGTCAGGACGATGCCGATTTCAATGACCCCCATCGTATGGGCCGGCGTTGGCAAATCTCGAACCCTACGGATTTCTGTTCCAATGATCAGCCCTCTCAAGAAACCGCCGACCATCCAGGCAAACAGAACCACCACAAAACAGTGCGAAAGCACGCTTTCGAAATCCAAGTGGACAATATCTTTAACAAAATGGCGGAAGACGGCGTCAGCCCCCGTCAAGAGTCCACCAAAGAGGAGCAGCAGCGGGATCGCAATGAGGAGGCCTCTCGCCACGGCAATCTTTTGCTGGGAACTTCGATTTCTGATGGCATCCCGCCAAGAGATATCGCTGAAGAGGAGCGCCAATGAGCCAAATGCCGCGTTCAGCCCGGTAATGACTGCCCCCGCGCCATACTCGGCCAGACTGGAGCGAAGCAGGGTTCTGCCCTGGGCACGCAGCATCGTGAGCGATAGGATGACCAGCAATGAAAAGACATCGAGCCGCTTTAGCGTAACCGCATCGCGCCAGGCTATTCCAACGGAAAATAGAACCCCGGTTAAGAGCAGCCAGTGGCAGCTCCTGGCAAAGTCACCATCTCGCCAACGCCGGACGGAAAAAACAACCGCGCAGCCACCCAATATCCATAGGGGAAAGTTGAGCCCCCAGGGGGTGGCGCGTAAGAGGATGTCTGCCCACAAACCCATCGTCAATGCGAATGCGATCAACGTCAGTCCCCTCGGCGTCTTTTGATCCATAGCCATTCTCCTCGAACATATGTGGAAGGGGCAGCTTTTCGTTCCGGTCTTAGAACCCGGCGGCAATGACGAATGACCTCGCCCCAGCTTCACATTCACAACCCGGCATGGGGAGTTCATGAAGGGTGGCGGAAGAACCCTCCACGGGGTTTAATTGAAAAAATATCTTTTTGTGGAAGAAACTTTCTTCATGGTTGATCAGGAAATGCGTGATGGGATCATTATCGGTGACCAGTAGACGTGGGTTCTTGATCTCTTTAGGCAGATCAAACACAAGATAGGTGATGACGGATTCACCGGGGCGCAAAGCTTGGGTCAGTGGAATGACGGGGTGCGACGTCTCCCGCAATACCCTTGCTCCCGCTGTGGAGGGTTCATAGGTCCTTCCATATTCATCCACGACCGCGACCCAGCGAGGGTTCGGGGTCAACAGGCCGTTCCCACGATGCGGAGAAATGGTCCTTTCGTCAAACCACATTTTGAGCTTCGCGATGAGGAATCTTCCCTGGGGGATGATTTGCTCTGGCGCGGTCCCCAGGCTGTCAACAGTTTTCACATCTTCTACCGAATAGGCCAGATGACAGTCAATTTCGCAAAAATACTTGAGCTGACCCGGAGCGAGCAACAGGTCCTGGCTCGTCCAGGAAAACAAGAGCAAGGCTCCTGAGTAAAGCATGATCATGCCGGCAGTTCCAGCCAGAGCAGACTTGAACACAATGGACCATCGACACATGGCCGAGACCACGATGCACAGCAGTCCCACCGCGACAAGAAAACACGTTCCGAGGAAGCTCAAAACCACGAACGGGGCGTTTTCAGGCATGAATGCCATATCATTCTCCTTTTTGCTTTCTCCAATGCAACCCGAACAGAACGTAGCGACTCCCCTTCTTCATGGGCAGCGATCGCGGTCGGCATTCCTCTATTTGAGAACGTTCAAACGGCCGCGGCCTCCGCGATCCGGCCAAAACGGCGGTGACGAGAATGGAATTCCTCGAGAAGAGATTTGAGGTCCTCCACGTTGAAATCAGGCCAGAGTACTTGAGTAAAGAAGAGTTCTGCGTAGGCGCATTCCCACAAGAGAAAATCACTCAAGCGTTGTTCTCCACCCGTGCGAATGACCAGATCTACCTCCGGCGTGGAGGACTCCCCATGCATGACACGCGCCAGGATCCGGGAGAATGAATGCCAGCCATCCCCCTGGCTTTTCTTGAATTCCCGGGCTGCCTGGACCAGGGTCTCGCGAGCTGAGTAATCAATCGCCAGCTGCAGGCAGAGGCGCTGCCCCCTACAGGTCATCTCTTCCACACCCCCGATGGCGGCGCGAAGGGGAGGCGTGAGCCGGTCGCGCCGACCCAACACATTGAGTCGAACTCCCGTTTCCACCCACGGCACGGCTTGGGTTCGAAGGTAGTTTTCGAAGATCCCCATCAATCCCCTGATCTCGTCCTGGGGCCGCTGCCAATTATCTGAAGAAAAGGCAAAGAGGGTCAGCGTCCCGATTCCCACGCCGGGCGCGGCTTGCACAATCCGACGCACAACCTCCGCCCCGGCGCGGTGGCCCGCCGTGCGCGGCCAGCCCCGCCGCTCGGCCCAGCGGCCGCTGCCGTCCAGGATGAGCCCCACGTGCAGGCCGGGGGGAGAGGGCAATTGCAAATTACTTTGCATCATAAAGTACATCCTCAAAAAAAATCACTCTGCGGGTGTGCGCCTTCGCATGGCCCGGATCAACGCCTCCATGTGATTGAGATACCGCTCCAGGGCGCGGCAGCCTGCGGTCGTAAGCCGGTACTCGGTCCGGGGAATACGTCCTTCGAACGATTTGGTGCAGGCAATGTACTCCGCCTCCTCCAACTTGCGCGCATGAACGCTCAGATTCCCATCCGTGGTGCTTAACAGTTTTTTAAGCTCAGTGAAGGTCAACGACGGGTTCGCCGCCAGCGCGCTCACAATCCCCAGCCGCAAACGCTCATGGATGAGGCGATCGAGCTCCGGCGCCCCCTTCCCCGCCGGGCGGCCGGGAAGGCTTTGGAGCCGTCGCTGGTCAACGCCCGATTTTGATTCGCGAAAGGGAGCCATAACCCCAGGCTTAGCCACCATACCTCCTGGCAATGATCGCTCCAAAGATAATGTGGAGTCCGCCAAAACCGGCGGCCATAAAAGCATTGGACCACGTGGCGGGGCTCAGCAGCGCGGCGACTCCCAGCGTGATGAAGCAGAGACCCATCACGGGGATGATCCGGATTGAGAATGCTCCTCCGGTCATGACGCCGGTGCCATACAGCAACAACCACATTCCCGGAATGATCCGGATCTGGTCCGTGCCGAAGAGCGCCACGGTGAGGACAGCGCCCGCCACCATCGGAGGGGCCAGGCTCAGGGCAAATTTACGCCCGGGCGCCGAGAAGATCGGTAGCTGCGCCCCCTTGGCCTTTTGAAGAATCGCCACACTGCCGATGGCCAGCGCCACAAGAGCCTCCGCCAGCCAGCTCGCCAGCCAGGCCTCGACCGATGGGCTTCGCGAGGCCACCAGGGCGGCGATCAACGCCGTGACCCCCATGGCCACGCCCCCCTTCCCGGGAACTGCCGTGAATGACGCGGATCGCTCCATCGTCTCGCGGATGTAGCGCAGGTTCTCCATGGCATGCGTGTGTAAACCGGAAGGCTCGGCAAAGGGAGGGTGCCGCTGGGGATCCATCGTCATGCAGAACATCCTAGACAATAATTCAATTTTGTCAAGTACTTTATATAATAAAGTACAAAGACACCGCCGAGGCGCAGGGATGGGAGAGAACGGGCGCCCCGCTCGTCGATCCAGGAGGCCTTCCCCGCGGCCCGGGCATCGCTTGAGATGGAAACAATCCGTCACTCTTCCCGCCTTGGGAATCCCCCGGGGTCTCCGCGGGGTGAAGCCGTTGCGCTACCTGGAGTGGGCGGATTGACAACCCGCGAAGTGGAGGAGTATGTTCTTGGGGTGTAGTTACTGCATCAGAGCGTTGATTCCCCATCAGCGAAAGAACAGGTTATTGCATTCGGTGACCCTCTCGCCCGACATCCTGGAGACGGCCGTGAACTTCAATAATCACCACATTCAAAGCGTGCTGCTCGCCCTTATTTCGAGCATTGCCCTGATCCTGCCCGCGATCCCTTCGACTGCGCAAGAAAATGAGCAGAGCTATGCGGAGGAACTCAAGCGGGCCCAGGCGAATCTCGCTGCCCAGCAATATAATGAAGCGATCCGGGGATTCATGCGGGCTAATAAGATGAACGCAAACCGCTCGGCGGAGTGCTACCGGGGGATCGCCCAAGCTTACTTTGAATTGGGGACCTTTCCCCTTGTGGTTGAAAACGGGGACCAGGCTCTTCAGTTTGCATCCGACGATTCCATGCGCGCCCAGGCACACTCCCTGAAGGGGAATGCGCTCATTGAACTGGCGGGGGAGCGGAGTGGGGCGCTGGCCCAGGCAGAGCGGGAATACCGAGCTGCCTTGGAGCTCAAGCTCAACCCCCCGATGCCCGTCTTACACTTCAGCCTGGGGACCGTGCTTTTGAAGGAAGGCCGGGTCGATGCGGGGCGGGATGAGTTGAAGACCTACCTGCAACTCGAGCCGCAGGGTCCTGAGGCGGAGAAGGCCCGCCAGTTGATGCATGACGCGCGACAAGCCTCGGCACCGGCCCTCGCATCCACGCCCCAGACTGTCGCTCCAAACTTTTCGATCCGTACTCTCCAAGGACAGCAACTGTCCAGAGAAACGTTGGGCGGGAAGGTCATATTGTTGGACTTCTGGGCCACGTGGTGCGGGCCTTGTCGGGCGGCGTTGCCTGGACTCGAAAAGTTGTATCAGAAATTCACGGGAGAAGAGCGTTTTGTTTTGATCAGCATCAGCGCCGACCGGAGCGCCTCCGCCTGGCGGGAGTTTGTCAAAAATGCCCGGATGGATTGGCCGCAGTATCATGACCGCGATGAAAAGGTTCAACGGCTCTTTAGTGTACGCGGCTACCCCACCTATGTGCTGATCGGGCCGGACGGGGTCATCCTCCAACGTTTCTCCGGATGGGGTGGCAATCGCGCTCGCCTTCTCGAAGACGAAATCACTCGAAACCTGAAGTCACTTTCAGGGAAGCCGCAGTGAAGTTTGAAACGACGGAGAGTCACGAGATCGAGTAGCCTGGCGGATTCCTGCGGCGAGGGTCTTGTGTGAAAATGTGGAGAGCAATCCGTTCAGGAATAACATCGAGGGGGCGGAATCAAATTCCAAAATCCAAATTCCAAACAAAACCCAGACACTAAACTCCAGACAAAACCAATTTCCAGAAGATTCACTTTAGTCCCTGCTGGCGCAGGTACATACCGGGGTTGCCACGGCAGACCTTGGTCCCATCCCCAGATCGTCCTGTACCCCTTTGTCGTTTGGATTCCCCATTCCCCTCAGCGGGCCTGGTTCAAATTGTCATTCAACAGCGCCCACGTTTCCGCCAAGCGTTCTTCCGTCGTTCTCAGATTTCCAATGGCGATACGGAGGGTGAACATGCCGTTGAGCTTCGTATGGGAAAGCAACGCCCGCCCGGTGGCATTCACTCTTTCAAGAATATTTTCGTTCAGCGCATTGAGCATCTTTTCATCCTCCCACCCGCGAGGGTGGGCGCGGAAACAGACCGTGGAAAATGGAGTCGGGGCGAGTCGCTCGAAATCAGGGCTCTTATCAATCCACCCGGCCAGGGTTTGGGCCAGGCGTAGGTGTTCACGGATGCGCGCTTGAAGGCCGCTCACACCGAAGGCCCGCACCACAAACCAGAACTTGAGGGCACGAAATCTCCGCCCGAGCGACACGCCGTAGTCCATCAGGTTTTTCACCTCGTCATCCGAACTCGTGCGCAGGTACTCCGGCACCAGTGAAAAAGCCCGTCGCAGAATGTCGGGCTGGCGCGTGTAAAAGGCACTGAAATCCACGGGGGTAAAGAGCCATTTGTGGGGGTTGGTCACAAAGGAATCGGCGTGTTCACAACCGGCCAGGATGTCGCGCTTCTCGGGCAGTATCGCAGCGCTGCCGGCATAGGCGGCGTCCACGTGCAGCCAGAGGTTATATCGCTCACAGATCTTGGCGATGGCCGGCACGGGATCGACCGAGGTGGTGGAAGTCGTTCCCACCGTGGCGCAAACACAGAAGGGCCTCCACCCTGCCGCCAGATCCTCTTGAACGGCTTTTTCGAGCGCGACGGCATCCATCCTGAATTCTGAATCGACCCCGATCTTCCGCACTCCGTGCTGGCCCAGCCCCAGAACGATGGCTCCCTTTTCAATGGAGGAATGGGCATGCTCGCTGGTGTACATCCGCAAGCGAGGAAGGTCGGTCCGCCCCGCCATGCCCTCTTCGCGAATCTTCAGGTCCAGCGCCTCACGCGCCGCCGCGATGGCACAGAGCGAAGCCACGGAGGCGGTGTCATGAACGATGCCGAACCACCCCTCCGGAAGACCAAGCATCTGTCGTAACCAGCCGAGCACGACCTCTTCGAGCTCTGTGGCCGCCGGCGAGGTTTTCCACAACATGCCGTTTACGTTGTACGCGGCGGCTACCAGCTCACCCAGGATTCCCGGCATCGAGCCGGTGATCGAAAAATAACCGAAGAAGGCGGGATGGTTCCAATGGGTGTTGCCCGGTGTAATGATGCGGTCAAGGTCCGAGATAGCCCCGGAAAGCGATTCCGGTTCCGTCGGAGGCGAGGAAGGCAGCTGTGAACGAACCCATCCGGGTTTGACCGATGGCAGAACGGGAAGCGTGCCCACGGTATCCAGATAGTTCGCCGCCCAGTCCACCAAACGGTATCCCATCGTCCGGAATTCTTCTGTTTTCATATCGCCCAAACCTGATGCCGGGGTCCGGGGAGAGGCGTTCGTGGGAATCTTGGGGATGGTCATATCGAGACCTCCTCGATAAATCTGGGATAAGCACGACTGAATTCAACGACGAGTCAACGACAATGTCAACAGCGAACATGAAAGCGCGGAGCCCGACACAACCCGCGGAGGCCCGGCTTCGTCCCCCCGTCCCAAAAAGAGCTTCAGGGGGCTCGAAGTCCAATGTTATAATCCTCTCTCGACGAAATCGAGTGAGCCCTATTCGGTGGACGGAGAGTGAATGAAGCTGTCGCCACCGACACTGGATTTTCAGCCATGAACGAGTTTTCCAGAAAGCCGAGCCTTTCCAGCGATGAATATCGAACTGCAGTCTGTCATCCGCCTACAAGAACTCGATAAGCAGATCTCCACTCTCCAGGAGTGGATCGCTGCGCTCCCCCACCACTTGCGCGAAATCGAAAAACAACTGAGCGACATCACCGCAGCGCACGCTGCGGTGAAGCAGCACATGGCGGCGAACCAGCAGCAGCGCCGGAAGTTGGATGGAGACATTCAGGGCCTCGAACAAAAAATCTCGAAATACAACAACCAGTTGCTCGAGGTCAAGACCAACGAAGAATATCGGGCGTTCCTTACCGAGATCGAATTCAATAAGAACGCCATCCGGAAGATTGAAGACGGGATCCTGGATCTCATGGTGGCGGCCGAGGCGGATGAGAAAGAACTTAAAGAGACCGAAGTCGAATCCCGGCGGCAACAGCAGGACGTCGCTCGGGAGAAACAACAGGCCGAGACGGACACCCAGGGAAAGCAACAGGAGCTTGATTCCCTGCTCGCCACGAGGGATCAGGTGACGCAATCCCTAAGCGATGCCGTGCTGGATCTTTACACCCGCACTGCCAAGCTGAGGAATGGAGTAGTGGTCGCCGAAGTGCGCGACCAAATCTGCACCGTCTGCCACGTCATGCTGCGTCCTCAAACCTTCAACGAAGTCATGCGGAACAAGGGCATCCTTCAGTGCGACAACTGCAGCCGCATCCTCTTCTGGGTGCCCCCTGCCGAACCGGCCGCACCCACCAACGCGTTCAGTGGAGAGCCGGTTCGTGAATAAGAAAACAGCCGAGGAGCCCACGATTTTTTATATTGATGGTGGCTCTCGGGGAAACCCCGGGCCAGCCGGTTATGGCGTTGCCATCAAGAATGCAGCCGGCGAGACTGTCGATTCCCGTTCTGAATATCTGGGCGTCCGGACCAACAATGTGGCGGAATACTTCGGATTGCTCGCAGCCCTGGAATACGCCACAAACCATCACCTGCCGTTTATCCGGATCTTCTCCGATTCCGAGTTGCTGGTCCGCCAAATGACCGGGCGATACCGCGTCAAGAGCCCGGATCTTTTGCCCCTGTTTGAACGCGCTCGGGAGTTGGCGGCACAGATTCCTCGATTTGAGATTGAGCATATCCGCCGGGAGGCGAATGCGGCCGCCGATGCGCTGGCCAACGAGGCCATGGATCGTGGAGAGGCGGTCGGCCCCCATCGCCGGACGCTTCGGTTTGACGCCATCGTTGAAAACGGTTTGCTTAAGCCCCTCGCTCCGGTCCAGTTGCCCGAAAAGAAGAAAGTCGAATGTTCCATACGGTTCAAAGACTAGCCCGGCAGTACTCCCGGGGCGGGTCAGTCATTTTGATCGTTGCCATGGGTCTCATCCATCCCTTAGGCCTTCTGTGCCAGGGGACAAATGCCAAGACCCCTCCAACCAAGCGCTCTGCTCCACCGAAGAAGGCTCTGCCTAGCAATGCGCGAATCGAACTGACGGTTCTGGCGGCCCTGCCCAACGGGCGATCGTCACCGGTCGCAGGACATGAATTTCTCGTGCTTGCCGTGGATCCCGACGTGCTCAAAGCCCAAATCGAAAAAGAAATTCCACTCCCCGAAGATCAAACTCCCTCCCCGAGAAGATCCCTGCCGGCTTCAAACCTCGAGCAACTTGACATTCAGCGGGTAGCTCAGGAATTCAAAGTCTCGCCGGAGTTTGTGATGCTGGCGCAAAAAGCGCCGCAGGCCGGATCGAGTTACCGCGATGAACCTAAATACCGCCGCCTGGAGGATTATGCTCAGGTTGAGGAACTCCGGAAGGGTTATGATTTGATTCTCAAGAAAAGGGGGAAAAAGGGAAATCTCTCAAACCTTACCGACAACCAAAGACTGGATCTCGCCAAAGCCCTCGATATAGATTTCAACCGGCTCCCGCCTGTTGATAAAACATCTATCGCCATCCGATTAGCTCAGCTCGCGGTCGAACGCGAAAATCAATCCTTTGCGGAACGACGCCGGCAGATTGAGCAGAAAAACGCGGTGCTGCATCAACGCGCGAAACGACAGGAGGAGCTTTTCAAGGAATTGGAGCAAAAGAAGAGGCTGTTCCGCACCCGCAGTGATGCGAAAGGCCTCGCGCGATTCTTACGGTTGCCCCCGGGCAATTACTGAGCCTATGCGCGCAACTTCACCTTCGAAGGGATTACCACTTCCTGGAATATCCCCATCCCTCTGCGCCGCGACGAAGTGAAACGGATAGAACTGATGATTGGAAATAATTGAGGTCGCCTCAAAGAGGCCTCGGGCTACACAGAGCGGTTTCGCCGGGCTGGGGTCGATCTGTTAATAACAACGGGGCCACAATAATATTCGAATTTTCCCCCCTCACATTGAACATCCCCGCTCGATCACAGAGCAAGGTATGACGGCGGCCTAGTAAACACTCTCGCCGTACTCCCACCCCTAATAGTCCAGTTCATGGAGTGAGAAAACGTCGATTGTCCTGGAAGGTTGAGCAGAAATCCGGCTGGACCTGCGGGCAGGTCTTTTTCGGAATCTACCTTCGGGTGCTTTCCAGGCGCTTCCATGGGAAGGATTGCCCTCTGAATAAGAACCTGTAAATTCCACCCAACACTGCAAAATGGATCATGAGCAGGTAGGCGCAAAAGACGGGCACACTTTTGAGGCTACTCGTGCTCAAGGCAGTGACAAGGGCAATGGCAACAGCAGCAATCATTGAGAAAATAACGATATCCCGTTTAAGCATGAGAACGAGGAACACCACTGGCACAAATGAAAGGACCACCAAGCAGGGGAGAATGATGCTCAGAACGATAACAATCGCAGACCGAAAGTCCATTTTTCTTATCAGGGACACATTGTTATACAGACCGTTCAGAAGTCCAAAAGTTGTTCTCGCCTTGCGCTCATACAAATCGCGAACGGTTGCGGGCCCGGGTTCGGAGACAGTAGCCTCTGGGCACAGCCTCACCTTGTAGCCCTGAGCGACAAGCAAGATGGTCATCTCAAAGTCTTCTGATACCGCTTTTTCCGGAAACCCCCCAACTCCCCTCACCACGTCGGTTCGGTATGCAGATAACTCTCCGATTGAGGTCCTTATATTCGAATACTCGCTCTGCTTGCGCCTGAGGAAAGTATCTATGCCCCAGTATATAGCCTCGCCCTTTTCGGCGAAGGTCCTGGGCTCCGGCACGGTTCGCGCCCCACTGACGCAGGCAATGCGGTCATTGATCATCAGAGCATTGACGATTTCGACCAAACTGCCTTTGTCAACCGATGCATTGACATCAGTGGAAACGAACACTTCCCCCAGGGACATTGAAAGGGCGACGTTCAACGCATGGGCCTTGCCCTTTCTCCTTTCCAAGTGAACAAGCTTCAGCCTGCTCTGCAAATTATTTCTTTCGGCAAACTCTCTGGCAATTTCACAGGTGCTGTCATCGCCATCGTCGATAACGATGACCTCAAACAAGGAGGGATAATTGAGGGCAAAAGTTCCTTCAAGCTTCTTCAAAATCATCCAGCTCTCGTTGTTTACCGGTATCACGATGGTTACGAGGGGATACACCATGGATTCATGAAGCGGCATTTGAGGAGTTTGATTTCTCGAAATTGAAACCGGAGAACCCGGGAGGTGAAACCTCGTGTCAAATTCTTCGGAATGATAACCGGATTGAAGACAGCTTGTCGAATATTTTTACCACGTCGGCTAGACGGATTGCAGTGCGATCGAAAATCGCGATCCGGAGTAGTACATGGGAATGCCTCCTTCTACCCTCCCTGCCTTAATTCCTGCGCCATCGAGGCGGATCGTTTCAATTTGATTGACAGTGGAACCACAAATACTTTAGATTTGGACAGATCGGGAAACCATCCAAATTTGTTCATGTGTGCACGCCATGCACAGAGTCGTCGACATCATATTGCCAACGCATCGACGTCCTCATACCGTCGGCTATTCCATTCAGTCGGTCCTGAGGCAAACTTACCCCTCCTTCCATTTACATGTTGTTGGGGATGGCTGCGATTCCAACACCGAATCCATCGTCCGCTCATTCGTTGATCCTCGGGTGCATCTCTATCCATTTAGAAAAGGCAAGGGGTTCGGATACATCCATCGCAATGTGGTCTTACGGCAGACCTCAGGCGAATACGTCGCCTACATTGCCGACGACGATCTTTGGTTTCCGGATCATCTGGAGCGGGGGGTGGCCGCTTTGGAGGACCGTCATCTCGGTTTGATCGCGTTTCGCGCCTGTCATGTGCGGGCGCCCGATAAGATCGATCCGCATTTCTTTGCCTTCGATTGGCAGGTGGGATTCTTGTCGAATTTCCTGCGGAACTGGTTCACGGGGATGGCGGAATACATCCATCGTCGAAAGGTGTTTGAACAGGTTGGCTATTGGGATGATACATTGTCTCGATTTGGTGATCGTGAATTCTATAACAGATTGAGGGCCTCGAGCGCCCCCTCCGCCTACCTGGACTGCATGACAGTGCTTCGCTTTTATGCCCAGGAATGGGATGAGCATTATTCCTCCCTGGAAGAACCACCCCAGAAGCGGTACCTGGCAAACCTGCTGGATCCACGCTGGTGTGAGGCCATTCGTAATCTGGGGAATATCGGTGCCCGGGGTTTTCCTGCAAGGCAACAACAGTGGAGAGACTTCTTTGTTTACGCCGTGCGTTCCGGGCCAAAGTTCTTGCGATTCTGGTGCGAAGAATTAGCAACCTATTTACACAGACAGGAGAGGCAAAATGCTACAGGGAGCTAAGAAAGACCCTCAACTGATTATGAGTAACTGGCAAAAACAGCAAGATCTGATCGAGGGCGTTGTCCTGCGCGAAGTCCTCCATGTGCCGGGAGACCGGGGTGTCATTACGGAAATGTTTCGATTCGACTGGGACCCTCACGGCCAACCGGTGTCGCAGGTCTACCAGTCACGAGTATTCCCCGGGCTGGTGGCGGCGTGGAGTTGTCACTTGAAGTCTGTAGACAGGCTGTTCGTGAATCAGGGTTTTATGAAGTTTGTCTTGTACGATGATCGTGAAGAGAGCAAGACCTATGGTCAACTGAACGAATTTCACATCGGTGATGCCCGCCCGGCGCTGCTCATCATTCCGACCGGTGTTTGGCACGGGCTTAAGAATCTCGGTCCGTCAGATTGTCTCCTCACCAATCTCCCGACCAAAGCCTACAATTACGAGGATCCGGATCACTACCGTCTGCCTCGGGACACTCCCAAAATCCCCTACCGTTGGTTCGGTCCCGCAACTCCCTCAGCTCCTGACTCGCTGAAGGAGTAAAGTCACTGCTCAGGGATAGTCGTCCCTCCTGGGCATCATCCTGCCTTATCGAATGCCGAGGCGTCAGATTCATGATTCACCGGGCTGATGACAATCCTGCGATGGTCTTGCATTTCATCCATCTCGCCCCTGTACCCCTCATTGATCTCCACTCGGTTGTGGACGAGCAGATCGATACAGCTGCCAGGAAATGGCCCCCAATCCCAGACAATACACTGCAAGGTGCAAAATGACCCCGATGCCGTAAGGGATTTCAAAGATCATAAGAAGGACCGCAAGGCCGAGGAGCAATGCCAGAACTGATTGCGAGGCTGTTTCGGAAGAAGATCGCAAAAGAGTTCGTCCCAAGAAGACCCCCACAAAGATTTTTGCCAGGTAAAAGGACGCGGCATAGAATATCAGGAGCAGTAGCCCCAAGGGCAGACCCACTAATGTAATGCATGCAATAATCACAGCGATCGGCGTGGCAACCAGGACTGCGAAGCCCAGCCCCAGGCTTCGCCCCAGGGATCCGGTTGCCCGGACAGTCGTATGGAAGAATTTTGGCGCGAGCACAAGGATCAGCCAGCCCACCAGGAGGGCCCCCAGCAGTTTGACAACCTCCCAGAAATAAAATTTAGGCCGTGTGAAGCGACTCTTGTGGACATTGAGGATGGTCTCGGTTTTGCCGCCCACGGACACCCCAGAAGCGATGTGAACGTTCTTTGATGTTTCCACATGGGCAGTGAGGTTTCCTCCCACGCCCGCCGGAGGAAACAGATTCAACTTCCCACCGAAGAAGGAGAGATCCCGGCCAATGCTTCCCCGAATATCCGCAGCGCCGGAAAAAACCCACACAGTCTGCGTCACCCTGCCCTCCAGGCTCAGATCAGCACAGCCCACCACCATGTCCCCTCCCACAGTGCCTCGCGGCTCCATGCGGAAGGATTGGATCCAACTATAAATGTTGCGCGCCACATGTCCTGTCAGGTTCAATGATTGGCTGAAACCGAATACATCGCCTTCCACGGTCCCGCTGATGTCCGTCCTCTGGGCAAAGCCGATGAAATCACCTTTTACTGTTCCATGGATTTCAACCCGGCGGGCAAAAACGATCAAATCGCCATTGATCACCCCATCCACCAGGATGGTGTCCCCGGTAGCCAGCAGGTTGTCGTTTATGGTCTCGCTGCTTCCAATCATGAGAGTCGCTTTATCGCTGCGCCTCTCCAACGCCTGGCCTGGAATCACCAGGACCAGCAGCATGACCACCCCAATTCCCCAGCGCATAAACGACTTATGATGACGCCGCAGCAGGATCCCGGCCGTGATCACCAGGGTTGCCGAAACCAGCACACTTGCAATGGTAACAATCTGTGACATGATGGCCGCTCCTATATTGGTCAGGTAGAATACGATTGTGAACAACAGGTTTGATTGTCCGGGCAAATGCATGGGATTCAACCACTCCGTTGCCGGGGGTAGTTGGTGCTCCACCCAGTTGACCAGAAGACTCACCAAAACGGCGAGGACGCTTACCGCCGCCGCCTTCCCCACCAGATCGAGCAATCGGGCGGGCTGATCGCCCGTCGACACCCAGTCTTCCTCGACGTGTTGCAATGCATTTGTCAGGACACGATTCTCAAGACGCAGCGCTTCCACCACATCCTGGCAGCGCGGGCATTCGGCCAGATGAAACCTCACTTGGCGGGCTTCGCCTTCAGGAAGTTCTCCGTCTGCATAAATGGCATACGTCTTTTCAGAAAAGCAATTCATCAGGACATTCGCTTCCCTTTCCCGTGTGAGAGGATCTGGCGTAACTCCTGCTTGCCACGAAAGATCAAGGTCGCGACGTGCGCATGCTGAAGATCCAACTGGCGTGCGATCTCGTCATAGCTGAAGTCGCTGTAGTATCGGAGCACCAGCGGCAGTCGATATTTTTCGGGTAGGAGCGCAATGGCCTTCCGCACCTCTGTATTCCGTTCCAACATCATCGCCTCATCGAGCGGTGAATTCGGTTCGCCCGCTGCCGGTTGCGCCTCGGTGTCTCCGTCGACCAGAAACCTTTGCTCGACCTGTCGCCTGCGAATCACATCCACGCAATGATGGCTTGCGATGCTGTACAGCCAGCTCAGGAACGGCACCGAGCCGTTGTAGCTGGCGATGGCACGTTTCAGCCGCAGGAAAACTTCACTGGTGGCATCCTCCGCGGCTTCTCTTGAACCCAGCATATGTCGGCAAAGCCCCAACATCCGCGGCCTGAACGTCCGGTACAGCTCGGCGAAGGATTCAGAGTCTCCGCTGGAAGCCTGCTGTATGAGTGCCTCTAAATTCAATGCTTCGCTCCGCCATCCCTGTCCGTCCTGGTTCGGCCCCTTCGAGTCGTTGCTTCTAGTCTCCATTGAGTAATACGCCCGTGGATTTTAGAAATTTCAGGTTTCGAGGAATATTGTGGGTGCCTCAGAGTTCTTCACAACGATGGATGCCGGTTGTGCCACTCTGTCGCAGCCTCATAAGCGTGCGCAAGTTGAAGCAATTTCGTTTCGGACCAGGCCGGACCTGCAATCTGAAGGCCGACCGGCAGGCCCGAGAGGGTATATCCGCAGGGGAGAACCAGGGCGGGGATGCCGGTGAGGTTGAACAATCGCATGAATCGGGTAAGCAGACCTCGTGCCATGGGGACGGCCTCGCTTTCGGATATCGGCGTGGCCGGCTGGGGGGTTGCTGGGAGGACGATAAAGTCCACGGTTTCGAAGAGCCTCGACATCTTTCTTTGCCATTGGATCTGGGTTCGACGGGCCATAGCGAAATCGATACCCTTCAGGTCCATCCCTTGCCGCAAACGCTCGAGCACATCCGCACCGATCTCACCGGCATGATCGCGAATTCGGTCGCGGTGATACGAAGCCGCTTCGGCCAGGAGAATTCTACTGCTGGCTTCCATCGCCTTTTCATGTCCATCGAATGAAACCTCTCGTACCTCGCATCCCAATTCGGGAAATTTGGACACCGCTCTCTCCACTGCCGATCTCGTCTCAGAATCGGTGGCCCCCAGGAAGAGCTCATTGGGGAATCCGACCTTGAACCGGAGTGGCGAGTGGACGGTCTTGATAGACGAGTCAAGGTCCTCGGCCTCACGGTTAACCGAATACGGGTCATCCGCATCGAAGCCGGAGATCACTGAAAGCAATGAAACCAGGTCCTGCACATTCCTTGCCATGGGTCCGGCATGATCTTGTGACCATGACAGAGGCACAACCCCATTCAAACTCACACGCCCATAGGTGGGTTTGAGCCCGACGATCCCGCACAATGAAGCAGGAATTCGAATCGATCCTCCGGTATCTGTCCCGATGGACCCGAGACACATTCGGGCTGCCAGCGCGGCTCCAGAACCTCCACTGGATCCGCCGGCGATGCACTCCCGGTTCCAGGGGTTGCGACAAGCCCCGAAATGCGGATTGATGGTGGTCACCCCCAACGCCCATTCATGCATATTGAGTTTTCCCAATATGATTGCCCCCGCGCGGCGAAGCCTTTGCGTGATGAAGGCATCCCCCGCTGCAAGGTTGCGCTTCATCAAAATGCTGCCCGCAGTCGTTGGCATACCCTTGACATCGATAAGGTCTTTGAGGGCGATAGGAATTCCATGCAGGGGACCCAGCGGGTTCCCATGGGCCACTGACTCGGTCGCTGCCCGCGCTTCCTCAAGTGCGGACTCGGCCGCCACATGGAGATACGCATTCAGTTCAGGATTCAGCGCCTCGATGCGCGCCAGGTAAGCGCGGGTCAACTCCAGTGGTGAGAGTCGACCGGCACGTATCTCATCGCCGGCCTCGGCGATGGAAAGACTAGTCAGGGAATCATCCATGTCTGGAAGGCTCCAAAGATCCGCTTGATCAAACCATGCCACTCCATAGGGTCCTAAGAAAAATCGGTCTGTTCAAATTAGGGACGTCTCAGATCTCCAGCTAGGGGACAATGGGGCTCGAGATGGTAGCAGTTCCATCAGAGTATACCCTCGCAGAGTTGTCGAAACAAGCCCAGGCCCCGCAACCTCTTCCCCGTGATCGATTGGACGGGCCCTCCCTTTTATATGGAGCGCCTAACCGCGGCAAAAACCACAGTCTGGAATGGAGCATCTGAAATCTCAAATTTGAGATTTGCGCTTGCCTTTCGACGAGGTTGAAGACCCCGTCGATGAGGGAGGCCCATAAGGTTCCAAGAGCTTAGACCCAAACCGGAGACCGCATCCCAGGGGCGGAGGGAATTGGAGAATATGAAGTCTATTCCCCTCTCAGACTAGCTCCAACGAAGCCTTTCGAGTCACGAGTCGAGACTTAGTTCTTCGCTGACCAACTTTGAAACCCGGCTCAGAGTCTCACGCCAAGGTCACTTTCTGAGAGTAGGTACGAGTGAGTATCAAAAACAAGAAACTTGCAGAAGGGAGTTGGCATCTATGAATATGTGTGATAAAAAAGCGGGACGCAATACGGAGGAAGCTAATGTTAGAATCATACCAATGATAACTTTCTCTGGTTGAGCATCACATGCCCTGTTGAGGGGCACTCATCATCATTGGTTTTCGGGCACGAGGCTTAGGACAACATACAATGCGAAGTCGTCGTATTTTCCAATCCCTACCCAGGAGGAGATTTATAAAATGAAAAAGCGAACAAAGATTATTTTGACTCTTGCAGTTTTGGTATCACTCTGTCTCGCATTGAACCTGCTTGGGCAGGCCGCTACCAAGGCTCCAGACAAGATCGTTTTTGACGCCAAAATGGGAAAGGTCACCTTTGACCACGCCAAGCATCTCGAGCGGGAAAAGAGCGACTGCAAGGTCTGCCATGACAAGATCTTTCCCCAATCGAAAGCCCCATTGAATTTTGGTGCGGGGATGCACAAGCCGGCGGAGGCGAAGAAAGCCTCCTGCGCGGCGTGCCATATCGCCGGGGGAAAAGCCTTCGAGACCAAGGGAAACTGCAACAAGTGTCACGTCAAGGCTTAACGTGAGAGCTCTTCCGGATTGAGTAAGTATTCAGATTGATTTGTCGAACGAAGACTTTTCAAGAGTCTACTTCGGGGAAATGCGGGCCGGTGAATGAGATTCACAACGCCCAGCCGGCAGGTAGCGGTTCGGATTGGTGAAAAGATTAATCAGCCCTTCGAATCAATGCTGCCAGTGAATCGCCATTCTTGATTACCCGGCTCGCGTGCCCCTTTCCCCATGTATCCTCTACCTGCAGGATGCTTCCAGAAGTGAAACGCCGCACCGTGCCATCGCTCGCCGAGACTTCCCATTCTCCAGAAAGCAGGAAATAGACACTCCGTGCCGAAGCGGGATGCCAATCCCCTTTCCAACCGGCAGGCGCATTCATAAAGGCAAACTGGGTGGCCGGAATGAAGGGTGAAAGGTTAAGAGGTGGTGCAGGAGGCGCGTAATCAACAGGGGTGAGTTCTACCTCAATGTCCTCAAAATGAGATTCTCCGGCAGAATCCGTGTAAAGTCTCACGTATTTCATTTCCATCCTCCCAGCCTCGCAATCGTTTGACTGAGGCAATTCCCTTCTCGGACGAGCGGAACTACGCGGCACCCAATGCATATCCCCTGGACCATCAAACTCAAATTCAGCTTGTTCGAGAATCTTCGGTCATCGACAAGGCTGCATTTAAGCAGTATTGTATTGATGTTTCCATGCTTTTGACTATTCTGACTTATTGGCACAACGACCTAAGACCTCTGATGTAGTGGTTCAGAATATCAATCGTCTCAAGAGGAATTCTCGTTCATGATCAAAACGGTGGAATGGCTGGGCGATAGCGTAAGAATGATTGACCAATTGAGGTTGCCAGGTGAGGAGGTCTATCCTGTCCTGAAGACTTACCAGGAGGTGGCCGACGCCATCCGCACCATGGTTGTTCGGGGCGCCCCCGCGATCGGCGTGACTGCCGCCTTTGGGATTGCACTCGGAGTCAAGCAGCAGCTCGCTCGAGATCGAACCCCATTCGTCGAATCCTTCAACACGATTTGCGAGGTCATGGCCAAGACGCGCCCCACCGCCGTGAACCTGTTTTGGGCCATTGAACGGATGAAGCGGGCTTTTGAAAGGTCAGTTCATGGAGACGATTGTGAATTCGACGCTGAGTGCACGGCGCGCGACCTTGAGGCCGAAGCGCTCAAGATTTATGATGAGGACATTGCCTGCAACAAGGCGATGGCTCAACACGGAGCCCGGCTCATTCCCCACAACGCCCTGATTCTCACGCATTGCAATACCGGGGCCTTGGCGACTGCGGGATTTTATGGGACGGCGCTCGGAGTCATTAAAGCCGCTCATGAACAGGGTAAGAACATCTCGGTGTGGGTCGATGAAACGCGGCCCTACCTTCAAGGCGCGCGGTTGACCGCATGGGAGTGTCAAAAGGAAGGCATTCCCTACACGTTGATCACCGACAACATGGCCGGACATTTCATGAAGTTGGGGAAGGTGCACTGCGTGATTGTGGGCGCCGATCGGATTGCCGCCAATGGCGATACTGCTAATAAAATCGGCACTTACTCACTCTCGGTCCTCGCCAAAGAGCATCATCTGCCCTTCTACATCACCGCCCCCACTTCGACTATTGATGTCACACTGTCTTCCGGCGACGAGATTCCGATCGAGGAACGGAGTTCACGGGAAGTCACCCACATCAGAAATTTTGCGATCGCTCCCGAAGGAGCCCATGCGGCTCATCCGGCCTTCGATGTGACGCCGGCCCGAAATATCCATAGCATTATTACGGAGCGAGGAGTCTTGTATAAGCCCTTTGACGAAGCCATTCGCTCCCTCTTTACACCCTGACCAGTTCTCGGATTTCACAGATTGCACCGTTGCTTAAACCATGTTGATCCTGGGAATCGAATCCTCTTGTGATGAAACGGCAGCCGCGGTCGTAGAAAACGGGTGTCACATCCGCTCCAGCGTCATCGCCTCGCAGGTGGCCATTCACAAGAAGTATGGCGGCGTGGTGCCGGAATTGGCGGCCCGCGAGCATGTCATGTCGATCGGCCCCATCGTCCGGCAGGCATTCGAGGAAGCGGGGACCCATTATGGAGATATCGACGCGATCGCCGTGACCCACGGACCCGGACTGGTCGGTTCGCTGCTCGTGGGAATCTCGTACGCGAAGGCGATGTCGATGACCCTGGAAAAACCGCTGGTCGGTGTCAATCACATTGAAGGACACATCTATGCCTCGATCATGGAGCGGCGGAAGGGTACTTCAGTCGAGGGATCAGGGGCGCCCGCACTACCCGCCCTGGCGCTCGTCGTCTCGGGGGGGCATACCAGCCTTTTCCTGGTGGCGCCTCACGGTTCAGGCATAGGGTTCAGCTACCAACTCATCGGACGCACCCGCGATGATGCCGCCGGGGAGGCATATGACAAGGTGGCCAAACTGTTAGGTCTTGGATATCCCGGGGGTCCGATTCTCGACCGCTTGTCACGATTCGGAAATCCCAAAGCGGTCCCTTTCACGAAGACAAAAATCTCTGATCGTTCGCTTGACTTCAGCTTCAGTGGCATCAAGACCGCTGTGCTAAGGTACGTTCAGAAGAATAATATCCGCCCCCTCGATCCCCGCATCCCTCACGACGAGAACGATGTGCCGCCCCTCCTATTGGATTTGGCCGCCAGCTTTCAGCGAACGGTCGTGGGCATCCTGGTCCGCTCCCTCAGATGGGGAGCGCTGCAGTTGCATCCGCAATCCATCCTGCTGTCGGGAGGTGTGGCAGCCAACAGTGAACTTCGAGCCGCCGTGCAGAGTTTTTGCGATGAGCAAGGGCTGGATGCCTTCATCCCGCCCCCTACATTGACCACCGACAACGCCGCCATGATCGCCTCCGCCGGACATGACCATTTCCAGCGGGGCGAACTAGCCGATCTCACCCTCAATGCAGAGGCCAACCTGCAACTCGCAAGAAAGAGTGTCTGACACGAACCCGAAGCACTTCTAAACCGGCAGTTGCGAAATAAGATCCCGTCGCGAAGAAGCACAAGACCGTCTCAGGCTAAAGAGTACCGGAGTTCATACTCGATCCTTGAATTTGCAAAACCCTTGCCAAAAAAATTAAGGCGTTCAGGGCCAGTGATCCGAAGGGGACCGGGCGGATCGCGGCGGCCTCGAAACCTAATCCTTCGATGGACGCTTCTTCGGAGTCACCCGGGCGAGCGAGAAAGGCTTTTCGTGAGGGAGAGGATTCTCTGAATCAAGTCGGGCGGATGCGGCCCTGAGATCTTTGGTCAGCTGCCGGAGATCAATAAGGCAAAACTGTCTTGGACCGCCGGAGAGTTTTTGGAGTGCATTCCTAAAGAGTGAATGGGCGCCGTGCCGGTTGTGTTTCTGAAGGTGATGAGCCCCGACAGCGGCTTGAATCAGTCCTTGCATCACCCTCTTGGAATTCCCGGCCAAGGCACGCCAGAGATCTTCCCAGGTCTCGTGGGCCTCAAAAAATCTTCCAGAATTAAACTGAGTAACTCCCTGGTCGAATTGTTCTCGGGAGATCCGGTATCGTGGGGTCATCGGCTACGCCTTGTTTCCAGGGGGAGACTTCCGGGGTCTTAGCACCTTCAAACCAAAACGGGACTCGTCTTCTCCACCAGAAGAACAAGTCCCGTTCAGATTCCTTCTGAATCATTTCAAAGAGGTTACTTCTTCCTACCCTTCTTCCCAGCTTTCTTGCCCTTGCCCTTCTTCTTCGCCTTGGGTTTCGATTTCTTGGCGACCTTTCGCGGCTTCATCTTCCTGGGCTTGATCTTTCTTGGCTTAATCTTTCTTGGTTTAATCTTCTTCTTTTTCTTTGCTGCCACCTTTTTCTTGGGCACGACCTTCTTCTTGGGTGTTACCTTTTTCTTGGGTACTACCTTTTTCGGTTTCGCTTTCGCCTTTGGCTTTGGTGAGACATAAGGGGCTGGTTGCGGGGGAGGTGGAAGAGGAGGTTCTGGGATGGACACCTCTGCTTCGATTGATTCTTCGAACTCTTCGACGAGTTCTTCGGAAGGCTCTTCTAATTCAGCTTCAGCGGCTTCCTCCAGCGATTCCTCCCTTTCCTCTAGGAATCCTTCTTCCATCCCCTCTTTCTCTTCATCACCCTCGAACATGACTGACTCCTTTCTCGCGTGGAAATAACCTAACGAGGAATGGACGGGTTTGAATTCAGTGCACAGAGCGCGCCGGGCGAGGGGATTATAATCAAATTACCCCCCCGAAGCAAATTCCACGGAGATCAATTCTGCACTCTCCCCAATTCAACTGAAAAGAGGCTTACTTGTCTCCTTTCCTTGCGCCTGCAGCCCCATTCCGTTCCTTGACACCCCTATCCCACTGTGCTACAAACTCCAGTGGATTGTGGTGCCAACATCATTTGGCGCAATATGTTGTTGATAAGTCGAGGATTGGCCATTTCTCTGAATTAAACTCATCGGATGCAAGGGAACCTAGCACATTTCGGAATATTCATGCTCGTGCTACTGCTCTCTCTGTCGTGGCATGAGTCGGCGCATGCTTGGATGGCTGACCGGTTGGGGGATTATACAGCCCGTTATATGGGCAGGGTTTCACTGAACCCGCTCGTGCACATTGATATCCTGGGCACGATCATTTTCCCGGCGATCTCATTCTTTACAGGGGCCCCTCTGCTCGGATGGGCAAAGCCGACCCCCGTCAATCCCCTCCACTTGCGCGACAAGCGGTATGGCGGACTCAAGGTCGCCGCTGCGGGTCCCATCAGCAATTGTATCCTGGCGATGATTTTTATTATCGCGTACAAGACGGTCGTCGTCTTGCTGAAGAGCGGGGTGGGAACAAATTTGGTCGGGGGATTCCTGGAACCGATCTTTCTTCTCTTTCAACAAGCCATTTTCTTAAATGTAGGTTTGGCAATATTCAACTTGATCCCCATCCCTCCCCTCGATGGAAGCCACATCCTGGAGGCCATACTTCCGTACGAGGCAGCGCAGAAGTTTCAAGCGATCCAGCGGTATGGCGGGATTCTGTTAATGTTGCTGGTATTCACACCTGCCCTTAGCCTTATTTTCAATCCGGTCTTTGGTTTGTTGAGTTATTTTTTGAACTGGTTCATCTTGTCTTAGCGGGCAAAGGTTTCTCCGAGATACCTTCTGGAGGCACGCAGTTCGGCTCCTTGTCCAAGGTCAGCAAAGTTCAAATCAAGGAGCACTGATCTTCGCGCCGGGTACTGATTGACAGTGATCGAAAACGGACAACAGAATCAAAGGAAACGCGTCCTGAGCGGCATGCGGCCCACGGGTCGCCTCCATATCGGACATCTGGTTGGGGCCCTCCAGAATTGGGTGAAGCTGCAGCATGAGTACGAGTGTTATCATTTTATTGCCGACTGGCACATGCTGACCACTGATTACATGAGCACGTCGGAGCTTGACGATAACCGTTTCCAAATGATCCTGGACTGGCTCGCCTGCGGCCTGGATGCAGGGCGATCCACCTTGTTTGTGCAATCGGCCATCAAGGAGCACGCGGAACTCCACCTGTTGCTTTCCATGATCACACCGCTGGGATGGCTCGAGCGTGTTCCCTCGTACAAAGAGATGCGGGAGAATTTGGCCGACAAGGATTTGAACACCTACGGGTTCCTGGGCTATCCCCTATTGCAGTCGGCCGATATCCTGATGTACAAGGCCGATTTTGTGCCGGTGGGCGAGGATCAGGTCCCGCATGTTGAACTCACCCGGGAGATCGCACGACGCTTTAATTTTGTCTATGGTCAGAATGGAGCCAAGCCCATCTTTCCGGAACCGCAAGCGCTTCTCACTCCGGTACCGCGCCTGCCCGGGACCGATGGACGAAAGATGTCGAAAAGTCTTGGCAACGACATCAAATTGAGTGATGACCCCGGCATCGTTGAGAAGAAGATTCTTCCAATGGTGACCGACCCGGCCCGAAAGCGGCGGCAGGATCCGGGCAACCCCGATCTCTGCCCCGTGTTTGACTATCACAAGGCCTTTTCGACGGAAGAGACGAAGGCCTGGGCCGCGCACGGCTGCCGCACCGCTGAAATTGGTTGTATCGATTGCAAGCGCGGGCTCCTGAAACATCTGCTTCCCGTCCTCGAGCCGATCGCCGCAAAACGGCGTGAACTTGAAGCCAACCCCGGGTCTGTCAGGGAAGTCCTGGAAAACGGCAACAAAACGGCCCGCCGAGTGGCCCAAGCCACGATGGACGAGGTTCGTAGGACCATGCTGCTGTAGCTTGGAAATCAGAATGCAACTTGAACTCAAATTCCAGCTGCCCGCTTATGAAGGACCGCTCGACCTCCTTCTCGACCTGATCCGCAAGCAGGAGATTGACATCTACGACATTCCCATTGCCCGGATCACCAGCCAGTACTTGGAATACATGCGCGCACTGGAAGAGCTCGACATCAACCTGGGTGGGGACTTCATCCTGATGGCGGCCACCCTGATTCACATCAAGTCGAAAATGCTGCTGCCGCCGGATCCTGAGGAAATCCGCGAGGGCGAAGGCGAGGATCCCCGCGAGGAGCTGGTGCGACAACTCCTGGAGCATGAGAAATACAAGAACGCGGCCCAAATGCTTCAGCAAAAAAGGATGATTGAGGGAGCCACGTACAGCCGGGCGGAGCTGGAAAAATGGATCGATGAGTCCGGAGAACCGGAAGTCTCAATCACGCTTTACGACCTCGTCATGACATTTCGCGCGGTGGTGGAGCGCGCCAAATTGCGCACGCCTTTGGAAATTGTACACGACGAGATGACCATCGGGCAGATGATTGCCCATCTTCGGATGCTTTTTGAGGGCTCCACGAAACCGATTCTTTTGACCCAGATCTTCGAATCCTACACGACCCGTCGAGCGTTGGTGGTGACCTTTCTGGCGTTGCTGGAGCTGGTCCGGCTCCACGCCATCCAGCTCTCCCAGAAGGCGCCGTTCGGACCCATTTACGCGCAACGAAAAGACAACTTTGAAAACGCCGTCGCCCATCTGAGTGCCTCGTACCTGGACTCGGAGGAGGCGGCGGAGCCGACCATTCAATAGCGCTGTGGCCCGGGCTGCAGGACGGGAGCCCCCCGAATCCGGCGATCCGGCCACGAGAAAGCCAGAACTGGAACGAGTGCACACCATGACTGAACAAGAATTGAAATCCGTGATTGAAGCCATTGTTTATATCGCTGCGGAGCCGGTCCCGCTGAAGACGCTCCGCGACCTGTTCCCCAACGAGCCCACAGAAAGGATCGCCGCCGTGGTCGAGGGGCTGACAGCGGAATATCAGGCCTCTCACCATGGCATTGAAATCCGGGAGGTGGCGCATGGTTTGAAGATGTCGACCAAACCCGAGCATTACGACATTCTCATACAATTCGCCCGCACGCAGCGCCCGCCCACCCGGCTGTCGCTCTCCGCCCTCGAAACCTTGGCCTGCATCGCTTATAAGCAGCCGGTCACCCTGCCGGAGATCCAGCAGATTCGGGGAGTGAATGCCTCCAGTGTGATTCACACCTTGCTCGAGAGAAAGCTCATCACGGCCGCCGGCCGCAAGGCGGTGGTGGGCCGACCGATCCTGTACCGGACGACCAAGGAGTTTCTTGTTCATTTCGGATTGAAGGATCTTTCTGAGCTTCCCACGCTCAAGGAATTCGAAGAGATTGCCAGCCACGCGTCTCTTTCATCTGAAGGTCCGTTGGATCATTCGGCAACCGCATCGGCTGGATTATCAACCGGGATCTCCGATCCGATTTCGGCGGTTGGTTTTGCTGACCCCTCCGCCGAATCGATCCAGTTGCTCGACGAGCCCAACGAAGATGGCCCCACGTACTAGGCTGAATTCCGAGCCGAGGAAGACTGAGATTGTCTCTAAAAGGCTGGGGAAACACCTGGTCGACTCTTCTGAAACTCCACTCAAAGAGGGCCACATTGATACATCCATGGATCGTGGAGCGTGCCTCACTCGGGGCCAGGCGGGAAGGACCTGCCGCTGGCACCAGGTACCCGTGGCCTCCGTGGACTGTTTCCCTTGATCTGCGGTTTGGATCTGAGATTTCAAATTTGAGATGAGAGACCGACTTCCGATGCGTCTGAAGACCCGCTCGGAGGGGGATGCCGGTGCGTGTACAAGGGCTTGGGTCAAACCGAAGTTTGTCCCTCAGGAAATAGGCAGTCGAGGATAGAGGGCATGGGTGCACGGATCAGCCACCGTGAATAAGTCCTGGCCAGGGCTCGAGAGTGGCCCCCTCAAATAGGCTTCAATCACGAAATTCGGCATGAGCCGATCACACCCAATGAAACAACGATTGCAAAAGATTATCGCCGAGGCAGGGATTTGTTCGCGTCGCCATGCGGAGACCTTGATCCTCTCCGGTTGCGTGTCTGTGAATGGCACAATGGTGACAAAGCTCGGATCCAAAGCGGATACTGAAACCGATCACATCAAGGTCAATGGCAAACGCCTGCAGCCGTCCCAGCTACACCTCTATGTGTTGCTCAATAAGCCCAAAGGCGTGGTGTCAACGGCCTTTGATCCCGAGGGGCGTCCCACGGTGACCAACCTGATTCAGGGAGTCCGGGGCAGGATTTATCCGGTCGGCCGCCTCGATTATAATACCGAAGGGTTACTGCTTCTGACCAACGATGGCGACTTTGCGCAGATCATCATGAAGGCGGGAAGTCACTGCCCGAAAACCTATCTGGCCAAGGTGCGGGGAACCCTGGAAGATCAAACCCTGGAACGCCTTCGCAAGGGGATCGTGATTGACAAGACCAGGACCGCTCCTGCCCGGATCATCCCTGTGAAGAAAGCTGACAATAGCTGGTACGAGGTGACCTTGACTGAGGGGCGCAATCAGCAGATCCGGAAGATGTTTGAATGGGCGGGACACCCGGTAGAGAAACTCAAACGCATCCGGATTGGGTTTCTGGAGGACCCAAGCTTGCGGCCGGGAAAATATCGATCCTTAACCCCCCAGGAAATAGAGCGATTCAAAAAAATGAGAGTGCCGCCTTCCCCCAAGCATTCACAATAGTCAACCCAGCCCTATCAATGTTGTGCCTTCCCCAGGTCTGTGGCTAGAGGGGCTGGCATCGAAAGAACAGTCTATCTTTAGAGTCAGGAACACAGGGCGCGGAAGACATGATCTCGCCGTAAAGGACACGTTGAACAAACAGCCCCCCAAGCCCCCCCCTACGCGATCTCACTGTGGAAGGCAGGTTGAACTGGCAACAGCCCAAGCCTGCTGCGCGGGCGGAATATCATCTCCCGGAAGTCTCGCGCTCCTTGCGGAACCAGGGTGGGGTACCGGGGTCCGGTAGGGCGAAGCGCCCGGCTGCGGAACTCTTTGTCTTCTCCCCTTGAAATCAAATGGAATTTCCTCCAGCGGGCATGGTAGGATTGTTGTTGCCCGACCCACCCCAGTAAGCGTTCGACCATTGATCAGAGCTGAGATGAATCTTTACGACAAGATCTTCGCCGACTTCAAAACCATTGCGGTCGTGGGACTGTCGTCCAACCCCTCGCGTCCCAGTTACGGTGTGGCCCGTTACATGCAATCCGTGGGCTACCGGATCATCCCGATCAACCCCAATGAAACTGAAGTTCTGAATGAAAAATCATATGCCCGCCTGGAGGATGTGCCCGAGCCCATCGACATCGTTGATATCTTCCGGCGTTCGGAGTACGTCCAATCCATCGTGGAAAGCGCCCTGAAAATCGGCGCCAAAGTGATCTGGATGCAAGAGGGGGTCTTTCACCGCCCGTCGGCTGAGCGCGCCCGCCAAGCGGGGTTAATTGTGGTCATGGACCGTTGCATTTTAAAGGAACATATGAGCTGGGTGTATACCCATCAACACGGCTCTACTTTACAACCCACGAGTGAAGTGTTTTAATACTGGGGGCTTTTGGGTTGGATTAATACGCCTTCATACTTATTAGCTTTGCAAAGACGCACCTTCTCGGTCACCATTCCCAAAATGCCGTCCCGTATTATCGTTGGCAGGATTCCCTGACGGTTCAGGCTTAATCTCATCATCCGGACTACCCATTTCAAGCCCATGACTGAAAACGATCCAAAGCCCAGGGTTCTCATAGTGGACGACGAAGTGCGGCTGACGGAAAGCCTCGAATCGCTCGCTTGGGCGATGGGTTTTTCGTGCCAGGTGGCGCACTCGGGATATGATGCGCAAGAACTGTTGCTTGCGGAAGAGTTCGATTTAATTATCACTGACCTGCTGATGCCCGGCATCAGCGGATTTGATCTTATCGAATTCGCGAGCGCCCGTGGGCTTTGGACACCGATCGTGGTCCTGACGGGGGAAGGCACGGTCAAGGCGGCTGTCCAGGCCTTAAGGCAGGGAGCCTATGATTTTGTGGTCAAGCCGTTCGATCCCGATCGGTTCCGCAGTGTCCTGATTCACGCGCTCGAAAGAAGTTCGTTTGAACGCAGGCGGCTCGAACACCTCCGACAGTCGGAGCAGCTCCAGGGGGAGATTCGGGAATCGAAGCAGTACCTGGAACTCGTCCTGCAAAGCGCCGAAGATGTGGCTATCATCACGACCAACCGTGAGGGGAAGATCAAGACGTTTAATTCGGGCGCTGAGAAATTGTTAGGTGCGCCTCTGGAAAAGGTCCTGGGTCAGCCCATCGATCTCTGGTTCACCAATGCGCATGTCATTAAACATGCACGTGACTTTTTGAACGGGAAGCGCCGCGAGGCATGGCGCGAAGAGTTGGCCTTTCAGAACCTGCTGGCGCACTCACTTTGGATTCACGTCGTGATGCGCTGGATGGAGTCGCCTTCCCCGTCCCTCGCCGGACTGATCGTCGTTGCGAGCGACATTACGCAGCGCCACATTCTTCGGGAAAAGTTGAAGATTCTCTCGATCACCGATGATCTCACCGGCCTTTACAACCAGCGCTATTTTTACGAGTCTCTGCGGAGGGAGATCGAACGGTCCAACCGCAAGAATGCCCGGTTTGGGCTGGCAATGTTCGACATCGACCGCTTCAAGCGGTATAATGATGATTTTGGGCACCTGAAGGGCGATGAGATTCTGCGCCGGCTGGGTGACATCGTCAAAGCGACCATTCGGAAGATCGATTACGGATTTCGTTATGGCGGCGATGAATTTGCGGTTCTGCTGCCCGAGACCGAGCTTGAAAACGCCGTTCTGATCGCGGAGCGGCTGCGCGCCAACACAAAGGCGGAGTTTGAGGGCAAGGTCACTTTGTCCATCGGGGTGGTGCAGGGAGGCTCGCAGTGTGACGAACTCCGATTGATTGAGGCTGCCGACAAAGCGATGTACGAATCCAAGCACGCCGGCGGGGATTACGTCTCTTTCCTCAGCAAATCTTTGACGCTCACCAAACAGTAAGCAAGTTTGAGGTATGAAGCCGAGGGGTGACTTTCAACCACCCACCGTGGATGAACGCAGCCTCTCGCCCCAATCCTTCCTCCCATGTCTTAATCGAAATTCGAACTCATGGCGACCCCGTAAAGAGCCGCCTTGCCGCAGTCCTGCTGCATTTCTGGTATTGGCTGTAAGCTGCGGCTGCGGCCTCGCGAACCTCCGAAGGAGATTTTCCACTAACCCAGGCTTCAATCGCAGCATTGAGTGTGTAAGCCTCCGGCGCCATCAGCCCGGTAGTCACGAGGAGAATATGCGAGCCGCCCGCCTGAAGCGAATCGTTGAAAAATGCCCTGCTGGCACACGCCAGGACAATTGAGCTCTTCGAAGGAGCACGGTTCCTTTCCCGAGGAACAGATGGAAGTGAGAAATCCATCAAACCATCATGCCCGACATAGGCAACTATGTGCGCCGCGCCGCCGGTGTGGAGATTAATGCTTCGGCCATGCGACACGACGGTCAGGCTCTCCTCCATTTCTCCAGCGGCCAAGCCCATGAAGCGCTCAATGGCTGCCTTGATCTCTTTCCCATCCCAGGCTTCAGCAACGGCAAAAACAGGTAGGTTGTGATCGTTGCGTTTGACGCTTTTCTCGAAGACAACACGCTCGAGCACGTGCGAGGAGGGAGACCTTGTCCTTTCGACGAGATTCCAACCCGCTTGATGCGTGAAGAAGGTTCTGACCCCAAAAGCCGCGCCCCAGTAGAGGTTCGAATTCGGGTCCTGGCCGTTCCCGAGGATTTTAGGGACTGGAACGATGCCCTGGTACTTGTTGTCGCATAGCGCCACCACAATATGAACCACGATAGGGTTTCCGGCCGCGATGTCCCTCAATATGCGCGACTGGACATCGGCTCCACTGGAGTAAGCAGCGGGACCGATGAAAAGAGCGCAGACAAGCACCAGAGCAGGAATCAACCTCGCCATAGCATCTCCCATAACCTGAGGCGGGCGGAGCCTCATTGGCCATAAACCTCCGAGGGGCTTCGCCCCCGACAGTACCCTCCCAAGCTCCACCCGATGCCGTCACAGTCTAATTCCTAGGTGCAAACCAGGAAACCCGATCCCCCCTACAAGTGAGAATAACAGTCAGATCCTCCATCAGGGCCAAGGTCGGATAGTCGTCCACGTGGATGCTCCATAAACGAACTCCACTGAGATCCATACATTCGAGGATCTCGGGCTTCATGACCAGCAGGCGACGGCCATCGGAGGAGAAGGAAAAGGGCCGGCCGTCGGGCAACGTGCCGGTAGTTTGGCCCTGGCGCGAGATTACTTGAAGACTCCCTTCCTGCTCATCGTCATCTTTTGTCGGGTCCTGTTTTTGATCGACCCAGGCAACAATTTCATCGCCTGAAGGCGAGATGATCGCATCCGGCAACGACGAAATCCTGCTCCATAATTCCTTTCCGTTCTGATCAAGCACTGTAACGTGACCGAATCCGGGACCATGGGGTGGCTCAAACGTCCCCACGAACGTCTTAAGGTCGCGGGAGGCATGGATTGTTTGAAACCAGGCAGTCCACTTCACTTCGCGGTCAACCATGAGAACGCCACCGCCTCCTCCACTCGAAATCACTACAGCTCGGTCATCGTCGGAAAACGAAAGGGCGTACACACAGCATCCGGCCATCAATGCCCACTTCCAGCGCAACGCACCACTCTCGGTGAATAGCCGAACGATATTTCCACTTGTTCCGATCACGACAAGATTGCCCCGGTGGGATATGGCGACACCCAGCGGAGTAACCCCTGTCCGGATAGGAATTCTGTGTCCACTCCGGTGAACGATCCAGGTATAGCGGTAACTCGCATCGCCCGTAAATGCCACCATTTCGCAGGAAGGCGAGACGGCCACCCGCCCGGCAACCATGTAACGATTGGTTCGCTTGAAATCCCAACGCCAGAGCACGCGGCCCGTTCGATCAAGGATAACGACCGCATCCTCTGTCGTCACAGCGGCACAGTCGCCTCGCGATGACAGGGCAATACCGTTGATCGGCCTTTCGAGTGTCAGTTCCCAAGCCGGCTGCAGAGGAATGGCGGTCGAATCCGTTCCCGTTATTGCGCCTGCATTCGTCGCGCAGAGAAAGAGCATTGTCGAAACGACTATTTTGGAAACACTTTTCATCCGCTTACCTGCCCAACTCGACCCTGCATCTGCTGCGGTCCTGGTAGCGCAATGTCCTCGGGTTATAGCATACGGTCTAACAACCATTGAGTCACCTTTCTGCGGACTACCCAATCCTAAATGACGGGATCGAAAAGCGTGCACGGGTCGGGCAGCTGGGAGGATGAATGGCACCGTGTCTTCGCACTTTGCATTTGGCGGTCCCCAGCTGACAGATGAATGGTCGATGACCTTGGTCGACCACGAAATGAAAATACGCTGATGTGACACTATCCCCCCCGCATAACATCACCTGGGAGAACACGCCTATTCCCCCTTCAGTTTGTTCTCCTTCAAGAGCTTTTGAATCTCTTCGAGGCTTGAAGCTTCCTTGATAACAACCACTTGAGATCCTTTACGTCCAATGAAGAAATACCTCTTGGCGTGGGCATCTGACTCATTGTAAACGGCGGATTCATCACCGAAGACGATAGCGCTTCTTTCTTTCTCAATGGGCTTGCCGAGCTGACGGGCTATTCCCAAGCGGTCGTCGAGATAGCCCTGGTAATAGTCAACGGCCCCTCTTGCGGTTTCGAAACTCTTTGTCATCACGCGCTCGGGATGGTGTTTCGACTCGGTGCCTGCTAGAGCCTGAGCATTGAGGGTCAGAACCATTAAAGCAAGAATCACAATCGACACCGTGGATAAACACCTCTTGATCGATCCTTTGAGCATAAGAACCCTCCCTTACTTTGAAGACCTAGTCAATTGACCAAACTCACAAAGCCCTCCCAAATGACCAGCGTATTAACCGCTGCGGATGGGCCCAGTTGGTACGTTTATTGAAGCCGTGTCCACAAACAACGCCTCGACGGACGGCCGCGTCAACACAATAAAACTAAGGACGCCGAGGGCGGTTCCATAAGGAATCCCTAGACACGTTACGGCGGCGACGACCATGCAGAACCAGCGCGCCCGCCTCCGCTTCAGGCACAGACCGGCATAGACCTTAAGTCCCGCCACCACGATCAGCGTCAGGAAGAACCCCAGGCCAAACACTGCAATGAACAGGCCAATGATTTTGGGCGGGGGCTGCTGGGAGCCGGAGGGGAGACGAACGATCATCCACCCCATGGCCACATAAATGAGGGCAAACAGGGAAAAAAATGCAGTGGTCGCGCCTGAGATCCAGTAACCAATCGAAAGGAGCCGGAGATGTTCTTCATCCCGGATTTGTTGTCGAAGGTCATCGTCTGTCATTAGTCTCTTTCCGTGGAGTACGCCGGACGGGCAGCACCTCACTTGCTCGACGTGTGATTGTTCATCAGCCTCATTGGATCGAGTGCACAAGCCAGTTACTGAGAAGAGTGAGACACATTCATGCAGTGATTGGGAAAAAACACAGCCTCTTCTACAGTCCATCAGAAAAGAAGCCAAGAGCTTGATGGCGACGTGGGGAACCCTGAACTAAAGCCTCGAGTGGCCAGCAATTCGTTTAAGAGTGACGAGGGGCCGAGAGGGGAACTGGCCGGGAAAAGTCTAGAACTTGCGGGGGGCGATTTCAAGGGAAATGTTTCACTTATTTATGATAGGGGCAATCCAAACAAAAAAATCTCCCCTGATGTTAACCCCAGCAACTTACATCATATTCGTGGGATCGACGTCGATGAAAACGTTCGGCTCCTGGATTTTCTCGCGCTCGCAGAATTCCAGGCAGCGCTCGATCATATCCTTGAGCTGTTGACGGCGTGACGATTTTAAGAGCAACTGCCAGCGGTAATCCTGCTTCAGCCGGGCCAGCGGGGCGATGGCGGGACCCAGGACGCGCACCTCCGGCAGAGGATTTGCCCGAAGGTGTTCACCGAGTGCCTTGGCCAGTTTCATCGCTTCATTGAATTCCCGGTGGCGAATACCCACCAGCGCGAGCTGCCCAAATGGCGGGTAGTGCATCATTCGGCGGAAGTGAATCTCTTTGTTATAGAATTCGATGAAATTCTGCCGCGTGGCGCAGCGAATGGCGTAATGCTCGGGATAAAACGCCTGGAGCAGGACTTCGCCCGGGGTGGTGCCGCGACCTGACCTCCCCGCCACTTGCGTCAGTAACTGGAAGGTACGTTCGGCGGCTCGAAAGTCAGGAAAGCTGAGCGCCCCATCGGCGTTCAACACGCCCACCAGCGTGACTCGCGGGAAATCGTGCCCTTTCGCAATCATCTGGGTTCCCACCAGGATGTCGGTCACTCCCTCACTGAATTCGCCCAGGATTCGATGGTAGCTGCCCCGCCCCTGTGCAGTATCCCGGTCCAGTCGGGCAATACGCGCGGGGGGAAAAGCGTCTCGCAGCTTTTCCTCGACCTGCTCTGTTCCTCCGCCGACGAAATAGAGGTGCTCACTTTCGCACTGCCAGCACTTCTTCGGAACCGCGGCCACTGCCGCACAGTAGTGACACAGCAGGATGTGCCGGCGTTTGTGATAGGTCATGGTGATGGAGCAGTTGGGGCACTGGCGGGTGGATCCACAGGCCCGGCAAAGCACGAACGAAGAAAACCCTCGCCGATTCAGCAGCACCAGGACCTGCTCATTGGCCCGGAGACGCGCCTCGATCGTGGCCAGCAGGTCGCGGGAGAGCATCTCGTTTTTCTTGGACTCCTTAAACTCCGTTCGCATGTCGACAACCTTGACCTGCGCCAGCTCGCGCGATTCCACACGATGCTTCAAAGCAATCAGTTGATACTTCCCGCGCTGAGAGTTGTAGAAACTCTCCATGGAGGGGGTGGCCGAGCCGAGCAAGACAATCGCCTGCGACATCTTTGCGCGGACTACGGCGACATCGCGACCGTGATATCGCGGCGATTCCTGCTGCTTGTAAGAGCCGTCATGCTCTTCATCGACCACTACCAATCGCAGGTTTTCAAGGGGAGCAAACACCGCTGAGCGGGTCCCGATGACCACCCTTGCCTCCCCGTTCTTGATCCTCCACCATTCGTCGTACCGTTCACCTTCTGAAAGTGCGCTGTGGAGAATCGCCACCTTGTTTGGAAAGCGTGCCGCAAAGGTGGATGAGGTGCCCGGGGTCAATGCAATCTCAGGGACGAGCATCAGTGCGGTTCCGCCTTCGGCGAGCACCCGCTCGATGGCGCGAAGGTAAACTTCGGTTTTGCCGCTGGCGGTCACGCCATACAGCAGGACGGTGCTGAAACTACGGCGGCCGATCGCTTCCTCGATGATCCGAAGTGCTCTCTTCTGATCGGCATTAAGTTCCAAAGGGGGCGTTTGAGAGCGGACACTGCGCCCATCGCTCCCCGGTGCAACAAGTTCCAGCGGGGTCCGATCGACGTGCCTTCGCTCGAGGACGACGAGATCTCGTTTGGCGAGCGTGCGGATCGTAGGGGTGGAGATACCCACCCGCAAGATTAATTCTTTTAAGGGGACCGCCGCTTGCTGTTGGTTCAGATATTCGAGGATCTTGCGCTGTCCCGGAGACAAGCGCCGATGAGAATCCTCATCTGCAGCCGCCGAAGAGAGACGAACATACCATTCTTCCTTTCCTTTCACGGCAGATTTGGATCTTTCACTGGAAACGCGGACCTCGCCGCTGGCCCTCAGCCGGCTGTAGGCATCATCCCAAGGCGGCCCAGTGAATTTCTGCAGCAATCTGCGGCGGTCCCACGTTCCTTTTGCGGCGACTGCCCGCAAGAGCTGCAGGTCAAGGGGTTCTTCCGCTTCCTCATTGAAAAGCACTCCCGTTCGTCTGGTGTGGTCGAGGGATTCGATTCTCTGGGTTCCCTTGACTGTCAATTGGACAAACTGGCGCGTTGAGCTCGTAAAAGCCAGCGGGCATGCCGCCCGCAGTACTTCTCCGATGGGCGCAAAGTAATAATCGGCAACCCAAAGGCAAAGTTCATACAGGTTGGTTGTAAGAACGGCTCCCCCCTCAAGCACTTCGACAATGGGCTTGATTTCAAACTCCGCTGCCTCAACCGGCCTTCCTTCAATTGCCGTCACGACCCCCACCAGGCGGCGTTTGTGAAACGGGACAATCACCCGCGACCCAAAGTTGACCTGCGGTCGTAAGGACTGTGGAACTTCATAGGTGAAGGAGTGCCGAAAGGGAACGGGAAGCGCCACTTCAATGGTGAAATCGGGGAGACCCATGGGAAAGTATTAGGGAATGTCTGCCTCTCGACTATAATGGAAAGCTTGAAAAATTAGGGACCGCTTCCGTGCTCTCATCAACCTCGAAAGTTTGTGAGGCTACGGTGTCTGTCCCTACTCTTGCTTCTCGTTTATTGCAGTGAGAACCCCACATGATTAAGTTTTGGCAGCCGCGATGGGTGCTATTCTCATCGAGGACTCATTGCGGGCCGGATGCAAGAACCCGGGATGAATTAGTCCGCCACGCATTCCTGGCGAACCTCCCGGCTACCAGATCAGATTCCCTGTGACGGCCTCACCAATGCATAACCGCACCCAGATTCGACCCAGGAATGATGACGAGGTACGACCATGCAATTCTACACAGAATACCTGTGGTTCAACACGAAAAAGCAGCGTGAGTTCATCAACGTCACGGCGCACGTCGATTCCGTCCTCAACAAATCGGGGATCCAGGAAGGAATGATCCTGGTGTCGGCGATGCACATTACGGCGGGTGTGTACGTCAACGATGCTGAGGACGGGCTCATCCAGGATATTGAGGAATGGCTCGAACGGCTGGCGCCCTATCGAAAAGACTACCGGCATCATCGGACGGGTGAGACTAACGGCGACGCCCATTTAAAGAACCTGCTGATCGGTCACGAGGTCATCGTCCCGGTGACCAAGGGGAAGATGGATTTCGGTCCATGGCAGCAGATCTATTACGCGGAGTTCGATGGTCAGCGCCGGAAGCGCGTCATCGTGAAAGTGATGGGTGAGTGATGAAGCGCAAATTCCCGACGCGGCCGCTGGTGGGGGTGGGCGCCGTCATTCTTCGTGGGGATTCGGTGCTGCTGATTCAGCGCGGAACTCCGCCGCTGATGGGTGAATGGTCGTTACCCGGCGGGGTGGTCGAGGTGGGAGAAACCCTGCAGGAGGCCGTTAGGCGGGAAATCAAAGAGGAGACCAATCTTGAAATTCGAGTGGGCCCGCTGGTGGAGCTCTTTGAACGCATCCAGCGCGACGGGATTCGTGTTGCGTACCATTATATTATTGCCGACTACCTGAGCTGGAGAATCCGCGGCCGACTTAAGGCCTCATCCGACGTCCGGGCCGCCCGCTTCGTCCCCAGAGCGGAGCTCGCCCGCTATCATCTGACCGAAACTGCGGTGCGAGTCATTGCGCGGGGGTTTGAAATGGCGAAGGAGAACGCGGTCGCACAGGAAACTCGAGTGTCTCAGCGAAAGTGATCCCCATTCCCCCCGGAGGTGGAAATTCCGAGGCCGACGCCTAAAGATTGAATGGGAAGGAACCGGGAGAGCCCCGGTAAATCGGGGACTGAAGTCAAGACGGTGAGCCGTATGCGCCTTATCTTCAGGAGGACTTTGTAGAATCCTTTTCTGAGGAAGTTTTTGATTTAGAGGGCGTCGTACTCGACTCGCCCGTCTTAGTGTCGCCGGTCTCAGTGTCGCCGGTTTTAGTGTCGCCCGTCTTGGTTTCACCAGCTTTACTTTTTCCGTTCGACCTCGCTTTGTCAGAACCCTGGCCCACCGATCCTTTGCCGTAGTCGTTGACATACCAACCTGATCCTTTGAATTGGATCGCGGGGGCCGAAAGCAATTGGGAAATTCGTTTCGACCCACACTCCGGACAACGCGAGACCGGAGGGTCAGACAACTTCATGAACCGTTCAAACTCATGCCCGCATTTCAGGCATTCAAACTCATGAATGGGCACGTCTCCTCACCTCGTCCTCATCGACTCAGTTCCCTTGGGGCGGAGCAGACATCATTGTCTGGCCCGCGAAAAGTCCATCCAACCTTCTCGCAACAGACGCCCGGGGAGATGGAGTTCTGCTGAAAAGGCCCGTGGTATCGCCCTAAGCCGGAGACTGAGACCTTCCACCCACTTCTGAATTGCCAGCTGCGCCAATCCCTTCTAGCCCAATCTCCCCTGCAATGGGTTTGAGGGATTCGATCACAAAAGCGATGTGATCGTTTAAATCCACCCCGAGCTCACTGGCGCCATTCAAGATGTCGTTCCGATTGACGCTGCGGGCGAAGGCCTTGTCTTTCAGTTTCTTCAGGACGGACTTCGGCTCCACCTCGAAAATCGATTTATTGGGCTTCACCAACGCCACCGCGGTCACAAACCCCGTCAACTCGTCGCAGGCGAACAAGACCTTTGCAAGCAGTGTATCTCGGGGAACGCCCGTATACTCGGCATGGCCCAGGATAGCGCGCCGCAGATCCTCGGGATATCCCTTCTCGCGGAGGATTTCCGATCCTTTCAAGGGATGATCCGGTGCATTGGGATACCGCTCATAATCAAAGTCGTGCAGTAATCCTGCGAGGCCCCATTTATCCTCATCTTCCGCATGCTTCCGGGCGTAAGCCCGCATCACCGCCTCAACGGCCAGGGCGTGCTTTCGCAAGCTCTCGGATTGAGTATATTCACACAACAACAACCACGCCTCGTCGCGATTGGGCATCGGGTTCTCCTCCGGGCCAAAGAGCCTTCTATCCCGGTTCGGTCAGGCCGCAGCCTTACTTAATAATATCGAGGCCATGGAAAGTCAACCTCTATTCCCCCCGCATTGCACATCCCGCTGACCCGGTGGTGGCTATGTTATAATATCGGCGAGGTTGACATGGAGGATGGGGACTCGTTTTGCTTCGTAAATCTTTGTATTGGTTAGGTCTGTTCGTGCTTGGCCTGGGTGCCGAGGGAGGCTTCTGTTTCGCCGCCAAATCCGTTGTAGTGTTTCCGTTTGAGAACAACACCAAAAACCCCACCATGGAGTGGATTGGGCAGAGTTTTGTTGAAACCTTGAACGAGCAACTGGCGTCGCCGTGGTTTCGTCCCGTCAGCGAGGAGCAGTGCAATGCCCTGTTTGATCGGCTTGGGCTTCCCTATGACGGCGATTTCAGCCGGGCTACCCTGTTGAAGGTGGGAGAAGACCTCGACGCCAATTATGCCGTCGTGGGAGCCTACCGGTACGACCAACCCGAATTCACAGCGACTGTCGAGTTGATTGACGTGGACACCTCCCACATCGAGACGGCGTTCGTAGAGAAGGGACCTCTGGATACCCTCAAAAGAATCCAGAGCCGAATTGCATGGAGGATTCTGGCTCACTTCGATTCCACATTTCCTTACAATCAGGAGGATTTTTGCAAGCGCTTCGAGGAGGTACCCCTCAGTGCTTTCGAAAATTATGTTCGCGGACGCCGGGCGGTCGACAGCAAGTCACAACTCCAATATTTTCTGAGAGCCGAGCGCATCGACCCGGCCTATTCCAGGGCCATCTTCCAGATAGGAAAAATTTATTTCCAGCAAAAGGACTACCCCACCTCCCACCTCTGGCTTCGGCGGATCAACAGGAATGATTGGCATTTCCATGAAGCTGAGTTCTACCTGGGCCTCGATTACTATTTCATGAAAAATTTTGATAAAGCAGCGGTGGCGTTTAACACGCTCTTAAGCGAACTGCCGTTAAATGAAGTGTTCAACAACCTGGCGGCTGCCCTTAGCCGCTCCGGGGGTTCGACACAAGTTGTGCGTACCTACCAGAAGGCGATTGAGGGCGACCCGGGAGAGGGCGATTTCTACTTCAACCTCGGCTACTACTTTTGGAAGTCGGGCGATTTTGCCTCCGCCACACGATACCTTCGCGAATCGCTCCAGTTGAACTCTCAAGATGCTGAAGCGGCCTACCTGTTAGCCAACGCCCTTCAAACGCTAAAGCAGGCGGATGAAAGCTCGCATTATTTCCTCCTGGCCTCCCGGCTCAATCCCAAAGCCATCAGTTGGACCGTGGCTTCCCTTCCCCCCCTGGAGCGGGTTAAGCTGAATTTTGACGCACTCGCATTTCGGGATCTAAAAGCCACCCTTGATTCCTTGCAAGAGCAGAAACTGAAAAAGCGACCTCGGGCCGAACAGATTTCTGAGCATTTGAAGAGCGGGGTTGAATACTTTGACGAGTCAAACAATTCCGAAGCGATGCGGGAATTCGAGCGGGCTCTGGCTCTCGACTCCAATTCGAGTCAGGCGCACAGCTACCTGGGTCGAATTCATGAACGGGAGGGAGAACTGGAGGAAGCCATCAAGGAATGGAAGCTGGCGCTCCAGTCTGCAAACTCTGCCATGGCCCACTCAGCTCTTGCACACCTTTATTACACTTTGAACAGGCCGAAGGAAGCGAGAGAGGAAGTCGAGGCTGCTTTGGCGCTGGATCCGGGGAATCACGAGGCCATGGAAATGAGGGCCCTCTTACAGGAGAAGCCTGCGACCGAAAGAAAATAGTCGATCTGGTGAGAAACGGGCAGCGCCCCATGGGAAGGCGATACACAAGCAAACCCGGACCAAGGACATGAACCTACAACATTACTCCAGAGTCTTATTCATTTCCGCGTTGTTACTGGGATGCGGGCTCCTCGCTTCGTCGGGGCGGGCCGAAATCATTCACATCACCCTGAATGATGAAATCATTCATCCCATTACGGCGGAATACGTCACCCGCTCGGTGGATTATGCCAACACCCGTCACGCTGACGCGATCCTCATCAGCCTGGCAACTCCGGGCGGGCTGGAATCCTCCATGCGCGAAATCATCGAGAAGATTGTGGCTTCTCCAGTTCCAGTTATCATTTTTGTCAGTCCCAGTGGCGCCCGGGCCGCTTCCGCGGGCTTCTTTATCCTCATGTCGGCCGACGTGGCGATCATGGCGCCGGGGACCAACACCGGCGCGGCCCATCCCGTTGTCCTGAATCCCATTTCAGGGGGCTCGATCCCTTTGGATGAATCGATGAAGAAAAAGATCGAAGAGGACAGCGCAGCGTATATGCGCAGTCTCGCCGAAAAACGCGGCCGCAATGTGGAACTTGCTGAAAAAGGCGTCACCGAGGCCAAATCGTTCTCCGATTCCGAAGCTTTGGCCGGTCATTTGATCGATGCGGTCTGCAATACCCCCGAGGACATTATTGAACGTTTTGATGGAAAGACGATCAAGCAGTTTGGGGGCTCGACCAAGGTTCTGCATCTGAAGGGCCAGGCCCTTATCGAAGTGGGAATGACCATGCGACAGCGGTTTCTCGACAAGGTGCTGAATCCCAACATTGCCCTCGTATTGGGGGCGATCGGCATCCTGGGTCTTTACGTCGAATTCAGTCACCCGGGTTTGATCTTTCCCGGTGTCGGGGGAGCCATCGCGTTTGTGCTGGCACTCTTCGCCTTCCACTTGTTGCCAATCAACTACGTTGGCGTGATCCTGATCCTGCTGGCCGTCGTACTTTTCATTCTGGAGGCCAAAATCACCAGCCACGGTATCTTGGCGTTGGGGGGAATCCTCTCGGGGGTGATCGGGTCCCTGATCCTGGTGGACTCGCCCATTCCGGAATTGCAGATTCACAAGTGGACGGCCCTCTCCGTGTTTTTGCCGCTGGCGATCATAACGGTCTTTCTGTTGCGGCTGGTTTTGATCGCGCGCAAGCACAAGGCCCTGACGGGGGAGCAAGGCATGATGGGACTGGAGGGCATCGCTTATACAAAGATCGATCCTCTGGGGAAGGTCTATGTCCGCGGAGAGTATTGGAATGCCACGGCCCCCGAGCCGATTGAGAAAGGCCATCCTGTTATCGTCACGGCGATCGAGGGGCTGAAGCTGAAGGTCCGGCAAAAGGATTAGCCGCCCATTCGATGGACCTTTTTGCATCGTTCTCCATTCGTTGGATAGGAGGCAGGTCCCGAACAGGCCTTGAAGGAATTCCTGAAAGGGCAGCCACCGCACATGCCCAACCACTCATTTTGAGCCTCACCTTAAGGAGGATTTATGTCGTCAGCGTTTGAACCTAATTTCTTTTTGGTCCTGGTCGTCATTCTCGTGTTGTACCTGATGAGTTGCATCAAGATTCTTGCGGAATATGAGCGGGGTGTGATCTTTAGATTGGGTCGCCTCTTGGGGCACGCCAAGGGCCCGGGAATTATCTTTGTTTTCAAGCCCATTGACCGCATGGTGCGCGTCTCTCTCCGCTTGGAGACGCATGAAGTTCCTCCCCAGGACGTTATCACCCGCGACAATGTGGCGGTCAAGGTCAATGCGGTCGTTTATTTCCGGGTGATTGAGCCACGGCAAGCCATTGTAGAAGTTCGAGATTACTATTTTGCCACCTCCCAGCTTGCTCAAACAACCTTGCGCTCCGTCCTGGGCGAAGTGGAACTGGACGACTTGCTTTCACAACGCGAGAAATTGAATGAGCGCCTGCAGGCCATTATTGATCAGCACACCGGACCGTGGGGCATCAAAGTGGCGTTGGTCGAGGTCAAACAGGTGGATCTCCCGCAGGAGATGCAGCGCGCCATTGCGAAGCAGGCCGAAGCAGAGCGCGAGAAGCGTGCCAAGATCATCCACGCCGAAGGTGAACTGCAGGCCTCTCACAAGCTCATGGAAGCCGCCCAGATTCTGTCCTCCCAGCCGACGGCCATTCAGCTTCGCTACCTGCAAACTTTGACGGAAATCGGCGTTGAAAAGAACACCACCATTGTTTTTCCGATCCCTATCGACATCATCAGCAAATTAACGGAGGGCTTGAAGAAGAGCTAGTTCTGAAGCCGGAGTCTAAATATGGCCACAAAAAGATCATCGGGTCAGTACGAATTGGTGTTGGAAAACCGGCAACTCGTCTTTATCTTTTTTGGTGCGGTGCTCCTGTGCGGCATTTTTTTTACCCTCGGATTCGTAGTGGGCCGCGAACAACAGGATTTGAGCTGGCGCAATGACCCCAGCAAGCTTGAGGGGGAGCCATCCGCCGCCTCACCAGGGAAGGTTTCGGTGAAGAAGGAGCCCTCGGTCCCCGATTCATCGAAGGCAAAAAAAGTGGATCAAGACGCGATCAACAAGGAACTCACCTTTTACAAAACCGTCGAGGGGAAAACAGCGGGAAGTCCGAAGGTGAATCCGAGGGAAGAAACTGCTCCGAAGGAGAGAGAAAAGCCCTCGTCCACCAAGACCGCAGCAACAGCGCCGCCGAAAGGCGCGCCTGTCGCAGCTGTGTCCACTCCCACCAACGCCATTGTTTATCAAGTCGCGGCCTTATCAAAATCTGATGAGGCCCAGGCGCTGGTACACCGATTGAAGGAGAAGGGATTTCAGGCTTTCCTTGTCTCCCCTCCGGCTGATTCGGGGACCGACAAATTGTATCGAGTTCAAATTGGCCCGTTTTCAGACGTGACGATGGCGGAACAGGTGAAGGCCAAACTTGTGGCGAACGGATTCACCCCCATCACGAAGAAATAGGCCCCTCGAGATTAGGGTCTCATCAAGATGGGAATGGATGTTCCCATCCTGAAGGGCTCTTGTTTCCAAATGCAGATCTTTCGGCCGGATCCCCTTCCCTCAATTCGACTCACTCCCTGAACATTTCTCTCACCGCCCGGCGGGAGCTCTGACTCCACCGCTTCCTGTCGCAGGAATTCAGGGCGGTCAAAAGGCGGGCATCAAGGAATCACAGAGGAAGGTGAGAAGAACTTCGCTGGATAGGGGGAACGACTTGGCCGTTCCCTTCTGTTGTCACCTCCTCCCATCGAGTATACAATACGAGCCGTTTATTCTAAATCGTCCGCCATGCCGACTCTGCCTACAGATCAGCAGCTCATCGAATTGCTTGAGCGCGCGCCTCGAGAGGGCTGGTCTCTTTTTTTGGAGACCTACGCTCGCCTGATTTATTCCTATTCTCTAAAGTCGTTCCACGACATCGACATGGTCTCTGATTTCAACCTCTTTGTGTACGAGTCCCTGGCCGCCAACAACTTCAAAAAGCTCAAGTCCTTTAAATTCCGTTGCAAGCTGAGCTCTTACCTCGTGACCTTGTTGGGGAACCTGAAATCCGACTTTACTCGCACCAAGTTTGGGCGAAAAACCCTCCCCGAAAGGATCAAACAGCTCCCTCAATTCACGCAAACTCTGTTCAAGCTCCGCTTTTGGGAGAACCTGTCATTCGATGAGGCGTCATTAAAGATGAAATCCGCCTTTGGCGACCAGGCGACGGATGAGGCCGTTGAGAGTGCAATGGATCAGATCAATGACTGCCTGAGCATCAAGATGCGGGGACGAATCCAAAATATCAGGCAACGCAAAGCCCTGGTTGATTACCAGTCGACCACCTCCGCTGCGGTGTATCCGGCCCTTGATCCGGATCCGCTGCTGGAGCTTCCGGACTTGTCTTTAAACCCTGAAGTCCTGCTCCATCACCTAGAAAAAGAAGAAAAATTCGCCAAGCTGGTCGGTGATCTCAAGGGTCTGGTCGATGCCCTTCCCTACCAGGAAAGGCGCCTTTTCATGTTGCGGTTTGATAAAGGGCTTTCGGCCAAGGAAATCTCCGGAAAAATGAAAATCCGCCCTCCGGAACGGGTATATACGATGTTGAACCAGATAAAGGAGCGCCTGGGAGCCGAGCTGCGGCGGCAGGGCTATAACCCCAAAATTCTGGAAGATACTTTCGGGGATTAGTTTGAAATTACAAGATTTTTCCGTCTAAATTGATTGAAATGGGGGTTGCAGAGGTTTTCTCCGGGTAGGGGTAGCGGAGTGAAAGAGCCGTGTCAACACAGAAGGAGTTAAGGCAGAATCCACCCTAATGATGAACTGCATTGACATTGCGAGGATTGAAGCTTGGCTGAAAGGTCAGGATCTGGCCGCCTTGGACAGTGAGGCCCTTGCCCACCTGAAGAGTTGTTCATCCTGCCTCCAAAACCTGCGAATTGTGCTCGCCATCAGGGCTTCGGCGGCGGTTCCAGTTGTGGAATCCCTCCATCTCACCTCTCTTACTTGCGTCGCCCAAGTGGATACCGAGACCCGCCTTGCCTACCTTGACGAAATGATGGACCCGGGGGAAAGGGGATCTTTTGAAAGCCATTTCGGCGGATGTGGGGCCTGCAAGCAAGCCCTGCTGGAGCTGGAGTGGGAAATTGCTGAAATCAAACAGAGCGAGTTGGAAGTGCCTGCCGACCTCCTCGCAAAGGCCCGGAGTATCGGTGAGGCGGAGATCTCGGGGCACAAATCACCGGGTTGGGTGGGTTCCCTGCTCGAGAATCTTTCAGCCTTTGCTTCGGGAGGGCTACAGCCACGATGGGTGGCAGCAGTGGCCCTGCTCGTCGTTGTGGCTTTCACCTCGGTTTTATATTACCGATCCCAAAAGCGGATTCATCCGAATGAACAATCACAGGCGGACCTCAAATCACCTCCTTCCAGCGGCCAGGTTGCTCCCAATCCTATTCTCAGTTCGGAGGCAACGAAAGCCCGAGGAATCGACTCCGCCATGGTGGATCGAGTCCAGAACATTCTGAGCCAGATTGAGCACGCAGCTGATGGATTGCGCCCGCGGCAGATCCGGCTGAATATCATCGACTCAAACCAGTACGTTGCCCAGATATCCCCTGAAGGTGAACTGACACTTTCAACGCAATACATTACGGCTACCCAAAATGACGATGAATTGGCGTTCTTGCTGGCCCATGAGGTATCTCATCGCCAGCACCCGGCGAACTGCATTCTTTCGTTTTCAACTTCAGTGAACCAGCCGGCGAAGGTATTCACGGCTCCCGGACAGAGGCAGGGAGAGCTCCAGGCGGACCGAATGGGAGTTTTCCTGGCCTCGGTGGCGGGGTATCAGGCCAGCGCCGCGGAAAGCCTTTTAGGAAGAATTCAGAACATCCCGGACATTTCCGACAGGTCCCATCCCGAATTCAATGCGCGTCTGAAGGAGACCGAGGAAGAGCTTCATTCCATCATTCGATCCATCGAGCTTTTCCGGGTCGGCATCTCGTTCTTCAACACGGAGCAATATAGCCGGGCCGTGGCGGTATTTGAGACCGTGGCTGCGATCTTCCCAAGCCGTGAGGCCCTCAACGACCTTGGGCTGGCTTATCACAAGCTGGCAATGGAGTATTCCCCCCAGAACTGGGGGTTCAAAAAGTCTGTGATTCTTGATCCAGTGGCCCGTGCGATCGAACCTGTCCGCGAGGACCTGCCGGAAGCGAATCTCTTTGCAGAGTTCTTGAACAAGGCCGTTGAATATTATCAACGCGCCATTTCGCGGGACCCCTCCTATGTCGCCGTCCGCATCAATTTGGCCAGTGCCCTTGACGAAAAAGGAGATTACCCGGGCGCACGTCGTGAACTCGAAGTCGCTCTGAAGCTGGACCCCACCTCTATGGAAAAGGCGCAGGCCTTGAATAACCTCGCTGTCATTGCCGCGAAAGAGTCACGCCTGGAAGAGGCTTCGGGGTTGTTGAGGCACGCGGTCGAGGCCAATGGCACCTTTGCGGATCCTCATTTCAACCTGGCCCGGGTTCGGGAGTTGCAAGGCAATGCGGCCGCGGCCATGGGTGAGTATGCCCGGTACACCCAATTGGCTGACAGGGAGCGGGACGGTTGGCTGCGAATGGCCTACAATAAGGTGAACAAGCCCTGGCTGGGGACGGCTGTGGAGCCTTCGGGAATCCTTCCAAAACTGGGGAGCGTGCAACTGGGCGCTTCGATCAACGCCGTAACCAAACAATTCGGCACACCCACTGTGACCTGGCAGCTCAAGACGCCGACCCATTTCGATGTTTTCGTAAGCCTCTTCGAAACATCTGGCCTGGTGGTCTCGGGCTCTGAAGATCTTGTTGATTTTGTCCAAACCACTCCCCGCTACTCAGGAATTGATCCTACGAATCATCTCTCCGTGGGTATGACTCGGGACGACTTGGCGCCCAAGCTTCGCCAAGCCGTGCGAGTACTCGTTCCAGGGTCCCGCGAAAGCTATATCAATTTCGAGCGCGGCCTAGGCATCAACTTCCGCAACGAGAGAGTTGACGCCTGGTACATCTTCGAACCCATCGTATAACCCTGACGTGAGGCGCACACCTCTCATAGCAACTTCGAGAGAAGCGCGTGAAACACAAGGATGGTCTATTTCTCCTTCGACTTGGAGGCTTTGGGCTTCTACATTGGCCCTGGGAACGAACTCTCCCTCAGACTGTACCGGGGCCGTGATATGCCCTCCCTTCGGGGTGGGGGACAGCATTTCAAACGTCTCACTTTTTGAGGCATGAATGCGAGGCAGCCATCCCTTTTTCTGTTCTTCCCCTCTCCGTTGGTTGACACTGTTCAAGCCAATAAGCTATATTCAAGCTCGGCGTGATGAAGCGGCGCCCCGACACTCGTCCCTGAGTCAGCGTTAAACCCCTTAAAGTCGTATTTCGCTCTGTTTCGATCACCATGAACCTCCCCATTGCACTGACACTCTCGCGAATTTTTCTCGTCCCCGTGGTGGTGGTGGTCTTGTTGGCAAGCCGATTTCCCATATTCCCGGATCTTTATGCCCAATACCAGGAATTCATAGCCGTCACGCTTTTTCTTGCGGCAGCCATCACTGATTCTCTGGACGGCTATTTTGCGCGAAAGCGAGGCCAGGTCACCACGCTTGGAATCCTCCTGGATCCCATTGCCGATAAGCTCTTGATCTCGGCCGCCCTTGTCTCCCTGGTGAAAACGGTCCCCTGGGTTCCCGCATGGCTGGTGGTGCTCATCATCGGCCGCGAATTTGTGGTGTCTGGCCTGAGAAATATCGCTTCGGCCGAAGGATTTACGATTGACGCGTCGGAGCTGGGTAAGATCAAAATGATTATGCAGGTGGTCGCCATCACCCTGATCATCATCGGGAGCAAGCATAAGGCCTTTGAGCTGTTAGGCAGGGGGGCCCTCTATCTGGTGGGATTCTTCGCCGTGGTGTCGGCGGTTCAGTACTTTCGCCACTTTTGGGGGAAGGTGGACGGCAGCATCAAGGAGCGTCAGCGTCGCCGCCGCTCGATCTTGCTCCGGCGAAAGATGAGACGCGATGTGGCAGCTAAGTAAATCGGATCAAGCTTTCCTGCTTTCTCTTGCCCGGAAGACGATTTCAGACCATCTTCAGAATCAATCGGTGTCCCCTCCCGGGGACGTCCCGGAAGGTCCATTACTCGAGAAATGTGGGGCGTTTGTCACGCTCACCCAGGACAAACAACTTCGCGGGTGTATCGGGTACACCACCTCCCATAAGCCACTTTACGAGACCGTCATGGACTGCGCCATCTCCGCAGCCACCCGGGACCCCCGCTTTGGTTCTATGGAAATTGAAGAGCTTCCCCGAACCCACATCGAGATCTCGGTGCTTTCACCGTTCTTTGAAATCAAAGATGTGAATGAAATTGAGGCGGGCAAGCACGGGCTGATGATCTCACGGGGGGATCGGCGGGGGTTACTCCTCCCTCAAGTGGCCACCGAACACCACCTCAACCGGGAGAGATTCCTCGACCAAACCTGCCTGAAAGCGGGGCTCCCGATGAAGTCCTGGAAGGACCCCGGGACTCGCATCGAGGCGTTCACAGCGTTTGTGTTTGGGGAATCAGGCATCGAATAGGTTTCTGTGATCTCGTCAGCACCCCGATCTCACTTGGATTCATCGGCCGGCTCTTTATAGGGTTGGGCCAGGAATTTCCTCGCCTCTTCCTGCGCACCCTGGGTATTGTCGTTGGTGTCGATGGCCTTTCGGTACTCCTGGACGGCGCGTTCGCGCTGAGCCAGCGCATCATAGACCTTGCCCAGGTTGATGTGACTGAATACTTCCACCCACTTCGGATCCAGATCACCATTGAGGGCCTCGCGAAAGGCATTCGCCGCCGAGTTGTAGTTTCGCTGGGCCAAAAACGCCTCTCCGATTCGAAAGTGTGCCAGTGAATTGTGCTTTTCGAGATCCAGGGCTTTCTTGTAAGCCCCCACCGACTCGACGTATTCGCCCTGATCATACAACTCTTTCCCCCGCTGAATGGCCGTGAGGATACGCGTTCGGGGATCATAGCGAAGCAACCGATGGTGAGGGTCGAGGTCCACTCGAACCGGCTGCCCGAACGTTTCAATTTCAAAGTCCGAGCTTGTGCCTGATAACTCCACAACCTTTGACTCGGGTTTGCCTTGAGTTTCGATGGAGACTTCCACTGGCATCCGCAAGGTATCCATATCCTGTTCCACGTGGCCCTGCACGCGGAAACCCTTTTGAGTCCGGAAGACCGTGTACTTCAACCGAAAATCGGGTACCCCTGTTGACAGGATCCATTCTGCAAAAAAGTAGGTTAAATCCTGGCCTGCCACCTGTTCGACTACCGATTTGAAGTCAGCGGTCGTGACCGTCTGATAGGCGTACTTGGTGGCAAAGGTCTGGAGCAGCGTGGAGGACTTGGAATCACCGATCAGATAGCGCAACATGTGCAAGACGAAGGCGCCCTTGTATTGGACCACAGAACGATACTCGTCGGTCTCCTCGGTCAAGCGGCCCGCATTCGAGATGGAGCCCGCGCTCTCGTGCACCAGCGCCTTGATTCCGATCTCCTTCATCTCGTCCTCATAGGCGCCCTCCCCGGCATAGTTTTCCATGAACAAAGCGGCTGAATAGCTCGCAAAGCCTTCGCTGAGCCAGTAGTCACTCTTGGAGCGCGGGTTGAGCCGGAGCCCCCACCACTGGTGTGCAGTCTCATGGGCCAGCAACCGGTAATTCACCTTCGCGCTCATCGTGCGTCGCGCCAAGAGCGTCAAGCCGGGTGCAGAGTAGCCGCCAACCGTGGAATCGTCGATTTCCGCGATGGAGTAACCGGCGAACGGATAGAGGGAGAAGCGGCTGATGTAAAACTCGATGATCTTGCCGGCCATTTCTCCGTAATCCTTTGCCAGTTTTACATCCGACTCGTTCAGGTACAAGGTGACAGGAATGGACTCGGTTTGAACCGTGGTCTGCACGTACTTCCCCGCCGCCACTGTCATCGGAAATTGCTGTGGGTCTGATTGCCAGTGATAAACATCTTCCTTGGCGCCCTTATCCACGCCGGTCAGTTTTCCCTGGGAAACCACAACAATTCCTTTAGGAACGGTCATATTCAACTGGACGGCGGCCCGATCAAAATTGTAGCCATTCATCGGCAGCCAAAAGGATCGCGCCAGGAGATACGAGCCCGTCTCGTCGATATTGGCGAGCTTGACGTCTTCAACCGGGCTGCGGTCGCTCTTGTTCAATGTGCCGCGATACTCAAAAACCAGCACGCCTTCCTGCGGTTTGCTGATCGGCGCGTCGAGCTCGATGTGCAGTTTGGAGGCTTCGGCATCCTGATCGAACCGGACAGGCCGGTTCTTTTCGTCCACCACCCGCGTCGGGACCAGGTTGGCATTAAAATCAAAATCCAGGCGAGAGACATTGCTCTCGAGGACGGCAAATTGGATCTTCACCTTGGCATCCAGCTGGTGTGCGGCCGGATTGAGGGTGGCATCGATCACATAGCTCTTGATGTCGATTCGCCCGCGAGGATCTTCCACTTCCTTGGCAATCGTCCGGACGGCGCCGTGGAAACAGAGTGAGAAACAGAATGTTGCCAACATGCGCTTATGCAACCTTCGATTCAGAAGCATTGACCCTTCTTTCATTCCGGGATGCCTGACACCGCCGAGGCCGGTGCCAGAGTCACCTGCTTGGATTCAACTTTGGCCCTTGGAGTTTCCAAATGAGACAAAACAATTTGAGCTGCTCTCCCCATAGGTGAATGGTCCGTCGCCAGAATAGCTCGCAACGCTGCAAACTCCTTGAGCATGGCTTGGGACACAGCCGTATTGTCGAGCAGGTTCAGGACTTCCCTCTCCAGGGCCTGGGGCGAGAAATCCGACTGGTAAAGCTCGGGAACTACGGGACGTTTCAAAATCAAATTTACAAGACAGTAGTAATCGACGTCAATCAGCTTTTGCCCGATCCACCAGCTTAGGGGAGCCACCCTGTAGACACAGATCAACGGCACTCCCAGGAGTGCGGCCTCGAGGGTGGCTGTTCCCGAAGAGACCACGGCAAGGCTGGAATACTTCATGGCCCCACGCGGGCAATCTTCGATCACTTTCACGGGTGTGGTCTGATTGACGGCGCGTTCCCATCCTGCAATCGCCCCGGTGATGAAATCCATTCCCACGGTTGAGGAGGCGGCCAGGACGAACTGGACCTCAGGTCGAAGAGATCGAAGGCGGCAAGCCGTCTCGAGAAGGGGAATCAAATTGTGCCGGATCTCGTTTTTTCGACTCCCGGGCAACAAGGCAATCCGCGGGCGATTGGGATCAATCTCAAATCTTGAATAAAATTCCTCGGGTTCGCATTCCACTTCCAGCATTTCCACCAGGGGGTGCCCGACGAATTCTACGGGTATTCCCGCATCCTGGTAGAACTGCCTCTCGAAAGGAAGAATACAGATCATTTCATCAATCAACTCTCGCAGGACCGAGAGCCGGCCCCGGCGCCAGGCCCAGAACTGAGGACTGATGAAGTAGATGATGCGTGCCCCCAGGGATTTGAGTCGAGAGCCAAGTCGAATATTGAAGTCCGGAAAATCGACCAATATCACCAGATCGGGCTTTCTGCGCTCGGCGGCAGTCACTAGCCGAAGGAACCCGTCAAACAAATGCTCCAGATGGGAAAGCACCTCAACAAAGCCATGGACGGATATTTCTTCAACCGTGACCACAGCCTCCACCCCCTCCCGGCGCATCGCCGGGCCGGCACAGCCAAAGAAAGCGACAGGTTTCCGGGCCTGCTTTTGAATTTCTCGAACGAGTTGGGCCGCATACATCTCGCCCGAGGCTTCGCCCGCAACGATTAAGATTTCCGTATCCTTCATGAATCCAGCCTGTCGCTACATCCCCGGAGTGGGAAGTGGGGTCCTCTTGAGACTCCGCTTTACTCGTAAAGGGCCCGTTCGCCCTCCGGCCGCGTCTTCCAACGGCGATGAACCCATAGCCATTGATCGGGGTGGGCCCGTATTTTTTCCTCGAGAACCCGATTGAACCGGGCGGTATTGGTGATCACATCAACTTGAAAATTTCCCGTGTCCTGCAGGGGGACGGAAGGTTCAAAGCGGAGACGATGTTTCTTGACCCGTTCGTCCCAGATCAGCAATCCTGGAACCACCGCAGCCCCTGTGCGCATCGCCAGGGTCGCCAGCCCGGCGGTAGTGGATGCCGGAATGCCAAAGAAATCGGCGAACACTCCCTCCTCACGAGAGGCATTCTGGTCGATCAGAATCCCCACCGCCTCGTTCCTTCGGAGCGTACGCAGAATCTCGCGCATGGAATTGCGCTTGTCGATTCCCTTATTCCCGGCCATCTGGCGGTATTGCATAATCAGCGTATCCACCCGCGGATTATCGAGAGGTCGCACAAGGAACTTAAGGGGATATCCATAGACTGAGTGGGCGAACGAGGCCAATTCCCAGGCGCCAAAATGGGCCGTCATGATCAAAACGCCCCTCCCCTGCTCCTTGGCCTTGGCATAGTTCTCAAACCCATCATAGATCACAATCTTCTCAATGTTCTGAAGCGTGAACTTGGGGAATTGGCTGAATTCCGCGAGGAGGCGGGCAAGATTCTTGAACACCCCCTTCACGATCCGGCGATGCTCTGTCTTGGTGAGACCGGGAAGCGCGAGGCTCAGGTTGAAATTGGCGACATGCCGCAACCGACCGGCAAGACAGTATCCCAGAAACCCGATGAGCTGAGTGACCCCTCGGGCGAGAGGCCGCGGCATCCGGGTGAGCAACTTCAACAAGGTGGCGGCCAAATAAAATTCGAGTCGTTCGCGCAATGGAAACCCTGAGAGAGGTGATCCTGTTTGGATTAGGTCAAAACCGGCGGTGAGCAACCTTGACGATATGCGAATTCACTATCCCCAAGTGCGGGGTTCAATCTCGTGACAGGATAGTATATTATCATTACTCTGCCCATCGTGGCACTGGGGAAGGCAGATCGATAACCGCAGTCAACCGGCTCGATGAGACACCGCGCATGATCAACCGCCCGATCCGCATCGCCCTCCTGATCACGGGGTTCATTGTAGTGGTCCTGCTCTTCTTCCTCCGGCTGGACGCCATGGGACTGACCGGCCCGGATGAACCGCGCTATGCCGAGGTGGCCAAGGAAATGCTCCTGTCCCACGATTACATCACCCCCCGGCTTTTGGGACAGCCCTGGTTCGAAAAACCGGTGTTGTATTATTGGTCTACTGCGTTGGCGTATTCCCACTGGGGAGTGAATGAAACAGCCGCCCGGCTCCCCTCCGCAGTCGCTGCCTTCCTGTTGACCTTGACCTTGCTCCTGGCACCGCGGCCGATCCTTAACTTTGAGTCCCGGGGACTGAGTTCCCTTATCTTCGCCACCAGTTTGGGGGGAATCGTGTTCTCCCGCGCCGCGTCCACAGATATGCTCCTGACCGCTACCTTCAGCATTGCCATGATTCTTTTCTGGGTAGTTCTCCAGGATCCGGCCACCACTCAATCCAACTTAAGGGTTGTTCTGGCCTACCTTGCTCTCGGTTTGTCGGTCCTGGCGAAGGGGCCGGTGGGGGTCGTTCTCGCCGCCGCCATCCTGTTCTGCTATTTCTGGATTTCCGGGGAGTGGAAGAAGATCGGAAAGCTAAAGATCCCTTTGGGAATTGCCCTGATGGCGGCCGTTGATCTTCCATGGTTTCTGCTCTGCTATCGGGCGAACGGCTGGGTGTTCATCGACACCTTTCTCGTTCGCCATAACCTTTTGAGGTTTGCAACCAACGATTTCCAGCACTGGCGTCCTTTTTGGTTTTATATCCCCGTCATCCTGGGAGCCCTGCTTCCCTGGAGTTTCTTTCTCCTCCTGACGGGGAGTCGAGTCCGCGAGTTTCTTAATCTCGGTACTTGGAGGATTCGCCCTCATCGAACATTTCTGGCGTTGTGGGTGGTTATCCCCCTGTTGTTTTTCACGATCGCCCAGTCGAAGTTGCCCGGGTACATTCTTCCAGTGTTGGTCCCTCTCTCGATCATCCTCGCAAACTCCCTCATTGCCGCAAGCCACCCCTCTCCGATGAGGGAAACTCGAAACCAGGCCTTGCGGTCATTTCGATGGGCCCTCGGCCTTGAGCTCTTATTTTTTGCATTCCTTCTGATCTCTTCGCACAGGATCACTTCAAGGTTCCAACTCGCCCTGGGCGGCCTCGAGTGGGTCATCGGGATCACTGCGTCCCTCATGATCGTCGTCTTAATCTGCTGCCTCTTCCACCCTCGCGGCCTCTTCATCGCCCTGGGCAGTCACGTATTGATAATGGCTGCACTGGTCATCGTCGCTACCCTGCGCATTCTGCCTCACCTTGATCCCGAAATTTCTGTGCGCCCTGCTGTCCAGGCCCTGCATCGGATCTCCGGATCGCCCCGTGTTTTTGTCTTTGAGGTTTCCCGCAGCGTTCGCTATGGGCTTGATTTTTACCTCACCCCGCCGCCCGTGCCCGTGAACTCCCCCCAGGACATATCTCATCCGCGGTCGCAGAGCAATGAATTCCTCGTGATCTCCACTCGGGCCCCGAAGCTTGATGCAATCCACGCGGCTTTTCCGGGAGAGGTCATATACCAGTCCCGGGAAATAGTGGTCTGGCGGATGGGGGCCGGCCCTGAATGAAGGAGCTTTCGGCAGGAGGGCGAGAGAAGAAGAAAACGTCACGAGGGCAAAACCGGTCAATTGATTTTCATTCGCCCTGAGAACCCCTCTTCATAGGTGTGGTAGTGATCCAGTGCCTTTTCCGGATATTTCCAACAGTAATATCCCTTACCATTGTCAAAATCGACGAGCCAGAGCCCCTTAATTTCACACCCGAGCTTTTTCATTTGTTCCGCCCAGGTCGTGACGATGATTTCGTAGCGTTCTTCCAGTTCAGCGCGATGCTCGCCGGCGGCCCCGGCAGTACGTAATTCTTCTGTAACCCCGTTGGTTTGCTGGAAGGCATTGTCCGTCACTTTCCAGACGTAAGGGATCAACTGCTTGGCTTCCTGGTAGGTGAAGATTCTCTTCTCACTCATGGGATGTGGGCAGCATTAATTAACTTTGTTGAGGTGGATGGCAACTTGGACCGGTTTGCCGGCGGTCGGTGTCTTCGGCTTCACATTGCATCTGCCGACCAAGCCGTTACTCTCCGGGAGACTGTTGGACCGACCCTTTTTTCTTAAGAAAGGCTTCAAAGTAGCATAAGGACTGACGATGGACGATCGGGTTTGAATGCGGGTTTTCGATCTGCCGGCTGGAGACGTTGAAGATTAATTCGCCATGCCGATGAGGTTGATGGTGGTTTTCCATGATATAGCTGGCCACGATTTTTTCGTTCTTATCATGAATGATCGCAAAACGAATCGCCTGGTACGGGTGTTGTTTTGGAAAGTACGGGCAGTCATCAGGATAACCAAAATTGCAGTGCTCCTTTTGAATCGAATCTTCAGGAACCATCGAAGTTTTCCCGATGGTCCGGCATTCCCCGGAAAAACCTTCCCCTAACGGGGTTTCGGGGCGACCTGGCCAGCGCCGTTGGTCCATCGGTTCCAAAGGAAAGAAGAAAGGACATGCCATGAATGCCCACCTCTGAATAAAGAAGTCGTCGTTTCACTAAACCACGCATGCACCTTGCTCGGACCCTGCAAGGCATTATATCAAACTTTCGCTGGTCTTCCCCTGCGTTTAACCGCACCGCTTTCATGGGAGCGCGAGTCTCCTGCCTGCTGGCTCACTTGCCTGTCCACAACAGGAGAAGTTTGATGGTCCGGCAATGGGTCCGCCTTAAAATGAATAACGGAGTAGGGGGCAACCTCAACTCATTTCCGCGAACGGGTGGCCAATGTTCGGTGACGAGGGGACTTCACATTTCTGGTCAGACCGCATGGATCTCAGACTGCATGGATGAAAGAAAAGCGGAGCATGTCACCGACGCCCCGCAAGAAGGGTGGTTACGAGAGGAAAGAATTGCCCACAGAGGATTGATTGATGTTCAATGCCTTGGGGTCAATGGGCGCCATGGAAGCATTCACCCATCGGTCTTGAAATCTCCTGGCACAGAGGAATCCGGGGAGGGAGGAGACAGAAACATCCTCCTCTTTCGGCATTTCATTCGAGACTTGCGCACCCAAACGCTAATGGAGGGAGACCATCATTTTTGGAGCAAGGCCAGTCCTTGAGACCCCCCTCCCGCGGACTCAATTCATTGTTCAAACACCAGGGCCTGCTTGGTTCCACCCAGACGAATTTCAATGAGAGTTCGAGTCCCGTCGGCGTTAATTCGAGAAACGACCTCGGTCATGGAGTACTTGCTATCCCGATCCACGAGCCGCGCGCTGGTGGTTGCGACGACTTTGGTTTGGTGCTTGAAGGTCACAGTGGCATCCGGGCTGTGTGTCACCCAGCTTACCTTATAATCGCCCGGAGCCACTTGAGAGCCATTCAGCGACAGGGGTTGGTTCACGGTGATATCGACGGAGTCCTTCGCGAAAGCTGGAACGCTCGCCACCAAGAGAGTGGCCAGAGTCAGGACTGAGATCTTCCACTTCATTTGCTTTGTCATTTTCTTTTCTCCCTTCACATCCAGTTAACTTTCCAAATGAGCCATTGGGCTCAAAGCCAGTGTTTCACCTCCTACCGTGCGCCTGTCCGGGTCGATCACCCCCTTCCTTTTAGGAGCATTTCTGAATTCTTGACCGGAAGATATGATGTAACTCGGGTTCGTCGTTCAAACCTAAACTTATACCGATGACACTGCGCGAGGTTCTTCCCCCCTCAATCAGTGAACTGAAATGCCACGATGGCTGATCAAGGTCCCTAGGTCGTATTTGAGTTCATTGGATTAGACGAAGAAAATTTCGGATTGTTTCAACAATGAGGAAAAACCCTTGTAATTGTTTGTCTCTTATTCCTTCTATGAACGGGTCTGTCCTCAGGCTCATCAGACATACTTCCCCGACAAGCAGCCGGCCCGGTATCTGGATGATTTCCCGGTCTTCGACTTACAGATCGCCAGGCATCCAACAGGAATTCTGAGAGATGGGCTGAATTTCTATTTTCGGGTCCACTGATTGCGGGGTTTGAAGCGATGCGAGGGGTTCACTTTAACGAGTGGCTGCCTCACCAAGGCGGCGAAGCAGTCCGTTTCGAAATCCGCTGGCAAGGGGGATTGCGCCGGAGTGGGGCAAGGATGGGGACAGGGGTTAACCCAAGAACTTGTAGCCAGTCCCGTGAATCGTAATGATGAACTTTGGCTCCGACGGTTTGTCTTCGATTTTTTGTCTCACTTTCGCGACATGATTATCCACCGTCCGAGTGGTGGGATATTGATCATAGCCCCAGACATCATCCAGAAGCCGGTCACGACTCAGCGTCTCGCCGCGGTGTTGAACGAAGTATTTCAGAAGCTCGAATTCCTTGGTGGAGAGATCGAGGGGGCGTTTATTCCGGCTCGCCTGGTGCTTCACAAAATCCAATTCGATGTTGCCGAAGCGATACTGTTCAATGCCCTGGTTCCGGCCCTCGATTCGGCGCAGGACCGCCTTGACGCGAGCGAGCAATTCCCGGATACTGAATGGCTTCGTCACGTAATCGTCGGCTCCCAGCTCGAGGCCGACCACCTTGTCGATTTCCTGTCCTCGGGCGGTCAGCATCACCACAGGCATGGTATATCCCTTGGCCCGCAGTTCCTTGCAGACGTCCAGCCCGCTCTTCTTGGGCATCATTATGTCGAGGATCACCAGGTCAGGCTTCTCGTCGATGGCCTTGTTCAGCCCCGCCTCCCCATCATTTGCCGAGATGACTTCGTAGCCCTCCAGTTCAAAATTGTCGGTCAATCCCAGCACCATGTTGGGTTCGTCTTCTACAATAAGGATTTTCGGCTTGGTCACGCGACATTCTCCGTGTGGGTGGCATTAGTTGAATTTGGTTCTCCGAGTTCGCTGGAAGCGGACCATTCGACCGTCCCGGGTTCAGGCAGGGGGAGCTGGATGATAAACCGGCTTCCCTCTCCGACGCGGCTCTCCACTCGAATAGACCCTCCGTGCGCCTTGACGATGTGCTGGACCAGCGAAAGGCCCAGGCCGCTTCCCTTGGTGTCATGAACCAGGCTGTTTGAAGCCCGGTAAAATTTCTCAAATATTTTCTTCTGATCCGCCCGGGCGATGCCGATGCCCCGGTCCGCCACCACGATCTTTGCGGCCTGTCCCTCGCGGCTGACGGTCACCGTGATTGATTTCTCATCCTGCGCATACTTGAGGGAGTTATTCAGAAGGTTCAAGATCGCTTGCGAAATGGCATCGCGGTCAATCCGGGTCGGAGGAAGGGTGCTGTCAATGTCCATTGTGAGCGCGAACCCCTGCTGCTCCACATGGAATCGGTAGGATTCGATGGTTTCGCGGACGACCTCGGGAATTGATTCCCGGACAAATTTGTACTCCTTCTTCCCGGCTTCGATCCGGGAGAAATCCAGGATGTTGTTGATGAGCTGAGTGAGGCGCTCGCTTTCCTTCCGGATGATGCTGAAATACTCCTTCTGCCGCTCCGTGGATTTCACCCGGTCCAGTTCCAGCGTCTCCGCAAAGAGTCGAATCAGAGCCAGGGGGGTTTTGAATTCATGGGAGACATTCGACACGAAATCAGACTTGAGCTGGGCGAGTTGCATCTCCCGGGCCATGTTGCCAAGGGTCAGCAGCATGCCGACGATCAGCACCACCACGATGAAGGTGACCAGTAAGAAATTCCAGCGGATATAGTGGTTTGCAATCCCCTCGATGGTCTCCCCCTTGGGTTTAATGGCGGTGACGAAGAAGCGCCACGCGCCGTAACCCATAATCCGCTTCACTTCAAAATTGTAGGAATCGACCGGCTGGGAGCTGGCAAAAATGTTCTGGTCCTCATTGATGTAATGAATGGCAATGATCGTCGATTTCAGATTGCGCCGGTCGCCCGATGTGGCCTCGCTCTCCATTTCACGAAAGATCCGGGGGAAGAATTCGTAGGCCAAATAGGGCGTGTCCAGGATGTAGCCTCCAATGCGAATGGCCCCCTTGTCGTAGGGAGGAAGGACAAAATAGACGATGATATTCACGTCGTCGTGCTCATTGCGCCGTGCTGCTGTGGGGATGATCTTGAATTCACCCTTTTGTGCGAAGTCCCGTATCTTTCGGACGCTCTCGCGAAATTGATCGGCCTCCAACATTTCGGCCATCAGGGCCTTCTTGTAACGGAGAAAATCGCATTCCTTATGAGTCTCCAGGGATTGCCGGTCATTCATCATCAAGCCGCGCTTGTTGTCGTAGTAAAAGATTGCATCGGTAAAAGGAAACTGCTCCAGGGCACTGTCCACCTTGGACGCAATTTCCTCTTCAGAGGCTTGGCTCAAATCCGTTGACCCTAGTTCATCCGCCACAGATCGGGCATATATTCTCAGTTCCATGGACGCCTTGCGTTCCACCACTTCCAGGGTCTGCATGAAATCGCGCTGAATCACGGCATCGATAGCGTGAGTGCTCTTGATATTGGATAACGAGATGTATTCAAACACGATTAAGATGATGATAGGCAGGATGATAGCCACTGTCCAGATCACAATGAGCTTTCGTTTTGGAGAGAAATATCTTTTCATTGGAAGGCTACCCTGGAACACCACTACTGCACAAATTTAACAGAGCCCCCCAGCCCACGTGTCACCTGACTTGTAAAATATTGTAAATAAGAAAGCGGGAGACTATCATCACTACATCGTGCTTCGGTGGTTGATTGGGAATCGGGGCAATCTCGGACTCACCTCTCGAAAGCAAGGGTGAAAATCCACTTTCCTTGAACTTCCCCTCCAACCGGCGAGGCCGAAGGGACCATCCTTCGCCCTCCCATCGTATTGCAGCGATCTCGACCTGCGCAGGAGAAGGCTTCTGAATTCTTAACCCCGTTCGAGGATGAGACCGTTTCCCGGATGGACTTTCACAAACGAATCCCCATTCCCAGAAATGCAAAGATCGTGTTGTATCCAATAAAAAGCATAATCACAAAGATGACCATCGCCGCCCACGTCGTTGCTCGCTGAGCCTTCGGGCCGGTGGCGATCCCCCAGGTGATTCCAAAGGTCCACAAGCCATTGGCAAAGTGATAGGTCACACCGAGGATGCCCAACAGGTAAACAATCAGGGTCGCCGGCTCCTTCATCCCCTCGGTAAAGTGATCATATTGGCTGGCGTAGTGGTAAATTCGCGGCGCAATTTGGGTCATATACACATGCGCAAAGACGAACAGGAACACACCGATCCCACTCATCCGCTGCAGGGTGTAACGTAGATTGCCAAAGTAGGGACTGCTGAGATTATTGTACTTGGCGCGTAGTCCCAGCCATACCCCCAGTACTCCGTGAAACAGAACCGGGAGATAAATGAACACCACTTCGAAGGGGAACATGTAAGGCAGATTGTCGAGTCTCTTGAGATGAGTATCGAAGGCTTCGCGTCCGGAAAACACGTACGAACCATTGTAAAAATGAACTAGCAGGAACAAGCCGAGGGGAACAACTCCCAGCAAGGAATGCAGGCGTTTCCAGTAGAAATAGGATCGATCGCCCATGAGTCAGGTCTCCCGGAATGGATTGAGTCGTTCCAACAGGCATGCGCTCAATGCAACCATCAGGCCGGGCAGTGAGAAGCAAAGAAGAGTTTAAGGTCGAGCCGCAATCATAGCACAAGGGAAAACGATAGAGAACCCTGTTTCGTCGGATGCCGGCCAAAAATAAATTGACAGCCGAAGATGCCCTTCCTATGATGAATCTCTTCATTGCCCCCGCGGCGTCAGGAGGAGCCCATGAGCCAATCGTTCATGGAGAATTACCGCGCAAAACACCAGCATCCCCTCAACCGCCTGACCCATTACATTGGCATCCCGATGATCGTCGTGTCTCTCGGATACTTCTTCTTTAGTTGGAAGATCGGCCTGGCCCTCTTCGTGGCGGGATGGATTTTTCAGTTCGTAGGCCACTTCATCGAAGGCAACCAGCCGGCCTTCTTCAGGAGTCCCGTTTATTTGCTCGTGGGACCGCTCTTTGTGATTAAGAAAGCGGCGGGGGCGCTTCGAAATCTTTTCACCCCCCGACCCTCTCTCTAGCCTGCCGAGCGTGACATGGGTCAGTGTCCGTCCCTGCTCACCCATTATTTGCGGCTCACACTGGAGGCAGATAACCGGATTCCCTGAGCCATTGCTCGGTCATCTTCATCCCTTCCTCCAAAGAGATCCGCGGCCGATAGTCAAGGTCTCGTTTCGCCTTTTCAATGTTGAAGCGCGCATGCCGCGTCAGAAACCCGATGGCTTCGCGCGTGATTCTGGGAGGATTTCCGGAAACTTTCGAAGACAGTTCCATCCCGAGGGCGATGAGCCGGGCAAGCCATTCTGGAACGGATCTGATCTTGGGTTGCCCCGCCATTTGGGCATAACACCCAAAAAACTCCCTCCAGGTCACAACAGCTCCGTCGCTAACCAGATACACCTGTCCCAGCGAGTCGTCGCGTTTTGTCGCCCTGAGGGTTGCGTCCAGGAGGTTGTCGATGTACACGTAGTTGCATAGACCGGACCCATCGTTAATGAGCATCATTTGCCCTGCGTTGACAAGTTCCATGGGCCGGATCGTCCAGGGATTCGAATAAGGACCGTACACATTGGCAGGCCGGATCACTACCGCCGGCAACTTTGCGTCGCGGTGAAAATTCCACACCGCTTTTTCAGCGGCAATCTTGGTGTCGCAATAGAGATTGCCGCAAGGTTGATAGGGGGTAGTTTCATCCGCCCCATCAGGCGGATTAAGGCCGTACACTGCGACGCTGCTGAAGTGAATAAATCTTTTTACTCCAATCTCGGACGCTGCCTTCAGGATGTTCAGGGTTCCTTCCACGTTGGTCCTGAAGAACTCATCCCGGTCTCCGCTTTCCCGAACCACTGCTGCACAATGGAAGATGAGATCACAGCCCACTGCGGCTTTGTGAAGTGATTGGATATCGAGAAGATTCCCTTCAACGATTTCTAAAGGGAGTTTCTTAAGTCGTCCGCTCTTTTCAGGGCTCCGGACCATCGCCCGAACACGGACGCCCTCTTCTCCGGCAAGGCGCTCCGATAACCGCCCCCCGATAAATCCCGAAGCCCCTGTCACCAAGGCACGCAGCCCGTAGATCTCCATGCGTCCTCCCGTATCCACTCCCCCTTGGGAAGAATAAGTCCTCGTCCGGCGTCTGGAGGCTTTTATCACGTCAACAATCCCTTTTCAAGCCTCTCAAGCCTGCGCTGCCGGATCTCCCGTGAAAGAACTGGGTACTCTCTAAATCCGTGAACTTGCCATGCCTTCTGGTGAAGAGTAGCATAGCGGGAGTTGATCCATGAGACCCGTGAGGGGTTTGAAATGATGCCCGCAGTTCAAGCGCGATGGTGGACGCCGCTGGACGACAAGAAGGTTCGGTGCACCTTGTGTCCGCGCTACTGTAAGATCGGTGAAGACCAAAGCGGGTTTTGTTTTATCAGAAGGAATATAAATGGAAGGTTAGTGACCCTTGCCTATGGTCAACCGGCCGCAGTCCAGGTGGATCCAATCGAGAAGAAACCTCTTCATCACTTTCTCCCCGGGACCCGGACTTTTTCGATGGGAACGGCCGGTTGCAACATGGGCTGCTTTTATTGCCAGAATTGGGACATCTCGAAAGCCAGATCAGACCAGGTGAACACCTCCCTGCTGTCACCGGAGGCTGTGGTGGAGAGTGCTGTTTGCAGCGGCTGCTCCTCTCTCGCCTTTACGTATAACGAACCCACTATCTGGGCCGAATACGTCGTCGACATCTCCACCATTGCCCGTGAACGCGGCTTAAAAACGGTCATGGTGACGAACGGATACATTGCGCCGGAGGCGTTTAACGAGGTCTACCCGTGGATCGACGCCGCTAATGTGGACTTGAAGGCGTTCACGGAGCACTTTTATTCGCGCTTCACTCTGACGCATCTCACTCCGGTCCTCGAGACACTGATACGTCTGAAACGGGACACCTCGGTTTGGGTTGAAGTCACCAATCTGATGATTCCCACCTTAAATGACGCCGAGGAAGAGACGAAAGCCCTGGTGGACTGGATTCTTGAGAATCTGGGAGACAGCATACCGCTTCACTTTACTGCTTACCATCCCGACTTCAAATTGCGTGACAAACCCCGTACTCCTCACCCCACCTTGCATCATGCACGCCACCTCGCCATGCAGCGGGGAATGAAGTTTGTTTACGAAGGCAACGTGTTGTGCGAGGAAGCCCATACCACATTCTGCCCAAACTGCGGGAAGGCCTTGATCCGCCGTTCTTGGAACGACCTGAAGACTTACGAACTGACGACTGAAGGCGCCTGCAGCCACTGTCGGACTCACATCCCGGGCCACTTCCCCCGGACCGCTCCCCCGGGAAAGGCGGTCTTTCGATTTGACATCCAGTAGACTCCCTTCCCGGCTTCACCTGGGGACATCCAGCTGGTCGTCCCCTGATTGGGTGGGGGTATTCTATCCCGAGGGCACCAAGCCTGCGGAGTTCATTACAGAATATGCCCATCAATTCCGCACCGTTGAAATCGATTCTACATGGCACCACATGCCCGGGACGCGAATGGTTGAATCGCTGACTCGGCGCACGCCTGATGGGTTCATCTTCTCGGCAAAGGTCCCGGATATCATCACTCATAAGAAGTACCTGGCGGACTGCGATCAGGAGATGAAACAGTTTCTCGACGTGATGTCCCTGCTGGGCGACAAGCTCGGCCCGCTGGTGCTTCAATTTGGTTATGTGGCCAAGGGGAAGGAGGCGAACGAGTACAAGACGGGTGAGCAATTCCTGGCGAGGCTGCGGGAGTTCTTGCCAAAGCTGTCCCGGGACTTCAGGTATGTTGTCGAGGTCCGGAACGAATATTGGCTGAAGCCGAAGCTCCTCGATCTCCTTCGAAAACATAACGTCGCCCTGGCGCTCACAGCCTACTACACCATGCCCGCACTCGACGAAATGCTCAACAAGAAGATCGAACCGTTGACCTCCGACTTCACTTTTGTCCGGTTTATCGGGAACCGAAAAGAGATTGACGAATTGATTCAGGCCAAAATCCGCGGCGGAGAGAAGAGGCGGGAGTTCGATGAGCTGGTCATTGACCGGACGGCTGAGATGCGCCGTTGGATCCCTCCGCTGGCAAGCCTGCTTGAAAAAGGAATCCCGGCCTACCTCTACTTCAACAACCATTACGCGGGGCACGCGCCTGCCTCGGCCAGACTGTTTGAGAAATTATGGATCGAGATGACGGGCTTGTGAGCCCAGTCCGTCCGCTGCCGACTGAGGGATGCGGACGGCGGGTCTTTTTTTCCCTTCGGAATCGTGGAGCCGGGGCTCCGGATCAATCCTTAATTCGCTTTAACTCGTAGACCGCCCGGTTGGCGGCGTCAGGGCAGGCAATAACAGAGAGATCCTTGTCTTCAGCCCATGGAAGAGAACCCCCGGTCTGCATCATGATGAGGGTCGGATAGATCGTGTGAAACGCAGAAGCGCAAAAGTTCGATGGAGTTTTCCCGTCGTTGATTGTCCAGGTATCCCCCGCCTTAAATTCCTGCGGACACTTCCCTTCGATGGCTTTGATTGTTACGACGACCGCGTGCATAGATAACCTCCTCAGAACCGCACATCCATTCTCTTCTAATTTCACCGGATCGTAAACCGATTTTTCGAACCCGAATTCCAGGATTAGGGGCCATAAGAGTACTCTCTCAAGGATGCGGATAGAAACGATCGACGCCTTTCAGATTTCCGTGAGCCAGGGCCAAGACCAGGCCTCAACTGGTCGCCGGAACTCCTTCTCCTGGGAAACGGCGGAGGGCGGCAGGACAACGGCACCGGCCGATCGTGGTTTCGGCAGAAGCTTTAGGGGGATCGCCTGGCAACACATGGAATTTCAGACTTGAGATGGGGGATACCCTGCGACTGGGCTAAAGCACAGTATTGATGACCGACCCCGGGCGACTCCACAGCCTTGTGCTGAGGCCGGAGACTTCGGAATTCAGCTCATGGGTGCAAATTGATCCGATGGCGTGCAAATCAAAGCCAGCGGCAGTGATCAATCTTCTTCATTAAGTCCAACTGCTTGAACCTTCAACTCCTCCGGCAGTCTTCCGCCTGTGCCAGCGGGACCGTACAGATCCGGGTCCATCAGATGGCTCCCATGGACATTGCCCAGCGCCCCTAAGAGACTCTTCTTTATCATCGGATATTCTTTTTCCAGATTCAGCAGGAGTTGTTTGATTCGCCGACGTTTCAGGGAGTCATCTCCGCACACCGGACAATTGCAACATACAATGGGGTAGTGAGGTCTGCGCGTCACCGGGTCGACCTGATAGGCATAAGTGGCGAGGTCCTTCTCCGCAACGTAGATCAAGGGTCGAATCACAATTGATTTGCCATCGTCCGCGAGAAGACGAGGGGGCATGGAGGCAAGGCGGCCCTCGAAAAAAATATTCAAGAGCAGCGTTTCAATGGCGTCATCGGCGTGATGGCCCAGGGCGATCTTATTGCATCCCAGTTCCCGGGCCGCCCGATAAAGTACGCCGCGACGAATTCTCGCGCAGAAAGAGCAGTACGTGACGCCGACCTCAATTTTGTCTTCAATTAATCGGAAGGAGTTGGAGTGATAAACCTTATGTTCGAAGCCACGGGATTCCAAATAGCCGGCCACCAGGTCGTAACGAAAGTCCTTGAACCCCTGATCCACATGCACACATAACAAGGAGAACCGTACGGGAGCACGCAGGCGGAGCAGTTCAAGCATCTCCAACATGGTCCAGCTGTCCTTTCCCCCGGACACGGCCACGGCGATGCGGTCGCCGTCCTCAATCAACTGATAGTCCCCGATCGCCTTCCCGACCAAGTGCAGCAGTCGCTTCTCGAGTCTACCTCGATCCACGTTCCTTTCGGCCTTAATGAGATTGCATGCCATTGGTGTAGATCTTCCAAAGATACGTCTGCAACTTGATTCAGGCCCCAAATCATGCCGACCTCCAGAAGAGGCGACCCGCGTGATTTAGGCGGCACTGAAGAGCGCGCCTTGCATCGGGGGCTGTTCAGTCTACCTCCGGTGGGTTCCCGACTCTAACTCTAGCGGACGGAGGGTTTCATGAGGGCCCTCCATTCACAGGGTGGTCCCTCTTGAACCATCTCTCACGCCGAGGCAGCCTGTGCTTTCCCAAACCTTTCCTTGAGAGCCCGGATTTCGGCGGCGTGACTTGAATCGTGATCCGCGTGAATCTTCGCCATGCCTTCGATGGTTATCTCACCGCGCTCCGGATCGATCCCTATCCGCTGCCAGTTTTTTTGCGGAAGGGCGCGGAGAAGGGTGAGCGTGTCCGCCCGAAGCCGTTTCAATTCTTTCAGGGTGTCCGACAGGTCCCGTTCATGGAATTTCAGCTTGGCTGCGAGCTCATCGTTGTCGACTCCTGCGAGCGCGGGCTTATCAGTATTCGCCATCATGGCATAACGAGTAAGAAAGACTTGTTCTGTGACTGCCAGGTGGGCAAGGATTTCTATAATCGACCATCCCTCCGGAGACGGCTTTCGCCGCAGAACATCCTCTGAAACACCTTTCACCTCCGATTCTATGAGCTTTGCACCCTCTTCATGTTTCTGGAGGAGCTGGTTGCGAACTTTGATGTGCTCGATCTGGCCCAGGTGCGCCTCATCGTTCCCGACGGCCTGACGCCGGAGGAGTATTTCCAGGGTCAGCGGGCCATCGGTCTCGTGAACCCCGGCGCGTTGCCATTGCTCGTCTTTTATGGATTTCAGCAATTTCAATGTCTCTTTGCGCAATTGTTTCCACTCCCGGAGCACCTCGCTTAACTTCATTTTGCGATACTCGAGTTCGAGGGCGTAGGCATCCCCGTCAATATTCTTGAGGAGGGGATTTTCTTCGTTCAGGACCCTCCGGTATCTGGCAAGATAAGCATCCCGCTCCATGTCGCGCATATGACAAACAATCTCGTGAATGGACCACTTCCCCGGGGAGGGCGTCCACAACAGGAGTTTTTTGGGGACCCCCTTCAGAGTCGCCGCGAGTCTCTCCGGGGTCTGCTTCACGATTTCAGAATAGCGTTCACGTTCGTTGACGTCCATGATGACCTCCATTGATTAGACTAATTTCTCCTGCAGAGTGACCTCGGGGTGGCCCGCTTCCTCGGATGAACAATCCGTGGGGGCGGATGTCGTCCTGCAGGATCCGATTACATTCTGGTTTTCAGCCACTGCGCGATATGCGGAATCGCGCGGACTGGAAACTTGTGTCTCCCTTTATAAACCCTGAACTCAACCTCCGCGGCCCGTCTGGCCAGCATCGCTTCAAAACGCTGCGATCGCTCCAACGGATAATATTGGTCCTGATCCGTGGCGAGGTGCAGAACATCAGTGCTCGATCTTTGATAGGCGCCCGTCTCCCAGTCGCCGGGCACGCCGCCGCACACTGCAACCACTCCGCGAACCGTATCGGGGGTCGAAAATACAAAACGATAATTCAGGGCCACGGGTTGCGAAAATCCCATCAGAAAAATCCTGGATCGATCGACGGAGACTTCGCCGGAAACAGTGTCAATCAATTTAATCAGGTTCTGGTGATGCAGCGCGATGGATTCGTCATCTTTCCACCGCGCTGTCCAGCAGAAACCAATCTTAAGCCCTTCGCCGGCTCGGTGCGAAAATCCGTCAGCCCCGAACGGGAAGTTGAATTGGTAAGGACCTTGCAAAGAAGCAATCACAACATCGCGATCGTTAATCTGCTTCGCGATGTTCATCATCGATTCCTTGTTTCCCCCGTAACCGTGAAGAGCGATCAAAAGCGGATACTTCAGACCGTTCGTTCGAGGCCCCCGCTCAGGCAGATGAAGGTCATAATATATCCGCACCGCCTGTTCAAATGATTTTTCCAGAAGGAGCCTCGGTTCGATCGATATTCCCCGGCCGATTTTCAATATTGCGACAATTCCACAATCTTCTTATACACGGTCTCGACCTGTGGCAGGATGACATCTTCAAGCGCCGGGTTGTAAGCCACGAAGGTATCGGTGGCGCCGATCCGCTGGACCGGCGCATCCAGGATTTCAAACAATTCCGTTCCAATGCGCGCTGCAATCTCAGCTCCATACCCGAAGGAAAGGCAATCCTCATGGGCCACTATCACCCTGTTCGTTTTTGTAACGGAGGCGGCGATGGCATCCCAGTCATAGGGGTTCAGGGACCGCAGGTCGATCACCTCCACGCTGATTCCGTTCTCTTCCGCCTTGCGTGCGGCCTGCACGGCGCGCACAACCAGGGCTCCGTAGGTGATGATGGAAAGGTCCGATCCCTCCCGGGCAATTCTTGCCTTGCCAAACGGGATCATATAGTCAGGGCCGGGATTGATTCCACGGTTGTGGCCTTGTCGATAAAGATGTTTGTGCTCGAGGAAGAGGACCGGATCGTCACACCGGATCGACGTCCTCAGAAGTCCCTGGGCATCCACTGCCGTCGACGGCATGACCACACGGAGTCCGGGAATATGCGTATACAGCACCTCTCCCGACTGGCTATGGTACACCGCCCCACCCTGCAAGTAGCCGCCGATGGTGACGCGAATAACGAGGGGACATTTGAAATGGTTGTTGGAGCGCCATCGAAGCGTGGCCAGCTCGTTGCGAATCTGCATGTAAGCGGGCCAAATGTAATCAAAGAACTGGATCTCGACGACAGGCTTCAATCCTCGCGTGGCCATTCCGATGGCACGGCCGACAATGTTGGCTTCCGCCAGCGGCGAGTTGAAGACCCGGTCACTTCCAAACTTGCGTTGCAGTCCGTAGGTCACCTTGAAAACCCCGCCCTTGCCCTTGACTTGATCCAGTTTCTTCTCGTCGCTGCAATCGGCCACATCTTCACCGAAAACCACGATCCGGTCATCGCGGGCCATTTCCGAATGCAAGCACGCATTGAGTAAATCGACCATCGTCTTGGGTTCGCCGGAAGGATGGGGCTCAGTGCAAAACTCCGCAGATGTCGGATCGATGTCTGGGGAATACACAAAGGAATAGATCGATTCCCGGGACGGCATTTCGGCCGCGAGTGCCCGATCCGCGTCCGTCTGGACCAGGGCATCCACCTCGTCTTTGATGGCTTCAATCTCTGCCGCCGTCACCACGGCTTCATCGACCAATTTCATCGCCAGCCGGGTGATGGGATCCCGCTGGGCCTCATCGGCCCGCTCCTGAGGGCTCTTGTAGGCCTGCTCATCGTCCGAAAGCGAATGGGAATAGGGACGGATCACATGGGCATGGACGAGAGACGGTCCGCGTCGCTCCCGCGCATAAATGACGGCGCGGCGCAACACATCGTAGCAGGCCGTCGCGTCCCCGCCGTCGACCTCTTCGACATACAGGTTGGGAAAGTCGCGAACCAACCGTGAGATGGATCCCCCGGCGGTTTGCACGTCCACCGGGACCGATATGGCGTAGCCGTTGTCCTCGATCAGGTAGAGCACCGGCAGCTTCAGATTGCATGCCGTATTCAGAGATTCCCAGAACTCTCCTTCACTTGTCGTCCCATCCCCCAGGGAAACGTAGGTCACCTCATCGGAGTGGAAGTTCTCCATATGCAATTTCACATCGTCCATGCGCGGGATGCGGTAGCTCGCTTCGGCACAGCCGACCGCCTGCAGGCATTGGGTCCCCGTGGGAGAAGATTGAGACACGATATTTAAGGGTTTGCTTCCCCAGTGGGAAGGCATCTGCCGGCCGCCGGAGTTCGGGTCGTCTGCGGCCCCCACCGCTTCCAGGAACATATCGTAAGGAGTCATCCCCAATGCGAGGCAGAGGGCTCGATCGCGATAGTAGGGATAAAACCAGTCATAGCCCGCCCGCAGATGCATGGCGGCCGCCACCAGAGGCGCTTCGTGGCCGGCCCCGCTGATCTGAAAGTAGATCTTTTGCTGCCGTTTCAGCTGGATTTCTTTGTCATCAATGCGTCGGGAAAGAAGCATGTGGCGATATAAGAAGATCAACTGTTCTTTGGTTAATCCTCCCAACAAGCCGCCCCCCGTTTTGGTTTTTGACTTGCTCTCAATCGACGCTTTTGACATTCCACTCCTCACAGTAGGGTGACCAGACTGGGGGCACCCATTCGTGCCCCCTCAGTTCGACTTCCTTGAGGCTTGATACTCGACAATCTTCCCTGCAATAGCGCTGGCTGCAACGGTATAAGGACTCGCCAGATAGACCTGACCCGGCCCACTCCGACCCGGAAAGTTACGGTTTTGCGAACTCACGCTGATCTCTTCCTTTGCCTTGGAAGCACCGGGGCCTGCATTGATACAGGCCCCGCAACTCGGCTCGAGGATCTTCACCCCGACTTCACTGAAGATTTTCGTGTAACCTCTCTGTTCAGCGTAAGTGCGTGTTTCCTGGGAGCCAAACTGGATGTAACAACGAACGTTCGCTGCCACGTGCTTTCCTTGGAGGAGCGCTTCCTTAAAAACGCGGGCGTACATGTCCATGTCTTCGTTCTTACCCGCGGTACAGGAGCCGCCGTAGGCGATATCGATTCTCACCTCCTCCTGCAATTCGTCTATGAAAACCCCGTTTCCGGGATCTCCTGGCAGTGCCACCATGGGTCGAAGGCGACTGGCGTCAATTTCAATCACGGCGGCATACTGAGCCTCCGGATCACTGAACCACCCTTCACAAGCCTTTTCAGCTACCGGGCGTTTCAGTCCCCGCCGCTCCATGAGAAAGTCCACCACCTTCGGGTCGGGCGCGACGATCCCAGTGAACCCGCCGATTTCGGCTGCCATGTTGGTCATCGTTGCCCGTTCATCAACCGACATCGCCTCAATCACCGGCCCAGAGTATTCGATCACTTTGCCCAAGGCCTCTCCATTTTTCACATAGGGCGTGCGAAGGATCTCGAGGATAACATCCTTGGCCGTGACGTTTTCGGGTTTCTTCCCATGAATCACCACCCTCACAGACTCCGGGATGCGGATGCGAACGTCTTTGGTTATCCACGCATTGAAGACGTCCGTCGTGCCGATCCCAAAGGCAATGCACCCGATCGCTCCGCTATGAGGAGTGTGACTATCACTGCCCACGACCACTTGACCGGGCAGCGCATAGCCTTCGAGAACCTTGCTGTGACAAATGGCCTGACTCCCCTTGCGGTCGGCCAGTTCCCCGTGGATGCGTATCCCCTGGGCGTCAGCAAATTCCTGTTGTTTGCGCTTCAGCTCGATGGCGAGATCCAAGAGCCCCATCTTGACTCTTTCCGCCGGCATGACCTCATCGAGGAAGGTGAGATGATCCCGGAAGAAGAGGATGGACGACGGGTCGTTCACCCGCTCGTCCTTTCCTACCAGCTGTTCAAAGAAGATCGCGGCCATGGGAGTGACGTATTCATGGCTGAACCGCAAGTCAGCAGTGACAAATCCTGCATCCCCGGGCGCTACTGCCGGGACCCCGATCTTATTCTTCGCAAGATCGGCGACCATGTGCTTTGCAAAGATCTTCTCCGCCAGTGTCATGGGCCTTGGCTGAGTCTTGAGGGCTGGTAGTCGTACCTTGCCCTGGACGCGCCCCACATTAAAGTTAAAAAGCCCACCATATTCAACAATCTGTCGTGTGATTTCATCCTCGCCGCGGGTGAATTCTTCGAGCGGAATCTCCTCGCCTCGCTGAATCTTCTCAAGGACATCAAAATTGGTAGTCACATACAGTCCCAGGTTCTGGCAATTCTGCTTGTAGATGCGTTCAATGTTCTCCGCCACGATGACACGAATGCCCGCGCACATCTCAGCGAAAGGTGATTGTTCGCGACTGGACCCTTTTCCGCGGCGTTTTCCCGCCACTGAGGCCACAAATCCGCCGTTCCTTACAGAACCGCGGGTGACCGGGAACTCCTCACGTTGGACACCCCCCTCCGTGGTTGAGCTCTTCAGGCCCAAGTACGGAAAATCTCCCAGGGTTTCATCAAAGTAATAGCAGATGTACGCCGGGGTGATTTCATCGGTCGAGATGTTGTCCCGCAATTTGAGGGCAGGATTCCAAACCAGATCCTCCCCCGACAGTTGCCTCTTGATTAGCAAGGAATCTTCGGTTAGGAAGAGAATTCTTCCTTTCAGCTGGACCAGCGGCGGGCGTTTGCTCACTTCACGGGTGAGTAACGTTGGAATCATCGCAATGACCCGTATTGGAAAGTGTGGTCTTTTCGCAAAAACCTATTATACCGAATCTGCCGGGAACAGCGGAAGGATTTGACCGCGCGAGTGGGAGAGCCGGATCCTGCTTCTTTCACAGGCAGCACAACCTCCGCTCTGCACCCTGGCTAAAGGGTTAGCCGAATGGGTGATCAATGGACGGGCTGGGCGGAGTGAACATCTTTGCGCTGTCCCCGGTCATGAACATACAGTCTTCCAATCGGATGCCAAATTCGCCGTAAATATAAATCCCCGGCTCGTTGCTGAATGTCATACCCGGCTCGATCTTTCTCTGATTTCCGTTGACGAGGTAGAACCACTCATGACCATCCAACCCGATACCATGTCCCAGACGGTGAGTGAAAAATTTATACGCTGGACCGAATCCGGCCTCGACGATCACTTTCCGGGCTGCCGCATCTACGGCCTGGCATTCGACACCGGGTTTCGCTGTGTCCAGGGCTACTTGCTGCGCCTTTTGGACGATTCCCCACACCTTCCGTTGACGCTCGCTGGGTTTTCCGAACACGACGGTTCGAGTCACATCTGAAGAATACCCCTCAACTCGACATCCGCCGTCCGCGAGGACGGCCTCTCCTTCTCTCAACTTCTGAGGCACCGAGGAACCATGCGGAAACGCCGAATTCTCCCCGAACAATACCAGCGCGCCCCCTGGGGCACCGAGTGCCCGATGGGCCGCTGAGATGGCGGAGGACAGTTCGGCCGGGGTCATCCCTTCACGTAATACCCGGAAAGCGACTTCGAATGCTTTCAGGGTGATCTGATTGGCCAACGTCATCAGTTCCAGTTCATGCTTGGACTTGACACTGCGGCACCGAGCGGTGACCTCTTCGGAGCACGGAACGAGCCGAAGAGCGGGTGCCACCCGTGAGATTCCGTTGCTCTGAAAGAAACGGACTTGTTCTTCGATTCCGAGCGTCCCGGTGGAGGCGTTACGGTCTTTCAGGATCTGTGCAATCAAGCCGTAAGGAGATTCATCTTCCTGCCAGGAGCGAATGTCCTTTCCAAAGCGAATAAGTTCCTCGGCTCTCGCTCTTTCAAAGGCGGGAGTCACCCAAGCGATTTCTCCCTTGGCAGGGATGATCAGCCCGAAGGTGCGTTCGCTCTGCCCCCAGTCCATGCCAGCAAAATAACGCATCGAGGAGCCACCGGCGATGTAAATGGCATCGATCTTGGCTTCACGCATGAACCTTCGCGCTTGCTCCTGTCGGGCAAGATACTCCTCCGCGTCAATTCCTTTGACATCCAACGTCATCGGCTTGAGATTTCGTATCTCCTCCTGTGCGGCCTGTGGCACCGGCACGGCCTCGGAGCGTTCACTCCAGGAGGTCCAGGCAAGCGTGGTTGCACCCAATCTTAAGAAATCGCGGCGATCAAGGCTCATTTTGGGAGGTCTCCCCATCTCACCTTCAGATTTCACAAAAAACACCCTTCGGTCAGGGCTCTCGCCGGTCCATTTCCACGCGATCGGAGTTGACCGGGATCCCTGCGAACATTTCGCCTCAGGGGCGCATAGATTCAAGGAAGAAAGCGGACGCGACGCCCAACCACCTACCCACTCAACTCCATTTTTGCGATGGTCTGCAACTGCATATTGGAAGTCCCCTCATAGATCTGTCCGATCTTGGCATCGCGATAAAACTTTTCGACGGGATAATCCTTCGTGTAGCCATAACCTCCATAGAGTTGAATCGCCATGGAGGTCACTCTTTCAGCCATCAACGAAGAAAAATACTTGGTCATGGCGGCTTCTTTTACAAAAGGAATACCCGCGTCCCGCATCCGGGCCGTGTTATAGGTCAACGTGCGCGAACATTCAATATCCGTTGCCATCTCGGCTACTTGGAACTGGACCGCTTGAAACTGGGAGATCGATTTACCAAAGGCGTAGCGTTCCTTCGTGTAGGCCAGGGCGGCTTCATAAGCCCCTTGAGCCAACCCGGTCATTTGCGCGCCAATCCCGATGCGTCCTTCGTTTAACGTCTCGATGGCGATCTTGTATCCGATTCCCACTTTCCCCAGAACGTTTTCTTTGGGAACGATACAGTCGTCGAGCAACAGCTCGCACGTCGATGAGGCCCGGATCCCGAGCTTGTCTTCTTTCTTACCCACCGCAAATCCCGGAAAGCCTTTTTCGATGATGAATGCAGTAATTCCTTTGTACCCGGCGCCGGGATTGGCATTGGCAAACAGGATGAAGATTTCTGCCTCCCTGCCATTGGTGATCCAAAGCTTCCTGCCGTTGAGCACAAAATGGTCACCACGCTCTTCGGCCCTTGTCGTCAGCCCGAAGGCATCGCTGCCGGAACTGGCCTCGCTCAGGGCATAAGCGCCCACCCGGTCCTTGGCCAGCTGAGGGAAGTATTTCTTGCGCTGCGTTTCGTTGGCCCACCGCAAGAAAACGTTATTGACCAGCGTGTTCTGGACATCAATGATGACCCCAATGGCCGGGTCGACGCGAGAAAGTTCTTCCACGGCCAGCACCGCCATGAAAAAGGAGCCCCCCGCACCCCCGTACTCCTCGGGAATTTCAATCCCCATAATTCCCAGTTCGAAAAACTCCTTCAGGAGGTCCAGCTGGAACACCCCTTCCTCGTCCATTTTCTTGACCAGGGGTTTCAGCCGGGCTTCCGCAAACTCTCTTACCGTCGAGCGAAACAGCGACTCGTCCTCAGTCAACGAGGTCACCGGCAAGCGAGCGTAAATAGTCTCTTTCATGGCATTGGTTGACATAGGCACAATCCTTTGGCAGGAAAATTAATGCAAAAATCGCTTCCCCATCTTCAGGAACGGGTCCAAGCAAATCCTATGAAATTTAATGGAAAGCAAACTGATTGGCAAGGCAATTCCGTGGGGCCTCCGGGGGCTGAGCGACGGTCCGCCCTGCTCAAGCGTCCCGGTGTCGGGGAGGGGGTTCGCCAAGAATCATAAGTCATTCCGGGGATCAACCCTAATTCAATCGAGCCATCTGATCCTCTGCGGACTGCAGCCAAGAGAGCACATCCTCCCGATCCGGTGCAGCCGGTTCAAGCACGAGATACCTTCTGAACCCCTCCGACGCTTTTCGATATTGTTTAAGCTGGTAGAACATCAGAGAACGGTCGCGGACCTCGCTGGCGCTGTCCGGGGAGATAGCCAGCATTAATTCAATCACCCACAGCGATTTCTCTGCAACGCCGGTCTCCGAATAAATGTGTTTCAGATTATTTAACATTCGGAAAAGGATTTGTGTCTTGCTCACCGGCTGAAGAAAGGTTTGCTGGAATTCAATTGATCCCCCGGACATCTCCGCTACCCGGACCCGGCAATCCTCCCTCGTCATGAGGGTCCCCGTATTAAATGGATCGATGTAGATCTGTGTGAGGGGATCGGCGGGTTTGACTACAAAATGGCCTGGCAGACCTATGCCCACAACCTCCAAACCGATGCGGCGAGCCAACTCCATGTATACCAATGATAAGGTGATGGGAATTCCAGTTTGTCGATCCAAAACCTCGTTGAGATAGCTGTTCCGCGGGTCGTAGTAATTCTCTGAATTCCCCGAGAACCCGCATTCCTGGAAGAGAAACTGATTGAGAACTTCGATGGTTTGCATCGGTTGCGTGCGATCACGCGGAAGGTGGGTGTTGACTTTGAGGGCCATCGCATCAAGGCGATCCAGATAGCCCCGCACATTCAGCCGGGAATACTCATTCCGGGCTATTGTCAGTGCCGCGAAGGCCAGGTCGATCCCTTCCTCCCCCCGGGAGAGTAAGGATCGAAATTCCTCGATCGCGTTCTGTCGTTGAACCTGCATCACCGGCTATTTTAACAAGTTTTCATTCTTCATGCATGACGCCTGAACTTTCGAATCTCAGCCTCAGCTTTTCCTCATTTGGCTGCCCGAACTCTATATTGTGGAAATGCGGAGGGTCTGGCCAAAATGGGGGCCCAGGGCTATAATCGAAATTCAAATAGATCGCTGAGACAATGAGGGTGCGTTCCCTCATCGCTCCCGGCATGGGTTCAGGAGGATTCATTACTATGTCTTTGTTGGGAGAGAGAGCGCGGGCCATTGTCAGGGACGAATTTCAGAAACTCGAGAAACCCGTAAAGCTAATCCACTTTACGCAAGGCTTGATGTGTGACACGTGCCCGGAGACTCAACAGCTTCTCGAAGATGTAGCATCGCTAACGGGGAGAAAAGGGATCTCCGTCCCACCAAAGGTTATTCAATAACGGGGAGTTGATCCCTTGAAAATTGAGGGCCCAAGGCGTTGACCAGCGGCAAACCGGGAAGAGATTCCAAAGGCGCAATTTCGGGCCTCACTTCTTCGTATCCTTCAGGAAGGTCGCCATTGTCAGGACGAAAATACTTCCAATGGTTGGGGCGCACGGCAGCTATCAGTTCTCTTCGCGTCTTGGCTTTGAGCGGCTTCCCGATGTAGATTTTGCCCATCCGCTCCAGCATTTTCTCGGAAATGGCCCCCGAAAACATGAACAGGGGGTATTTAAAATTCGGCCCATTCAGCTTTCGGAGCTTGATGAGCCACATGACCAGCGAACCCAACCGCCACGCGGTTGGGGCCCACCAACTATAGTTGCCCGGCCGCACGTTCATTTTCCAGCACTTCATCATCAATTGCCATTGCAATGGCGTAAGTTGTCTTGTTTCGGTTACGCCCTCTTTTTCTGCCATGCGGGTGTCGTGCAAGGGGGTAAAGATCGAGGGAATGAGAAAAGCAAAGACATGGCGCCGTTCCATCTCATACACCAAGTCGAGCGTGGCTTTGACATCCGCATCCGTCTCGCCGGGGCTGCCCACAATCAGGGTCATGGCCGGAAACCAGTTGTTCTTGTTCAAGATTCGCAGTCCTTCCAGGATAATGCTGGGCCAGTCCTCGATGGGAAAAGGAACCCCCTTGCTCGGCATGATCTGTTTTGCCATGCGGACTGAACCCGTTTCCAGACCGATCAACGGGATCAAAGCCTTCTTCTGAGGATGGCTGCTGAGGTAAGGAAAATGGATGGGGCTCTTGGGTAGCAGGAGTTCCGAGAGTTTCCTGATCAGGATTGGATCGACGACGGCTGGGGCAATGGTGCAATGACTCAACAGATGGTGTTCGACCCCGGGCGTGTTCACGACATCGCGGTAGAGATCGACAAGGGCTTCCCGATTAGGGAAGTAAAACGGGACCTGGGTGTGAACCTGCCCCCAGATGAACATGTCCTCCGTCGCGAGCGAGATTTGTTTGTTCCCGTTGCGGACATTTGCCCGGACCGACTTCAGGATGTTCTCCTTGGGGAGGTCGATCTGCGGATTCAGATCGGGGACGCAAAACTGGCATCTCCGGCCACATCCGGTTGTCATTTCGACCACTCCGAACGTTGTCCGTTTGTCCGGAGCAAGAATTGTATTTCGGTCCCTCGGATGGGCGACTTCGATGCGCCGGGGGAGGGGTTCCCCTCTCACCGCCAGATCGAATAACCTCATCGTATCCAACGATTCGCTTCGCCCTTCAATGACGCAGTCAACGCCCAACTCTTCATACGTGTTGGTTTTCACGATCTGCCAGCCGCCCGATCCTCCCACAAGCACCTTGAAACGGTCACGGTAGGGGTTCCCCTTGATTTTTCCAAAGAGAGCCCTGGCATAATGAGAGTTGATGGGCATCTTCGAAGATCCGAACATCGAGGTATAAACACCCGCTGCAAAGGTCACCCCCAGCGGATTGTGCGTTGAGACCGCCACGACGCGAGTGTTCGGCCCAATGAATTTGTCGAGGTCGTCCGGGTAACAAGCAACGATCTCATCTGGAGGGTAACCCCGCATCAATGAAGCTTCGACCAGCCGCACCCCGGCGGGCATGGTGCGCGCGGAACCATCCGGGTTATGCTCCACCTCGCGCCAATGGGGATACTTGTCGTTAAGGAACCGCTCCATCCAGATGGGCAACGATGCCATCATCATCTGGATAAAGTAGCCGGCGTGGTCGATGGTTTCAGACAGAGGGGCGGTCAAGACGATCAGTTTGCCTCCGTCAACCGGGCTCGACGAACCAGGCTCCTGGGGCGTCATGTTCTGAGCCATTTCTTCCGGCAATCGATTCCCGTCACCCTTTCGAATTGTTGAACCCATTCCTTTTCCTCCTGGCACATGGATTTACACAAAAGCCCGCTTCACTCGCCGGCGGTTACTGTAAGCACTGGAAACGGTCGATTCAAACTTCCCTCATAACACCTTGAGGGAACGGCGTCTTTTTTATTAAAGTTTCGGAATCTTACATTCTTTTTGTGCCGAAAGCACGGAAAATTCTGTCGGGCTACTCTTCTTTCAGATCATGCCGGAAGCGCCTTCCTTTTGGGTGCATCCCGCGGGAGCCCACTGACGAAAGGCGAGAAGCCGAACTTCAACTCACGCAATCTTAGAATCACGGTCCAAGGATCTATTGATCCAGAAGGCTTGGCCCATTTAAGCCCTGCTCCGGATGAGTTTTATCCCTCTATTAAAGTGCCGTCACACACCCGCTTTTTATTGCAACCTCCCCTCCAGAAATCGCATACAATCTCAGCGCGGCCCACACGCGGGTTATTCTGGAGGCAGGAATTGAAGTCACAAAGAGCGGGGAGACGACGGAAACTCTCCCCCGAACCGTCCAACGCCCCTCATCCCGGGAATTTCACGCGTAAGGAGCGGGAGGTGATTGAACAATGCCGCACGCCACGACAGGTTCAGCAGTACCTGCGGAAGCTCCCTTACAACTGGAAAAAGGGGACATTGCGCACTTTTCGGCAAGTGGTCCGCCACGGGTCGGCCCATTGCCTGGAAGCGGCTCTTACCGCCACCACGATCATGGAACAGCACGGCTATCCCCCGCTGCTGCTCGACCTGGAATCCAAGGACAATCTTGATCACGTTCTTTTTCTGTTCCATCGCGGTGGGCGTTGGGGGACGGTTGCCAAGTCGCGTGATGCCGGATTGCACGGGCGCAGGCCTGTCTTTCGTTCGATCCGTGACCTAGTGATGAGTTATGTGGAACCCTACGTCGATTTTACCGGGCGGATAACGGGATACGGCGTGACCAACCTGAAGCAACTCGTCCCCCGCTGTAATTGGCGCCTTTCCGAGCGGAATGTGTGGAAAGTTGAACGTGCGCTCATCCAAATGCACCATAGAAAGATCAAGACTTCGACGACCCGTTTCCGTCGAGCCTTGAAACGATATCTCGCATTCAAACGGCGATTCCCCCATCGCCAAGCAACCTATTACAGGAACCGGCATCAGTGGTTGTGAAGTGGGCGAACGGGAGCGGCAGGCACTTATTGGTTCTAAGGTCGATTGCCCGATCCATTGAAGCGCTATGGACCTTGGGGCGGTTTCCGGGAGGATCTGCCAGGGCAGGCAAGTAACTAAATCGGGTCTTTGCTTCAAGTCAAGTAATGAGAGGCTCCAAGGGCCGTGAGCCATTCGCGAGTTGATTCCAGAAGGACGGCCGAGTGCCCTGGGAACCCATCGTGGCGTACCCCTCAATTGTGAAGGACTCCGAAACGAGGACACCTTGACACCCGTGCCTTTTCATGTAGAATATCACCCTATTTTTGACGGAGGCGTCACAGACTGCATGGACAAGAAGCGTCTCGAATATTACAAGAAGAAACTCGAAGCCAAGTATTCAGATTTGACCCAGACGGTTTCAAAAGTGGAGCATTATGGACGAGAGGTGGATGAGGAGCCGAGTCAGGACATTGCTGACAAAGCCTCCAATTCCTACGAAAAGGAATTTCTATTTAGCCTGACCAACAATGATCGTTATGTTCTCCAACTCGTCCAGGAAGCCCTGACGCGAATTCGTGAGGGATCGTTTGGCCACTGTGTGGTGTGTGAAGAGGAAGTGCAGCAAAAGCGTCTTGAGGCCGTCCCTTGGGCGCGCCACTGCATTGAATGTCAGGAAAAGCAGGAGCAGGGACTATTGAATTGACCGTAGATTATCGCGTCGCTCAGAAGCCCCCGTTCGTCGATCCACTTCTCAAGTCCAGAGGAGGCTCGTCTTCGAACCCCACAGTCATCATATTCAGGATTTGGTACTCCCCCCACAGCGGAGAGTTTTCCATTTGGAGCTCCTCGACTCCCTCTTTTCGATCCTCTTCCCAGCTCATTGCGATCTCTGCCACCAACTGATTTCCCGGGCTGTTGACTCCACGGTTTGCGCCCGATGCTGGACCACTCTACAGCCGTTGGGTGACAATGTCTGTGCGGTTTGTGGTGATCCCATTATCGCAACGAACATTTCACCCGGGTGGCGATGTGGCCGGTGCCGCCGCGGCCTTTCATATTTCGACTTTTGCCGGTCTTACGCGTTGTATCAGGATACGATGCGCGAGGTGCTGCATCGGTTTAAGTACGGGGGGAGGAAGCGGCTGGGCGGACGATTGGCGCGGCTACTTTTTCAAACTTGGACTCATTGCCACCCCCTGCGGGAGGCCGAAGTGATTCTCCCGATGCCCCTCCATCGAGGGCGAGAAAAAGAGCGAGGTTTCAATCAGTCCAGAATTCTGGCAAAATATCTCTCTGGAATGGTCCGCGTGCCTTTGGAATCACGAGCGGTGGTACGGATTCGAAATACCCCTTCTCAAACGGGATTAAGCCACCGGCAGCGCCGGCTGAATGTGGCGGGATGTTTTGAGGTCAGATCACCCGCCATGATCCGGAACAGAACTTGCCTCGTCATTGATGATGTGTTCACGACGGGGGCGACGTTGAATGAATTGGCCAGAGTTCTGAAAGAGGAGGGAGCGGTTAGAGTCGTCGCCTTGACGCTGGCGCGCGTTTCACCTCGGGCCGCCATCGGGGCCACCAAAGAAAGTAGCATGACAAGCGATCTATGATTAACGCGAAACATCATGACCGGATCCATGGGGAAGCCCCCAGACCCTGGAGCGAACCAACCCATCCGACCTTCATGCACACTCCCGTCCTGGTGCTGAACGCCACTTACGAACCCATCAATATCTGTGCCGCTCGACGCGCGTTGGTACTGGTTCTGAAGGGGGTCGCCCGGGCTGAAGAGGAGCACCCGCGGTTCATTAAATCTCCCACTTTCAGCATCCGAATCCCCTCCGTGATTCGGTTGTTGGAGTTTCGTCACATCCCACGACAGTCTCGCGCCCTGTCGAGAAAGAACATTTTGATGCGGGATCGCAACACCTGCCAATACTGCGGGGGGGTGTTCTCGCCGAATGAACTCACTCTCGACCATGTAACTCCCCGTTCGCTGGGAGGTACTTCGACATGGGAAAACCTGGTCGCCTGCTGCAAGCTATGCAACCATAAGAAGGGGAACTTGACCCTGGCGGAATCCGGGCTCCGCCTATTCCGCGAACCCCGCTCTTTTAATCTCCACACGAGCCGCCAACTGATGCGGATGATTGGCCACTCCGATGAACAGTGGAGAAAATACCTATTCTATTGATCTGCAGAGTCATGCCGGTCGCCTTCGTTCTTCCCATCCCCGACCCTTCCCCCCGAACTCTTTCTCTCATGAACGCAAAATACCCTCCCCACTCATTGGGGTGGGCGGACGCCCTCTCCCCCATCGGCTTTCAGTAGCATCTGAAATTTCAAGCTTGAGATTCTGAAGCGCGATGTAGCAGGGCTAAAGAGAAGATCCAATGAACGAACCCGCAGCAGTTCCCGGACTTTGAACTCAGCCCGGAGAGCGCACCGCCAAGAGAGAGTTCATCTTGCCGTCTTTTTCTGCTTGAACAAGCCCCTGGGAATCTCGCGGCTCTCGGGATGGGGGGGTGCCTTCAGCACGGTTTCCAACTGCAGAATCCCGGTCCAAGTGACTCGATCACTTGGCAGGCGGAGGTGCCGAGGCCTTTGACGCATTCTCGAGAATGCGCTTCGCGTAGTAATTCGCGATTTTCGCTTCGTCGCGGGTGTCTTCGATGAAGGCTTCGGTGAGAAGGCGGTCTTTCTGATCGAAAAGATCGTTTCGAATGGAAGTTTGCACCCGAGGGTCTGACAAATCGTGCTGGCCCCCCTTTTCGATCTCAAACAGTTTGATGATCAGGTAGCCTTTATTTGCCCCCCTGATCAAATCGGAGGTTTCGCCGACCTTTAACGCGGTCATCGCGGCTTTAAATGCTGGATCTGTCTTCGACAGGTCGGCGTTCGAAACAAAGGTAATCTGCCCTCCCGGTGAATTCGGCGTGGCGTCATCGGATCGCTGTTGAGCAACAGTGGTAAAGTCTTCACCCGAACGGATGCGGCTGAGCACCCCCTGGGCCAGCTCCTTCAGTTTCGCTTCATCAGGAGCGTTTGCGATGAGAATGTGGGCAAATCGGTACCCGGGAGGGAAATTGAAGTTCGCCTTGTTTTTCTGATAGTAATCCGTGATTTGGGCATCGGTGATCGAAATCTTGGCCGTAATTTCCTTGTTCTTGAGTTTATCGATAGTGATCTTCTTCTGCAAATCGTGCTTCAACTCATCCATCGTGTAGTCCTGGTCTTTCAGCGACTTCTGAAATTCTTCCTCGGTACTCCTGCTCTTGAGTTCGGTCAAGCGATTCTCAACCTCCGTATCGGTCGCATTCAGCCCCAACTTGGCGGCGCGTTCCAAGAGGATCTGGTCATTGATCATGCTTGTCAGGATATTTAATTTGAGGCTGCTGACCTGGTCTTCGGAGTACTGGACCGCTTGGCCCTTGATGCTCCGATGATACACGCGATCGACCTCGTTCTCGCTGATCTCCTTTCCATTGACCGTAGCCAACACCCCCCGGCCCGGAGCTCCTTTTCGGTTGCATGCCGGAACGATTAATATGAAGATTGCGACCAAGGCCGCCAGAGCGAATTGCCACTTTAATCGATTCACGCGCTTCTCCTTTGGAAATGATTGAAATTCAACACAGGCGGACTTTTTGATGCAATAGAGCCCGAAGATGTTACCACGCAGCTTTCTAATCATAAAACAACTTTTTCCTCTTTTGACCCGGTCAGTCTGGTATTGTTTCATGACAGCCTCGTCTGGTAGCAGCGCCCACTGGCTTGTAATTCTGGGGTGCTCCCGAGCCGAGGGGAGCGTCAAGCCCACAAGGCGGGGCATGTCCATTCGAGACACTGTGAATTTCCAAACCAACCCGCAAGGGAGGAACTTGGTGGCCCGAGGCACGCGACCTTCGCCGCGGCATCCCTTAGCAGCCCAAAATTGTGATTGTCAAGGTTCAAGCAATTCCGCTATAATGGCGGGCTTTTGAAGGCACCTCGGAGGTAAGCCATATGGCCAGAGTTTGTGAAATCTGCGGAAAGAAACCGATGTCCGGACATCGTGTCAGTCACGCCCACAACCTGACGAATCGGCGCTGGTTGCCGAACCTGCATCGAGTCCACGCGGTCGTGAACGGGACGCGCGCCACGGTCCGAGTGTGCACTCGTTGCATCCGTTCCAATCGCGTTGTGAAGGCCGCCTGATCGACTCTCGTAGCCTCTCCCTGCCCTGCCACGCGAATCGGGGACTTCACGACAAAGGGAGTCCCTCCTGGATCCCCGCGGGGGCAAGGAGACGGGAAGATTTCCTCACATTCTCAATTCCTCGTACTCCCCCGCCGGGCCATCATGCCAACGCAATGACGTCGATTTCCACACGCGCATCTCTGGGAAGACGGGCCACCCCTACCGTGGAGCGGGCGGGTCGATTCTCGCCGAAAAATCTCCCATAGACTTCGTTCATCTTTGGAAATTCACTTATATCGATCAGGAAGACGGTCGTCTTGACGACCCGATCCAGACCACTACCCGCCGCCGTGAGGACTCCTTCCAGGTTTCGAAGCACCCGTTCCGTCTGCATGGAGATGTCCCCCTCGATGATCTGCTGTGTCTTGGGGTCCAATGGGATTTGACCGGAGGCGAAGATCATCCCGTTGGCCTTGATGGCCTGGGAATAAGGTCCGATGGCCTGGGGAGCATCGGTCGTTTGGATCACTTCTTTCATGCCCTTTGACTCCTTTGATTGAAGATAAGATCAGCGAAAATAAGGCATTGAGACAGGAGCTTATCCGGAGGGCCGCTCAGGGATGGCGGCATTCGGCCTCAGCACCCGCTCGACCTCGAATACGTTGTCGATTTTCTTCAACGACCCGATTAATTTCTCGAGATGGCGCTTGTCGCTGATATCCAGGGTGACATCAATCGTCGCATTTTGATCCGGAAAGGTTCGGGCTTCAATGTTCCGAATATTCGATCTCGTGTCCGAAATCACGGAAGTGACTTCGGCCAACAAGCCCTGACGGTCCTCTCCATGAATGGCCAGCCGGACGGTATAGGCCTCTTCGGCCGTGCCTCGCCACTCGACATCGATCTTCCGTTCGGAGTCGTAAATCAGGTTTTGGACATTCGGGCAATTCTTGGCATGGACAGCGATTCCCTTCCCGCGCGTGATATAACCCACGATATCTTCGCCCCGGATGGGATTGCAGCATCTCGCGCGATAGACCAGCAGGCCGTCCACCCCCTTGACCTCGATCGAATCGGAGCTCGAGATCCCGAAGACCTTCTTGACAACCGAGGTGAGCTTGGAGTCCTTGGGTGCCGTCAGTTCCTCGAACGCCTTGTCGGGCATCAACTTCGCCAGCAGGCTCCGGGCTGAGATTTTCCCGAATCCCATGCCGGCGTAAAGATCTTCGACAGAGTGGCACCCGTATTCCGCGGCGATTGGGCCGATGTCGATTTCGTCGATCGTCTTCTTCAGGTTTACGCTGAAATTGCGGGCCTCTTTTTCCAGCAGCCGTTTGCCAACATCGAGGGCCCGTTCGCGCTGCTGGACGTTCAGCCAATGGCGGATTTTGTTTCGGGCTTTTGAGGTCTTGACCCAGGAAAGCCAATCCCGGCTCGGCATGTGACCCGTCTGGGTAAGGATTTCCACGATGTCCCCATTCCGAAGCTTGTAGCGCAATGGGACGATCCGGCCGTTCACCTTCGACTGCACGCATTGATTTCCCACGTCGGTATGAATCGCATAAGCAAAATCAATCGGCGTGGCTTCCCGCGGTAGAATCACTACCTTCCCCTTGGGCGTGAAGGTGTACACCTCTTCCGGGTAGAGGTCGATCTTGAGGGTCGAGAGGAATTCGCCGGGATCGGGCATGTCCTGTTGCCATTCCACTAACTGACGCAGCCAATTGATGCGCGAATCCTCATCCTGATCAACGGTGCGCCCCTCCTTGTATTTCCAATGCGCGGCAATGCCCATTTCGGCGATACGATGCATCTCCTGGGTCCGAATCTGGACTTCGAACGCCTGCCCCGTGGAACTGATGACCGAGGTGTGCAAGGATTGGTACAGGTTGGGCCTGGGCATGGCGATGTAATCCTTGATCCGCCCCGGGACAGGCCGCCAGGCGTTGTGAATGATGCCGAGCGCCGCATAGCAACTGCGAACAGAGTCGGTGATGATCCGGACCGCCAGCAGATCGTACACTTGATCCAGCGTGATGCGTTGCCGTTTCATCTTTTGATAGATACTGAAGATGCGCTTGATGCGGCCTTGCAGCTGAACCGGGATGTCGCTCTCCTTCATCTTTCCGGCCACCATTGACTGCACTTCGGTCAAAAACGCCTCATTCACTTTTCGCTTCTTTTCCACCTGCTCCTTCAAGTCGGCATACATACTGGGCTCGAGAAAACTGAAGGAGAGGTCTTCCAGCTCGCCGCGCATTTTCCCCATACCGAGGCGATGGGCGATGGGCCCATAGATCTCCATGGTTTCGCGGGCGATCCGCAATTGCTTTTCGGGGGGAAGGTGCTGCAGCGTGCGCATATTGTGCAAACGGTCGGCCAGTTTGACAAGGATGACACGAATGTCATCGACAATCGCGAGCATCATCTTGCGGAAATTCTCTGCCTGCCGATCCTCCGCCGAAGTGAACTGGATCTTACTCATCTTGGTGACGCCGTCCACGATGTGCGCCACCTCGGGGCCAAACTTGTCCTCGACGGCCTTGAGAGGAGTTCCCGTATCCTCGACAATATCGTGAAGGAGCCCCACACACACGCTCTTGGGGTCCAACTTCATTTCGGCAAGGATCGCTGCCACCGCGAGGGGATGGGAAAGGTAGGGGTCCCCCGAGGAGCGTTTTTGTCCCCGGTGCTGCGCGGCGGCAAACTCATAGGCTCTCTCGAGCAGGGAGAGATCGTCATTGGGACGATACTCGCGCACCTTGACCAGAATGTCCTCGATGGCCGTCATATGTAGATTATACGCAGTTTAGGAAACAAATTCCAAAAACCAATCGGTCAAAGCAAAATCCAGAGGCCAAGGTTCAAATTCCAAATATAGTCCAAAGACCAGAAGCCATAGGGTCGATGTACAACTCGGGGCCCGCGACGGCTCAATCCCGGAGTTCATCTATTCAAAGTCCGAAAGTGAATGACGACAGGGCGGGCCCGGTCTTCCGTCTTCGTTTGGAGCTTGGACTCGGGCTTTTGGAACTTGCCCTACAAAAAAAGCCCTGATCCACAGTTTACACTGAGGAACAGGGCTCGACATAATGATCAGGCGTGCGCTTATTTTGGCGCCGGTCCCGGCGTCGACTGCTGTTCTTTCTTGAACTTGATGTCCTTGGCCTTCTGGAACCACTTGTCGGCTTCGTTCAGGTCCGCTTCGCGGGCTGAGCTATCCGATTCCATGTCCGCCTTTTGTCGATAGAGCAAGTTCAGGTACGCCATCGCGTCGTCGTAATCGGGATTAATCTCTACGCCCTTTTTAAGTGCCGCGATCCCTTCGTCCACAACCAGCCCATACTGCTCCCGGAAAGGGTCGCGTTCTTTGGGGGGCAAGGGGTCTCTAGCGGCCAGATTATTCAACTTATTGATGCGAATTTCCTGGTTGGTTTTATAGGACAGGGTCCAGTCCACCACCCCAATAGAATAGTAGGGCTCTGCATTGCCCGGTTCGATTTCCGTCCGCTTCTTGTACCATTTCTTGGCTTCTTCAAACTTTCCCATATTGAAATAAATCGAAGCGATTCCGGCAATGCTGCTGCCATTCTGCGGATCGGAGTTCAGCACATCCTGAAAGGCCTTGATGGCTTCGTCCCCTGTCCGTTTGTTCTCTTCCGACTCCACCCCGGGGACATACTGCGTGGCATACGCCGTGGCGAGGTAGAGTTTGGCATTCGTCAAACTCGGGTCCAGCGCCACCGCATCCTTGAAATAATCCACCGCCGCCTGGTATTTCTGATCGCGATAAGCACGGACTCCCTTGTTCAGTCGATCACGCGCCTTGAGTTGATTGCAGGCCATCGACCCGAACATGAGGGCAAGAATACCAACTAAGATTGCGGTTTTTGTCCAATTCCGAGGGTTCATCCGACTGCCTCCAATGTATCAATAAGTTTATGCTTCAGAGAGGGCACAACGGGGATCTTCTCTGCATCGTGGACAGGTAAGCTCCGGGTTTTGGGAAGCGGACCGGGTTTGGCCTCTTCCCTCTCACCTACTGACCCATCTGGATCTTCTCGGTGATCAGTCCAATTTTGTCGACTCCCGCCCCCTTGGCAATATCAATGATGCGGATGACCTTGTCGAACAGGGTGGAATCGTCGCCCTTGACAAACATGACACGCTCACTGCGGGTCTTGAAGATGTCATCCAGCCGGGGACCCAGGGTCTCCCACGTAGTGGGCTCCTGATTGATTTTCAGCAAGCCCTCCTTGTCGATGATCACCACAATCGTCCGGGTATCAGGTGGCGCCGCCTGCTTCTGCTGATCCTTCGGCGGTTGCGGCACCAGCGCGTCTAACCCTTTCGAGATGATTGGGGTGATCACGAGAAAGATGATAATCAGGACGAGCAGAATGTCGATCATCGGCGTCATATTGATATCCGACTTCGGACCGTGGCCCGATCCAACTCCCATTGCCATGGCATTTCCTCCAGCAAAAATAAGTTTTGGTGGGCATCAGAATCAGGGCCTCTCTTTGTACTGACCCCACTGACTGCCGGAGGAGCCGTCGAAGCTCTCCGGCATGACCACCATGCCAGCGCTGTCTCTTGTCAGGCGCTTAATTCACCCTGGACAGCGCTCACCTCGTTGACCTTGTAGAACTTAGGGCCGCCCCTGCTCCAATGGATAACCTTCGGGAGGGACAGCACCTTATAAGCAGAAAAAACGGTCATCCTGCCAGTCACTGACCTGCAGCGGGTGGTTTGGCTCTTCTTTCTTCTTCCTTCTCCGTAATCAATCCCAGCGAATCGACACCCGCGGCACGCACTTCATCGACGACGGCAGCCACATCTCCATACTTCGCGCGGCGGTCGCTCTTGACGTAAACGGTCTTATCCCCCGCTTTTCGCTCGAGCAGGTCTTTGATTTTCTGAGTGATGGCGTCCTTCTTGACCTCATCCGAACCCAGGAAATAGTGTCCATCTCGATTGACCGCGATGACAATGGCGTCGTCCTTGTCGCTTTCCTTCATTTCGCGTGGATTTTTAGCTTTGGACAAATCGACCGAAACGCCGTGTTGCAACATGGGCGTCACCACCATGAAGATGATCAGCAGCACAAGCATGATGTCAACCATCGGGGTGACGTTGATGTCGCTCTTGACCGCGCTCTCCTTTGTTTCTGCACCACCCAGGAAAGTCATAGTTAATCTCCTCGAAAAGATGTCAATTCAAACCCCGTGTTGCATCATCTTCGCTGAGGACTAATGCTTTCCGCCGCGACGCTTCAGGAAAAAGTCAATCAGTTCGGATGAGGAATTGTCCATCTCGACAGCGAAGGCTTCCACCTTGCCGGTGAAGTAATTGAACGCCATCACGGCCGGAATTGCCACGAGCAGACCGAACGCGGTCGTCACAAGGGCCTCAGAAATTCCGCCCGCGACTGCCGACAAACCCGTTGCCTTTTCCGTCGAGATACCTTTGAAGGCGTTGATGATGCCGACGACCGTTCCAAACAAGCCGACGAATGGAGACACTGAACCGATGGTCGCCAGGCCGGAGAGTCCACGCTTTAGCTCGGCATTTACGATGGCCGCCGAGCGCTGCAGGGCCCGCTTGGATGCATCGATTTCTTCACCCGGGATTTCTGTGCTGGCTTGATGGGCCTCGAATTCCTGCAATCCGGTGATGAGTACCTTGGCCAGATGGCTCTTCTTGTTCTGCTCGCAAACACTGATCGCTTCTTCGATCTTGCCTTCCTTGAGGCAGCCGGCCACGGCGGGTGCGAAATCACGCGACTGCTTGCGCGCTGAGGAGTACGTAAACCAACGGTCAATCATCACGCCAATCGACCACGCCGACATGATGAAGAGGATCACCACGACCGCCTTCGCGGGGACGCCCATCTGCTTCCACATGCTGACCAGATCAAATCCGACTTCACCCTGCATGAGCAGGAGCGCTAACAGATTAAGTTTGGAAAAGACGAAAAGCATAGTATTAACCTTCCTCCTAAAGAAAGTTGACCACTAGTTGTTGTTGAGCGTCAGGCCCAGTCACCCCCTGCCTCGGGCAGCGACCCACTGGGCCAGGCTAAGATCCGATCCTACCCGCCGGTCAGCGAGAAATTCACCGTGATGGTGGTGATCACTTCGACCGGTTCTCCGTTCAGCAGGGTCGGGCGATACCGCCACTGCTTGACGGCGTCCAGGGCGGACTGGACCAGTAGAGGATGCCCCTGAATCACAGTCAGATTCTCGACTGTCCCTTGCTTGGAGATCACCGCCTCCAAGACCACCGACCCCTGGATACGGGCTGACTTTGCCAGCGGGGGATAAGCCGGTCTCGGCGAAGAAATCAAGTTCGCCTGCTGGACATTTCCGCCCACGCGAATCCGCTGAACGGGCTTCGGAGCCTCAAGCCTCGGAGGGGGCGGCGGCGGTGCCGATGCATTCTTGGAAATAAGTCCCCCGATCACGCCTCCGACCGAACCGCCGATCATCCCGCCTTCAACACCCCCGACTACACCGCCCGCGGAGGGCGGGGGTGGAGCTTCCTCTACAATTTTTGCTATTTCTTTAGGAATTTCCTTCGGTGTTTGAAGCTGTCCCTCAACAATCTGGGAGACAATCTTCTGCACCTTTATCATGGTGGCAGCCGGTGGGGGCGGTGGCGGCGGTGGCGGCGGTGGCGCCGTCAACAAGAAGGTCAACAGTTGTTGTTTGGGAAGTGCTTCAGTGTAAATCAGTGGGATCAAAATCAGGATCGCAATCACCACTGTGTGAATGATCACCGACAGGAAAACCGTAACGGGTTTTTTCGTCGCCTCTGTGGTGCCCCCCGATTCGACGAGTTGTTCAAACATGCGGTCTCCCTCCCTTCAAATCAAAAATTACGCGCAAAACAAAGTGCCCTACCACCAGATTTCAACAACAGCGCCCACGTCAAACCTGACGAGGAGCGATGGATCGAACAGCGGAACATAGGATCACTGCAGTGTGGAGTCTTTCTTGTGCCCTGGAAAAAAAATTCGTATGGGTATGAATCGAGGAAACTCTGCGTTGCGAACAAGCGCTGTGCTGAAACTTCAGCCTCAGGTTTCAAATCGTATGCCTTTCAACCTGGCTTGTCAATCGAGTTCTCCCTCGGTGGAGCCCCCCTCGGGGGCCCTCCCCCGTCCAGATTCTTTTGTTCACTTCTCCGGATTACCGCGCTGCTGCGGCCGCCTTCACCGCCTGTTTTCTCCCGGCACGATACTCCACCCAGCCCAGTACAATGGGGGCTGCTATGGCGATGGAAGAATACGTTCCGATCAAAATCCCCACCACCAGGCAGAAGGCGAACCCGTGAATCATTTCCCCGCCAAACAGAAACAAGGACATCACTGTTAGAAAGGTCAAGCCGGATGTCAGAATGGTTCGGCTCAAGGTCTGGTTAATCGCCATGTTTATGATTCGACCCAGGGGCTCGCGCCGCATCAGCTTGACATTTTCTCGGATCCGGTCAAAAACCACGATCGTGTCGTTCATGGAGTAACCAATCAGGGTCAACAAGGCTGCAATGACCGTGAGGGTGATTTCCTTGTTAAACAGTGAAAAAAATCCGATTGTAATAATCACATCATGGAACGTCGCAATGACTGCAGCCACCCCGTAAATGGTCTCGAACCGGAAGGCAATGTAGAGCAGCATACCCGCCAAGGCGTACAACGAGGCCTGCAAAGCCTGACGGCGCAAGTCCTTTCCGACCTTTGGTCCGACCGCCTCGCTATCCTTGATGGCATAATCGGAGAGGAAAAAATCATTGCGAAGGGCGGCGGCCAGTTCCTTGCTAATCCCCGCTCCCGTCACCAACTCATCCATCGAGGCGATCAACCCGCCATGCAAGTCCCTGTATTTGATAATCTTATCCGCCGCCTCTTTATAATACTCCTGAGCTTGAGTCTGTCCCTTTGAAGGGGCCAGCTTCAAGGAATCCAAGGCGGTCAAACGATCCGCAAAGGTGGCCGGCCCGACATTGTTGAGATCCAGCTTGCCTTCCGCTGCAGCCGAATTCGGATAAATGGCTCTCAATGTCGCTAAGATTTCCTGCCGGCCGACGTCGATATCCTGTTGTGACTCGCCTGACAGGTCGAGCCCAATCATCACTTCGTGGTTTGCTTGCACGCCAAACTGCTGGATTGAATTCTCCCCCTTCACACGCGTTTTCAACTCAGTACGGATACGCTCGATGGGCAGCTGGTCCTTGAATTTGACATAGACATTTGTCCCGCCGCGAAAATCGATGCCGTACCGGGGGCCGCCCCTAGCAATCAGCGAAATGATCCCGGCCACACTCAAAACCAGAGAGAGTCCGATCAACACCCACTTGTACTTGAGAAAATCAAAATTTGGATTATGAAAAAATTCCATCGAACCTGAGACTCCTTCAACGGCAGAGCTTCCAAATCTCGATCATCCCACTGAGTTTAGACACCGATCAAAATCTGGAAGTTCCAAAATTTTCAAGGTTGAACAACCTAAATGCTCAAGGTGGCGCTGCGTGACTGATGGCTCACATGCCAATCAAAAATCAACCGGGACACATACACTGCCGTAAACACGTTGGCGGCCAGTCCGACCGTCAGGGTGACGGCAAACCCCTTGACGGGGCCTGTTCCAAACAAGAACAGGAAAAGTGCAGAAACGATGGTCGTTACGTGCGTATCGATGATGGTCCGGAAGGCATTGGAAAAGCCACGATCGATCGCGGAGACTACATTCTTACCCAACCGAAGTTCCTCGCGAATGCGTTCAAAAACAAGAACATTCGAATCCACGGCCATACCAATGGTCAAAATGACCCCAGCGATTCCCGGCAGGGTGAGAGTCGCTCCAAAATACGCCAGGGCGGCAAGAAGAATAATCAGATTGAAGAACAACGCCGAAACGGCGTTCACCCCTGACAGCTTGTAATAGATCACCATGAAAATCACAACCAAAGCGAGCCCCACGATCGACGCCAGAATGCCCTGCCGGATTGAGTCATTTCCGAGAGAGGGGCCCACGGTGGCCTTATGAAGGTACTTGAGACTGGCCGGCAATGCCCCCGATCGGAGCACCAAAGCTAATTCCTCCGCCTGGGCCTGACTGAAGTTCCCTGTAATCTGACCCGAGTCACTGATCTGACTTTGAATTTCCGGTGCGGACTGGATTTTGCGATCCAAAACAATGGCAAGTTGCTTGTGCAGGTTTTGCTGGGTAACTTGCGAGAATCGGACGGCCCCGGCATTGTTCAACGTGAATCCCACGGCCGGACGGCCGTTCTCGTCCAATTGAGGTCGTGCGCCCTTTAGATCGCGACCGGTGATCGAGGCGATCCGATCAACAAAATACCATTGCTCTGTAGAAGGCTGGCCGGGCGCCGACTTCTCGACTGATTTCAAAAGTTCCACGTCGGGAGAGGCCGTGTTTCCGTGAGCCGCAAGCGCTCCCTGCTGGGTCGGAAAAGGGCCATCTCTGACGATCTTCAATTCGAGAATCGCGGGCTGACCGATGACACGGTCCACCTTTTCCGGATCATCCACCCCGGGCAACTGCACCAGGACCTCGTACGATCCCGCGGACCGCTCCTGGATGACCGGTTCGGTAACCCCCAACGCATCAATCCGGTTGCGTAAGGTTTGAACGGTTTGTTTGACCGCCTCGGAGCGCAGTTCGGATTCCACGGAGGGTTTCATCCCCAGCGTAAAGCCGCCGATATCGCCGGCTAATGAGGAGAGATCCCACGAGACTGAAAACTTGTCGGTGAACATCTCCCGGAAGTCGCCGGTGCGCGAGGAGTCAATCCCCCGGACTTCGATATGGTTCAGATCGCGCTTTCGCAGGTCGGCTGACGTGATTTGTCGGTTTAACAGTTCTGTCCGAATCAGTTCAATGGTCTGATCTGTTTCGGCATTGATCGCATCATCCGTCATGACTTGGATGATGAGGTAGGTGCCCCCCTTGAGATCCAGGCCGAGGTGGATCCGCTCGGCGAAGTTCAGTTTAATGGCATTCAACGAACTTGGGATATGCGGATACCCGAGGAATCCATAAAGACATCCTAGAATGATCAAACCATAGATCAGGGCTTTCCATTTCAAAGTCTTGTTCATGGGGCCATCATACCTTCCCGGAATGATCTCGTAAAACCCAACAAAATATTAGCCTTAACCCTTATTTATACACGGATCCGTCGTTCGTGACTCCATTCGCCAGGTGCCTCGCGGGTTGCCCGGAGTCGTTTGCCCCTCGGTCCCCCGGGAAGTCCATCGTCCGACTATTCTTTGGCATCCTCGGGAGATTGCATGCCCACGATCGCGCTCTTGAGCATGCGCACTTTCACCTGATCGGCCACGCGAAGCGACACTGTGCTGTCGTCCAGGCTGACAATGGTTCCGAACATCCCACCTGAAGTAACGACCTTATCGCCGGACTTGAGGCCTGTCAGCATTTCGCGGGTTTTCTTTTGACGTCGCTGCGCGGGGAGAATAAGGAGGAAGTAGAAAATAAAGCCGATGGCTATCAGTGGAAGAAAACCAACTAGCGTGGAGCTGCCTCCTGACGCTTGGGCCAGTAAATTCAAGATCGCACTACTCAATGGGCATTCCTCAACTCAGATGGGATTTGGGATTTCAAACAGGACTATTTCGGGTCGTGTGCGGGTTGTGCGCTTCGCAGCCAATCCCAGGGTGGAACCTTTCGACTCCCCCGAAACGGGAACAACGGAACCTCAAACCGATGTCCCTGATTGTCTCCACTCCGACAGGAATTGCGTCGCGAACTCTGCGAAGCGAGAAGACGCAATAGATTGCCTGATTCGCCTCATAGTGTCAAGATAAAAGTAGATGTTATGGTAGGTGTTGAGGACTGCGGAAAGCACCTCATTCTGGTGATAGAGATGCCGCAAATAGGCGCGGGAATACCTCCTGCAAACAAAGCATTCACAACGCTCGTCGATCGGTATTTCGCTCCCCTTGTGAATTTCATTTTTGATGACGATATGCCCGCTGTGGGTGAACAGCCATCCATTCCGGGCATTCCGCGTGGGCAGGACACAATCGAACATATCCATGCCCCGGCGGACCCCTTCAACCAAATCACCCGGGGTCCCGACTCCCATCAAGTATCGGGGCCGGTCCGCCGGCAATAGCGGCGCAGTGGTCTCGACCAGTTCAAGCATTTTTTCCTTTGATTCTCCAACGCTGAGCCCCCCGATGGCATATCCGGGGAACTCCTGGGCGAGCAAATGGTCAGCGCAATCTCTGCGCAAATCGGGATAGACGCTGCCTTGCACAATCCCAAACAAGGCCTGGTGACCTCCGCCCTCCGGCAGCCGATGCTGGTCGAAGTAATTCCTGCATCGCTCGGCCCAACGCACTGTCCTCAACATCGATTGTTTCGCATGTTCATGAGAACAGGGAAAGGGAGTGCACTCATCGAAACACATGAGGATGTCCGCGCCGAGGTTCATCTGAACTTCCACGGAACGTTCCGGCGAGAAAAAATGGGCTGAGCCGTCATAGTGAGACCGGAAGCGCACCCCCTCTTCAGTAATCTCCCGCAGATCGCTCATGGAAAAAACCTGAAATCCCCCGCTGTCGGTCAGCAAGGCTCGCGGCCAGGAGATAAACCGGTGAAGGCCGCCCATCTTGCGTATGAGCTCATCTCCGGGCCGCAAATATAAATGGTAGGTGTTGGCTAAAAAGATCGGGACATCCAGTTCTTCCAGTTGCTCCTGTGTAAGGGCTTTGACAGTCCCCGAGGTGCCCACCGGCATGAACACGGGCGTGTCGATGTCGTGGTGCGCCGTGACCAGCTTCCCCAATCGTGCTGCGCCATCGGTGTGCACTATCTGAAACTGGAATGATGAATTCATTGGAGCATGAAGTTCGATGCAACCTCAAGGGAGGCCGGTCTCACCATCACCCCCCGGTACAGAAAAAAGCGCTCCGATCCGCCACGACGGATCCGGAGCGCTCCCTCGAGACGCCATAAAAATCAAGCTGGAACGGCTCTACTTCTTGATCGCCGCCCATCCGACCACACAGGCCACCACGATCGCCCAGATAATGATGATGGTGGTGAGCGACTTCTTAAAGGTCAGGTTCTTCGAGACCCCGACCACGCCTATCGCCAGCACGATGAGGTACCAGAGGACGAAGAGATCAATCGATTTCCCCAGGGCGTACAACGCCTTATTGCTGGGATCGATCAGGATCGAAAGATTGGATTGCACAATATCGGCGGGATTGCCAAATTCCGTGGGCTGTTTGACAAACAAGATGGGAATCGCGATGATCGACTTTAACAGGCTCGGCATGGACGCATAAGCGTTCATCGCAAACATCTTTTTGAACGTCGTCTCCGCCCCCATCATGAAACCAAAAATCGCGTAAAGCACCCCCGACACGACAACCAGGCTGAGTGGGACCACCACCACAACCACAACATAACTGAAGATCATGCTCACCTTCAATCCAGATTGAAGGGCCTCATCGGGTGGCACGGGCCGCCCCGATTTCTCAATCTGGGCCTTGATCAGCTCGAGCATGTCCGCGTGTGAAAGAAACACATACGTGATGGCCAAGGCCACCAGCAAAATCAAGACCGCGGGCACAATCCAGTCCGGCTTGCGATTGATGTCTTCAAATGTAGCTTTCGGGGAGATGAACACTCCAATGATTCGTTCCAAGGGGCTCTTGGTCGGTTCGGGTTGAACGGGTAATGCGCTGCCCGGCATTTCCTGACTCATAAGACCTCTCCTTTTGAGAATTGGGATCCAATAGACTCTTCACTTAATGGGAAGTTGGCCGGCGTCTTTGAACTTGAAGCAAGCCGACCAGTGCGTTGCCGAGATTGCTTCCCGCGCAGGCTCAGCCGCCGCACACGCCTCATCGGCAATCGGGCAACGAGGATGAAATCGACAACCACTTGGAACCTTGACCGCGGAAGGAATCTCTCCCCGTAATACGAGCCGATTTGATTTTGGTTTCGGATCGGGCTCCGGAACCGCCGAAAGAAGCGCCCGGGTGTAGGGATGAGCGCTATTAAAAAAGACCTCCCGGGTCGTGCCTTCCTCGACAATCTTGCCCAGATACATGACGGCGATCCGGTCGCACAGGTGCGCCACCACAGGAAGACTGTGAGAGATAAACAGGAAGGTGAGTTGAAACTGGTCTCTGAGATCAGCCAGCAGATTGATGATCTGTGCCTGGACGGAGACGTCAAGGGATGAAACCGGCTCGTCAGCAACAATGAACTTCGGCTTAAGCGCGATCGCGCGTGCAATGGCGATCCGCTGCCTTTGACCTCCACTGAATTCGTGGGGAAAACGGTCCAGCACATCCGGCTCAAATCCCACGGTCTCGAGCAACATTTTCAAGCGTTCTTCGATTTCCTTTTTCTTGCAGACGCCATGGACAATGAAAGGCTCAGCCAGAGTGGTCCGGATGCGAAGGCGCGGATTGAGTGATGAATAGGGGTCCTGGAAGATAATCTGCATGGAACGGCGTTTCCGGCGGAGGCTCTCACGATCGAGCGATAACAGATCGACGGAATCAAATATAACCCCTCCCGAGGTGGGCTCAATCAAACGCAATACGAGCCGTCCCGTGGTGGACTTGCCGCATCCGGATTCCCCCACCAAGCCAAAGACCTCTCCGTTCCCGATGGAGAAGGTGATGTCGTCGACCGCATGGACAAACTCCTTCCCTCTTCCAAACAGGAGTCGCCGGCCCGATGGGAAGTACTTCTTCAGTTGATCGACTTGGAGCAAAACGTTATTTTCTGCCATCAAGGTAATAGCCATGAATTAGGCTGTTTGTTGCACGTTTACCTATGTTTTGATTCACGCAAAGCCGCCAGCCAGCCCCCTCTTTTTCCGGCCCCTGACACCCGACACCTGGCACCCTCTCTTCCGCACCCTGCCCGCCGACCACTGCCCATTTTCCTACCGACACAGCACACACCGTGCCCAATGGTTCTCCCCGACGGGATAGAGGGGAGGATCAAAATCCTTACATTCCTCCAATCGAACCGTGCAGCGCGGCTCAAATTTACAGCCGCGTGGCAGCGCCAGCAGGTTCGGAACCGTTCCCGGAATCGCATCCAGCTTCCGCGTTGGCAGATCCCCCGGCCGGAATGTTGGGAGTGAGCGCAATAGCCCCTGTGTGTACGGGTGTCGTGGATTGGAAAAGATCTCGGAGACAGGGGCCTGTTCCACAATCTTTCCTGAATACATCACCGCCACCTCATCCGCCACCGCGGCGATGACGCCTAAATCATGCGAGATGAAGAGCATTGATAGGGCGAATCGCTCGCGCATGGATTGAAGCAGTTCAAGGATCTGCGCCTGGACTGTGACGTCCAGCGCCGTCGTGGGCTCGTCGGCGATCAGGAGTTGAGGATGACACACCAGGGCCATTGCAATCATCACGCGCTGGCGCAGGCCCCCCGAGAGCTGGTGGGGATACTCCTTGGCGCGACGCGAAGCATCCGGTATAGAAACGGCCTCCATGACCTCGACCGCCTGATTCCATGCCTCCCGACGTCGCACTCGGGCATGGGCGCGGACGGTCTCAGCAATCTGCTCGCCAACGGTGAAGACCGGGTCCAGGGCGGTGGAGGGTTCTTGAAACACCATGGCGATTTCAGCCCCGCGAACCTTGCGCATCTCGCGCTCCGGGATCGAAAGAAGCTCCACCGCCGGTGAGGGCGGATTCTCCGGGGATTTGGGGGGATTGGAATTTCCACTCAGCCTTCGGGAATGAAAGAGAATTCTGCCTCCCTCAATGCGCGCCGGCGGCTGCAGCAACCGCAAAATGGAGAGAGCGGTCACGGTCTTGCCGCACCCGGATTCTCCAACCAGTCCGAGTGTCCGCCGGGCAGGGATTGCAAAAGAAACGTCATCAACCGCCCGCACCGTCCCTTCCGCGGTGTCAAACACCGAACGCAGATTTTCTACGGTGAGAAGGTCGGAATTCATGCGGATGTTGGAAGTATCCTGGCGCCCCTCAGAGCGCAGGAGGCACGCGCTATCTTATCGCGAAAAAGAAGGCCTGCAAGTGAAATCTCAACCCATGAAGGGCCCCTCTCGTCAAGGGATGCCGCGTTTGACGACAGGAGCCACGCTTGAATTTCTTGCTTTCCTGGCGTAAAGCTCTTTCCATTGACGGCATCCAATGAACCGTCTTAAGGCTATACGGGCGGGCCCTCACAATAATTTCTTACTTCGGGAAGGGGGGAGCTCCTTCTAGGCCTCTCGCAGTTTTTCTGTTTTGAGGAGTGAATATTTGGTAGAATCGCGTTTCTCTTGAGAAAGAAGATAAGGAAATGCCAATACTAACCACACTGGAAAAAAACGTCGTCACCGGAGCAAACCCTTTTTCCGAGCACAACACGGAATTTGGTGCCGGGGTGGTCACCACCACGTTCGACAAGGTGGTCAATTGGGCCCGGAAGTCTTCCATTTGGCCCATGACTTTTGGCCTGGCATGTTGTGCCATTGAAATGATGGCCATGGGGGCGTCCCGATATGACATCGCGCGCTTTGGAGCGGAGGTGTTTCGCGGATCACCTCGCCAGTCGGACTTGATGATTGTGGCCGGTCGAGTTTCCAAGAAAATGGCACCGATTGTGCGCCAGCTGTATGATCAAATGCCGGAACCCAAGTGGGTCATTTCCATGGGGGTGTGCGCCACGGCGGGCGGCATCTTCAACAACTACGCCATCGTGCAAGGCGTCAATCAAGTCGTCCCGGTGGATGTGTATATCCCCGGCTGTCCTCCCCGGCCGGAACAGCTTATTTATGGGATCATGAAGCTTCAAGAGAAAATCGATCGGCAGCGCGGCAGCTTCAAGGACGTCCTTCCGTTCAGCCGTTGAGCCTCAGTACAGAGCGGATCTGCAATTTAGTTTTTCGATCGGCGGAACTTTCCGGATGTGATCGTCGAGAACGGGTTTCAAGAGGTTGTGACCCGGATCGGCTGGTTCAATCATCGGTTTCCTACACCTTGACGACCGCTTCCTGAGCTATTCTCTTCCCCCTCATCTGCGTGGGATCCCCGTTGACCCACTCCCCTCTGGTATAATCCATCCGCGTTTTCAGACTAACCTTCAAACTCAATTCAGGACCAAGGGAGGATTCCCATGTTATCACCCGGAGAGCAGGCGCCCGATTTCAAGGTGAAGACCCATGAAGGAAATGAAGTTTCGCTGAGCCAATTTGGAGGGAGTAAAGTTGTCCTATGGTTTTACCCAAAGGCAGACACCCCCGGCTGAACCAACGAAGGCAAAGGATTCCGTGATCGAATCCGAGAGTATGAGGCGAAAAACACAAAGATCCTTGGCATCAGTTTTGACACCGTCGAAGAAAATGCGGCTTTTGCGAAGAAGTTTCAATTTCCATTCCCCCTGTTGTGCGATACGGACAGGAAAATAGGATTGGCTTACGGGGCGTGCGAATCGGCCCACGATGAATATGCCAAGCGCATCACTTATGTGATCGGCGAGAATGGAAAGATCCTCCAGGCCTATCCCAAAGTCGATGCCGCACGCCATCCGAACGAGCTGCTGGAGAAGCTGTAGGAGCGCACCCATCGACGCAGCCCATTTCCGTCGGCAACGTCAGCAGGGCCTTTGTGCCTTTCCGTCTTCGGGTGAAATCGATGTACCGATCCGGCGAGAAGTTACCGGCCCGGACCGCGGCTTGGGGGACAGAAAATTCAAGAGTCAGTAGAACACCTTTTCGAGGAACAAACCAAACGGAGGGGCTGTCCACTCAGCCGGCTTGGGAGAGGGTTTATAGAAAAACGAACCAAATTCATCCCGAGTACAATGGCCCGCGCTTAATTCCACCATGCTCCCCACCAGGCGCCGGACCATCTTCCACAGGAATCGGTCCGCACGGATGTGAAAGGTCAACAGCTCGGCATAGCAGGGCCGCGTAATACGAATCTGCCGCCACTCGCATTCATCCACCGTACATTGAAAGGAGCGCTCTTCCTCCTCATCCGGATCACAAAAAGACCGGAAGCTATGTCTTCCCACGACGAGCTTCGCAGCCTCCTGGAGCACAGGCAGTTTGATCTCGCGCCTCGGACACCAGGCATGACGCCGCAAGAAGGGGGTGTACGATTCAACCAGTTGATAGCGGTAACTGCGGGACCGTGCGTCATGGCGTGAATGAAAATTCAGGGGGACAAACGAGGCTTGGGTTACTGTGAGGTCAGCAGGAAGGCCGCTGTTGAGTTCCTGCATGATCTTCCCTGCGGACCACAGGCGCGGATCATTGGCATGGTCCCCGGCATGAAAAGCTGTGTTTAAAAGGGGGATGTCACGGCTCCGGGAGGCGGACCTTTCAACCGGAGGATCCCCGTGAAGGACTGCATTCACGACCTGGGCCTCGGCATGGACGCCCCGATCGGTGCGGCCCGCCGCGATGATCCTTGGCTTTTCCCGCAGGACGTCGATCATCGCCGTCAGTAGCTGACCCTGGACGGTGCGCACGTCCTTTTGAATCTGCCAGCCGGAAAATCGCGTGCCTTCGTATGCTAGCGTGAGCTTCAGGTTTCTCATTTCAATGGTTACCGACAGTCTTCATTGATGCTGATTTGTGAAGGGGGCACGTCTATAGGTTACCTTGCATCTCTATTCCTGCTTTTCCCCGGCACCCGACACCTGGCGCCTTCCACACTTCCCACTGCGCACTGCCCACAGCTCACTCCTCTTTCAACACCGCCCACGTCGCACCCCACCCTCCCGCTTCCGGCCTCGCATCTCTGAACGACACAACCTGCGGATGGTTCGAAAGGACTGATCGGACAATTTCGCGCTGCACTCCAATTCCACGTCCGTGAATGATCCGAACCGTATGAATGCCCTTCTCGTGAGCCTCTCGGAGATATTCTTCAAGGACGACCTTTATATCTCTGGGTGAAAAAGCATGCAGATCGATCGAATCTTCGATAGGAATGGCGACGGGGGCTCCGGAGGGGAAGGCCTCCTCATGATTTCGGAGCTTGGCATTCTGGCCTCCGGCCTCAGGCTTCCGACCTCTGACCTCTGACTTTTGACTTCCCTCTTCAGAGGATGGAGAACTTTGCGATCCGGGCTTCCTTTCCAAAAGTGCTCCTTAGATCACGATGGCTTCCTGGTATTCACCGAACACCCGTCGCATGGCGTCCGAGATTTCCCCCACGGTGGCATACGCCTCCACTGCACTGAGGATGGGCGGCAAGAGGTTCTCTTTGGGATCCCCTGCGGTCGCTTCGATTAGCTTCAGTGCACTTTGAGTCTTAGCTGTGTCCCGCTCCGCTCTCAAGGCAGCGAGGCTTTTCTTCTGCTGCTCTTCCAAGGCGGGGTCAATTCGTAAGATGGGAATGGGCTTTTCGTGTTCCGAAACAAAAGCGTTGACGCCCGTTACAATCTGGTCCTTGGATTCGATAGCGCGTTGATATTGGTAGGCCGACTCCTGAATCTCCTTCTGGACGAATCCCGATTCAATGGCCTGGAGCATCCCTCCCATCTGTTCGATCCGTTCGATGTACTCTTCCGCGCGCCGTTCGATCTCGTTGGTCATCGACTCGATGAAATAAGAGCCGCCGAGTGGATCCACGACATCAGCGACACCGCTTTCCTGGGCGATGACCTGCTGGGTGCGGAGGGCGAGCAGTGCGGATTCTTCCGTGGGGAGGGCCAGTGCCTCGTCGCGCGAGTTGGTGTGCAGTGACTGCGTGCCCCCGAGCACGGCGGCCAACGCCTGCAGGGCCACGCGGATGACGTTGACCTCGGGCTGCTGGGCGGTCAGGGTCGCCCCCGACGTTTGGGAGTGAAATCGCAGCATCCAGGATTTCGGCTTGCTCGCCCGAAAACGGTCACGCATGATCCTCGCCCACATCCGACGTGCGGCCCTGAACTTTGCCACTTCCTCCAGGATATTGTTGTGCGCGTTAAAGAAAAAAGATAGCCGGGGAGCAAACAGGTCCACATCCAGGCCCGCCTCGATCGCCGCCTTCACATAAGTGATTCCGTTCATCAGCGTGAAGGCCACCTCCTGGACAGCGGAGGAGCCGGCTTCGCGGATATGATATCCGCTGATTGAAATCGTGTTCCATTCCGGCAGGTGCTTGGCGCAATACTCGAAGATATTGGCAACGATGCGAAGGGAATGCCTGGGGGGATAGATATAGGTCCCGCGCGCTATATATTCCTTCAAGATATCATTCTGCACCGTGCCCGAAAGCTTTGCCGGCGCCACCCCTTGTTTCTTTCCCACTGCAACGTACAGCGCCAACAGGATCGCGGCAGTGGAGTTGATGGTCATAGAGGTTGAAACCTTGTCGAGCGGGATGCCATCGAACAAGGTCTCCATGTCTCGCAGTGAATCGATCGCCACTCCCACCTTCCCGACTTCCCCCGATGCCAGCGGATGATCGGAATCGAGTCCGATCTGGGTGGGAAGATCGAATGCCACTGATAAGCCCATTTGTCCCTGTGAAAGGAGAAACTTGTACCGGCGGTTCGATTCGGCTGCTGAACCAAACCCGGCATACTGGCGCATGGTCCAGAAACGCCCCCGGTACATGTTGGGTTGAATACCCCGAGTGAAGGGAAGCTCGCCCGGCTGACCCAGCGAGGGCCCGGCCTCGAATCCGGACAGGTCTTCCGCGGAGTAAAAGCGTTTCAACTCGATGTGCGAAGTCGTCTCGAATTTTGGTTTACGCTCAGGCATGGCTAATCCCCGGTTCAGATAAGAAAACGTCGAACCAATACACTGAATGGAATGCCCTGCTGGACCGTCGCAGCGCCCTGCGGTGAGCGGCTGCTTACTGCTTCTTTCTCACGGCGCGAGCCCGCAAGAGCGAGGTCACCGCGAAGGTCAGCAAGAGGACGGCAAATCCCGCAGAGGTGTAGAACCGAATACCGGATGAAGCGATTTCCGGGGTGTAATCTTTATATTCCTTCCACGCCGCGAAGGCGGCGCTCAGCCCCAGCATGAAAAAAAAGAGGCTCATGAACTGATGAAAAATGACCTTGAGCGATCGGATGAACCCGGCAAAGGAATGCTTTAATATCCTCCAAATCATCTCGCGTATGTTAGGGAGAAAGCAGAGGGATGTCAAATGAGCATATCTGAGAACCGAGCCCCGCGACAAGTCTGAGCGAGGTTTCCAGATACTTGGAAGCAGACTTTAAATCTTGGTGAGATCGAGGAGGATGGCTCCTGGGTTGTCTGACGACAGGGCTTATTTTTCAGGCCGGAGTTTTTCACCAAACGGCTTTTCCAGTCCGCGCTTGGCGGCGGCGAGGGCCCCCCGGGAGTCATCACCGATCTGGACCGCTGCGGCATACTCACGGACGGCGGCGTCGCGCTCTCCCTCCAGATCGAACAGCCGGCCTAGAAAAATATGCGACCAGGCCTTCGTGGCGTTGTCGGCGTTCTTCTCCTTCAGGGCCTGCTCGAAATAGGATCGCGCGTCGTCGGTGTTCCGCTGCAAGCTGCACGCGACTCCCAATCCGTACAAGGCCTTTGCCCGCAAAGTTTCATCCGACTCGGCGATTTGCTTGAAGATCCTCTTGGCAGGTTCGTATTTCTCCTCACTGATCAGATCCTCCGCCTCATCCAGCTTTTTTTCATTCTCAGTCAGGATGCGCTTGGGAACCGTGGGCGGCGGGGGGAGGGTCACAAGAGCTAATGAGGCGACGTACTTCTTTTCCGCGTCCATATCGATCGACTCCACCATATCGCCGAGCGACTCTCGAATCCCCTGCTCGCTCTTCTCGAACTCCTTGAACTCGTTGTAAAAATGTCGGATCAGGAAATAACCGGAGGCCGCATTTCGGGTGAGTTCGTCGTTTGCTTTGGCCGGCGGCAGTTTTCGAAGGCGAAGCTCTGCGGCCCGAATAATGCACTCGATGGCAAAGAGCATGAAATCCTTCTTGAACTGGGGATCGAGATTCGGATTGTTTGTCGCCAAATCCATCAGCGTCCTCTTGCCGTAAAAGCGGTTGGCAAATTTCAAGCTCAGCGGGTCAAGAACAAAATGGAAAAATTGGTGGCGGATCTCGTCCAAGGTGGTATGCGGGGCCGGGGGAACCACCAGGTAGTAGTCCTCGCCGTAGTTGCGCGCCAGCGCCGCGGAACTCGCTCCCAGGACATCAATCACGATGTAGTAGTGTCGCCCAAGGTAGGAGGAGGACGGCATCCGGAGGTAAGCCTCGGTTTGCTGAATCGTCCGCATGACCATAGCCTGCTGGGCCTCCACAGAGCTATCCAGGGTGGGTTGTGCTCTTCCCCATTCCCTTTCCAGGTGTGTCGTTTCATAGAATTCCTTCACCAGAGGTTCAAACTCCTGGATCGGGAGGACATCCGGCGGCAACTTCTCATGACTCCATACGAATCCCCATTTCGGGGGTTGATCCAGGACCAGCGCCAGCGAAACGTACTTGGACAATTCGGCGCTGCGATCTGTCCCTTCCTGATGCGACACGAAGAACTGTTTCAATCGTTCACGAAGATCCGCCGGGAGATTCCTTTCAAGTGCATTCTGGACCTGCTCCCGAACCGCGCTTGTGCCCGGAGTAACCGTCGAACTGAAATTCAACCCGGCAGCGCGAAGCGCGGAGAGTACCGTGAACAAGCGAACATCGCCATCCATGGTGATCATCGACTTCTGCGCCCACAGGGGAGAAACCAGCAGCCATCCGAAACAACAGACCCCCGCCAGCACTCGTGTGGCCCCTCTCATCGTTGTTGAACTCATTCAGGCATTCCGTCCTGTCGAAAGTAATCGTTCACGACCCGGCTGTGTTGATTGCAGGCGAAACAGCCTCGCAAATATTTAATGAAATTGCAAGTCTCACTTCCGCCTTGCGCATTCCAGGAGTCGAATCCGACACTCAATATGGTAAGATAACTTTGTTATGAAAATAGCCCCGGGAACTGCCCTGTTACTTCTCGCTGGAATGCTGACGATTTCATGCGGAGCCCGCCAGGAGAAGCGGCTCGCTCAAAACCTGGAATCGCTCCAGATTGCCGACCTGGGGGCGAAGGACGTGAAAGTCAGTTCGTTTCTTCCGCACGGAAAAGATGAAGCCATCCTCGTGGCCGATCTTCATACCGCCTTTCTCATGAAGAGAAATGCAAAAGGTCAATGGGAGATCCGATCGGTTCGCCTGGGTGATCGGAATTGGGAGGATGCGAAGGAACTTGCGCAAGCGCTTCGTCAGGTGAGGCTCGAACACGTCAAGAGTGATTTTGAAAAACTCGCGAACGGCATCGAAAAATACGAGAGCCAAACAAAATCCTTGCCCGCCGTGCAGGGAATCGAACCCCTGGTGGATCTCCTTTTTCCCACCTATATGCCCGAAGCTGTGCGGGTGGACCCCTGGTCAGTCGAGTACAACTACCTGCTCAAATCGCCCACATCCTATACCCTCATCTCCGCAGGTCCGGACCGCAAGTTTGGCACTGCCGACGACATTCGGTTCGAGCGCTGATCGGACACTGACAACGCAGACGACACAGAGAAGTGACAACAATCGTCCATGGGTTTGAGTCTCGTCTGCGTAAGGAGTGTCCAAAATGAAAACCGGCTGGAAATGACATGATTTCTGCCAGACCAGCCGGAGAACTGCAACAAACTACCCTCTTGCTTCACGGAAACTTCGTCACGGCCTCAATGACCTGCTGATCAGGCAACAGCTTTCCTTCCACGTTTTCCCAAAGGATCTTACCGTCTGCTCCTACCAGAAAGTAAGTTCTCTTGGCCACTACGGAGTGGATGCCCGGGACGTTGATTTCATGTTCGATGTGATAGTCCTTAACGACCTTGCGTTCCATGTCACTCAACAGCGGGAACGGCAGACTCAGGCTCTCCCTGAATTTATCCTGTGAGAAGGGTGTATCCGTGCTGATGCCCCACACTTCAATGTTCTTGGCCTTGAGTTTTTCATAATTCTCTCTGAACCCAGAGAGTTCGGTCGTTCAACCTCCCGTGAAATCGAACACGTAAAAGGCCAGGAGAACCTTCTTCTTGCCTCGCATATCGCTCAATTTCACAGGAGTGAGTTTGCCCCCCGAAGGAAGGGTAAAATCCGGGGCCAGGTCACCCACTTTGGGGGGCTGCCCATTGGCGCTCGGGGGAGGAGATGTAGTTTGAGCCACTGACAGTGTCGCGCCCATGAGGCATGTCGCTACAAGCAGTAACCCGACAAAAAAGAGTTTTTTCATCGTGGCCTTTCTCAAAAAATGAGATTCAGAATCGATTTTCAATTGGAGCCATGACACTATATCGAATCCCCCGGGAACATGCAAGCGACGAGTGGGCCTTCAGGCCTTCAACAAAGGATTCGAGCTCCGTCAAGACCGAATCTCAAAAACTACGGCTTAACCTTTGGCCGCGATGCCCTCGAGTCTTTTGAGGTGGGAGGGATCCCCCATCGCGATCAGGCAGTCGCCGGCCTCGATGCGCGTCTCCGAAGTGGGGTTAAACACCATGTTTCCATCCGCTTTCTTCATGGCCAGGACAATGATGTTCATTTCCTGACGGATCCCGGAATCCTGCAAGGTTCGGTTGGAGAGGGCACAACCTGTGCTGATAGGAATCTCTTCGATCGCCAGATTCAATTTCTCAGCGCCCAGGGTCGATGTGGCCACGTCAAGAAAGTCGTAGACGTTGGGACGCAGCATTGCCTGGGCAATGCGGTGCCCCGTAAAAATATAAGGCGAGATGACCTCGGTGGCGCCCGCCCGTCGCAGCTTTTCCTCGGCATCTTCTTCACTGGCCCGCGCGATAATGGGCAAATTTTGTCTCAAGCCACGCGCGGTCAGGGTCACATAGACGTTGTCGGCATCAGAGGTGATGACACTGATTAACCCCCTCGCTCGTTCGATACCGGCATCTCTCAACACCGTCTCTTTGGTGGAATCCCCCAAAATGACCAGGGCGCCCTCTTCACGAATACGGTTGGCCTTTGCCTCATCCCTTTCGATGACGACAAAAGCGACTGAGTGGGACCGAAATTCCTTGGCCACTCTTCGACCCACCCGCCCGGCCCCGCAGATGATGAAATGATCTTTAATTTGCTGAATATCCTTTTCCATACGCCTCCGCCCCAGAATCGTATGGACTTCCAGGCTGATAAAATACTGGACCAAGCTGGTCACCGCAAAACCCGCGGATCCGATGCCCAACACCACCAGCACCACCGTAAGGAATTTTCCCGCCGGGCTGATCTCCAGGATGCCGTCGTAACCCAGTGTGCTCACGGTGATGACCGTGACGTAGAAGCTACGCCCCAGGCTCCAGTGCTCAATGTAGTGAAACCCCAGCGTGCCGATGCCGTTCACGATCAGCATGAGGGAGAGGATGAGGTAGATTCTGTAAGTTAACTTCAAGGCTGGATTCCCGGCTCGATCAACCGCGTTATGAAGGGGATGGTAAGTGAAGGTCCAATCCCCGTCAACTCTAAACTGTAGCCCTGGTTGCTTGCACTGGTGGGCTATGCTATAAACGGGCTTAGGTGCGAGGTTTTAGGTGTTAGGTGATGGGTGTTAGAAAGTTGGAACCGGGATTGAAAGACTGGAAGCCAAAGGCCGGAGATCAGAAGTCGGAAGTCGGAGGTCAGATGTCGGAAGCCAGAACCGAAAAAGGTGGCATTCTTGACTTTTAGCTTTGGACCTTGGACTTTGAACTGGATTTTTTTGAGCTTTGGACTCTTCTAGACCATGAAAGTTCAAGTTCTTTACTTTGCATATTGTCGTGACCTCATGGGTTGTGAGCGCGAGTGGCTAACCCTCGATGACACGGCGAGCGTCGCAGACCTGCTGACGAAGTGTCTCTCAGAGAAACCTGCCTTGGAACCCCTCAAAAAGAATCTCCTGGTCGCTGTCAATCAGGAATACGCAAGGACTGACCACAGATTGGTAGATGGGGATGAAGTCGCCATCTTTCCTCCGGTGAGCGGGGGAGCTGCAGAGATCGATGTCCTGCATGATTTTTTTGCCATCACGAAGTCACCCATCGACACTGCGCACATACTTCAGGCCTTGAAACAGCCCCAGGATGGAGCCGTCGTGGCCTTTGAGGGAATTGTCCGAAACAACTCCCGGGGCAAGCAAACGCGCTACGTGGAATATCATGGCTATGAACCCATGGCACTTAAGAAGATTCGCGAAATCGGCGAGCGTATTAAATCCATGTGGGACATCGACGGCGTCGCTATCGTGCACCGGTTGGGCCATTTGGAAATTGGTGAATCGAGTGTCCTCATTGTGGTTACTTCGCCCCACCGTAAAGCGGCATTTGATGCCTGCCACTACGCCATCGACGTTCTGAAGAAGACCGTTCCTATTTGGAAGAAAGAGTGCTTTGAGGACGGTGAAGTGTGGGTTGAAGGCGACATCCCTGTCAAGGCATGCCACGAGCACTAACAGGTTGAGTCAGCTTCCTTCACAGCCGTTTCTGGCCCTTCTGTTTTGTTTGGACCTTCATCTGAACCAACGCGCCCCCAGAATGCAGCATCCAAGGTGAATGAAAAAGATGATGAGTCGTTGATGCGGCGAGAATGGAATTTCCTTATTCCTGTCCTCCAAGACTCCTGGAAAATGTACGAGGGAAGGTGAGCAAAGCTGCGATGGGTGAACGGGTAGCGCCTTTTTTGCACCTGGCGGATTCAATAAACTGTCTGCTCAGAAGGGCTTGCCTCTTTTTGATCCTCCTGTCCGGCTTCTGTTTTCCAGAGATCCTCATAAGCGCCTCCCCGCAAGCCAGTCCCGGGACGGCCAAACCGTCTACCTCAAACCAGGAGCCCCCCACGGCGAGATTCAAAGTGGATGTCAACCTGACGGTGATCCATGCCACCGTGACCAATCCGGGCGGATGGGTAGACCGTAGCCTGACACGGGAGGACTTCGAGCTCAAGGAGGAAGGGCTGAAGCAGGGGATCGCGTTCTTCAGCCGGGAGTCTGAATTGCCGTTGCGGGTCGCCTTGCTGGTGGATTCAAGTTTGAGCACGGCGCGCGATTTGAAATTCGAGTCCGAGGCGGCGGTTCGATTCTTCCGATCCGTCCTGCGGCCGCAGGATGGGGCTGCCGTCTTTGAATTCTCTTACGATGTCCACCAGCTCTCAAATTACACCAACGACATCGAATCCTTATCGCGCGGGATTAAAGCCATTACCCCCGAGACAGCCACCTCTCTTTTTGATGCCATTTATCTGGCCTCAGAGACCCTCCGGTCGCGCAAACAGAAGAAGATCATGGTCATCGTCAGCGACGGGGCAGACACCACGAGCCGGGTCAGTTATGCGGATGCGCTTCGGGCCGCCAACGAAGCGGAAGCCATAATATTTTCGATCATCATTACGCCGGTAAAAAGTGATGCGGGCAGGGCGCTGGGGGGGGAACATGCCCTGATCACGCTTTCGGAAGAGACCGGCGGGATGTCATTTTTTCCAAATTCCATTGGAGAGCTGGACAATATCTATTCCCGGATCAGCGAGGAATTGCGGACTCAGTACACGCTGGGATATTATTCCTCGGTCAGTGCCCCCTCCTCTCAACTGCGTCACATTACGCTGACCACTCGCAATCCCCGCCTCACCGTCCGAACCCGTCGGGGATATTTCCAGAAACCGGCCCCCTGACGGAGGAACCCTCCTGCAAGTATTTTCTATTCCCAGGCGATTTCGCAGCTATAATCAAAGCTTCAATGGTGATGCCTGTTCCGCCTGCCCGGGGACAAGTGCCCACTGGGGATTGCAGACGTTCAACTCCGTGATTCGAGGTTCGACTACTTCTTCCCATGCTTCCCTTTCTTGAAACTGCACTGGATGCGGCGAAGGCAGCCGGTGAAATCCTGCTCCGGTCCTACGAAAAACCTAAGGATATTGAGTACAAGGGGGATGTCGACCTGGTCACTGAGGTGGATCGTGCGTCCGAACGGCTCATCCTCGAAAAGATCCTGGGCCAGTATCCCACTCACGCCATCGTCGCGGAGGAAAGCGGCGACCGGAAATCCGAATCGGACTATCGCTGGATCATCGACCCCCTGGATGGCACAACCAACTATGCTCACAACCTGCCCCTCTTCTCAATATCCATTGCACTGGAATACAAGAAAGAGATCATCGTGGGTGTCGTGTACGATCCCGTTCGACCTGAACTCTTTTATGCCGAAAAGGATTGCGGAGCCTATCAGAATGGCAAACCGATTTCGGTTTCGGCTGTAAACGACCTGGGACGGTCCCTGCTCGTTACCGGGTTCCCGATCCGGAAGCGGGAGGAAGCTGAGACCAATTTGCAGGTTTTCAGGGCGTTCACCATGCGCGCACAAGGCGTCCGCAGGCTCGGAAGTGCCGCACTCGATATCTGCTACGTGGCCTGTGGCCGCTTTGAAGCACACTGGGAGTTCCGACTCCATGCCTGGGATACCGCCGCAGCCAGTTGCATCCTTAAGGAGGCGGGAGGGCGGATCACCGATTTTGGAGGTCAACCCTTTGACCCCTTCGGCACCGAAACGCTCGCAACCAACGGCAAGATTCATGAATCCATGATGCAGGTGCTGGCACCCTTTCGAGACAAGTAAGAAAAGTCCAAAGTCCAAAGTTCATGGAAATCCAGTTCAAAGCTCCAAGTTCAAAGTTCAAAGTCGAGAATTCCACCTTCTTCATTTCTGACCTCCGATTTCTGACTTCTGACTTCTGACTTCTGGTCCCCGGGTTCCGGCCTCTTGTCTCTGACTTCCGGCGCCTGGGCACCGACAAATGACGATTAACAAAATGGCAGACCGAATCCTCACGCTGATCCCGGACATGTTCTTTGCGGCAAAGGTGGAAGAAACTGCAAAGCACCTGGGGATTTCTCTCGTGACCCTCCTATCAGAAGAATCCTTGATTGCAGAAGTGAGACGAGAAAGCCCATCTATAGTCATCATTGATCTGAATTTCGATGCTGCCAGATCGCCAGAAGTAATCAAAAATGTCAAGCTGGCGTGTAGCCCCAATCCCGTACGGGTACTGGCCTTCCTTTCTCACGTTCAGGCAGACCTGGCTGATTCCGCACGGAGGGCGGGAGCTTATGTGGTGGTGCCAAGATCCTACTTTTCAAAGCACCTGCCTGAGATACTCCAAGGAAACTTCTAGCCCCATGTCTCCCCCACTAAGCCGCGTCCTCACTGAAAAAGCTCGAGCCCTCGAACAGATTCAAAAAGAGGTGATTCGATGCCGGCGCTGTCCCCGTCTCGTGCGGTGGCGGGAAAAGGTGGCACAGGAGAAGGTGGCGCGGTATAGGGATCAGCGGTACTGGGGAAAGCCGGTTCCGAGTTTTGGAGATCGCAACGCCCATTTATGGGTCATCGGTCTCGCCCCCGCCGCCCACGGAGGAAACCGGACCGGACGAATGTTCACTGGGGATCGAAGTGGAGACTGGCTTTACCGCGTCTTGAACCGATTTGGATTCTCAAACCGGCTAATGTCGATCTCTCGAAATGACGGGTTGATACTCGTCGACTGCTACATCACTGCCTCGGCCCGATGTGCCCCACCTGTGAATAAACTACTCCTGAAGGAACTGGAAAATTGCCGCCCCTTCCTGCTCCGGGAATTGAAGGTACTGGGAGGCAATACCCCCGGAGAAGAACGATTTGTTGTGATTACTTTGGGGAGAATTGCCTTTGATTCCTATTTGAAGACGTTTGATGAACTCGGAGGAGGACTGCCCCGTCCCCGACCGAAATTCTCCCACGGCGCCGAATTTCAACTCTCTGAACAGTTGACTCTCATCGCCTCATTTCATCCAAGCCAGCAAAATACCTTTACCGGAAAGCTCACTGAACCCATGTTCGATCGAGTCTTCCGGCGCGCACGAGCGCTCATTTCAGCCTGAGATTGCTATTCAATCCCTTCCATGCTTCCTCGACCACATCTCATGTGGAGTTGTGCCCCCCGGGTTCACCGTTCCCTGATTTTTCCTTGCTCTGAGGATTTGATTCCGCCTAAAATGCCCGCACCGTGGATACCCTTGTGCGCGCAGCCGACCTGCTGGGTCGGATCAAGAAAGAGAAACGGTTAAACACCGTGGTGTTCTTCGTGACCTCGATCTGCAATGAGAAATGCCGCCACTGCTTCTACTGGGAGGAGTTGAACCAACGCGGTGATCTCACCCTGGAACAAATCAAGAGAATCTCCCAGACCATGCCCGCGATCACTGATCTGTGGATCTCCGGGGGCGAGCCCTTCATGCGAAAGGATCTCCCGGAAATCATCGAAACCTTTTCTCGAAACAACGGCGTCCGATGGATCAATCTTCCCACCAACGGGCTCTTTAAGGACCGAGCACATGACTGGCTGCCCCGCGTTTTGGACCGCTGCCCACTGCTCCGAATTGACTTAAATGTCAGTGTGGACGGGTTCCGCGAGACGCACGAGAAGATTCGAGGCGTTCCCGGTTGTTACGGGAAGACCCTGGAAATGATCCAGAGCCTGCCGGCACTCGTCGGGAGGTACCGCCGTCAACTCCGGGTCAATGTAAATACCTGTCTGAACAGCGACAATTACGCCGAGTTGATTGATTTCATGAAGTTCGTCTTCAATGAACTCCCAGTAGACGGACAATACCTCCAACTCATCCGGGGGAATCCGATGGATCCCGATTTGAAAAATATCCCCCCTCGCGCACTCCAGGAGATTTATGACTTCGCCCGGGTACTTTACGAGAAGTATTCGGAGCGCATGTTCCGTCATCTGGGGGGTCTTTCAAGGGGATTGGCAAAGACGGCCTACGTGGGAACCCTTGCCCTGCACAACAAGATCCAATATGCCAATTACCTCGAGTCCACCCCATGGCCGATGGCCTGTACCGCCGGAGAGACCTTCTGTGTGATCGATTACAATGGCGACGTCCGCGCCTGTGAACTGCGTGGAAAACTCGCTAGTCTTCGCGATTATGAGTACGATTTCTCCAGGTTCTGGTCCGACCGGCTTCGGCAGAAAGAGTTGAACCAGATCGTGTGTGACCAATGCTGGTGCACGCACGTATGCAATATCCATGATTCCTTGAGATATGCCCCCAAGGTACTCCTCTATGAGATTCCCACCACGTTCATCGAGACTCGCCCCAATGCCGCCGCGCATGCTCATTTCCACGACCCCTTCGCTGATCCAGATCGATTGAAGGGCAAACCAACCCCTTTGCGGACAGGTCAGTAGAAAGATTCTATTTTCGTTTCGAGAGGGAGTTCTGGTGGTCGGCCAGATCGATGGAGACACCCCGTCTGCGGTAAAACAAGTTTCTTCAAGGACCGCTAGAAAAGGATTTTGAACGAGAGATATCGTTTATGGAGAAAGGAATCGAGCCCCCAAGACCGGCCGCCATGCGAGGAAAGAAAGATCAAGAATAACAAGGCAGGACAAAAGTGTTCCAGGTTGGCGCCAAAGTATCTCCACAGTGGCCAATCGGGTTGATATCCCGTGGAAAAGGCCAGGGCCATCATGTAAGTGAATCCGAGCATCGACGAAAGACCCACGCCAGCTCCGAGCACGAGAGACAAGCCAATCAAGAGCTCTCCCACCCCTACGAAATAACCAAAAAAAGTAGCGTGCGGGAGAACTAAATTCTGAAGGACCGGTTTGAAGAAGGGATAGGCAGAGTCACTGATAAAGCTGTGGAGATAGTTCTGCAGACCGCCGTGCGCAAAGGCAGGGGTCGCCACTTTGTATTGGCCGAACAACAAAAAGAAAGATCCTAAAATCACGCGGCAAAATACCAGAGTTTTTCGCCCGGCCCCTTGTTCCATCTCGCCTCCCGTTTTTTCCCCTGTCCCGTTTTCATCGCGGGCCCAAGAGTAAGTCCCTGGACCCATCGCTCTCCTATTTTCCAGAGAAGACTACCCTTGAATTGACCTTGGTTCAAGGTGATTACGCCCAATAGTCCCACCCTCGGATCAAGGTCTAAGTGAAAAGGGGGGGGGCACCTGGCCGCAAAGGCAATCGCGGAGAATAATAGAGGACCCTCCCGCGGAATAGCGGGCGAAGCCTGCCCCCCGTGATCCCTCATAGACAGGGGCTTTACAACATTTCGTGCCATGGATAGAATGAGTCCATCGAGAAACCAATCATGCAAACAACTAGGTTTGACGTAGCCATCATCGGCGCCGGGCCCGCGGGATTGGCGTGCGGGATTGAAGCCAAACGGGCGGGATTGAGTCACATTATTTTCGATAAGGGCTGCCTCGTTAATTCTCTTACTCGTTTTCCCGTGAATATGGTGTTTTTTACGACACCTGAGCTGCTCGAAATCGGCGATTTGCCGCTGGTATCTGCCCACGAGAAACCTACCCGTTTGGAAGGACTAAAGTATTACCGGCGTGCAACGGAGACTTATGGCTTGAATGTTCACCAGTACGAGAGAGTCGAAGGAATCGCAGGGAATGACGGGGATTTCAGCATTCACACCACCACGCGATTGGGTGATGGCCGAGTTTACGGCTCCCGGAAACTGATCGTGGCCACCGGCTATTACGACAATCCTAACAGGCTGGGGATCCCTGGCGAAGACCTTCCCAAAGTGTCGCATTACTATACAGAAGCACACCCCTTTTACAATCAGGACGTCGCGGTGATTGGGGGCCGCAACTCCGCGATTGAGGCAGCCCTGGATTTGTTTCGAAACAATTCCCATGTGACCCTGATTTACCGCGGCGCGGAATTCGGCAGCTCAGTCAAGTATTGGATCAAACCGGATATTGAAAACCGGGTCAAGCGGAATGAAATCAAGGTTCATTTCAATACCCGGGTGGTCGAGATCAAGCCGGGCTCCATCGTTATTCAGAATTCGAATGCGAATGAAGAGCTCAAGAATGACTTCGTTTTTGCCCTGACGGGCTATCGCCCGGATGAGCGCTTCTTGCGATCGCTGGGCATCGAACTGAACCCCGTCGACTTGAAACCGAAGATCCACGCTGAGACCTTCGAAACGAACGTTCCGGGAACCTATATGGCAGGCGCGGTTGTCGCAGGCCTCAAAAACAACGAAATCTTCATCGAAAACGGACGATTCCACGGAAAGGCAGTCCTGCAATCCATCACCCGGGCTCTACGAGGCTGACCCATGACCCTTCAGGAACGGATCCAAAAGGATATTCAGGACGCCATGCGCGCCAAGGATTCAATACGACTGGATGCACTGCGCATGACGAAGTCGGCCATCAAGAACAAAGAGGTCGAGAAAATAAGACCTTTGGATGAAAACGAATGCCTTCAAGTCCTCGCCTCGTTGATCAAACAGCGCAAGGACTCCATCGAGCAATTTACCCGGGGTGGGCGTCCGGAATTGGCCGCCAAAGAGGCGGCTGAGATCAAGATTATTGAAGCCTACATGCCCGCTGCAGCCACCGCCGAGGACCTGGAGAAGGCAGTGGCCGACGCGATTGCGGAAACAGGCGCTTCTTCAATCAAAGACATGGGGGTGGTGATGAAAGCCGCGATGGCGAAATTCGCCGGAAAGCCCGTCGATGGGAAAGCCGTAAATGAACTGGTGCGGCAAAAACTCGGATCCTGAGAAGGCTTACTGGTGCCTTTTTAGTCGGGGTTCCCACCGAACACCTCTTGTGATTCAGTCGAGTGGATCCATGAAATGGTCTTACATTAATCGGATCGTTGTTGACCTGCTGGGAGCGCGGGCGTCCCGCCCGCCCTTGACAGTGAACATCGGAATGCCCGTCCTTCCTCGCGCCCCCAAGGGACTTTGTTCTGCCTCCATTATCGCTTCCTGCAAGCGGCGCTACTAAATTCCCATTCTTCAGCTCTAGAAACCAACCCGGCCCGTACCGGATTTTCATGGATGTAACGAACGGCGCATTCGAAGTGTCTGGCATTTCGAATGAACCGATCAAACTATTCAGGCTCCCAAAACTGTCCGGACTTTTCGAGAAGTCGATTTGCCTCTTTTGAGGTATAGGATTTCCAGTTTTCTCCGTTCTGGGGGAACTCGGTTTAATGGGACATTTTTTTATTTTCCAAGTCGTGCAAGCTGGTCTTGCGGAGGGCCGTGCGGGCGAGACGCCCGCGCTCCTCACACCCTTCTCCGGTACATCACCTGGATTCCCTCGCGCCAGCTCTCATTGATGCCCACCTTGATCACTTCAATCTCGCAAGGGAGGTACTTCAAAATCCCTTCCGTGGTGGAGTGGAAGCGGAAGGCCGGAGAGACGAGGAATAGAATGGGTGATTGAGGTCCAGCTTTACCTCCCGAGAAGTACCCGCGGCGCTCGAAATCTCCGTGCTCGTGGTGCCACTTGACTCTCGTCCAGTAATCCAGCGCCTGCAGCGGAAGATTGATATCTTCGGCAACTTTCAGTTCGATGACCGCCAAACGTCGTTGGCGCGTCAGGGTCAGGATATCGATGACCCCTCGATCCAGTCCTGAAAAAGCAGGAACCTGTGGATACACAAAACCCGGATCGAGATCGAAGCTTATCTGTCGAATATCAGAGAGGACCAGAGACTCCAGCCACCTCTCCGATTGGAGGGAATAGTACGGGTGCATGGGGAGGAGGGATCCGGGACGTCGGATCGACTGCAACTGGCGGATGAGAGAGGAAAGCTCTTTCTCTAGTCCTTCTACATATCTCTTCTCCATGCGACCCACTCCGAACTTGAGCTCCGACAACCTCTCATCTCCCAGCCGGGCAAATTCGAGGCCATGAAAACGGAAGGAGAAGAGACCCGAGGCGGGCCGGTGAACGATCTCGATAGAATCCAGCTGGGTACGGATCGGCAGCGGCAAGAATTCCAATGGAATCTTGTCAGAAGGCAAGGGGACCTGGTCAACCCGCGACAACTTCGTCTCTACGTTGCCAAAGTCTGCCAGATCGATCGGGGTCACTTCTCGGATCCCATCGTCGTATTCCAACAGGTCCACCCGGAGTCCCGCACTCTGCAAATAGGCCGCCCGCGCCGCCAACGTGGCACTTCTTCCCTCCGGAACCAGCAATTTCAAACCAACGAGAGACCCTCGATTCTTATCCTTCCGCATCTCATTGACCCAGATCAAGCCAAAGCTCAAGCAGCCATCGATGGTGGATTGATCTTCGAAGGGATTAACTCCGAACACCGCCCAGCAACGATTCTTCTCGATCCCTACTCCCCGGCAATAATGCTCGGAAAAGGAGCGGCTTAGATCTTTACCTGAAATTATCTTATCGATGCGGACTTCAGGGTACTGTGACTGGAGTATCCTGAGGACTTGACTGGGAAATCTCCGACGCGCGGTTTTCCTTTCCAGCAGTGATTCTGAAGAGTGTGTGGCATCGAATTCCAGAGCAAAGGGACGAGAACCTCCATAGGCGGCTTGCAAAACCAGACGGTTCTTCTCGCATTCTTCCAGACTGCAAATTCGCCGCGTAAGAGATTGGTCTGAGTTCCAAAGTGTGAAGAGGAGCTTTCCAAACTGAATCTCAAAACAGAAATGCGAATCCTCAAGCTTGACCATGCCGGAACGGGTGTCACAGACGATGGTTTGAGGATGAGCGAGCAGAAACAACTCGAGCTGGTCCTTGAGTGCAGTCAGGTCGTCCATTGAATTTAAGGGAGCCGATCCGGGGGAAGGGTTAAGACATCGTCAACGTTGTCATCATAGCGCGGAGTGAGTTTCAGGGGAAGAGGAAACAGCGACCGGGCGGGAAGAGTTCCTCATGGCCACAACCTCCGGGCGCAGCCACGGGGGTGAGGATTCCGACCATGAAAGAACTCCCATCGTGAGTTGAGCGGGGAGATGGGGGAGGAAAAAGAATCCTAAGGTGATGGGGCGAGAAGAAGGCCGGATCAGCCTTCCTCCTCCTCCTCTTCTTTTCCAGCCCTTGCCGCCTTGGCAGCCTCAATGATTTTCAGTGAGATCTGACTGGGAACGATGTCGTAGTGTGAAAATTCCATGGAGTAGCTGCCGCGGCCCTGCGTGGCGGAGGTCAAGACGGGCGCGTAGGTCAGCATCTCCGACATGGGGACCTGGGCCTTGATAATCTGATTTCCACTGCGGGAATCCATGCCCTGGATTCGCCCCCGGCGTGAGTTCAAATCTCCCATCAGGTCGCCGGCATACTGTTCGGGAGCAATGATCTCTACATTCATGATCGGCTCGAGCAATACGGGCTTGGCCTGTTCCATCGCTTTCTTGAATGCCAGCGAACCCGCGATCTTAAAGGCCAGTTCCGAGGAGTCGACATCGTGATACGAGCCGTCGTAGAGGATGGTCCTGAAATCGACCACCGGATATCCCGCCAGAAAACCACGGGACGCGGCATCGATAATCCCTTTTTCCACGGCCGGAATGAAGTTCCTCGGAATGGAGCCTCCAAAGATCTCATTCACGAACTCGAAGCCCTGGCCCCGCGGGAGCGGCTCCATCTTGATCTTGCAGTCTCCGTATTGCCCGTGGCCCCCGGTTTGTTTCTTGTGACGGCCCTGCGCATCAGCTTTCCCGATGACCGTCTCACGATAGGGAACTTTGGGGGTCTTCAATTTCACTTCCACCTGGTACCGACGTTTCAACCGGGAGACGATGATTTCAATGTGCTGCTGCCCGGTGCCGGAAAGCAGGAGTTCATGTGTCTGTGGATCCCGGCTGAACCGAAGCGCGAGGTCTTCTTCCAGGATTCTGTGAATGGAAGTGCCAATCCGGTCTTCGTCCTGGCGCGACTTCGGCTCAATGGCAAAGGCAATGGCGGGCTCAGGAAACTTGACCGGCTTGTAATAAATCGGATGTGCCTTGTCCCCCAGCGAGTCGCCCGTCACAGTATCCTTCAACTTGGCGACTGCCCCGATATCTCCCGCTCTTAACTCCGGGACCGCCGTCGCATTTTTTCCCTGGAGGATGCCAATGTGCGCCATTTTTTCGGATGACCCGCGGGTGAGGTTTTGGACGGTCGCGTCATTCTTCAGTACCCCCGAATACACCCGGAAGTAGGTGACCCGGCCGGCAAAGGGATCTGCCACGGTCTTGAAGACAAAGAGGGAAAGCGGCTCATCGTCCGACACTTTGCGCGTGGTCTCTTTTTCTTCCTGGGAGGATTCAGATCCCGCCACGGGCCGGGCGTTTGCTGCGGGCATGTAGGTGACGATGGCCTCGAGCAGGTTTTGTGCGCCGATGTTGAAATTCGCCGAAGCACAAAGGACTGGCACGATCCGGCGCTCCGCGATCGCCTGTTTCAGACCCTTTTCAAGATCTTCCAGGGGCAGGGTTCCCTTGTCAAAGAACTCCTCCATCAAGGCATCATTTCCCTCGGCCACCTGTTCCACAAGCGCCTCATGCGCCTTTTGCGCAGCTTCCTGCAAATCTCCCGGGATGTCACTTTCCGTTGCCTTGCCGCTTCCCGTCGTGTCATAAAGGTAGGCCTTCAAGCTGACGAGATCGATGACCCCGCGAAAAGCCTTTTCAAGACCAATGGGAAGTTGGATGGCCATGGCCGCGCGGCCAAAGTTCTCCCGGATCGATTCAAGGGAGCGCTCAAAACTGGCCCGCTCGCGATCCAGCTTATTCATGATGATCAATCGAGGAAGGCTGAATTCATCCGCGAAAGACCATACCCTTTCAGTTTGCACCTCGACACCGGCCACCGCATCGACGATGACCGCTGCCGCGTCGGCCACGCGCAGCGCCGCCCGCGTATCATTGATGAAAAAGCCATATCCCGGAGTGTCAAGGAAGTTGATTTTGGCCTTATTCCATTCCGCGTAGGCCATTGAGGTGCTGATAGTGATCTTCCGTTCAATCTCCTCTTCGTCGTAATCCGTGACGGTAGTTCCCTCGTCGACACGACCCAGCCGGTTCACCATCCCCGCCGTAAACAGCAAACCTGAAACAATCGAGGTCTTGCCTGAGCTCCCGTGTCCGACAAAACAAAGATTGCGAATATTTGCCCCCTCGTAGACCTTCACGCGTAACTCCTTTCAGGACAAGTGAATTCGAGATCGAAATTGAGAGATGATGGTCTTACTGAGAATTCATGAACGGGCGAAAAGCGAGCATCCTATCATAGGAATTCGAATCGATTCAACCGAAATGGCGCGTCCTTGCACAACACCCGAGGCCCTGCGCTGTGGATTGATTGATTGAATTTTCCCGGTAAATCGGTACAATCAGGGCGCTTCGGCAGGCTTGTGACGTGTCGCCCCGCAAGTCTTAAGTAGGATCCGCCACTTCCATGCAACAAATCTTCCAAGAGATGGTTCATCTTTTTGTCCTGTATGGATACTGGACCGTCTTCTTCGGAGTCATGCTCGAGAACACGGGAATCCCCGTACCCGGTGAAACGGTCCTGCTGGTGGCCAGTTTCCTGTCGGCTCACAGCAATGCCGTGGAACTGAAGATCGAGTGGATTATCATCATTGCCATTTGTGGCGCCACCCTGGGAGACAACTTAGGTTACTGGATTGGACGCCGGGGAGGCCGCCCTTTCCTGGAACGGCACGCCAAGCGCTTTTTCATCCGGAAACATCATATTGAGCAAGCCGAGGGGGTTTTCCAGCGCTATGGAACCTGGACAGTTTTCTTTGCACGGTTTATTACCGGCCTTCGTGTTGTCGCCGGACCGTTTGCGGGGGTGCTCCAACTGCCCTGGCCTCGTTTCTTGCTGTTCAATTTTTCCGGCGCGGTGCTGTGGGCCACGGCAATCTCTTTGGCGGGATACTTCTTCGGCAGTGAATGGCCCCTTCTCCTAAAGATCATCAAGCGGTTCAACCTGGTGGTCCTGGTCGCTTTTATCCTCCTGGTCTGCTTCCTATACCTGCGGCATCGATCCAGGCACCCGGGAAAGACGCCCCCATGACAAATCCTTCTCTCACTCCCTTCCCTTCCGAACCTTGTCCTGCATGGAACCGAGAAGTTTATTGGCCGTTTCATCGAGGCACTGTTGGATCCCCTGGACCACGGCGGCGACCGTCCGGACTGTCACCGGCCGCGAGCACGATTCCTCTCCACGCCAGACGTTCAGGCCGGTTTTGTTATCGAACAGTTCAGCCTCGACTTCCACTTCCGCCGAGACCTGTTTCCCCCGATCCACTTCCTCAAAGCGTCGCACCCGCCCTCTCAGCTTATAGTCGGCCTTATCGGCATCCCGGCTGCTAGTGACACTGGCATAGGCCCCGGAGTCTTTCAAATGGTGGGTAAAATAATTACTCACCAGGTCGACCGGTGGGCTCGTCCAGCGCTCGTATTCGTAGTAATTCACTTCGTTCTCGTTTTCGCGGTAAAGGATGCGGTCCTCGAGGAGCACGTGGTTGGCGCGGAAGCGTTCAACGGTAATCGTCTTGGGGATAGCCGCCGCACTGTTGGATTGGACGTGTGGAGATTCCACGATGTAATAATGCGTCTTGGGGATGCCGCAGTTCACAGACATCGACAAGGACAAAGCCGCCAAACCTCCCGCAAGCTTCTTGTTCATGCTTTGCACTCCTGCTCAACACGATTTTTGGATTCATCGGATCCCGGGAAAATTCCAGGGATCCTGCCTAGCGATGTCCCTTCGTGACCGACCCTCGTTCCCTTTTCACTTGGGTACTTTCCGGTCCGGAACCGGCTTGACGCGGATCAGGCTGAAGGGCCGCTGCTTAATCGTCCCGGTGAATTGCGAAAGATTTTCCGAACTGCGTCGAAAATTCTCTATCATGGCATCGATGTCGCTGCGGTTGGACAACAGGGTGGAGTCGATCTCCTCCATCAGTTTTCTCGCCTGGAGCAGGGTCGTCTCCAGCTCGGCGAGGTCCGTCTTAATCTGGGGGCGATCCTCGATGACGGTGTTGTCCAGGTGCCCGACCAGCGCATCGAGCTTTGATGTGGCCTTCCGGATATCATCCATCAAGGGATCCAGTTTCTTTGTGGTCGCCTGCAGGTTCGAGGTGATGGCATTGATCCGAGGGGAATTCTGAGCAATCAGAGAATTCGTTTTTTCAAGTGTCTCCGACAAATTCCTCCGGTTTTTTTCGTTCGTCACCTCATTCAGATTTGAGAGCAACAGATCCGCCCTCGAAGAAATCTGGTTGATGTTCTTGTCCAGGTCTTTGATCAACTTCTGGGCATCGTCGGAAAGCCCGTTGAACTTCGTCAGTAGCGCACTGAATTCCGGGGTCTCTTCAGAACGGATCCGGTCGCCTGGTTTAAGCACCGGCGAGTTCTTGTCGCCCGGGCTGATTTCAATGTAATTTTCCCCCAGCGCATTGAGTGAGGCCAACCGGGCAACGCTGTCCGTCTTCAGCGGAACTCCTTCCCGAAGGCGAAGATCCACCTCGATGAGGGATGGGTCGTTGGGGGCGAAATGCACACTGGCGACCTTCCCGACCTTGATTCCTCCAAAGCGCACAATACTGTCGCTTTCAAGTCCTCCCGCAAACTTGAAATAGGTCATATAGGCCTTACTCGCCGGGCGGAAGGGGTTGTAGTGAACCATCATGGAAATGGCAAGGATCAAGATCACACCCGCCACCATCACCATGATTCCCACCTTCACTTCATCGGATCTATTTGCCATGATCTATCCCATCCTCCGTGGGTCACGCCTCTTCCGTTAGGCTATTCAAGTACTTCTCGGCATCCTGCACCTCATGGTCCGGCTGCCGCTGCAAGAACTGTTGAACGCGTGGGAGGGTGCTGTTGCGAATCTCGTCGGGCGTCCCCGCGGCGAGAATGGACCCTTTATCGAGGACCACAAGGCGGTCCGCAATCAGAAAGGCACTGGTCAATTCATGGGTCACCACGACGATCGTCATATGGAACGCATGCTTGAGTTTGAGGATCAGATCATCGATTCCGGCGGCGATGATCGGGTCGAGTCCCGCCGAAGGCTCATCGAACAGCAAGATTTCGGGGTCCATGGCAAGAGCCCTCGCAATCCCCGCACGTTTTCTCATCCCTCCACTCAACTGGGAGGGGGCGAAAGATTCAAACCCGGAAAGGCCCACCTGTTCCAGTTTGATCCGTGTCATGATCTGAATGGTCGAGTCTTCGAGATCGGTGTGTTCGTGCAACGGTAGGGCCACATTGTCACCCACACTCATCGAATTCAACAGGGCCGAACTCTGAAACGCCATCCCGATTTTCTTCCGTATTTCATTGAACTCATCTTCCGAAATGCGATTAATGTTCTTGCCAAAGAGAAAGACCTCTCCCGCCGTGGGCATCTCCAAGCCCACGATATGCCGGAGGAGCGTGGATTTTCCGGACCCGCTGCCGCCGAGAATGACCAGGGTTTCCCCCCGGCGGACTTCGAGATTAATCTCTCGCAAGACCTCCCGCCCGCCCAGCGTGCTGGACAGGTTCCTAATGAGAATAGCGTTGTGATTTTCCGTCGTCTCTGGCATACACTCCGCCACCGGCCATTGCCTTACAATTTTCCTGAGGTGCCGCCCCGATCTCGTCCCCGCATGCTCGACGGTCAACCTTTTTGTATACCCCTGCGGCGGGGAGCATAGTCCGAGGGACCTGCCCCGTCCGATGATCGAAAGAGCTTTCCAAAGGACAAGGCATTGAACTCGGGCACTCAAACGACCCGGATCAATTCCTCCGGAAGGAGTTGATCTCCGGTGGATCAGCTCCCACTGGTAAAATAGAAAATCGCCGTGAAAATCATATCGGCCGCAATGATGCTGAATATCGATTTGACTACTGCAGCGGTTGTCGATCGCCCGACGCCTTCGGCTCCACCCCGTACGGAAAATCCTTCATAGCAGCCGATTTTTGTGATAATCACCGCAAAGACCCCACTCTTGATCAGCCCGGTAACGATATCGCGCATCACCAGGGAGTCAACCGTGGCCAGCAAATAACCCGACAGGCTGGAATCGAGATTGGTGATGGCAAAGAAGGCCCCGCCCAGCACCCCAGCGGTATCCGCGATGATCGTAAGACACGGCATCATCACCAACATCGCCAGGTATTTCGGGACGACAAGAAACCTGATCGGATTCAAGCCCATGGTTTGGAGCGCGTCAACCTCCTCGCCCACCTCCATGGTCCCAATCTCGGCGGCAAAGGCCGATCCGGACCGGCCAATCACAATGATGGCAGTCAGGAGCGGCGCCAATTCGCGCGTAACCGTGATGGCCACCATGTCGACCACATAATTCAGGGCCCCGAACTTCCGCAGTTCGTAGGCACCCTGGAGCGCAATAATAATCCCAATAAAGGCGGAAATTAAGGAGACGATGGGGACTGCATCGAAGCCCACCACAACCATCTGTCGGAGGGTGGCCTGCCACCGGATCCCTTTGCCGCGCAATGGCGCCACGAAAGTCCAGTAGGTGGCCTTGGAAAACATCTCCGCGAGACCCCCCAGGTATCTCGCAAAGGCAATCGATTGTCGGCCGACAAATGCGGGTAGTGATAGCATAGATCCTTCAACAGATGGAGGCGGGAATCACTTCCAGGAGCCTGGCCCCGCAACGCACGCCTGCAGCGGGTCTCCCAACCCGAAACGCGCCTCCTGCCGGCCTTCAGAGGGGGTCCGCCCTAACTGTCGAGCGCCTCCCGCTCGTCCACGCGGATTTCGAAGACCTTGTCGAGGCGCGCCAATTCAAGCACCTCGCGGGGGGCCTGTTGCAGCCCAAATATCACAAAATGGCAGCTTCTGGCGCGCGCCAGCTGCAACCCTTCAACCAGCGTAGCGATCCCCGAGCTGTCGATGTAACTCACCTCGGTCAGATTCACCGCCACGCGAAGGGCCCCCTTGGCCTTGATGGCCTCAAGCACCGCAGTTCGCATTTTCGATGAAGAAGAAAGGTCGATCTGACCTTTCAAGTCGATCACCGACGCCACTCCTACTTTGCGAGTTCTGACTTCCATATCCGCTGCCTTTTCGGCGAATTCTCAGGTCAATTCGCCCGGGTTGTTCCGGTGGAGAAACTTGACCATTCTCAAGGTATTCCCGCAGCCCGCAACGTGTTCGTATTTTACCTCGTCCATGATGGTGCGAATGAAATGAGTGCCCAACCCACCGGGTCTTAATTCGTCCAGAGGACGAGGTTTGATTTTCCCCGGATCGATGGGCGGGCCGCAATCCTTAAGGACAAACTCAATCTTATCCCGAGCGCTTTCACACCGGATCTCGATCGATTGCCCCAAGTCTCCATGATAAGTGTGTTTCATGATGTTAGAGCACGCTTCGTCCACCGCCAGGATTATCTTGTTCTTCTCCTCGACGGAGCATTCCACCAGCTCGCATACCTTCCCCACCATGGCCCGCACGATGGTCAGGAACTTGGGGTCGGAGGAGATCTTGATTTCAATCATCGTCGAACTCGATTCAATTCGTATGGCCGGTCAGCGAAAAACTCAATTTCATGTTCTTCGCATAGGCCGCTCCGATCATCGCGGGCATGACTGAATTGAGAAGATACGATAGAAAGGTGGCATTAAATGCGACCGCTGATGAGATTCCAAATAAGGCCAGCAGCGCGATTGCCGTCCCCTCCCGCACCCCCAATCCGCTGAGCGTGATCGGGGCAACGTTTGTGAGGAGGACCAGCGGAAACACAAACAGGATCACCGAGAAAGGGACGGCGACGAAGCATCGCAGGAGAACGTAAAAAGTCACCAAATCGACGAAGGTCATGCAGCAGCTCAAAAGGAAGTTCTGCGCGATGGCTCCACGACTCAAGTTTCTCTCCACCTGTTCAACCGTGGAGAGACGGGTGCCCAGCCAACCCTTCTTGAAGCACCGCCGGAGCAACCCCAGGAACGATTCAAAACGGACGACAATAAGCCCCATCACCCCCATGGTCAGCGCCAGCACAATCCGAAAAGCAGGGCTGACCCGTGACGTCGCGCCCACCGAGGCAAACAAGAGGACCACAAAAAGATCCACGAGGCGATCAAGAAAGGTCAGCGCCCCAACCTGGGTCTTGGTCCCGTTTCCAAAGAACAAGGCCCGGCTCAATTCCCCCACCCGAGCGGGCGTCACTAAAGCGAAGGCCATGCCCCCGAGCAGACTCACCAGGGATTGTTTGGGGGTGCAGATTCGAAGGCCGCCCTTGACCAGGATATGCCACTTCCACCAGCGCAGGGAAAGCATCACGAACCCGAGTCCGACCGCAATGATCAAGCCGTCGAAATTGGCCGCTTGCAGGGTTTGAAAGATCTGGCGCGGATGAATCTTCCAGAGTAAGAAGGTGAGCAGAACTGCCGAAATGAAGATCTTGAGTTTTGTCATGAATCCCGGGTATTGATTGGTGCCCGATCACTGGCCGTGAACCGGTGACGTGATTGGTCGAATCACACTGCGGCGGCGGTTTGTGACGAAAGGAACCGAACCGCCCTACGACTGCCAATTGAAGTAGTGCAGGGACTTGCCATGAATGGTATAAGGACCTCGTCTCAATCCTGTGAAGTGTGTCAACGGGCCCCAGTAATGTAACAAAAAACCGCGCCGATTCAAACCGAAAAGCCGAAGACCCCGCCCACCCTCTCCATCCTCCGCCAACAAACCCTGATTTCTCCAGGTGGCAAAGCAAGGTGTCGTCCGACACGGTTAGTTGATTCAACCGGGCACAAGCTGGGATATAATCGGGAGGCTCCATCACCATCACTCCATCCGTCAGGAAGGGCACGTCCCAACGAGGGGAATTCGTTGTTGAGGGGAATCCATGAAGACCTATGACCTCATCGTGATAGGAAGCGGCCCGGCGGGCCACCATGCGGCCATCCAGGCAGCCAAGCTAGGCAAGCATGTGGCCATCATCGAAAAGAGAGAGATGATGGGAGGCGTTTCGGTCCATACGGGTACGATTCCCAGCAAGACTCTTCGGGAGGCGGTCCTTTACCTGTCGGGGTTCCGTCAGCGCGGGCTTTACGGCATCAGCTACGCGGTCAAGAGAGACATCACGATGGAAGATCTTGTCTTCCGCGTTAATCATGTCATCAAGAATGAAACCGAGGTTTGTAACGCACAGTTGTCACGCAACGGAGTCGACGTGCTGAACGGGCACGCTACTTTCCTGGATGCGCATCACCTCCATCTGGAGGGCTCGCGCCTAACGGATGATTACGAAGCCGAATTCATCATTATCGCAACCGGAACGGTGCCGGCGCACTCCTCAACCGTTCCTATTGATGGGACGACCATCCTCGACAGCGACATGCTCCCAAGATTACCGGTGATTCCCAAGACCATGACCGTTGTCGGGGCCGGGGTGGTCGGGGTGGAATTCAGCTGCATGATGGCAACTCTCGGAGTGTCTGTGACTCTACTCGACCTCCGTCCGCGTATGCTGGAATTTGTGGACCAGCAGATCATCAACGAATTGAGCTATCACATGCAGGAAATCGGCGTCACGATGCGGCTGGGGGAGGAGATGGAGAGCGTGGACAAGTCCACCTCCGGACGCGTGGTGGCTCACCTGAAGAGCAAGAAGGAGGTTTACTCCGACGTGGTTCTCTACGCGGTGGGGCGCCTAGGGAACACGGTGGATCTCCATCTCGAAAGAGTGGGATTGGAGCCGGACGAGCGGGGGCGGATCGCCGTCAACGGGAGCTTTCAGACGGCTGCTCCCAATATTTATGCGGTGGGTGATGTCATTGGCTTCCCGAGCCTGGCCTCGGTTTCCATGGAGCAAGGGCGATTGGCCTCCTGCCACGCCTTCCATTCGGCCTGTTCCACCATGCCAAACCTCTTCCCCTATGGGATCTACACCATCCCCGAAATCTCCTATGTCGGACAGAACGAAGAGCAGCTCACCGCCGCCGGTATCCCATACGAAGTGGGGGTCGCACGCTACCGTGAGATCGCCCGCGGGCAGATCATCGGCGACAATACCGGTATCTTGAAACTCCTCTTCCACTGCGAATCGAGAAAACTGCTGGGAGTTCACATCCTGGGAGAGGGGGCGGCAGAATTGATTCACATCGGGCAGGCTGTTCTGACTTACGAGGGGACGATCGATTATTTCATCAACAATGTCTTTAACTATCCCACTCTCGCCGAGTGCTACAAAGTGGCCGCGCTTGCAGGAATGAACAAACTATTGGCGAGATGATTTATGCGGGATTGGGAAGGGGCCCCGCCGCGTGAATCATGTTACAAGAGAGTTATTGCTGTCTTCCCCTCTGTCCGCTCTCCCACTCCGACCACAGCCCGAAGGTCTTCATCTGTTGATCCAACTGCGTCTCCGCAAGCAGTGCCTCTACCTGTGCGCGGGATTGCCGCATCCCGACCCGCTCGGGCCGCTCCGCGATCCCAAACACGGTCACGGCCGCATAGGCCTCCTGCACTTTGAGTTCACGCAAATCCACCTTGTCCAGAGTGTCTGAGGAGGCATGATAATTGGGCAAATAATCAGTGGGATCCTGGTTGGCTACCAGCGTGGGGATTCCTTCCAGGAGAAAATCAAAATTATCGGTTCCGATAAAGGCATCCGTGGTCTGTATGTTTGACCCCCAACCCTGAACCGGTCTCAGGATTTCCGCCATGGGCGGCTCAGTGTCCTTCCTCCCGCCCAGCGAGTATCCGGACACACGCCCCACGCCTTCATCGAAGATTGTAACAGCCACAATCTTGTCCATTTCATCGCGGTGCTGGTGGACGTAGGCCTGGGAACCCAGGAGGCCTTGTTCCTCACCACTGAAAAGAATAAACCGCAAGGTACGGCGGGGGCGGACTTTGGCATCGTGGATGGCCCGCGCCACGTCGATCACCAGCGCCGCGTTGCATCCGTTGTCCAGTGCCCCGGTCCCGAGTTCCCACGAGTCCAAATGAGCACCCAGGATAACCACTTCGTCCGGTCTTTCGCTGCCACGAATCTCTGCGACCACGTTTTCGGCTTCAAACGGGCCCCCAATCTTGTTGGGAAGCGAGATGTTCATCCTCACCAGGCCCCTTGACTCAATCAGACGCGCCACTCGCATGGCATCCTCCCGCGCGAGAATGGCCATGGGCAATCGATCTAACTGGCCTCGTTGTGAATTGGTGTGGCGGTAGAGCAGGTTGCGCGGACGTGTGGACATGAAGACCAGCGCTGCGGCACCCACCCGAACAGCCTCGTTGACGATCCCGGGAGCCTTGATGTATTCGTTGAACAGATCATCGAGCGACACCATCGGTCGGGAATGAACCAGCAGGATTGCCCCTCTGGCGCTGGCTTCCAGTTTTGAGAAATCAGCCAGTGTGCCCTCTCCCACATCCCGGACGGGGGCATCAAGACCAGAAATAGAAGGAGCCCACGCCACCGAGACCGCCTTGACCTCAAAATGAACAGGTGAAGTCACCTCAACCTTGGTTGCCCCTTCCTGCCACGATTGGGGGACGATGAATTTTTCCGTGTGGACATCGTCCACCCCGGCTTTGCGGAAGTTTTCAACGCCCCAGGACACCGCCCGGCCCAAGGCGGCGGTCCCCGTGGGACGTCCACCAATTTCATCACAGAGGATACGCAGAGTTTCTGCGAGAGGCGAAGGACCCAGGGCCTGGGCGATGAGCACATCCGCACCAGCCACCCCGGATGGCGGGGCCGATCGGACAGGTCGAATGAATTCAGTCGAGAGAGAAGCGATCAAAAGGAGCAGGGATGCGGTGATAGCAATTCTTAGTTTGCTCATGGCGTCTCCATTGCAGATGGCGATATAAGTCGAGCCGCGAATGCAGCCCTGTCGAAACCTGTTAAGTGAACCGACTGAGAATTTAACCTGAATTCCGCGACTTGAACAAGGGGGAAGGCTAGGCCAACACCTTGGAACGCAAGGTTTCGACGGCCCCCTAGATCCGGGCCGAGACAGAGCACGGGCGGCCCCATCCCCATCGAACCGCCGACGGAGTGCGCTGGTCGAGCGGAACATCGCGCGCCCACCCGCGTCATTATTGGATGTAAGGATTAGTTCTCAAGGGCCAAAACGTTGGTTACAACGGGAATTGCCCATGACATCGCGGCAATAAAATCTGTGCACGACCTTATCGCACTGATCAATTAATCTTTAATGATCTGCAATTGCTGGTCCCCCGCCTCCGATGGGACCTCCTCATCGACCTTCAACAACAGATGTCGATCCGCCTTGGCGAGCGGAATCGCGGACCCGTCATCAGCGAAAAAATTCAACCGGAGACTCTGCAAGGGGCCCGAGTTGAGAAAGAAAAATTGGGTCTTGTAGCCTCCCCCCTCGGTAATCTGGGGGAAGATCATAGAGGGTGAAGGAGATTGCCTTGCAATTCCCACGGGAAAAGTGGTGAGCAGAAAATCTCCCCGCGAATTGGTAAACGCTCGCATCGTCAGCACAGCAAAAGGCGTTGCTGACGAAAGGTCAACGACCCCGATGAACTCGTCAGGCAAGCCTCCCGGTATCAATTCCTCAAGAAACCGTGATTGATGGCCCATCGCGCTCACGTCGAGCGATCCGCTCCCGGCCCCACTCACTCCATTCCGCTCATACACATTGATGCCGACTCGCAGTGGAATCGGCCCCGGATTTGCCACCGCCAGTCCCGTGTCGTGCCCCTCCGACTTGTCCACGAAGACCCGCGCATGTGTGGTCAGGGATGCGGAAGGGATTCCGGACTCGGTGACGACAACCCCACCCTGGGAATAACTCAAGACGCCCGCACCGACCGGAGTTAGCCGCGCTGGGTCGGGGAGGACTTGAACCAACCCCGAGTTGACATGAGTCGGGGAGCCGTCAGTCTGAAAGACGTAGAGGCCGCCTGGAGGGATGGCATAGGGAAAAGACGAGTCTGCCCGCCCGTTGATCTGTTGAACCGTAAGCGATGATCCATTGTCCCCCAAGATCCGCAATTCCCCCGTTTCAAGCGTAGCCGATGGGTTCATCAGAATCAGTGTGGTCTTGTATCCGCCTCCGTCGACGAGGTGCGGAAAGTAGAGCGGATCGACTGCAGGTGCCTGACTCAGATCCGCGACTGGAGTGCTCGTCATTAATGCTTCACCGCGGGAGTTGTTCGTTAATCTCAACGCCAGCAGGGCAAGGGGCTGACTACTCTTGATTTCAAGCGTCCCAAACTGGATGGCGGAAGAAAAGTCGGGCGGAAAAACAAATCCGCGGGCAAGGTCGCTGAGCTGATCGATAAACCGTGACACGTGGCTATTCGCAAGGAGCGTTCCGAACCCAACCGCTAGCGGCGAACCATCGACGCCCCTCAGTGTAAACTTGACATCCGCCGAGAGGTTGTTTCCATTGACGATGGCAAGACCTGTGTTGGTCTCGATCTTAGTGGCATCGAGACGACCTGTTTTTGCGGAAAAACTCGATCGGTAATCGATAAAAATCTGGGCCGCGGTCGTTGGCTGAGAGGGAGGTACTCCCACCTCACTCACCACGACTCCATTCTGAGTCAAGGCGAAGACCGCCGTCCCATAGGGGAGTGCCCCCGTCTTCGGGGACAACGTTGCATAACCCGCCTGCGCCGCCCCTCCATTGCCTGAGGTAGCATGGATAGCCATTCCGGCGGCCGGAAGATCCAGATCTACTTCGGAGCTGCCGGGTGTAGAGAGGACGGAAATGATTCGGAAATCACTTGCCAACCCTGATCGATCCTGAAGTTGGACCTGGATCTGGCGCGTGTCGGCTAGGCGATTGGAGCCGGTAAAAGCAATCTCGGAAACAAATGAGGTCTTATTATCGACTCTCGTCCCGATGTCAAAGCTCCCCGTGCCCAAAACCTGTCCCTGCGCATCAAACCGGGTCTCGGTCAATCCGACCACGTCGCCTTGCCCATCCCTGCCATAGAACTGTATCCGGATCACTCCATTCGCAGAATCGGCTTGGAAACTTGCGGTCGCGGTGTCGAGGATGGGGGGCCCGCTTTCAACGACGCCCCGGATCATCAGGTTGACCGGGGTTCCTTCATTCCACATCCTGGATCCCCCGAACGTCGCCCCGTTGTCCGTAGAAACATATCCCCCCTGTCTATCCGGGCCGCTCGAATCCAGGGCCGCAGAAACGGCCCCAGAGGCAGGGTACTGGAATCCGATGTACCAATCTCCCGAATCGATCGCAGGCCCGTTCACAATGGGGAAATCGACATATCCGTTATTGCCATGAATGACCGCCCACTGGTCGACCAGAAGAACGGGAGAATCCGGGGAACGATTTGTGGCAGTACGATCGGTGAATGCGACCAAGCGTATTGATTGCCCCAGAGAACCCTGGGCATTCAAGTCCTGAGGGATAAAGATTCGAATGGCTTTCAACTTTGAAGGATAGCGACGCGGTGTCAAACGGTTGACCACCATCAAGCCGGTCCCAGGCAAGCTGCTTTCCATCGATCCATCATCGACCAACAACTCCTCGGTCTTCAGCGCACTGGAAGGGTTCACCAGACTTGCCCGCAAGGCAAAACTGGTCTGGGAGTTGCTGCAGTTGGCCACGGCGATATAATAGGTTCCTGGAACCAGGGGAGGAGTGGTCTGGTCGTTGACATAAAGGCTTTGATCGGGAAGAGTGGTCTCCGACTTGTAATCAGCGGTGATCCGTCCCCCCGCAAGAACAACCGATTGATCCCGCCGCAAAAACAAATTCACGTTTTGATTCCCTGAGAGTGTGACAATGAGTTGCAGTGTGCCGGCGGGGACATCAATAGTGTATTGTGAAGGGCCGAGCGTGCAGGTGGTGGCCGAGGAACCGGGCGAAAGGACAGCGGAGGTCTGAACCCCCGAAACGAGATTCACGATTCCGGTATCCGACAGGTTGGAAGCGAAGCTTTGAACAAAAAGATCTCCATTGAAAGAACCCCAACCCGTCACCTGATCATAAGCGACCTCAGCGGAGAACCCCGGCACGGCGCCCGTGCTGTTGCTCCCGACTGTCACATCGTGAAACGTTTGGAGGCCGCCCGAAGTCAGCTGGGTCCGGCCCATTTCATAGATTCGGGTGTTCGCCAAACCGACGCCGTCACTGCTCGTCCCAGGAACGGCAACAACCTGATTGACTAAACCGAAAAGACCCGCCCACAAGGGAGCGCTCAAACTGGTTCCCCCAATGCAACATCGGAGGGTCCCTCCCTGGTACCAGTAAACACCCTGTTGGCCCGGATTTCCCATAGCCGCTACATCCGGGACATCCCGCATTCCATCCTTTGGAACCCCGGGACCGAACTGGTAAGCGGGTTTTGCATAAAACTTCGATTTTCCTCCGCCGCTTCCACTCCAAGCCGTTTCCTCGCCATACTCAGTGACATTCCCATCAACATCGAGTACCGGATTGAGATTGGTCCCACCCACACAGGTGGCGTATGGTGAGGAACAAAGACGGTTCACGTCCGGGCCCGAACTGAGTTGAGAGCCCGCGGCAAACTGCTGAACTCCATTGTCACCGGACGCCACGAAAACCGATTGACCCTGGGAAGCCGCTTGCATGTAACGCTGGTCACTTTGAATCAGTGTCAGATCGGAAACCATGCTTTCCCCGCCGCCAAAACTGATGCTTACGACGTGCGACGAGGGAAGTCGGTTCACAATGTAATCGAGCGAAGGACTAATGCTGGCGTTGGTGGGAGCAATGACGACCTGAATGCTCGCTGCCGGAGCCATCGCCCCCGACCATTCGGCATCGAGCAAGACCTCCGTCACCTCGCTGGGGTTGCTCATCCCCGGATTTTGACCCGGAACCACAAATATCTTTTGGGGGTCGCTGGGGGGCAACCCGAAGAAATTGCGAAAAGCCTGGACATCGCCAATGTCGAAATCACTGCGCGCCACAATGGCAATGCTCTGCCCTGCTCCGTCGATCCCGATGTTATAGAGGGGGAGGAGGTTGTAGGCGCGATGAAGGTCAGCCGGCGCCATCGAAGTTCGTGTTCCGCTCCGGTAAAGGGGTTGCTCATCGGGAAAATTATCGAGGCCGAACACCCCCAGCGCACGGTCTTGAAATGGCTCCGAAATCTGCGGGGCGCGATCGTTGCCGTAAAACCGCTTCCCTTCAAACTCATACGTCCCCATACTAATCTTGAAGGCGCGTTCCACCTGCGCCACCGTCCCGTCAAAATACACCGAAAGCCGATTCGGATAGGCGTGCGTCACCACCATCCCATTCTGCTGCAGCCATCGAATGACACGTTGAAATTCATCCTCGGAAACTCCGAACCGCGCTCCAAATTCTTCCGGCGTCAGCCATCGATGATATTGGGCCGATCGGGGGTTCTGTTGTTCTTCCAGAAGCTGCTGCAATCCGGCCAGGTTCTGGATCCTGAAAGCGAGCAGCATCGACTTGAGTTCCATGGAGGGTTCCGCCCTGCTGACAAAGCGGCTCTGCTTCAAGAAAACCGGCGCCTTCTCTGCTGAGGGGTTGACTGAGGGTACGATCAAGAACGACAAGAACAGCAAAAGGAATGAAGAACGCTTCGAATTCATTGCCGGTGGATTCCGCCTCCAGGTTGGCGCTCTTGTACCACACCCCGCGTGAGCGCGCAAGTAAACAGCGTCGCCATGTTCAATGAAAATGTTTGCAGGAATGTCACTGCGAGCAGATTTTGAGAAATCACAACGGGGTCTTGCGTTGGCCAAAATGGGTCTCATGCCAGGAGAGCGTCACACTTTGGCGGGATGCAATCCCGATCTTAACCCCCATGAACCTGATCTCTAAATCATCCTGTTGCCCAAAGCCAGCATGTTTTCCGGTGGATAGAGTTAGTCCTGGGCTCAAGACGGTCATGAAATGGATTGGCTTTAGCAGTCGGGTGAATGCTGCTCACCTCGTCAGCCCTGGAGGCAGCCATGAGAAGGCCATTGGATGGAGACAGAAACGCATCCTTCCGTGATGTGCCGAATGCCTGCTGCCCGCCCTTATATTTTTTCCTCGCACACAAGGAGAATGATTTTACCCCTTAACTCTTGGGCTGGTTTTTGGGTATACTGTAAGCAAGAGGCTGAGAACTTCGACAACACGCTCTTCTGAACACGCAAGCGTATAGATCATACGCTCTTGCCAGAGCCGCTGGAGAACAACGAGATGAAGTGGTCCATTGAACACAAGGTGATTGTGGGTTTTGGACTTGCCTTGCTCATTCTGATGTTCATCAGCGTCATCTCCTACCGAACCACAACCCGCCTGGTTGAGAACACTCAGTTGGAGTCCCAGTCCTTTCAGCAACTGGAGTTACTCGTATCCTTGATGGCCCGATTAACGGATGCTGAATCCGGACAGCGCGGATACCTCATTTCGGGAGATGAACTTTATCTGGAGCCGTACAATACTGCCACCGTTGTGATCGAACAGCAGATCGAAGATTTCAGGAAGTTGAATGATGACGATCCTGAAGAATTGCCGAGGATCGACGTCCTTCACTCCCTGGTTCGTCAGCGATTTCTCCTCCTCCAAAAATCGATCGATCTGAAGAAGGCGAACCCTTCGATTTCCCCCAATCAAATTGCCTTACCGGACGAGGGAAGGAAGGTCCACGATCAGATTCGAAAGTTAATTCTCGAAATGAAGGATCATGAGAATGAGGTGTTCATCGAGCGGTCGAAGGCAGAGAAGGTCACTGCTCGCAATGCCATCAGGGCCATCATCCTGGGAGGGCTTTTATCTTTCGCGCTGGTCGCCATCTCGATTGTGATCATCCGTCGTGACTTCGCCCAACGCAGCCGGGTCGAAGAATCACTTCGACGCCTCAGCGCGATCCTTGAGGCCACCCCTGACTTTGTGGGCACGGCCAACAAGCAGGGGCAGGTCCTTTCGGTAAACAAAGCTTGGCGGAAGATTCGTGGGATCGCCGAAGACGTCGATATCTCCGCGCTCCGCATCGCTGACTTCCATCCCCGATGGGCCACCGAGGTGATCAAGAAAGAGGCCATCCCCACGGCGATTCGCGAAGGGACCTGGAGTGGCGAAACTGCCCTGTTGGGACGGGATGGGAGCGAAATCCCTGTCTCCCAGGTCATCATCGCTCACAAGTCGGAACAGGGAGAGGTGGTGTATCTATCGACCATCGCGCGCGATATCACAGAACGGAAACAGACGCAGCTCGCCCTGCAAAAGGCTCGCGACGAGATGGAAGTTCGCGTCGAGGAGCGCACCGCTGAACTGGCCAAGACGAATGCGTTGCTCCTCCGCACGAACCGGGCGCTGCGGATGATCAGCGAGTGCAATCAAATTCTCGTCCACTCTGCCAACGAAAAAGCCCTGCTGAATGAAACCTGCCAGGCTCTCGTGGAGATCGGAGGGTATTGCCTGTCCTGGATTGGCTTTGCGCAGCAGGATGACAGGAAAAGCGTCCTTCAGGTGGCCTCGGCTGGAGATGAAGAAGCTTACGCGAAGTCCCTCGATTTGACCTGGGCCGACACTGGGCCCGGGCAAGGACCTACCGGGACGGCGATCCGCACGGGAACGCCTGCCATCGCGAACGACGTTCAGTCGGATCCGTTTTTCCTGCCCTGGCGGGAGGAGATCGTCAGGCGGGGGATCGCCTCGTCCATCGCTCTGCCTTTGACCCTCGACGGGAAAACTCTGGGGGCTTTGAATATTTATTCCAAAACGCCAGAGGCCTTTGACGTGGCCGAGGTCAACCTGCTCACGGAACTGGCGAGCGACCTGGTCTATGGCATCGCCACCTTCCGCGCCCGGGCCGAGCGTGAACGCATGGTGAATGCTCTTCAGGAGAGCGAGGAACGCTTCCGTCTGTTTGTCGTCGGCGTGGAAGATTATGCGATCTTCATGCTGGATCCGGAGGGACGCATTGTCAGTTGGAACACTGCGGCTGAGCGCATGAAGGGATATACCGCGGCGGAGATTATTGGCAAACATTTCTCTCTCTTTTACACGGCGACAGACCTTGAACACGACTGGCCCGGGCACCTCCTGGAGGTGGCAAAGGCCAAGGGCTACGTGAAGGATGAAGGCTGGCGGCTGCGCAAGGACGGATCGCGGTTTTCAGCCGACGTGGTCATTACCGCCTTGCGTGAGAAGAATGGCTCCCTGCGCGGCTTTGCCGAGGTGACGCGCGACATCACGGAGCGCAAACGCGCAGAAGAAGAACTCAAATTCAGAAACCTCCTCCTCAATACGCAGCAGGAAGCAGCGATCGATGGAATCCTTGTCGTGGATGAAAACGGCAAGATGATTTCCTTCAACCAGCGGTTTGTGGAGATGTGGGGGATTCCGCGCGAGGTGATTGAGAGCCGGTCCGACGAGCGCGCCCTGAAGTCGGTGCTTGAAAGGCTGAATGAGCCGGACCAATTTATTAAGAAGGTAAAATATCTGTACGAGCACCCGAACGAGACGAGCCAGGATGAGATTGCCCTTCGTGACGGAAAAATCTTCGATCGTTACTCCGCGCCGATGGTCGGAACCGACGGGAAGTATTACGGGAGGGTCTGGTATTTTCACGATGTCACTGAGCGCACGCGGATGGAGGAGGCGCTCAAGGGTTCGGAAAAGGGATACCGAAATCTCGTGGAGACCGCACTCGTGGGGGTCTATAAGATCAATATGCAGGGAGACATTCTTTATCTTAATGACGCTCTCGCGAGAATGTTGGGGTTTGTCTCCCCCGTCGAAATGATTGCCGACCACGCCCAGATGAGATTCAGGAATCCGAAGGACCGGGAAACACTCCTCGACCTTCTCCGGAGAAAAGGCCGGGTGGAGGGGTATGACGCGGAGATTCTCACCAAAAAAGGGCAACCCAAGAACGTGATGATCAGCGCCATCCGCGAGGGGGACATCCTCTCGGGCATGGTGATTGACATTACGGCACGCAAGCAGGCCGAGAAGGCCCTCTTGAAGAGCCAGGCGCGCCTGCAGCTTCAGATTGATCGCATGCCGATCGCGTGCATCGTTTGGAGTCCGGAATTCCGGGCTCTCTCGTGGAATCCCGCGGCAGAAAGAATTTTTGGCTTTGCAGCCAACGAAATCCTGGGGAAGGGCCCGTACGGGCTCATTGTGCAGAAGGGGATCCAGCCCCAGGTGGAGGTGATTTGGGAACGTCTCCTGAAAGGCGACAGCGCGGCCCATAGTATCAATGAAAATCTTACCAAAGACGGCCGAACCATCCTCTGTGACTGGACCAATACCCCGCTGCTCGGAGAGGACGGCATCGTCGTCGGCGTTCTCTCGATGGTCCAGGATATAACAGAAAAATGGAAACCCCTGGAGGAGGTCCAGTGACATGACGCCGCACTCGACAAGGGTCAGTGAAGGAGAGGAGATGAGATTCGCAGGCAGAACGATCTCGGTCTTAATGGTGAGCCTAAGTATGTTCGGAGGAAGCCTGCTGTATGCTGCGCAACCCGCACCGCCCACAACCGATCTGAGTAAATGGAACAGCGCCTCCGAATTGTTGGATGCCCAAGGTAACCTTCTCACGAAGGTCACGGTCAGGAATGGAAAGATCGACTTCTCTCGAGCTCCCGGCCAAAGCCGTGAGGCGCTCCTGAAGGCGCTCTACGCATCGGGAGCCCGTCGTGTGTACAACTCTATCCTGAGCCCCCTTACCATTACTTCACAAGGCCGCCTGGGTGTGAATTTTGAAGGCCAGGGTGGGTTTCAAGCCCCCAGGGAAACCGATGACGGGTTCGATCTGGCAAATGGGGAAGGTTCGCAGATTCTAGATGCAACGGGGACACTTCTGGCCACGGTCACGACAACGGGTGGCAAACCCGCGTTAGTGTTCCCTCCTGAAAAGTCTCTCAAAACCCTATATGAAGAAGGCGTCCGATCCTTCTATTACAAATTTGAGCCCATCAAAGGCGAATTGAAACTGCACGGAGTCAAAATCGTCAAGGACGATAAGGGCGCGTTCATCTTGGAGCCCTAATTTGGATATCGACAACGCTGAGAGTTCCAGGGAGGCTTCACATGCCAATCTACGAATTTGAATGTCTCAAGTGCAAAAAGATATTCTCGCTTGTGCTCTCGCTGGCCGAATACGAAAAGAAAAAGCCTGCGTGCCCCAAGTGTGGGAGCAAGCAGGTTGAGCAACTGGTCGAGCAATTTTTTGTGGTCACCTCCAAGAAGAGCTGAACCTCGGCGGGAGGCCCTCGATTCTCCGTGTGCCGCAGGCATGCGCTTTTTGCACGGGTGCCGCAGGCGCGTCCGCCACGGCGGACATGCCTGCGAACCATCCCCCAACAAGGCTTCACTCCCGCCAAGTAATCAGCCGGATCTCCCCTGCATCCGATAAGGTTCGGTGAAGGCTCGCGAGGGCCTTGATCCCAAGCGCACGCCCCGATGGACCGGGGCATGCGGCACCCAAGCTCAGTCCAAATACTCTCCCCTCCACGTCGTTGTTTAATCCATTGATTCAGATTTGCGGTCTGCCCGACATGCAATGGTCCCGGGGTCGACGCATGAAGCACAAGAGCAGCGCGCGTCCCGGGGGTAAAAAATATGGAGGGAAATTGGCTCCTGAGGCAGGGATCGAACCTGCAACCCACCACGGTGGATTAACAGTTGCGGCGAGCGGATTCTCAAAATGTGTCACACTGTTCCATATGCTGTTCTTTTGTCGCTTGCTTATTGATGATTTCCCGCTCACCCCGTCTAATATCATCTGCCACCATTTCTGAGCGTGGTGGGGCACAAAATGGGACACAGTTTTTGTAGAGTGAGAATTCGCCCTGACCGGCCCATGACCCACCACCCATGCTCCCTCATGGTCATCGCTCAATTTAGGGACTTTCTTCTTGAAGTTGTGTCCGGTAAGCTTTACACTTTTTCTCGGAAAGTTGCTCCCCCATGTCGGCCTTTGAACACAATGACGATTGGCTGGCACTTGAAGCTTTCGATAAAACGATCCCATTCCCCGAACAGAGCGAAAAAGAAGTTGGGAAGCCGGAATCATTTGGTGTGGGAGTATTCCACTCATGTCCTCATTTCATTGCGACACGCCGGCTTGCATCGGGGTTCTCAATCGGGATAGGAGGGGATTTTGCGGTCCGGCGGACATCCCGTGAAATTCTGTAACGCGATTTCCGTCAAGGACTGCAGGACTTGTCTTAGCATGCAGAATGGGCTGTGTTTGTTTCGACGTTGCCGCCTGATTATGAATTAGGTGCACAAACGGCAGCCATTGGCCGCGTGAATTGATTGGTCATTTATGGGCAGTCTGTTGTGCAAGGACAAAATGTACATGGGAGCAATGATCACGTCCTGCTACATTAGGCTGTGGAGACCGCAGTGTTTGGCTCTACGTGAGAGCAATCTAATACGGCTTCATGTATTAGATCGGCTTCAACACCATTGATCCACATGAAGGAGCACCTGCCACATAGGTCTGAGCAGCACATGAGCGGAGAGCGCGGGCCCGCTATTTTGAAACTGCGCCTCCCCACCAATTGGATCGTTCGCGAGCAACCGACGAGCGACTATGGAATTGACGTTGAAGTGGAACTCGCCTCGGATACAGTAAGCGGCATCCTGTGCAAAGGCCAAGTCAAATCCAAGACTCCTATTGCTTGGCGGCAAGATGGCACTTTTCGCGAAGTCGTTGGGAAGAAGAAGCTGGTCTACTGGCAGATTCTCGCTCTGCCAGTTGTCGTATTTCTAGTCGACAATACCACGGAGGAGGTATTTTGGGCGCCGGTCACGTCATCAGCGCCCGCTGAGCTAGTGATTACAGACTCAGTGACGATCGAGAGGCGGATGAACCTTCCCCAAACAACAGATGCTCTCGAGCGCCATATACGAGGTTATGTCCATTATGCCACTGCGAAGCGGTCGCTGTACCGTCTTCCCGGCACATTGGAACGCTGGCAGCGCCGCCTTGAATCCACGGACCGGGATTTCTTTCTCCCCGTCGATGAAGAATTCTATCGCGAAACCCATGAATTCTTCGACGAGCTTTTGACCCTGCGCGAGGCCGTTGGACTTTCCAACGCTGACATCCTGCCATGGATCATTTGGACAGAGCGGTCCCGGTTATTCTTCCCTGACGGTGGCGGGTTGTTGTATTGGGGCATCTACGATGAGCTTGTCACGTACCTCAAACCTTTTATTGAAGAGACGGTCGAACGGGCGAAGACGCTGCTTGAGAGGGAAGACCCAACGCCTGCGAATGCGGCAGCCAAAGCGTTAGTCGACAAGGAAAAGAGGGGGTATGCGGTCTCGTATCGATTTGACTTTGGTCTTCAGGACAGCTTGGACTGGAACAAGATTGAGCGCATCCTGGACGAAAAGGGTGCTTTGTTCATGCGAATGAAAAAGAAGCAACCAGTATAAGTGCCGAACGTGGTGTTGAAACCGACGCGAAAAGAAAGCGTGCGGCTGACAATCGGCGTTAGATTTATTAGGGGGCGCAGTGGAGTACGGTCTTACGCTAATGGTTTTGGGAGCACCGGAGTTCGTCCGAATATCGGAAGCGGATTATCAAACAATCATCGAGGCGAAACGTGGGTTGTTCGAGTGTCTTTATGTTGAAGAGAAGTTCGACCTTGTGGTCGAGAACTACTTCGAACTGGAGATATCCCTCCTCGAGTCGGCTGCAAATCATATGGTATTCGGCCGACTGGACTATCGTTACATCCAGGTCGAGCGAGGGTTGTACAATCGGCGACTCGCGAACCTCCTATCTGCTGGTCGGATCTATGCAGATCATGTGAAACAGCACATCGAGCGGATCTTTCCGCCCGACTCAAATAACGTTCAAGAATTGATTGCAAAGTTCAGTGAGCAATACGACAAACGACTGGGCTATCGTTCCATGGAAGCCCTTAGAAACTTCATACAGCATCGTGGGCTTCTCGTCCACTCGATGGCTTACAAAATCAAGCGAGTCAAGCGAACGGGAGAGGACGGGCTGCTCTTCATGGTCACCCCCTATCTAGTGCCAGAGGAACTGCGTGCTGATGGTGATTTCAAAATGGCAGTGCTTGAGGAGCTCGAGAGTCTCGGAGAAAAGATTGATTTGAAGGAGTTGGTTCGCGACTACATAGAGGGACTGTGGACCGTGCACGAGAAGATTCGCGAACGTATTCGCCCTTTGACCGAGGCATGGGATTATACGATGCGCAAGGCAGTAGGCCGCTTCCACTCAAACTATCCAGACAAAGATACGGCTGGTCTCGCAGCTGTCGCTCGCGATGCCGACGACCACTACCTGGATGCGATACCTGTGTTCACTGATTTCATAGAGTACCGTCAGAACTTGGAAGGGAAGAACAGAAATCTTGTCAACCTTGTGAACCGGTACGTGACGAATGAAGTCGTCGATAAGAAACTCTAACCACTGCGTCCAGACTGTCGGGCGCTGCTGCGCCAGCCGCTGACGCCTGACGTTAGGCGCCCTCGGGGGGGTATCTATGGCTCAAGATCTACTGAACAGTCTCGCGAATCCGATCATCGCGGTCGGAACACTCGTCACCGCAATCGCAACCCTTATTGTGGCCATCTACACGACGGGTCTTTGGCGCGAGATTAGGAAACAAAGGAAGGCGATGCAAAAGCCTATATTGGTAGCATCCAGGCTTCCGAAAGACGTCGACAATTCTAAAAGCGTCTTTGTTGGCAATTTTGAGTACCCACGCTTTGACTCTTTTGAAACTTCTAGGCTCTACTACCTTGGCTTAAAAAACATCGGTCAAGGTCACGCACTCAATGTGCGAGTAGATTCTCTCTTGGTAAATGGCAAGGGCATAGCAATCGGCATTCCGCCTGCGTGCCACGTTCAGGCTAACGAAACGGTCGCGCTGATAGCAAGATTTGGTTATAACGAACCCGTCTCTGATCTCGAACACAACCCATACCAAGTTGTCATTTCCTATAGTGATACAGAGGCCAACGAATATGTCTTAAATCTCAATCTCTGGTTCCCGTGGGCTGACCAAGAAGAGGCGATTCAAGCTGTTGTGCTCGGCTCACTTGATTCCAGGGCTGAGTTCGGTGCGATCACCGGATCTCTGTCTCGTTATGCGGAATCAATGGGCTACTTCGAACTGCAGCGTCTCATTAGCTGAGGGAATAATGAAAAGGCCACCGAACAAGATGATGAGACTGACGAAGCCGGAGCTGCACCCGTCGGCCCCGACGAGGCGCGGTTGATGATTTTCGGAAACGCTGAGATGCTCTGCACATGAGGGCCGATTATTCGCCAGGATGAAAACGCGGCGATGATTAGCGGGATGGAATAGAGAATCATGCCAGAGAACCTGATAGAGCTTTACTTGACCGACATGGGAGAAATCCGAGGGACAGGATCTAACGTCCCGGAGACTTCGTTCTATCCAGCATTGGAAAGGCTGCTCTCCAGCATCGGAAAAGACCTTTCTCCCAAGGTCCGCTGCGTCATCAACCTTTCCAACCGAGGCGCTGGCCTACCGGACGGCGGCTTGTTCTCCGCCGAGCAGTTCCGCCGCAAGACGCGAGACGTGGTTCGCCGAGGCTCAACACAGGCGGACGCCAAGGAGAATCCGTTCCTGGTTCAGAACCCGTCGCGTGGCGTGATTGAAGCCAAGCCGCCGGCTGAGGATGTGCACCGGGTGGCCGGGAGCGAGCAGGTGGAGCGATACTGGAAGCGTTACGGCATGGTGCTCGTCACCAATTTCCGCGCCTTCGCCCTCATCGGCAAAGGCCCAAACGGGCAGCCAAGCGCCCTGGAATCCTTCACGCTGGCCGAGTCCGAGAGTGAATTCTGGCGTCTGACCGCCCATCCTCGACGGGCGGCGGCAGAACACGGCGAACGCATGGTGGAGTATTTGAAGCGGGTGCTGCTCCATAATGCGCCACTGGCCGCTCCGCAAGACGTGGCCGGCATTCTTGCCTCCTACGCCCACGACGCGCGCCTGCGCATCGAAAAGGCTGACCTTCCAGCCCTGGCCACCCTCCGGCAGGCACTCGAAGATGCCCTTGGCCTGCATTTCGAGGGCGAGAAGGGCGAGCATTTCTTCCGTTCGACGCTCATCCAGACGCTTTACTATGGCGTCTTCTCTGCTTGGGTCTTGTGGGCGCGACAGCATGACGTCAACCGCGAAGAGAAGACTCGCTTCGCCGATGCCATCCGCGAGTCTGCGGCACCGTATACCGTCTCCGGCGGCTTTGACTGGCGCTCAGCCCACTTTCTTCTACGCGTTCCCATGCTCCGCGCCCTTTTCGTTCAAGTCGCCGACCCCGCCCGGCTAGGTGCGTTGGGGCTCATCGAAGCTCTCGATTGGACCGCCGCTGCCCTCAATAGAGTTGACCGCGACGAGTTCTTCAAATCCTTCGACGAGGGGCATGCCGTCCAGTATTTCTATGAGCCCTTCCTGCACGCGTTCGATCCCGAACTGCGCAAGGAACTCGGCGTCTGGTACACCCCCGAAGAGATCGTTCGCTACCAAGTCGAACGCGTGGACGCCGTCCTCCGCTCTGAACTCGGTCTCGCCGATGGACTCGCGGACCCGAAAGTGATCGTCCTGGATCCCTGTTGCGGGACCGGCGCATATCTGCGGGCTGTCCTTCGCCGCATCGCTGTCACCCTGCATGACAAAGGCGGCGATGCCCTTGTCGCGAACGATCTCAAGAAAGCCGCCATGGAGCGCATCTTTGGTTTCGAGATCCTGCCAGCGCCATTCGTCATTGCCCATCTCCAACTCGGTCTGGAACTGGGAACACTCGGAGCGCCGCTGAGTGACCGCTGCGATCCGCCCGAACGAGCGGGCGTCTATCTAACCAACGCCCTCACCGGCTGGGAGCCACCCAAGGAAAAACCCAAACAGATAGCCTTCCCCGGTTTCGAGGACGAGCGCGACGCCGCCGGCGAGGTAAAGCAGAATAAGCCCATCCTCGTGATCCTCGGCAACCCGCCCTACAATGGATACGCGGGCATGGCTATGGATGAGGAACGCGACTTATCGAACGCATACCGCACGGCAAAGAAGGTCGCGACGCCGCAGGGCCAGGGCCTGAACGATCTCTATGTCCGCTTCTACCGCATGGCCGAACGCCGCATAGTAGAGAAGAACGGGCAAGGCATCGTCTCCTTCATCTCAAATTATTCCTGGCTCGATGGTCTCTCTTTTACCGGCATGCGTGAACACTACCTCGCCGCCTTCGACCGCATCTGGATCGATAACCTGCATGGCGACCGGATTATTTCCGAGTATGCGCCCGACGGCCACACCAGCGAAACCATTTTTGCCATCGAAGGCAACTCACCGGGGATTAAGATTGGCACGGCCATCAGCTTGCTCGTCAAGAGCGGCACGGGACAAGCCAAAGTCCTTTACCGCGACATGAACCAAGCTCGTGCCGCAGAACGCCGTTCCGCGTTGCTCGCCAGTCTTGAGGGCTACGAACCGTTGAAGCCCGTTCTCGAAATTGGCTTGCCGTTCAAGCCCCGAGTAGTCTCGAACGCGTACCTCGGCGGGCCGTTGCTTCCAAAGTTGTTTCCGATTTGGTTCCCTGGCGTGAAGACCAGCCGCGACGATGTGGTCGTGGACATTGACCGCGACCGGCTGGTGAACCGCATGAAAGAGTACTTCGACCCGGAGATCACACACGAGCAGATGCGTCAAATTTCGCCATCAGCTATGACCAGCACCAACCGCTTCAAAGCGGAAGCGGTGCGCGATCAGCTCCGCAAACGCGGTTTTCTTGCAAAGAACATCGTCCGTTACTGCTATCGCCCCTTTGACGTCCGCTGGCTTTACTGGGAACCCGAGACCAAGTTGCTCGACGAAAAGCGTAGCGAGTACTTCCTACACGCCGTCGAAGGGAACATCTGGCTCAGTGCCGGTCAGCGCAACCGCAAAGAAGACTTCTATCAGCCACAGGTCACCTCGTTACTCGCCGATCACCACATCGTCGAGTCGAATGTGGGCATGTTCCCACTCTACCTGTACGCGCGGACAGAGCACGCGCTCCTGTTACAGCAAGCGGGCCGCAATCCGAACCTCACCGACGCGGTGGCGGCGTATCTCGCCGCGTTGAAGGCGACGCCTGAAGACCTGTTCTACCACACGCTGGCGATCCTACATGCCCCGGCCTACCGCGGGGAAAACGCCGGAGCCTTGCGCCAGGACTGGCCGCGGATACCGCTACCAGGGGGAAAGGATGCTCTGCTCGCCTCTCCCATGCTCGGGCGGGAGGTGGCAGCGTTGCTGGACACGGAGACGCTCGTGCCCGGCGTGACCGTTGGCAAGATTCGTGAGGACCTCAAGCACATCGCGGTCTTTCAGCGCCTGGACGGCAAACCGGCACGACCCGAAGCCGGCGACTTGGATCTGACCGCCGGCTGGGGCCACGCTGGCAAGGGCGGAGTGACTATGCCGGGCAAAGGGAAACCTATTCGACGGGACGACGGCGCCAACGACATTTTTCTCAACGATATTGCTTCCTGGCGGAACGTACCCGAGGCGGTGTGGGAGTACACCATCGGCGGTTACCAAGTCATCAAGAAATGGCTATCGTACCGGGAAAAGCCACTCCTTGGCCGTAGCCTGACCCCCGACGAAGTCCGTTATGTAACGGAAATGGCGCGGCGTATTGCAGCGCTTGTCTCTTTGCAAGCCAAATTGGACGAGAACTACCGACTTGCGGTCAAGGCGATGCACAAATGGCCAATGCAGCACAAATGAAGAAAGCCACCCCAAGAATGGGATGCAATGATGATCCTGGGATCGCATCTTTGCATTTGGTCTTGTAAGGGTGGGAAGCCATGGAGGGATGATGAAACCTCGCGGGCGATGGTTTCCTCTTTTGTGACGGGAGGATGAGATATAGGCGCGTCAATTCTGGCGCTAGGAATCCCCATGTGAGAGAATTCGAATCGCCGCAGCAAACTTCCTTTGAATCTCGCCTGAACCACCGACACAATGGAGAGATGGGAGGGCGCTGCCAATTCCAGAATGCAAACGGGCCGTTGCTCAAACCCGAGAGCGCCCGGTGAGGGCACCACGCCTATAACATGACAATATGATCTTGTGTTGTAGGCCTAGTCCCATGACCCGGCGCCTACATTTGGGCAACAGCCTGCCAAGATGTGACCCCCTCATCCTTTCTGCTTTCGCAGTGCGATGATTGATGCTGACCGCGGGAGTTCAGGAAGTAGCAATCTACAGAAGGGTTCGGTGTGTAATGCATTTAAGAGACTACCTGCCCCTCATCGGGGTAGTTTTCGGAACATTATTCGGCTGGTTGCTCAGCCAGCTTGGGCAATGGTTTTCGGCGCGTCGAGAAGAAAAGAAGGCGATCGCTCGCGTTCTGTCGGAATTGCTTGAGATTCGACATCGGCTCTTGGCTGTTCCAAAGGTTACTGAGCTTCTCTCCCAGTACATTCCAATACCTCCCGAAGCGCAAACCGCTATAAAGATCGCTTTTGTAAGCCTTTTCCCCTTTGATGCAGATATCAGCAAACGATATGATGACGCGGTGAGTCTTGTTGGCGCTTGCAATCCAGTTCTCGGGTTTCGGTTGCGTTCGCAGGACGTAGCGTCGCCCTTCCTCAATGCAATTCGACAACTCTCCCTTGCGGGCGGCGCAGGTAGTGCGGCCGCCTTTACCAAAGTAGAGAAGGAACTCTTGGAACATCTGAAGCCCCATTTAGAAGACCTCGCCAGAGAAGTCGCCAAGATGCACGGCTGGATTACATGGTGGAAAGTGCGACACCTCTTGCATCGTCCGATGGAGATTCCAACTAGCTTCTTGGAGATACTTAAGAATCAAATGCCTCAAACGCCGCAAGGAACACCGGAGACTGTAACGCCAGCTACGGGAGCACCAGACATCGCCAACCTGAATACGACGGCTGAAGCTTCAAATCGTGGATAATGGCACGTTAGAAAAAGCCGGGCACTGGCCTTCCTGCTCCAGAGGCCTTCCAATTAGGCAAAGACGAAGCGTAGAAGCTTCGTCGGAAGCAATGGCGGACTCGGTCACTGTGCCTCCCGCCCTCTCCCCAGCGCTATAAGAATACTTATGGGAAAACAGGGAGAATCTCGATGGAAGAACTAATGATACGCACGACAGACACCGAGGAACGCTACACAAATCTCTTGACAACAAACCTCATTATACAACGATTATTATCACAGTTGGCTACGTAAGCCGATGTCCAAAAAACCGAAGAGCTTCAGCCGGACTACCGAGCCTTGCTCCGTTGTTCGCTAAGCCAGTAATAGTGCGAAAAGGTGTAGCCCCAAACTATTTCAGCCAGACGCCGCGTTATAGCCATGGGTGACCGGGAGTTTGCTGGCTCCATAGTCTTCAAGTCATTAAGGGCTTGTAATGCGCCAAGGGCTTCGTATGAGTCACGGGACCGTTGCGCACCAGCAAGGCTTTCGAGCCGTTCCTTGAAGGCGGGTTCGAGGGAGTCAGAACACAGGAGGAGGTTCTTAGCCGCGCGTTGGACCGCTCCGATCAAAGTCTCGATGAGAAGCCCCGTCTCTCGCACGAAACGGAATTTGCTCGCCAAAGCTACTGTCTCATCAATTGCCGCAAATCGATCAATTACTTTCAGGCTTTCGTCATCCAGAATCTTGCAAATAAGCTGGAAACGCTCTTGATTCGTTACCAATTTGTCTCGCAGCCCCGCGCGCGCTCCCAAGTGCGCGCCCAGCAGCAACGTGCCCGTGCAGAGCTGGAAGATCTGTCTTCCATACGCCAGCAGGGAGTGATACAGAGGCCCGTCTGCCAGATTCTTTTGGTTCGCCGGCATGAAATCGACCCGTTCGGTCCTGCCTTCATGGGCGACATCAGAACGAGCGTTGTAGAACTGTTCCGCCCATAGATTGAGGCGCGTGATGCGGCCGAGCAACAAGGAAATCGCATCCACGATGCGATCCGTCTTCGCGTCCTTGGGTAGCCCGAGAAGCGTTTCGAACCCTACTGCCAGGTTAATGATCGCACTATCGTCGTCGCTTGCCAGGGTGCACGCGCGATTGTACCAGTTAAGCGCCGTCAGTACCCGTTCCGCCGTCTCCGTCGCGGGCAGCCGCAGTAGCTCCGGGAGAAAATGGTGCTGGGGCGATTCAAACCACCTACTGAGGTCATGCGCCAGATCCTGGCTGATGTTCAGGCCGATGTGTGGCACCGGCGGGTATAGTCGCGAACCTTTCGTCACCCAAAATGGATAGCGAAAATTGTATCTCCCTCGATAGCCCGGCACGCGGTGCCATTGATCAGGGGTCAATGTCGAGTTCGGGTTGACCGCGTCCACATGATGCTCAGGTCGAACCAGGAAAATGGGAACCGGCTCGGGACTGAAGATCGCAAGACTTGCCTGCTCGAAATGGAGAAATGGATCGCCAAACGTTGGATGGGGAGCACTGTAGCAATATGCGACAATAGCCTGGACGTGCTCCAACTCCCGAAGCCATGGCTCGCCCTTATCAAAATCGAGCGCCGGTAGCAGCGCGTACGCGGCCGACCGAATGCGCAAATCATCCTGCAAATAGAGCATTTCCGCGATCTCCCTTACGTGAGCGGATTCTTCCTCGCTCAGACCCGAGGTATCCTCCGTTGACCGAAAAGTGAAGCTGCCCAAGCGAATGAGTTCACTTGTCTTCAGGAACGGAAAGATCGCAATGCTGCGGCCAGCTGTTTCTCCCGGACGGAGTATCATGGTTCCCTCTTGCCCTCCCTCCCCTCGCCCGTTTGTGCCCATTGCTACTCGACGGGGTGGCTTGTCCTTTGCAAGTCTGCGTCCATGATAACATCTTTCTTATTCATTGCTCCTCTCCCTGGTCGACCCCCTTGTGGGCCTCTGGTCGCGCGACCCCCGGATTCGTTTCGGCGGACGTTCCTCATAAATGGTGGGTCACGGTAGGAATGCACGTCACCAGGCACCCCTACTGTGACCCTTCATCCTCTGCACGTCACTGTAATCCTCACTCATTGGTCGAATGCAGGAACTACGATCCACAGGTTATTCCTCTTGCCCGTATATAGCATATTTGCTATAATCGCCCGGTGAACTGGCAAGTCACATTCCACAGTGCGGCACTTCAGGAGGAAATACTCAAATTGCCTGCCGGGTTTGTCGCCCGTTCCCTGCGGTGTGGGGAGCGGATGAAGGAGGTGACAGATGCGAAAAACCTTTAAAGAGTTCAAGACCCGGGCGCTCGCGCGTCCAGAGGTGCGTCGCGAATACGATCGCTTGGCCGACGAATTCGCATTTCTGGACGACATTCTGAAGGCCCGCGCCGAGGCCGGCCTCACTCAGGCGGAAGTCGCCGCTCGAATTGGCTCCACCCAATCCGCCGTGGCTCGCCTCGAATCGGCGGGGGGAAGGCATTCCCCGTCCATCGGCACTCTACAGCGCTACGCCGCGGCGCTCGGATGCAAACTCCTAGTGCGCTTGATCAAGGAGTCGAGTCGAACGGCCCACTCAACACGGACGCGCGCAAAAACGGGACATAAGCGCCATTCGGGTCAGATCCGGACAACCGGACAATTGAAGAGAGTACTCTTCAGATCGAATGAACCTTGCCCATAACAACTCTTCAATCTTCAATCAGGGACGCAGGATAGCCTCTCGAGTGTTTCGAGGTAGGAGCGAAATTCATCATTCAATGCTATCTTGGAATTGTTCATGCAGAACGGATCAAGAGATGGATGGTTCAAAGCGAAAATGTGACCTCACAATTCAAGCACACTCGCAATTGTCCGGTTGTCCAGATCTGACCCGAAACTGTTACCTAGCCGACAATCATTGACCAACTGCCTTTGTCTCGTGCGAAAGGGGTATCCTACGAAGTCCGGCCTCGACTGAATCATTCCGAGTAAGAACCGGGGACAGCAATCCTGTTTCTTGTGAGAAATAAGTGGCGCTTCCCGGTTTTTCCATCACTCCCCCCCTTCTGTGATCTCGGACACGATGTTGTGACAATTCTCTGCCCACAATAGGCACAACAGGGAGGCCTGCCGTGACCGACCGTGCTTTACTTGTTTCAATTCTCATTGGTTACGCCTTAGTTTGGATCTTTCGGGAGTTTGTGCGCTACCTCTGCGCTCGCTTCACATTGAGTCGCCGGATGACAGATTACTTGACAAACTATCCTGGAAAGCCCCAGAGGCCCTAATGATTCATGCCCTTCTTTGGATTGCGTTCCTGGTGTTCGCCGTCTGGGGAATCTGTGTGGTCTTGTATCACCTTTATATCCTTGGGACTCTGGCTTGGTTTGCTGGGCTGTACTGCATCTCGACGTCCGTCGGCTGGTTTAGACGCCACACTTCCTGAACGCTCGCTCAGTCCAAAGTGAGAAGCAAATCAATCGTCCCACAGTTTCGAGCAGCTTGTTCATGACGATGGAGGCTTTAATGGTGCGTCGATTTTCACTTTGTTTGGTGAGTGTTTCAATAATGTCCTTGCTCTTTGTCATTTGTCTCAAAGCACAAGAGATTCGCAGCCAAGGGGCGCTCTCACCGCAGGAAATCTTCAAGCGTGCCTCCCCTTCTGTGATGGTAGTTGAATCCCTGGATGCGAAAGGCTTGGTCACGGCCTTCGGCAGCGGTGTGGTTATCGCGGCGGGGCGCGTAGTGACCAACCGCCATGTTATCGAGAGCGGTGTGAGCTTCATGGTTGAGCGTGCCGGTAAGACATGGCCTGCCCGACTGGTGAAGGTTGATCCCGACCATGACCTGGCCGAGCTTTCCGTCGATGGGTTCGCTGCCCCCGCTGTACACGTTCGAGTTTCTTCGACCCTCACCGTAGGCGAGAAGGTTTACGCTATTGGAGCGCCAGAAGGTCTGGAGTTGACGATTTCCGAGGGATTGATATCTGGCTTGCGAACTATTGATAAAGACCGGGTGATTCAAACTTCTGCCGCCATCTCTCACGGCTCAAGCGGAGGCGGACTCTTTGACGTTGAAGGTCGATTGGTAGGCGTTACCACGTTCTTCTTCAAGGAGGGTCAGAGCTTGAACTTTGCACTGCCGGGCGAGTGGATGCTGGATCTTGACCGCCAACCTGTAACCTCAGTGCCCTCCGCACACGAAAACAGCCCCGCGTTCCAAGGTCTCCTGTGGTTCGAGATGGGCTATAGAGCGTGTGAAACTGGCAAATACGGCGAAGCAGTCAGAGCCTATCAGGAGGCCATCCGGCTCAGGCCGGACTTTGCAATGGCGTGGAACAACCTGGGCACTGCTTACGGCATCCTTGGGCAAAGCGGCAAGGAGGTTAGCGCTTATCAACAAGCCATCCGCCTTAAACCAGACCTTGCATTGGCGTGGTACAACTTGGGGACTACCTACAGTAGCCTTGGGCAATACGGCGAGGCAGTGAGCGCCTTGCAGGAAGCCCTCCGGTTGAGGCCGGATTTTGCAGAGGCATGGAATAACTTGGGCACTGCCTACGGCATCCTTGGGCAAAGCGGCAAGGAAGTTAGCGCTCATCAGGAGGCCCTCCGCCTGAAGCCGGAGGATGCAATTGCATGGTACAACTTGGGCACTGCCTACGGTCGCCTTGCGCAACATGGCAAGGCAGTCAGCGCCTTCCAGGAAGCCATCCGGCTGAAGCCGGACTATCCAGAGGCGTGGTACAACTTGGGCACTACCTACGGCAGCCTTGGCCAATACGGCGAGGAAGTCAGTGCCTATGAGGAAGCCATCCGGCTGAAACCGGACTATGCAGAGGCGTGGTACAACTTGGGCGTTGTGTACACTGTGGAGGGCCAGCAATCTAAGGTAATCAAGATTTATGAGAAGCTGAAGGTGCTCGATCCTAAGCGGGGCGACGAATTCTTTCGGCGGATGGTTCTGCCCTGATGCGCTAATCGGCTGGATCAATCATCCAACGAGGTGTGAGGTTCTTATTCCATTGCTGAATTGCTCGAATTGCGGTTCTCCTTCCACACTAATCTTCATTCTTAATCAATCTCCCTGAGAGCTCGGACAGCCGTTCACGATTAGCAATTCCCCCTACCACATCGCCATTTCCAAGGACAGGACTGGTTGCTATGGCTTCAAATGACGACGGATAATGTTTACCGGTCTTTCGCTCCCACCAAAACTGATAAGCAGCATAGGCAAGGTAGTCGGCTGGTTCTGTACATCTCGTTTCGTCTTTGGGTAAAGAAAGGATGCCATTTAATCGAGGGTCAATCGAGTACTTAAATAACATTTTCTCAAAATCACGAATGGCCTCAATGTGGCGTTCCTCATATTCAAAGACGAACACAACTTTCTCGTCTGGCGGCAGAACTTTCAGGGTGTATGCAATCACGTACTGAGCGCAAACCATGTAGGGCGTACTGTACAGCTCGCGCACGCGGCCAGTCACAACTTCACTATAGTCTTTCCATCCAACGAGTGACATGATTGGTGCCAAGTCACAATCTTTTAGAATGTCGGCTAAGTTGTCCAGCTTTCTGATCTTCTCACCTCGCGAAAGTCCCCGAGCATAGTCTTTATCCCTAAGGAACTTAGCGGTATGTAGGCGATTCAGGGGGCTCAGTTCATCTGCCCATTTCTTTGTCAGGTTCTCCCATGCATCTTCTGGACCGAGAAATCCAGCAATGACAAATGCGTCGGCAACATTATTCGGGTCATTGCCGCTCTCGTCTAAGTATACTTTCCACATTGCTATGGACTGCCCGCCCCTTTGCTTACCAAATGCCGCGCTAAAGATCTCGCGGACAGTTAGGCCATTGGTCATTCTCGACTCCCTGGTTTGATTATGCAAGAATGCGGGGGGTCAGATCGGGACTTTGGACAATTGGGAGTTCGCGAGTGCAAGGACTTCTCTCAGTTGGGGATCTTTCTTTAATCGCGCTTCGAAGCGGAGGATGCCCTTGCTGACTGCCCAAGAGTCCATCCCCGTTGTCCGATCTCCCTATTGATTGAGGGTCATTCCGCAGTGAGCGCGCCAAGAAAAAGACTATATCTCGCCCCCAATCCCTATGCCGATTCGAGAATTGTGCTTTTGACAATCGAAAAGGTACACACCTTGATCATCTAAAAAGTACCCACCCCCCCACTGGATTCATCTCCTTATTCGGCCCCGCAGGGCCGGAAGTGGCAGCCACTTCGCGACTTACAGACTTTTTCGATTTCTGTTTCTTGCTCAGACTCTCCGCAAAACGGTGACTTTCCCAGTGAACGCAACGGGGCTCAGATCGGGATGTTGTACAAATGGAGATCTTCGGAACATCGAGTGTGTCCATATCTTGCGGTTTTAATGAAACGGGCGCTTGCAGGCCCGACCCAGGGGAAGAGCCGCGATCATGATGAGCTCTGCCGCCCCTGGCGGGGCTTGGTGCATTGTTTGTCCCTTGTACTGGCGCCGTGAGCTAAAGGTCCTGCGCCGCGTTCGCGGCTCAGAATTCGGTGATCCCGCTTTGGTAGCCTCGTCCGCCAATGTTGCTGGGCGGATTTTCCGTGACGAGGGCTTTTCCGTGAGTGTGCCAAATGGCGTTAATCTGAGATTGGAAATTGGAGATTTGAGAATAGCGGGCGACCTTCACCGGTTCGGCAGGAATCGACTGTTGGAAATCTGCTGGCGAGAGCCCCCGCCGCAAGAACGCGACGGGGCTACCAGAGCTGCTTGATGCATCTTTTATTCCTTGTACCCACGGCTCCCACCGGCGGCTGAAGATCCGGCGCCGCATTCGCGGCCCAGAATTCGGTGATCCCGCTTTGGTAGCCTCGTCCGCCAATGTTGCTGGGCGGATTTTCTGTGGCGGGGGCTTTTCCGTGAGGGTGGCAACGGGCGTTAATCTGAGATTGGAAATTGCAGATTAGCAGGCGACCTTCGCCGGTTCGGCAGGAATCGACTGTTGGAAATCTGCTGGCGAGAGCCCCCGTCGCAAAGAACGCGGCGGGGCTAGCACCATCGGTTAATCCGCCGCGGCGCCCCGTGAACGGAGCCCCCCGTTGTCCAAGCCCCGATCAATCGGGGCTGGGAGAATTTTTCTTGCTCCCGACCCGCCGGTGAACCGGCGGGCTGTACGTAAACAAGCCCGCTGAAGCGGCCTCGAGACCCGGTTCGTTCACGGAACAACAACGGGGCTCAGATCCGGACGTTGAATGGAGATCTTGGGAACGTCGAGAGGGTCCATTTTTGCCGTTTCAATGAAACGGGCGCTTGCAGGCCCGACCCAGGGAAGAGCCGCGATCATTATGAGCCCTGCCGCCCCTGGCGGGGCTTGGTGCATCTGTTATCCCTTGTACCCACGGCTGGCGCCGTGGGCTAAAGGTCCTACGCCCCCTTCGGGGACTGGGGACGCTCGTGGCTAGCAACATGGGTTAATCCGCCGCGGGGCCCCGTGAACGGAGCCCCTCTTTTTCCCCGGTGGAGGGCGAATGAAGCACAAATACTGTGTAGGTCACGTGGGAGGAAGAGGGGGTAAATGGAAGTTGGCTCCTGAGGTAGGACTCGAACCTACAACCCTTCGGTTAACAGCCGAATGCTCTACCATTGAGCTACTCAGGAGTGCTGGCGAGATCGCTCAGTGAAACGGCAAGGATTATATCGGCCAGTCAATAATTCGTCAAGAATCTGCATGCGGGAGGATGGGTCTACCTTTTTCTCAGCCCATTGAGCATCTGGCGCGTGACTTCTTTCAGCGAGTCGAAGACGCCGACGCCGCGCGAGGCGATGGCCTCAAAAATCGGCTCATTCTTTTTCCAGAGCTCTTTCTTCAGTTCCTCGAAGGGGGAGACATTGGGGAGGTCGCGCTTATTGAGCTGAAGCACGTAAGGAATGGTCGCAAAATCATATCCGTGCTCGTGGAGGTGCTCATGCAGGTTGGAGAGGCTTTCAATGTTGGCGTCATAGCGTTCGGCCTGGGAATCGGCCACGAAGACCACTCCATCCACCCCCTTCAGAATCAACTTGCGGCTGGCGTCGTAGAAAATTTGTCCGGGCACGGTGTAAAGATGGAA
>JBGQBO010000002.1:0-221688 GCA_041494885.1 Terriglobia bacterium
GGCTCCCCGGAGGAAGCGTCGCAATCGTTCTCGACATGGCGTGGCCTCCTGTCCTGAAATGGGTGTACAGGATACCATACCACAGTTTTCTCTAAGTGAACAGTATTGGGGTCAGATGAGAAATGATTGGGGTCACGTCTTTCCAATCTCCATTTGAGATTGGGCGATCTGGAAGATGTCGGCTAAGTGCTGGTCTGTCTCCACTTTTTCTTCGAACCGGCGGATGGCCCCGGAGACGGTGACATAGTCCAGCCCACCCGCGAGAGCGCCTAATTGTTTGAGTCTCAGCCGCCCGTAGCGGAACGCCAGGGTAGATACCAGTCTGCGTCCCAAGCCACAAAAGAGCAAATTCCAAAGTCCAAAATCCAAATAAAACCCAAAATCCAAATTCCAAGCAAGACCGAAACTGAGAAATGCACGCCGTCCATCGCAGGCATGCAAAGAACGCATGCCTGCGGCACCCGAACTTGGCTGAATGCCTGCGGCACCCCCAGACGCCTTATTTTCTGGATGAATTTATGTCGTAAACTGTTATCATCTGTCCCCAATAATGCTAATTATTGTTGAATAATGAGCGGACGCTTTGCCTTGCGGTGAGGATGGGTCGATGGACCAAATCTTGCATCTACTCGATCGCTACGGGTATGCGATCATTTTCGTCAGTGTGTTTTTCGAGGCCCTCGGGCTGCCGATTCCCTCGTTTCCATTCTTACTTGCGGCAGGTGCAGCCTCGGCGCTCGGTTCCATGAATATCGCAGTCGTCCTGTTGACAGCGGCGGTTGCCATGTTGGCGGGTGACACCATCCTCTATATTGTCGGAAGACGGTCGGGTTGGTGGATTCTAGGATTTCTCTGCAAGGTGTCCGCCAGCCCGGAGACCTGCATCCTGCGTTCCGCGGAGTCGTTTTACAAGCGGGGGCGGATCACTCTCGTCGTCGCGAAGTACATTCCCGGCATCAACACCATGGCCCCGCCCCTGGCAGGAAGCCTGAGGATGAAACTCCGGCAGTTTCTCGCCCTCGATTTGCTGGGAAGCCTGCTGTACATCGTTCCGTTTCTTGCGGTCGGATATTTCTTCAGCCGGGGGATCGAACGCGTTGTGAATGGCATTCATTCCCTGGGCCAGATTTTTCTCTGGCTCTTTGTCTTGGTGCTTTTGGGGTATGCCGTTCACCGGTTCAGGATTTACTCCAAGAACCGGCTTTACCGGGAAGTGCCACGGGTATCGGTCCAACAACTGGCCGAAAAACTTTCCGATCCGAATTGGTCAAAGACGATCTTGATTGCCGACTCGCGCAGCCATGGCTATTACGAGGATGGTGCCAGGCGCATCAAAGGCTCCACCCGCATCGAACCGGCCTCCATCAGCGAGCAGATCGAAAAGCTGCCTCGGGACAAGGAGATTTATCTGTATTGCACTTGAAGGAACGACGCCACAAGCACCAGGCTGGTGCACATCCTTCGAGAAAACGGTTTTAATGCTTTCGTGATCCACGGCGGTTTTAAGGCCTGGACAGAGATGAAAGGCGACGTCGAGTCGGTTCCCCCCGAAGATATCCTCGTGCTTCCTCGATTTTCGTAATAGGGGTTCAAAGTCCAAGGTCCAAGGTCCAAAGTTCAAAGTCTGAAGTCTGAAGACTGAATGCTTTTTCTGGCTTCTGGCCTCCGACTTCTGACATCTGATTTCTGACCTCTGGCTTCTGAGCTCCGGCTTCCTGCCCCCGGCTTCTTGCTTTCGTTCTGCCCTCTGACACCCGACACCTAAAACCTTTCCTCCGACTTCCGACTTCTGATTTCGAGCCGAACAGATTACAATGCATTCCTGGTGTGTGACATGAATGATGCCGAAGCAAAAATCTGGCGTTTAATCAGTGATCCGCCGCGGCGGGGCGCCCTCAATATGGAGATTGATGACGCGCTCTTACACCATCTCGAGGCGAGTGATCAGGTCGCGACCGTGGTTCGGTTTTACGAATGGGAGCGGCCGACGCTTTCGCTGGGGCAGCACCAGAAAGTCGAACTGGCCGCGGACCTCGATTTTTGCCGGGCTAATCAGATCGACATCGTCCACCGCCCTACGGGAGGTCGGGCGGTGCTCCATGATCAGGAATTGACCTATGCGGTCATCTCCAACGACCAGGATATCTTTGCATCCACTTCGGTTCTCAAGACCTACAAACAAATCGCGCAGGGCCTCTGTCGCGGGTTGAGGCGACTGGGTGTGGAGGCGCTTCTTGCGGATGCTCCGACGCATGCGCTGGAGGCACCCCAGAACCCTTTGACGGTCAAGCATCCCTGTTTCAACAGTCCCTCCCGGTATGAATTGATGGTTGGCCAACGAAAGCTCGTGGGCAGTGCTCAGAAACGGTTGCAGCGGAGTTTTCTACAGCACGGGTCCCTGCTCCTGGATTGCAATATCCCAGTGCTGGCGCGTGCCACCCGGGCGGATGAGGAGGCGCTGGCTCAAAGCATTACCACCCTTCGTAAAGTCCTCGGTCGCCCGGCAGTCCGGGGGGAGGTGGAGCAGGTGCTCCGGGAAGGGATGGAGGAAGAATTCTCAATCCACTTCGAGGTAGAGCCCCTCACCGAGGGGGAGTTGATGAGGATGTTCAATTCCAAGAATAAGATTTTTCATGGGGTTAGCGCTTGACACCCCCCTGTTCACATCTTAAGATTACCTCGGTTTTTGGGGGTGGAGTGTTCGCCACCTCACCCTTGAGTCCGGGGTACCTCAAATAATCATGGTTAAACAAAGCTTGGATCCGCGCTCTCATGAAATCTTATTGACCTTGGTGCGCACCTATATCGAGCAAGGCGAGCCGGTAGGATCGGCGACCATTCTGCGGCGCCGGAGGCTGGGGCTGAGTACGGCTACGATTCGAAACATTCTGGCGCGGTTAGAGGAAGAAGGCTATCTGGTGCAACCGCATCCCTCGGCGGGACGGGTGCCGACCGACAAGGGGTACCGGATGTTTGTGGATGCGTTGGCAGGGGAGTCCAGGATTCGGGCGGCGGACGAGAACCTGATCAAAACCAACTTTTTTCGAGACTTCGAGGAGGCCCCGCAGCCGTTGGAACGTGTCTCCCACCTTTTGTCGGAAATTTCGAATCACGTGGGCCTCGTGGTGGCTTCCCATGTGGTGCAGAACGAGCTTCAGCACATTGAGTTCATTCGCCTCTCGGCACATCGGATCCTGGTCGTCCTGGTGACCAAGCCCGGGATCGTTCAGAATCGACATCTCTTGATGAGTGAATCCTTTACCCAGAGCGAACTCAATGAGACTGCTCAGTATTTGATGACAACTTTCCCGGGGAAAAGCCTCGTCGGGATACGCCGGGAGCTTCAACAGCGTTTGCACGAGGAGAAAACGCGTTGTGATGAGCTGTTGGAAAAAGCGCTCTTGATTTGCCAGCAACGCGAGCTGACGGAGGAGGATTCGGCGGAAGTCTTTGTGGACGGCGCCTCGAGAATGGTCAACGAATCCACGGTCCAGGAGGTGGAAAAGCTGAAAGAGCTTCTTGAGACGCTGGAGGAAAAATCCAAGTTGTTGCGATTGCTCGATGAGTGTTTGGCCACCCGCGATGTGGGAATTCGTGTCCTCATCGGATCGGAGAACCGCGGGTCGGAGTTAAAACATTGCACAGTCATTACGGCTCCTTATTGGTCCAATGGCCAGGCGGTGGGATCGCTGGGAATCATTGGACCCAGGCGGATGTCTTACGATCGAACCATTGGCCTGGTTGATTACATGGCGAAAATGGTCAGCCAGATGCTGAGCAATAATTGATCTCGTGACAGGGACAAAATACCGCCCGGTCACCGGTTCAGACGAAGTGTGATGGGAGTCATTGCGCAATCGTCACTGATTGCGTAAATTTTTTTTGAATGTCATCATAACAGGAGGATGTCTTACGGGCCATGAGTTTTGGAAACGCAAATTCATCAAAGAAGGAACCCCGATCACCCAAAGGCGAGGGAGGGGGTACGAACAAGGCTGATCAAAAGCAGGAGGAGGAACAGGTGGAGTCGACCATGGAGGAATCCCTGATGCCGGTAACCACACCGGAAGAAGAATCATCAATTGAAGACGAGGTGAGCGGGGAAGCCACCATCGAGGAGGTGGCGGCCAGGTTGGTGGAACCCGCAGCATCGAAGCCCGAAGGGATGCAGGAGAGAATCAAGAAGCTGACTGAGGAGAATGCCCGTCTGTTCGACCAGTTACTCCGCAAGCAGGCCGAATTCGAGAACTTTCGCAAACGCTCGGAGCGGGAAAAAGCAGAGTTCATGCGGTATGCGAATTTTGAAATCGTGCGCAATCTGCTGCCCGTCCTGGACGGATTTGAGCGCGCTCTCCAGATGGAGACGGCCGAGGACGTGGAAGGGTTTAAGCAAGGGATGGAACTGGTCTATAAGCAGTTCTCGGATGGTTTGCAAAAAGCGGGATTGAAGCCCATCGTGGCGCTCGGCCATAAGTTCGACCCCAACTTTCATCAGGCCATGGTGCATGAAGAACGAGACGACTTGGATGAGAACGTCGTGATTGAGGAGTACCAGCGCGGCTATCTGTTCCAGGGACGGCTGCTCCGGGCCGCCATGGTCAAGGTGGCGGTCGGGAAAAAGACTTCATCTGCAAGAGAAGAAGGCGACAGGAACACGGGGATCCAGGACTAAATTCGTTGAAGAGCGAGATTTTTCAATGAACCGAATCATTGGCATTGATCTGGGAACCACCAACTCGTGCATGGCCGTGCTGGAAGGGGCTGCCGTCCAGGTGATCCCCAACCAGGAGGGGGGCCGGACGACCCCCTCCGTGGTTGCGTTTACCGAAAAAGGGGAACGACTGGTTGGCCAGATTGCGCGGCGTCAAGCGATCACGAATCATCGCAACACGGTTTACGCCGTCAAGCGGCTGATCGGACGGAAGCTCTCAACTCCACAGGTGCAGCAGGCGCGGTCCCTGCTCCCCTATGAACTTTCCCAGTCGCCCACGGGTGACGTGAGGATCAAGATCCAGGACCGGGATTACAGCCCTCCCGAAATCTCCGCCTATGTGCTGCAGAAGCTCCGAATCGCCGCGGAGGATTATGTCGGGACGCTGGCCATTGATGCCATCATCACGGTCCCCGCTTATTTTGATGAGGTGCAGAGGCAGGCCACCAAGGATGCCGGCAAGATTGCCGGACTCAATGTCGTCCGGATTATCAACGAGCCGACGGCCGCTGCGCTCGCCTATGGATTGGGAAAAAAGCAATCTGAAAAAATTGCCGTCTTTGACTTGGGGGGCGGGACCTTTGACATCTCCATCCTTGAATTGAATGCAGGGGTGTTTGAGGTGCTCTCAACCTGTGGCGATAGTTTTCTCGGCGGAGAAGATTTTGATCAATGCATTGTGCAGTGGATCGTTGAGGAGTTTAAGAAGGAAACCAGCCTCAACCTTCAGGAAGATCGGCTGGCCCTGCAGCGCGTCAAAGAAGCTGCCGAAAAGGCCAAATGCGAGTTGTCCGTCGCTCTTGAGGCTCAACTCAACCTGCCTTTTATTACGGCGGATGAGGCGGGGCCAAAGCACTTCAACCGCACCCTGGGGCGGGCCCAATTTGAGGAGATGACGACGGAGCTGGTGGGCCGCACGGTGGAACCCTGCGAGCGGGCGCTTTCTGACGCCGGATTAACACCCGACCAGATAGACCATGTCATCCTGGTCGGCGGACAAACCCGCATGCCCCTGGTGAGATCTCGCGTGGAATCTTTTTTTGGAAAGGCCCCGTCGCTCGACATCAACCCCGATGAGGTTGTGGCCATTGGCGCCGCCATTCAAGGAGGGGTGCTCTCGGGCCAGATCAAGGATATCGTCCTGCTGGACGTTATTCCCCTCTCTCTCGGTGTGGAAACGCACGGCGGTCTTATGACCAAATTTCTGGAAAGGAACACAACCATACCGACCCGGAAGACCATGATTTTTACCACCGTCTCCGATGGCCAGTCCACTGTGGAAATCCATGTGCTCCAGGGAGAGCGTGAGATCGCCCATCGAAATCGGTCTCTGGGTAAGTTTGAACTGATGGGAATTGCCCCCGCTCCCAAGGGCGTTCCACAAATCGAAGTGACGTTCGATGTGGACGCGGACGGGCTGTTGAATGTTTCCGCCAAGGATCAGCATTCAGGTCAGGCCCAGGCCATACGGATCACTCCGTCCAGCGGTTTGACCCAAACGGAGATTGTAAGAATGGTTGAGGAGGCGAACCGGTTCGCCGAGGAAGATCGCAAACGCCGGGAAGAAACGATGCTTCTCAATCACCTTAACGGATTGCTTCAAAACACCCGGAAGGCGTTCGATGAATTTGGATGGATGCTGGAGGACGAAGAACAGCAGAAGGTGAAAGATCTGTTTCTGACCGCACGCCACGCCATCGAATCTCGTCAGAGTGAGTCGTTGAACCGGTCCATCGCCGAGGTGGAAGAATTGGCGGCCCGCTTGAAGCAACTCATGCTCTCGCCGAGTTAACGTTTGCCCATTCATTGGAGCAGTAATGCGGTTCCGCCTTAACCAAAGGAAGGGACCCGACCCTTTCACCCGCAACCGTTTCGGGTTTCTCTTCCTTGCGCATGAAGGAGAGAAATTCATCCTGGGATCGCCTTCATCCGGTTTGAAAGGGAACAGGCGAAGAAGATGTGAGAAGGAGAGGTTTTAAGGAGTGCCCAACCAGAATGGCGATTACTATGAGATCCTGGGTGTCTCCCGTGACGCCACCGAGCAGGAGATCAAAAGCGCGTACCGCAAAATGGCGATGCGCTTTCATCCTGATAAGAATCCCGGCAACAAGGAAGCCGAAGAGAAGTTCAAGGAAGCTGCTGAAGCCTACAGTGTGTTAAGCGACGCGAATCGGCGCGGGATGTATGACCGATTCGGTCGCCAGGGTATAAGCGGGGCCGGAGGCGGGTTTAGCGGATTCGATCCGACCGTTTTTTCCGACTTTAGCGACATCCTGGGCGATTTTTTTGGCTTCGGCGATATCTTTGGAGCGGGAGCGGGTGGACGCCGTCGCTCCTCCCGGGAGCGCGGATCAGATCTCCGGTACGACCTCCAGATCTCTTTTGAAGAGGCCGCCTTCGGGGTGAAAACCAAGATCCGTGTCCCCCGCCTCGAGGGATGCAAGGAGTGCGGAGGATCGGGCTCGCAGAAGGGAACGGGGCCCACCACTTGCCCCCAATGTCAGGGGCGAGGTCAGGTGCGGTATCAGCAGGGGTTCTTCTCCATCAGCCGAACTTGCGGTCAATGCCGCGGGGCGGGGGAGGTCATCAGCAATCCGTGCAAACAATGCCGGGGGGACGGCCGCCTGCGTGCAGAGCACACCCTGGAGATCAAAATTCCCGGTGGGGTGGATAATGGCTCACGTCTCCGGATCACAGGGGAGGGGGATGCCGGGATACACGGCGGCGATTTAGGTGATTTGTACGTGGTCGTGTACGTCAAGGAGCACGCGTATTTTGAGCGAGAGGGAATTGATATTCATTGCAACGTCCCCATCAGCTTTTCCCAGGCTGCTTTGGGGGCCGAGATCAAAGTGCCCACCCTTGAAGGCGACGAAGAAGTTTTAAAGATCCCCGAAGCCACTCAATCCGGAGCCACCTTTCGCATCCGTGGGAAAGGGATCCCGAACATCAATGGCCATGGCCGGGGTGATTTTTTTGTCACCGTTCGACTGTTAACCCCCCAGAAGCTTACTCGCGAACAGCGCCGTTTGCTGGAACAGCTGGCGACGGTCTCTTCCGTTGAAAACAAGCCGGCAGAAAAGAAAATCTTCGAAAAAGTGAAAGACATCTTTGGATAGCGCTCCCCTCGAGCTCTCCCTTCCATGGAATCTCTGGTCATTTCGGTCACGGTCCCGAGTTGTGAAGAAGACGACCTGGTAGGCTTCTTTCACGAGGCCGGTTGCACGGGAATTGAAGTACAGAACTTTGATTCTGATCCGATCACCTTGTGCGCCTTCTTTCCTGCTCACCGCTCACCTTCCCTTCGAGAGCTTATGGATCCCCTTACCGCCCGTCTTTCAGATTCCTCTCGGGCCTCCATGTCGACGACGTGGGTTCCCCACGAGGAGTGGACAAGACATTGGCGGGACTCACTCCGCCCATTTTCCGTCGGCGCATCATTTCTCGTCATTCCCGGCGTTTACAAGGAAGAACCGGAGGCGGGGACGCGGATCGAAATCAGGATCGAACCCGGGATGGCCTTCGGAACCGGAACCCATGAATCGACTCAGTTATGCTTGCGCTCCCTGGAACAACTGCCGCTCCAGGACCGGATCGTGCTCGACGTCGGAACCGGTTCCGGAATTCTGTCCATTGCAGCGGTTCGTCGGGGTGCCCGATTGGTGGGGGCCTGTGATATTGACCCTGTCGCGGTTCAGGTGGCGGCAGCAAATTTCGAAATGAACCGGGTCACCGCGAAAACGCGAGTCTGGGTCGGTTCCCTGGAGGCCCTCGCTGACCGGTGTACAGAAATCTGTTTTGCTAACCTGAGCGCAGGCATCCTCGAGGGCTTGTGGCCGGAGTTCAAGCGCGTGATTGCCCCTCAAGGCTGGTTGGTCTGTTCAGGGATTCTTCAGGAGCAGGGGGAGACCTTTCAGGAACATTTGGAGCACCAGGACTTCCTGGTGGAGAGGAAGGAAACCACGAATGGCTGGGTGTGTCTGGTCGCCAGAAAGGGAATGGAGCGATGACAGACCGGCGAGTGTTTGTCAGCGTCGACGACTGGTCGTCTGAATCCATCGTGGTGCGGGGGGAGCAGGCCCATCACCTCAGGAATGTCTTGAGAGCCCGTCCGGGTGACTCCTTTGAATTCGTCGACGGACAGGGTCGTTGGGCGCGCGCCACCTTGGAGGGGATTTCCACTCGCGGCGAATTGACCTGTCGAATCGAGGAGCAATCGAGGACACCGTCACCAGGAGAAGATCAGGTGGTGCTCCTTCAAGCACTGGTACGATTTGAAAAGTTTGAATGGATTCTGGAAAAGGCAGCGGAGTTGGGAGTTAACCGGATTGTTCCGGTTGTGGCCGCCCACACGGAGTTAAAATGGCATGACGTCACGAACGCCCGACAGGTGCGCTGGGAGAAGATCCTCATCGAATCGATCAAGCAGTGCCGTCGGCTGTATCTTCCCGTTTTGGACCCCCCTTTGCCGTTTGCTCAGGCCGTGTCGAAATCCCGAGGCGGGTGTAAATTACTGCTGAGCGAGAAAGCGGGCACCCCCCCGCTCAAGTCCGCCCTTAAGTCATTTTTGGAGACCCGCCGCCATTCTTCTGGGGATGTGTCTTACGGTGGGTTTACATTGGCGATTGGGCCCGAGGGGGGATGGGCTGATGAAGAGATTGGTTCCGCCGGACGATCCGGGTTTCAAGCGGTCTCGCTGGGGGAGGGCATCCTCCGGGCAGAGACAGCAACTGTGGCCGCCCTCGCTATCCTCCATTATGAAACGGGGGATTAAAAATGCGGAGATTTCCTTTTGAACTTCAGATTTCGGCTGTGCTATCATGGCACGTCTTTTCGGGTCCAGTGCAGGTCTCAAATCATCCGATCCAGCTATGAAGCTTCCCGGGATCAAATCATTGATCATGACGATTGCACTGCTGCCTCTGTGCGGCTGGGCGCAGCAACGTCCTTTACTGACTCAGGATGTCGACTTGATCAAACCGGGGCACATTCTCTTTGAATTTGGTTTGGATTTTCTCCAGAATCAACGCTTCCCTGTCTCCGGTTTGAGGGGAGACCTCACCAGCGTTGGGGTGATCGGAATCAACATCGGATTGGGAGAGACCGCAGAATTCCAGATCACCGGAACTGCTGCCAATTTTCTCTCGGTGAACGAGAGTATCCCTTCTTTTGTCACCCCTCATTTGAGCGGGGATGGCCATTCGGCCACTGATATCGGTGACTTTGTCCTGGCGACAAAAATCCGCATTCTTCCGGAAGGGAGACGACGTCCCTCCATGGGATTCCGCGTTGCCGTTCAATTGCCCAATAGCGATCAAAGCCACGGCATCGGCCTGAACACAACCAATGTCTTTGGTTCGTTTCTGTTTGGAAAGCATTTCGGCAAGTTCAACACATTTTCAAATATTGGTATCGGGCTTCTGACTTCGCCCACCCAACTGTTCTCACAAAACGATGTCCTGACTTACGGCGTTGCTGGCCTATACCCGTTAACCCCACGCGTCTCGCTGGCCGCGGAGATCAATGGGCGCTGGTCAACACGCGGAGGCCCGCCACCGCTGGGAACCGAGAGCTTGTCGCAGGCGCGGCTCGGGCTCCAGGTAATGGCTGCCGGATTCCGGTGGGATGTGGCCGCCATTAAGGGGATCACGCGCGTTGATCCGCAATCGGGGATTACCTTCGGAGTCACCAAGGATATCAAGGCTTTCGAAATTCCTGCATCCACCCTTTCGAAGTGAGGTTGCAAGTTTCACAACCCTCAGCCTCATTGACGCATCTGAGGAGCTTGTGGCAGGAGGAAGGAATGCGTCAAGTTAATTTCAACAAATTCAACAAACGGAGGATTCCTGTTATGCGTTATGTGAAGTTATTGTTCGTTTTTGTGTTTACATTGATCGTTGTGGCATCGTTCAGCCTCGCCAAGCCGGAGTATTCGAAGAAGGAAGGCAAAAACTGCGCGTACTGCCACGTCAAGGCGGGTTCGAAGGACTTGAACGACGTGGGAAAGTGCTATAAGGAGAACAAACTCTCCCTGGAGAAGTGTGGGGATAAAGCCAAGATGAATTAAAGGTCCTAGCCATAGCCATCAGTTCCTCTAGATGAGCGAAGAAGGGATGGGGAGCCAACCTCATCCCTTTTTTGCTTTTTTGATCCAGGGAAGAAATCGTGCATTGCAGGGCGAGTGCTGGGAACCCCGCCCGGCGATGAAAGAACGGGGAGAAGAGGCCCGCGAGAGAGAGAAGGGATGCGCCCGGTCCAACACTGTTGGATTTATTACATCGGGGATAGATTTTTTCGCTCACCATTGCGCAAACGCGCAGGGAAGACACTCCGCAGTCGTGAAAGGAATTTGGATGGGGACCTACCGAGTCAAGTTCGTCCGGCGCGAGGAAGTCGCCCTGGGAACCCTGGCGTTTCATTTCGAGAAACCTGCGGGTTTCCAGTTCAAACCCGGCCAGTATGCGGATGTAATCTTGATCAATCCGCCTGAGAAAGACGACGAAGGGATTGCGCGGTCCCTCTCCATCGCGAGCGCGCCCTTTGAAGATGGACTCATGTTCGCAGCGCGAATGCGGAATACGGCCTTCAAGCGTGTTCTCAACGCGATGCCACCTGGCGCCGAGGTCGAGATGGAAGGGCCCTATGGAAGCTTTACCCTGCACCATAATGCAAACAGGCCCGCCATCATGATTGCGGGGGGCATTGGGATCACGCCTTTCCGGTCCATGCTGATTGAGGCAGCTCATGGCCGATTGCCGCATCGGATGATTCTGTTTTATTGCAATCGACGGCCCGAGGATGCGGCGTTCCTCACGGAACTTCAAGAGCTTCAGCAACTCAACGGGAATTTCACCTTGGTCGGCGTGATGAGCAAGCCGGACGAGTCCCGCCTGCGCTGGGAGGGGGAAAAGGGGCGCCTCACACCTGAGATTCTCGCAAAGTACTCCCAGGGACTTCGGGAGCCGATTCATTATCTCGTGGGTCCCCCTGCCATGGTCTCCGATGTTCACAGGATGATGAATGAGGCAGGGGTAAACGTCGACGATATTCGGAGCGAGGAGTTTGGCGGGTATTAGCCCCTCATCCCGGCAAGGACCCGCAATTTCAATTCCCGCGGTCCATTCCCCGCCCGAATCCAAACCCACACCTGATGCTGAACCCCTGAAGGTGTTGATTTCCGACCGCTCCGGATTCGTGTTGACAGAGATAGGGAAAAGATTCACAATGATAAGGCAAATCAAGATTGTCTACCCAGTTTGATGAACACTCTTTAAATCCCTTGTGTGAGTGGCGTTGGATTATTTCAGGCCTTGTCGCAGAGTAAATTCACAAAGTCCTGAATCGAGGCCGCTGCCAAGGAGAAATATCTTTGCTTGGGTTGACAATGACCCAAAAACACTTCAAGACCTGAAAGAGATTTACTCCTCTACGCACTTGGCTGGGTTTGCTATTGAGTCCTGTGTGTGGCGCTGGCGTGTCCTTCCCAGTCAAATTTTCCTGCGCATGACCACTTGATTTCCTCCTTGACCTCATTTTTGGTCACGCTGATTTTCAGGCATCGGGAGGGGAGCAGTGTGGACCCCTCTTAGGGCAGTGGCAATTCATCCTGATCATCCAGGAACTAACCGAAATCAATCATCAACCAGTGGGGAGGACTTATGAGTCTTAGAAGATTTCTTGTCTTCATGATTGCAGTCGCGGCCCTGATGGCTTTTTCCGTCGCTCCCGCCATTGGACAGACCGATCCTTATTCAGTGCTTCGGTTTGCTCAAGTCGCCAACGGACAAACCGGACAGGACTGGTGGGCCACGACCTTAGTCATATCCAATCCGGATTCGAGTGCGCGGGAGATTCTAATCGAATCCTATGAAGGAGTAACAGACGGTGGGCAACCCGTGCCTCTTGCATTGGGTTTTAAGACCACGTGTGGCGCAGGGAGTACGCCCAGCAGCTATGTCCTCCGCGGGAATGGCACCTGCAAGTTTGAGAGCAGTGCTTCAGGACCTCTGGGGACGGGATGGCTGCGCGTGACTGAGAAGACTGGTCACAACATCGGAGGTTATCTCTTCTATACCCTCTATCGGGGAGATCCTGCCACCACTGGGGTACCGATGAGCAGTGTGGGAGTCTCACCGATGCATGTTTGCGGAGGGCTGTCGATCTCCGTCGTGCGCAATGCCTCGAAAGGCGAAAATACCGGCCTGGCAGCTGCGAACCCATACAATTATCAAGTCCGCATGAATATATCGCTCTTCGACAGTTCCGGAACCCTGATAAGAACGATTATTGGAGGAACCGAGGGTGGCCTCGAGCTCCAGCCGCTGGAACATGGGGCACTATTTGTGACCCAATTGTTTCCCGAGTTAGAGAATTTGGACAATTTTGTTGGGAAACTGGTCCTTACTGGCGTTACGAGCAATGATGGTGTCGTCGCAACAGCGCTGGTGGCAAAAGGAAACGTCTATGGAGGGGCGCCGGTAACCCTGGAAGATATTCATACCGAGAAGTCCGGCAGCCCGCAGAGGTAGGGGCGATACTCCGGGGTGCCGTCAGGCACCCCCTGCTGAGGTGGTCGTAAAAGAAGTTGCTGCAGAAGGAGGTGTCGAGTTCTGGTAAGTTCTCCGCTTGGTGATGGGGGCATGAGCAAGTGCGGGATCTCTTGAACAAGCCCCCCTGAGCGAAGGAGGAGGTGTGTATCCAATGCTGCTCTCTGAAAGCTGAGTCAGGGGGCCTCGCTAGAAGGACTTGCGGCTGTCAAGCAACAGCGTGACGGGGCCATCGTTGATGAGGTGGACCTGCATCATGGCTTGAAAGCTCCCCGTCTGAGTTGGAACATTGCGGCTTCGAGCATGCTCTACAAACTGTCCATATAACGATCGCGCGGTCGCAGGATCTGCCGCGTCATCAAACGAAGGTCGGCGACCTTTTCGGCAGTCACCCGCCAACGTGAACTGAGATACGACCAGCATCGCGCCGTTCACCTCTTCAAGGCTTCGATTCATCTTCCCATTCTCATCTTCGAAGATGCGGAGTTCGATGACCTTTTGAGCGAGTTGCCTAACATCCTCCTCGTTGTCGTCTTTCATCACCGCAAGCAAGACCAGCAATCCCTTGCCTATGCTCGCCACCTGGTGGTCGTCCACGACGACGTTCGACTCCTTCACGCGTTGTAGGACGGCTCTCATGGGCCAGGATCTCTCCAGATCGGTATTAATCTCCCTCACGGGATCCAGGAAATCAGGGATCGAATAAGAGAGCCCTTGAGCATAAAGGCCTGCTCAAGACCAGCCATTCTACCAGAAATATTTTGACCCGTTCGGGGTTTCTGATTACACTCACGCTTCAATGGCGAATCGTCATCCGCACCCACAACCAGCCACTCCGCCGTCTCCCGGCAGCGCGAACGCCCCGTCGCGGAAGGAGATCACCCTTGCTGTGACCGGAGCCAGCGGCTCGATTTTTGCGCAGCGGGTTCTGCAGATGCTCGATGCGGATCCTCGTGTGGGAAGGATTCATTTCATCATCTCCACGGGTGGCCGATATGTCCTGGCGGATGAACTCCACCTGAAGCAGACGGCCTCGACGAAGCTCTCCGCGGCGCTGTTGGGCCATGCTTCCAAGAAGTTGATTGAGCATTCTAACGACGACATTGGGGCCTCGATCGCCAGTGGATCCCATCGCGTTGACGCGATGCTGCTTGTTCCCTGCAGCGTGGGAACGCTCGGGGCCATCGCGAACGGCGTCGTCGACAACCTGATCAAGCGGGCGGCGGATTGCATGCTGAAGGAAAAGCGGCTTCTCGTTCTCGCCGTGCGCGAGACACCCTTGCACGCGATTCATCTTGAAAACATGGCTCGCCTGGCGCAAGCGGGAGCCAGCATCTTTCCCGTCATGCCGGCATTTTACTTTCATCCGAAGACCATCCGGGACCTCGTCGATCAATTCTGCTACCGCCTCTTGGCCCATGTCGGTTTGGAGCAAGCGGCCGCCTTTCATTGGAAATCTCAGTCCTGAAGTCCGAATATGCCCATCTTTCGCGAACTTAAGACGACTCTTGAGATGATCAAGTTTGAGCATTCCGTGTTCGCACTGCCGTTCGCGCTCATCGGGGCGCTGCTGGCGGCAGACGGGATCCCTCGAGGGCGTATATTGCTGTGGATCATTGTGGCGATGGTGGCGGCCCGCAGTGCAGCGATGGCATTTAACCGGATTGCAGATCGAGTTTACGATGCCATGAATCCACGCACCCGCACGCGTCCCCTCCAGACCGGGAAACTGAGCGTACGGTTTGCATGGATCTTTACGATCTTTGCCGGCGCCTTTTTCCTGTATGCCGCTTTTGAACTCAATCGCCTGGCATTTGTCCTGTCGCCCTTCGTCCTGGCCATTCTATTAGGGTATTCCTGGACCAAGCGTTTTACGCGATGGTCTCATGTGGTGCTGGGTTTCTGCCTCGGTATGGCCCCGGTCGGGGCGTGGGTTGCCGTGAGAGGCACGCTCAATTGGCGGCCTTTTATCCTCTGCGCCGCCGTGACGCTGTGGACCGGCGGCTTTGACATCATCTATGCTTGCCAGGATGTCGAGTTTGATCGCCAAGCCGGCCTTTATTCCCTCCCCAAGTCATGGGGCATCCGCACGGCGCTTCGCATCTCCTCGGTCTTCCATGTCGTCATGGTGGGATTGCTTGTGCTACTGGCGGTCGTCTTTCATCTGGGGGCAATTACCCTGGGGGGGATTGCGGTAGTCGCGGGATTGCTGGTTTATGAGCACAACCTGGTTAAGCCGCATGACCTTTCGCGCGTCAATGCCGCCTTTTTCAATGTGAATGGATTTATTGGAATTTTACTTTTGTTGGCGGTCGGCGCCGATGTTCTGTGGTGGTCGAGACGGTAGTGATGGAAGGCCCCCGCGTTACCGCAGTGGCACAGAGCCCGCATGGGATCAACAGCCTCGGCGAACTCCGCGCCTCTGCGGTGTGCGTTTCGCATTCCCCCTGGAGTCGTGGATGGGCATTATTCCTCAAACCAGTGGACCATCTCCAAGGCGTCTTCACCCGTTGGATAGTAGTTCTTGAGCCTCTCGTTCACTTTGTAGCCAAAACTCTTATAAAACTCCTGGGCGGGCGTGTTGTTGACCGAGACCTCGAGCAGCGCCACGCGGATCTGCGCATCGTGGAATTCTTCTTCGACTTTCTTCATGAGCTTGCTGCCGATGTGCAGGCGGCGATAGCGTTCCAGGACATCGAGGGTAATGACGTGACCGGCCTTATGTTGCACCTTCCACGCCACAATGAACCCGATGATGGGACTGTTTCCCGGAGGGATTTGCGTCTTGTCTCCGATTTCGGCTAGAAAACCGAACGCGCCGCGGCGAGACAGGAACCAGCGCATTTCCCAACGGGAATACGCCACGCTGGGTGGAAAACAGGCCTGATCGATCTCACAGAGCGTCTCGAAGTCCGCTTTCTCAATCGGCCGAATGGAAATGGGGATCTTAGACATGAAAGTCAATCCACCGTGGTCCGCGCTAGCGCCGGTCCAGGAGCGCGGGCCTCTTGTCTGCTGTTTTGTGAACGCGGTCGATACAGTTCCAGAATACTTCAAGTGCAGGTTTCAGGAGATCCAAAGCCTCACAATGCATCATGCAAATCCACTTAGCTGAACTTTCCAAGCCACTGCCGGAATTCCTTCTTGTGACGAATCGCGCTCAAGCCCGCAACGACAAGCCCCAGCATAAAGTATTTCCACGAATGTGTAAACAAACCCAATAAGGGGGCAAAGGCCGTGATCATGGCCAGGGCAGAGAGATGAATGTCCCTGCTGCACCCGTAAGCTACCCCCGCGACAATCAGTTCGGCGAGAAAGGTCCGGGGTGAAATCAGCAGCAGGAATCCCCCCACCGTGGCCAGCCCCTTGCCGCCTGAAAAGTTCAGAAAGAGAGAGTAGTTGTGTCCAACGAGAACCGCAATGCAGGAGGCGAAAACCGCTGTCTCGCTGCGAGATAGCTCTTGGGCCAGCCGGACGGCCGCGAACCCTTTGCCCAGATCCAACGCCAGCACGAGGAGGCCTGCGAGAGGTCCTAAGACACGTCCTGTATTCATGGCCCCCAGATTCCCGCTCCCCGAGGCACGCAAGTCACGGCGACGGATCTTTCCAACGAGAAAAGAAAAAGAAATCGAACCCAGGAGATACGCGATAAGGGCCGAGAGGACGATAATAAAGGGTGTCGGGATTTTCATGGCCACCAATGGCTCGATCGAATCTGTCCGGGTCAGCCCCCGGGCTGATCAGCGGGGAACCACGACCCGGAGTGCGCGAGGAAGCAGTTGAATCCTGGTCGGCGTCGGTTCCAGGTACTCGCCGTCCCCAAACAGTTCAAGAGGCTGGTCGGATTCAATTTGAATGTCCCGGCCTCGCAGCTTGACGAGACCCGGATGGTCAATGTGGGTTCCCCGGTAAGTCTTGGGATAAACCCGGAGCAATTCCATCTTCGACATGGCCTTGACGATGCACACATCCAGGGCACCATCATCCATCGTGGCCATGGGAGCGATCCGTATGCCTCGTCCGTAGCTCGGGGCATTTGCCACGACCGCAAACATGATGGCCCCTTCAAAGACCTGATCGTCGCAACAGATTCTTACGTGCCGGGGGCGGAAGGAAATCAAGGTTTGAAGGATGGAGAACGGGTAGATGGCGCGCCCGCGAACCCACCATCTTCGAACATTGGCGCGACGATTCACTTCAGAATCCAGTCCAACCCCCGCAATACAGGAATAAAGGGCTGTCCGCGTCTGCCCGACATCAATGCTTCGCGTGATACCGCTCGAGAGCATCTCAATTGAATCCTCAAGTTCACGGTGGAGGGTCAGGTTGACGGCGAGATCGTTGCCGCTTCCGATGGGGACAATTCCGAGCGCAGTCTTGGTGTGAACGAGTTCTTGGAGGGCGTAGTGGGCGGTGCCATCGCCTCCGCACACTGCAAAGATCTCCGTGCCTTCCTTTACGGCGGTCTGGGCGAGCGCACGGATGTGATCAGCGCTTGTCGTGACAATGACTCGCGCCTGATTTCCAAACCAGCGTGCGAAGGAAGCCTGGATCCGTGGGAGCAAACGCCGCCCTTCCCCATGGCCTGAGCTGGGATTCAGGACGGCAACGATTCGCGGCTGATGCGGCAATCACCGTCTCCGGCGTGCAAGGGTGTGTCTTGAAATTGGCTGGTCGGTGCTTAGGGGATCGAGAAGCCGGCGGCACCCGCCTTACGGATAAGCTCGTCCCGGACCTCCTGGTGCTTCTGCTCGATCTCGTTGATCTTGGCATCGAGTTGGGGAATGGACGGATCCGCTCCCAACCCATAATTCTGGTCTTTGGCATCCAGCGAGTCCTGATCGGTGGGCAACCGTCGATTGATCAACTGGAACCGCTGGACCTTATAAGACCGTTCCATGGCTTGATATTCGTCGTCGAGTTTCTTGAGTTGTTTCTGATAGTACTCAAGAGTCGGATGCTCCGGAGGGACTTCCTGGGTGGCCAACGTGGAGTCGGCCCATTCCCGGGGAGCTCCGCTCTTGCCCAGCTCCTTGTAAAGATCGTCCAGAGCCGCCTTGGCTTCCTCCTGGTCCTGCTTGTTCTTGGCCAAGTCCTTATTGGCCTGATCGATCAGCGGCCCGTAGAGATGCTCCCGATCGTACACATCAGTCTGGTTCAGGAGCCTGTAGTTATAATCCCTGATTTGTACCTCGAGATCTTTTTGCCTCTGTTCCGCATCGGCGACAAGTTTTTTGGCGGCGATGAATTTCTGGCTCCAGTATTTCTCGTTATGTCCGGCAGAGTCCAGCGGCTCCTCTTCTGAGGCTGGCTTCTTAGCTTCCGCCGAAGGAGGTGGCGTCTCCTCCGCGGGACGGCGAGTCACGACATCCTGGTTCGTGAAAACGCGGGACTTTTGCTTAATCGCCGCCTGACGCTCGCGTTCCTTACGGGCGGCTTCGCCGAGATCCTCCTGCGCAAAAACGAGGGTGGCAAGGCAGAACAGGCAAGAGATAAAAAGAAAGGCATGTCTTAGTTTCATATCGACCTCATTCAATACCCTTGATTATATCCCAAATCTGCCGGGATTCAAATGTGATGGCGGACACGCTTCCTAGCCAGGGAGTGAAGGCGCCGTCATTTGGAGGAGGCGCGTTTGAACGCCCCCCGAGGCCGTTCCGAGTTCGGGACGGGTGGCGCATACACGCGCTCTTGGCGTGTGTGCGATTCTTCTTCTCTGGTAAGTGATTGGCATGAGTCATTCATGCTAAATCAACTCATTTCCATGTACCAGTTTCCTTTGAATCTGCAGGCCCACCGCACTCAGTCCGAAGTGGAACTCTATTCCCACTGAGGACTCGCACACATCGCACAAGACGCGATGTATGCGCCACCCCGCCCGTTGACCGGAAACAACCAGTGGTCCATGAAATATGTGTATGACTACACCGGGAACCTCACCTCGAATGAAAGGGGTCGTATCTTTGCAATCTACAATTGGAACAAAATTGGGGTCAAGTCTTTCCGGGCTGTTGCCCAAACGGCGCTCTTGCGTTGGATGATATACTCGTTTTGAAAGTTCATCCCTTACAGTATGGAGGCCCATCCGATGATGGGATTTAAGGATCCGCCGCAGGAGAAGCTGTTCTGTGTGAATGTGAGTCTGGACAAACGGGTGCGCGCCAATCATCCCTTGCGCCAAGTGGCCCGGCTGATCGATTTTGATTTCGTCTACAAGGAAGTCAAAGACAGCTACGGGACCAACGGGCACGTTTCGGTTCCTCCCCGATCATTTTAAAACTGATGCTTCTGCGAGAAAATAGGAAGGGGTCGTATCTTTGCAATCTACAATTGGGATTGTAAAACTGGCGTCGCATCTTTTGAACGGAGTCGGACCAAGTCAGGTCCTTGGATTTCTTGTTGATGATTGCAAAAAGGGGTGGTGTCTAAGCTTCAAACCCTGTTTCGTAGCTTCGAAACAGTCCCCCATTGAGCAACTTGGGTCACCAAGTAAACTGGCCATGGCAAGAGCTCATCTGCTCGTCCTATGAGCTTTGAGTTGTGAAAACCTCCTTTGCTGCTTTGACGGTATTGGTATGAATGGTGACCGTGTCTTCAACCCGGTAGGCATAACCACCCGCCAGGGTCACTGCCACGGGAATACTTCGGTCTCGCGCCGTCTGATAGACCACCCTATCCCGCTGACGAAGACCCTGAAGCGTGATGGAGAGCCCGCCCAGTTGGTCATACTGGTAAGGATCTGCCCCCGCGAGATAAACGATGAGATCGGGCTTGAACTCACCGAGAGACTGGTCCAACCCTTGGGAGAGCTTCTCCAGGTATTCTTCGTCCCCTGTTCCATCCTCGAGATCAATATCCAGGTTTGAGGGAGGTTTGATGGGGGGGTAATTGTGGAGCTGGTGGATGGAAAGGGTGAAGACCGTGGAGTCGGCGTGAAAGATCTCGGCAGTGCCATTGCCATGATGGACGTCACAATCGACGGTCATGGCCGTGCGAATGAGCCCCTCCTTCTGGAGGACGCGGATGGCGACCGCGACATCATTCAGCATGCAAAAGCCTTCCCCATGGTCCGGGAAGGCGTGATGAAACCCTCCCCCCAGATTGATGCTGATCCCTTCAAGCAGCGCGTAACGGGCGGAGGCGATGGTCCCGCCCGTCGATAGCCAGACGGCTTCTACCCCCTCCTTGGAGTAAGGCACTTCCATCCGAAGGATCTCCACCGTGCTCAGCTTTCCCTTCTTGAGCTTTCGAATGTATTCACGGGTGTGCACCAGGGTGAGGTCCTCATCGTCCGCCGGCTGAGGGCATGTAATCTCCGGTGGGGAGCAAACCCCGTCGGCAAGCACGCGCTCCTTCGTCTTTCGGTATTTCACGGTCGGAAACACATGATCGCCAAGATTCAGGTCATACCGGTCGGAATAAATGATCTTCATGGGTCATTTCTTGCGGGATTTCTTGGAACTGGGTTCCCGATAAGTAAGGATGGTCTCGAGGATTTTGTCCATAGTTGCCGTGGCCACCTTCGATTCTTGCTGGTGATTGTTGGTCAAAATGGAAAAAATAAAATGCTCGCCCCTGGGGGAAGTGGCATAACCAGAGAGGGCATTGACGTGAGTTAATGTCCCCGTCTTGGCAAACACCTTTTCGACCAGCGAGGTTCCTTTGAAACGAGAGCTGAGAGTTCCATCAATGCCGCCTACCGGGAGCAGGTCGATAAAGGTTTCGCGATAAGGCTGGGACCAGAGGTAGTTCAGCAATTGGACGACGGCATGCGGCGCCACGAGATTGTGCGGATCCATGCCGGAACCATCCCCGAAAAAAAACTGCTGATCGTCCACTCCGGCTTCCTTCAGAAACTCCCTTTCGACTTGAAGTCCAGCCCGGACCGAACCTTCGCCTTTGAGCTGTGCTCCCACCTGCCTCAGAAGCATCTCCGCATGCAGGTTCTGTGAAACCTTGGCGATGATTTTCAAATCCTCGCGCAAGGGATGCGAAACGATTTCAGCCAGAGCGGGTCTCTGAGGATTCTCCGGTGACCGAGGCCCAAGGGTGGGGCTCAAATCCCACAGCTCGAGATGCCGCACGCGCACCTCTCCATAAACGTGGACTCCCTTGCTGCGCAGGCTGTCGCAAAGGGATTCCGCAGCGAATCGTGCGGGCTCCCCCACCGCTATGGATTCCTGGTATGGCTTGGCGTCCAGGGGGATGGTTCCCCAAAGGTGAAGAAGGGGACTGCCGGGTGAACGTTCAATGTGAATGCGGCGCTCGGATCCTGCAGTTGTAGTGACCAGATCATTTCGCAACTTGATCGCAGGGTAGAAGGGGTCCATCGTTAGGAACGCCCGGTCTCCAATCGCCTCCCCCGGAGAGATAGAAATTGAAAAAACATTGTCGTTGAGGGTCAGGGCACTCACTGCGGCCCCATAGGACCAGATCAGATCATCCCAGCCCCAACTATCGCCGTAGGGCTCGTTCACATAGAAGGAATCATCGCCAACGATGTCACCTTCGATCATCGTGACTCCCCGGGCAACCAACTGGTTCACAAGGTTTTCAATCGCCGATAGTGGAGGGCCGGAACGTGGGGCCTGGGGATCGTAGGGCAGTGGCCGGTTGGAGAGATTCGGATCTCCGCGACCTACAAGGATCAAATCTCCGTTCAATCGTCCGTACTTATCGATTCTGCCACTGGATTCCAGCGTGGTGTGATAGCGAAAATCGGCGGGGAGCTTGGCTAGGGCAGTGGCGGTTGTAAAGATCTTGGTGTTCGAAGCAGGGACGAACAAATGTCCTGCATTCCTTTCAAAGACAATTTGCTTGCGGTCGATGGAGTAGACTTCGATCCCCAGGAAACCAATGGAAATCGAAGAGGAACTCAGTAACTGTTCAATTTGCTGAGCCAGGGGCGGAGGGCCCTTCTGACGCGCTAGCGTTGCAACGGGATCTAGAAGAAAAAGGAGGCAGAGAAAAAGGACGACTCTTTTCGAGTCATTCCTGAGGGAAAAGGTTTCAATGCGCATGGCCTTCAATGTTGAGTCATCGGATTGAATGTTTGAAGTGAAGAGGCTCATTGACTCTCATTCGGTCGATTTTACGACAAGCGACAAGTGGTTGGCTGCGTATTATAGCGGCTTGGAGGTTGGGTGGAAAGGCGATTTAGTTTGAGATGGCCTCACGGACACGCGGAGGGCACTACGACTTTTATTGAGTTTCAGCATTCTTTGCGTCTCCGCGGCGAGTGGTTTCCAAAACTCCTTGACAATGAGATTCCGTGGAGCGTAGATTGATGGCGCAGTCCCTTCCCCCCATTGACTGGAATTCATCATGACTGAATTACGTTGTTGGGTGGCGCTTTCCTTGCTGACCGGGTTGGGATTGCGCTCGGTCCACAAGCTTCTGGCCAGGTTTGAAAATCCGGACCGGATTCTTTCGCTGACCCTTTCAGAACTGGGTGACGCGGGAATAGTGAAGGAAGTCGCCGCGCGGCTTCCCAGTCCGGCACTGTGGGAGGACGCGGACACTGAGATTTCAAAGGCGCATCAGCTTGGGGTGACGCTGATTCCGCTGGATAGTGAGGCCTATCCGCCCCTGCTCAAGGAGATTTTTGACCCGCCGATCCTGCTGTATTTGTTGGGTCATGGCGATGTCCTCTGTACGGACTCGATCTCTGTGGTGGGCGCAAGGCGCGCCACGACCTACGGCTTGCAGATGGCGGTGCAGTTGGCGAGGGACCTGGCATCACGCGGATTGACCATCACCAGCGGGTTGGCGCGGGGCATTGATTCGGCGGCCCACCGGGGAGCCCTCGAGGGACATGGAAAGACCATCGCCGTGTTGGGTTCCGGGATTGACCGCATCTATCCCAAGGAGAACAGAAAACTGGCCGACGAGATTCTGAAAGACGGGGCGATCATCAGCGAGTTTCCGATTGGAGCCTTTCCCGCACCCCAGAACTTTCCGATCCGGAACCGCGTCATCAGCGGGCTCTCACTGGGAACTCTGGTGGTGGAAGCGGCCGAATACAGCGGCTCTTTGATTACGGCGCGACTGGCATGCGAGCAGAATCGGGAGGTCTTTGCAGTGCCCGGCAACCTGACACAGAAGACTGCCTTTGGACCTAATCTGTGGATTAAACAAGGCGCCAAGCTGGTGCAAACATGGCAAGATGTGGTAGAAGAGTGTCCCGTGCGAGTAAGAGAGCGCATTCTCACGGTGCAACCAGCAGACCTGCCAGGCGCATCCTTGTTTGATGCGGCGCTGACCGTCGAAGAAAAGAAGGTTTATGATGCCTTGACGGTGGATGAGCCTTTGCACATCGATGTGATGAGCTCGCGCACCCGCCTTTCCCAATCGCAATTGTTGGGTGCTTTGCTGGAACTGGAGCTCAAAGACCGGATTCAGCAATTACCGGGCAAGTGTTTTGTCCGGAGGGCCTGAAATGGATCCCCTTCGGATCCCCGCGACGCTTTCAGTTCAGGTCGTGGGAATTTCATCGAAGAATTAAGAATGAGTGTAGGTTGATATGGCCAAAGCCCTCGTGGTGGTTGAATCGCCCGCCAAGGCAGAGACGATAAACAAATATTTGGGAAGAGACTTTACGGTCAAAGCCTCGATGGGACACATCCGCGACCTCCCCCGGCGAAAACTGGGTGTGGACATTAAGGAAAATTTTGAGCCCACTTATGAAACGATTCCCGGCAAGGAAAAGGTCATTCGTGAGCTCAAAGCCGCCGCGGAAAAAGCGGAGACCATTTATATCGCCACTGACCCCGATCGCGAGGGGGAGGCCATCGGCTACCACGTTGCCGAAGCCTTGGGAGGGAATCACCCGCGTGCAAAAAAGACCACCGCCCCGAAGAACTTCCTGCGGGTGATGTTCAATGAGATCACGAAGAAAGCGATCCAGGAAGCATTCCGGCATGCGGGCAAGATCGATCAAAATCTCGTCGAGGCCCAACAGGCGCGCCGTGTTCTGGATCGGTTGGTCGGTTATATGGTTTCACCGCTGTTATGGGACAAAGTTCGGCGCGGGATATCTGCCGGGCGCGTGCAAACCGTCGCCGTGCGGCTGATCGTGGAACGGGAACGGGAAATCAAGGCTTTCGTCGCACAGGAATACTGGACCGTCGATGCCAATCTCTCGGCACACTTACCTCCAAGTTTTGACGCCCGCCTCATCAAGTTTGGCGATGAAAAGTTGGAGATCAAGAACCAGCAGCAGGCCGATTCCGCGGTTGCCGCACTGAAACAATCAGAGTTCATTGTCGACGGGGTGACCACGAAAGAGAAGAAGCGCTATCCCGTCCCTTCTTTCATTACCTCCAAACTGCAACAAGAGGCCTCCCGCAAGCTGCGATTTACGGTGAAGCGAACGATGTCGCTGGCGCAGCGACTGTATGAGGGGATCGATTTGGGCGACGAAGGGACCGTCGGGCTGATCACCTATATGCGAACCGACTCCACCCGGGTCGGGAACGAGGCGCTGGAAGAATGCCGGCAGCATATCGCTTCGGCGTACGGGGAGAAGTATCTTCCGGAGAAGCCCATCCATTATCGTTCCAAAAAGGGCGCGCAGGATGCCCATGAGGCCATTCGTCCCACGTCCGCGTTTCGGACCCCGGAGGTTGTCCAGCCTTTTCTGGAACCGGATTTATTCAAATTATACAAGTTGATCTGGCAGAGGTTCGTTGCTTCGCAGATGATGCCCGCACTGTTTGACCAAACAACCATCGATATTCTCGCGGGAAAGTACCTGCTCCGCGCCACCGGATCCGTCCTCAAGTTTGACGGCTTCCTGACGGTCTATGTTGAATCCAAGGACGAAGACGAAAAGGATGAGGAATCCGAAGAACTTGAGCACAAGCTTCCCCTGGTGAGCCGGGGAGAACAACTCAAGCTCAATGAGATTAAGCCGGAACAGCACTTCACCGAGCCCCCGCCGCGTTTCAACGAAGCAACCCTCGTTAAGACGCTGGAAGAGAAGGGGATCGGACGGCCTTCCACTTATGCAACGATCATCAACACCGTCCAGGAACGCGAGTACGTCAAAAAGCTACAAGGAAGGTTTTACCCGACCGAACTGGGGGTCATCACCAACGATTTGCTGGTGGAGCACTTTGAAGATATCTTCGACATCCAGTACACCGCGCGCATGGAGGAAGCACTGGATGAAATTGAGGAAGGCAAGCTGGCTTGGACCGAAGCGTTGGGGGAGTTTTATGAGAAATTCGAAAAGGATTTGAGTCAGGCCAAGAAAAACATGCGCGATGTCAAGCGGGAGGAGAAACCCACCGACGAGGTGTGCGAAAAGTGTGGCAAGCCCATGGTGATCAAATGGGGACGCCATGGTAGCTTCCTGGCGTGCAGCGGTTATCCCGATTGCAAGAATACCCGGGAACTGACCAAGGAAATCGCCGATACAAACGGGACGGTGACGTCCCCCACCGAAGAAGGTCTGCCGGATGTGTCCGAGGAGGTCTGTGAGAACTGCGGAAAACCGATGGTCCTGAAACGAGGCCGCTTCGGGGCGTTTTTGGCCTGCAGCGGGTACCCCGAGTGCAGGACCACAAAAAAGATCGTGACTCACAAGGGCATGCGCAAGGTGGTGGCTGACGTGCTGTTAGAAGAGAAATGCCCGGAATGCGGCAACCCGCTCGTGATCAAGCATGGACGGTACGGAGAATTTACAGCGTGCAGCAATTATCCCAAGTGTAAATACGTGAAACACAAGACGGTCGGGATTGTCTGCCCCGAGTGTGGGCAAGGGGATGTCGCCGAGCGGAAGTCTCGATTTGGGAAGGCTTTTTATGGATGCACGCGCTACCCGGAATGCAAGTTTACACTCTGGGATCGACCCGTCCTTGAACCTTGCCCCGAATGTGGGGCAAAATACCTGCTTGAGCACCATACCAAAAAGGGAGGCACCACCCGGAAGTGTTCCAATGCCACCTGCCATTGGAAGGTGCGGATTCCACCCCAGGAAGAGGCCATCGAAGCCTTGGCCCAATAGCCCAGGTCGGTGGATTGACAAGATTTTGTCAACTTTATTTTCGATAGTTAACCTGGCCTTTCACCGTTCTTGAACTCCACTTCCGCTCAAGTGTTCGCGGTCGACCTCTCAGCAGGTGTTCGACACGGTGAAAGGCTTGAACTGAAGTCAACGATTCTTTTCACCGTAGCGGTGTCTTATGCGTAAACTCTTTGGCACGGATGGCATTCGGGGATTGGCCAATCGATTTCCGATCACACCGGAAGTCGCTTTAAAGCTCGGCAAAGCGACTGCGGAGGTATTCAAGACCGACAAGGATCAGCATCTCATCTTGATTGGCAAGGACACGCGCCGCAGCGGGTACATGCTGGAGAATGCGCTCACGGCGGGGATCTGTTCCATGGGGGTCCACGTGTTATTGGTGGGTCCCATGCCCACCCCCGCCATCGCCCACCTGACCAAGAGCTTTGCAGCCGACGCCGGAATCATGATTTCGGCCTCCCACAACCCCGCTGCGGACAATGGGATCAAGATCTTTTCACGCGATGGGTCCAAGCTTCCCGATGACACCGAGGAACGGATCGAGAGGGTGTTCTTCCAGGGGGAGATTCCAAACCAGCACATCATTGCGGGGGCGTTGGGCCGTGCCCAGCGCATTGACGACGCGCGGGGACGATATATCGAATTCGCAAAGGCGACCATCGGGAACCAATCGCTGAAGGGCATCAAAATGGTGCTCGATTGCGCCAATGGGGGCGCGTATTGCGTTTCCCCGTTCATCTTCCGGGAATTGGGCGCAGAGGTCATCGTGACTCATGATGATCCCAATGGACTAAACATCAACCTGGATTGCGGGTCCGAGCATCCCGAGAGCATGCGCGCGCGAACCCTGGCGGAGCATGCCGATGTGGGAGTCGCCGTCGATGGCGATGCGGATCGCGTGGTCATGGTGGATGAGCGCGGAGAATTTGTGGATGGGGATATGCTGATGGCAATGCTGGCCCCTTACATGAAGGCTCAAGGGCGGCTGAAGCACGACACGGTGGTGGCCACAGAGATGTCGAATGGCGGCTTGGAAATCGCCTTGCGTTCATCATCCATTTTTGTCGTGCGGACCCGGGTGGGCGACCGGTATGTCTATGACGAGATGATGAGAAACGATTACAGCTTCGGAGGGGAGCAGTCCGGCCACATTATATTCCGTGACTATTGCGCGACCGGGGATGGAACCATTGCGGCCCTGCAGGTGATTAATTTGATGAAGCAAACCGGGAAACGCCTTTCGCAATTGGCGGCCGCCATGACCCGTCTCCCTCAGGTGCTGATCAATGTTGAAGTCGAAGAGAGGATTCCTTTTGAACAGTTGACGGCCCTTCAACAGACCATCGATCAGGCTCATCAGGAGTTGAGTGGCACCGGTCGGGTCAATGTCCGGTATTCCGGCACTCAAAATTTGTTGCGGATCATGTTGGAGGGAACTTCAGAGCGGCTGATCAACACTCACGCCCATGCCATCGCTGAGGAAGCCCTAAAGGCGCTGGCTCCCACTGCCACGAAAAAGAAGGGCGCCTCCACGCCGTAGCGCATCCCAATTTAACCCCCCCTTCAGGGGGAGGGCGGCTTGGGGTTCAGTTTTGATTCCATGAACTTGACGAACGAAAAGTCATCCGGCATTTTCTCCTGACTGCCTGCCAGTTTGACCAAGTCCTCTTCTCCCGCCTTGGCCGGATCCTCACCATAAGCCTTGAACAAGCTCTCCAAAGCGTCCTTGGCCGGTTTCTCACTGACCCCTTTGAGCGCGACAGACCGCGCCAGGTTCCAGGCTGCCGCGTCATACTTCTTCTCGTAAGTGTATGCCAGACCCAGGCGATAGCAAAAAGTCGGCTCAGCGGGCATCTGGCTGATCGCCTTTTCGAATTCTTCTTCAGCGCCCGGATAGTCTTTTTTCAGGAGTTCAATGAAACCGAGGGAGGCGTGCGATCTCCCGTTCAGCTCTTTCAACTGCGTGTTCCATTGCTCATCCGTCTGGCCGGCGGGCTTCTGAAGTGTCGGCACAACCTCCAGGAGCTTTTTGGCGGCCACTGTGGCCTCGGTGAGTTTCGCCTCGCGTTGGGGATCGTTTTCGGTTACCCGTTCAGGAATCCATGAGGAAAGAACCAGCAGGGACAGAACATCATCAGCATACAATTGAAGGGTCTTGCGTGAGTAGTCGAGGGCCTTCTCATAATCATTGGTCATCTGGGCCCCCCGCAACCCCTGCTGATAGGCTGCTCCCCTCAGCTCAGAGTCCGGAAAATCCGTGACAAATTTGTCGACCAGGTCCATTTTCAGCTTTGGGTCCGCGGCGGCTTCTATCTTTTGATAGGCATCATATTCCACCTGAGTTTTGGCCTGGGGCTGCTTCCTCGGCGGCGGGGTCTTAGTTTGGGCTGCGGGAGCAGGTGAACCGCCCTTATCGGCGCTGGAGGGGGGTGGGGCTTGCCCGTTCACCAGGGTAGGAACAACCAGAACTAAAGTGATCGCGATGATCCCACAGGATTTCTTGCAATTACATGAGAGAGATCCAAAACCTACGCGCATAGCCATCCTCCTCCATATTCAGGCATCGTGTCAATTTTACAACAGGAACCCCTCGCGCACTCTCATCTTTTTAATGTTGCATGGATGCAATGATAATTTCTCGATCAGGCCGTGAAGGAACCCCTTAACGTTCCTGCCATGAGCTGAAATCCCGCTGGTGACCTGATCCAAGGCACCATGGATTAATTCCTTTGGTTGGAGAGTTTAAATGATATAGAATGTCGCGCAGTGTGTGAGGCTTATCGCCATTAATCTTTCTTAATTCCATAAGCCTTTTGACAGCCGGGGGTTAATAGATGGGGGGTAACCAGCATGCTGGATGTGATTATTATCCGCATTTTTTTTGTGCTCTTGATCTCGGTCATAGCGTATTTCACGGGCCCATTTGGTTTGTCAAAGCCGATTTCAGCAGGTCTCGGGGCTCTCTTGGGTATAGCGATCCTCCTGTTTGAGATTCGTCTTAAAAAGGTATCGCTTAAGAGGCTGATTGGAGCGGCTATTGGTTCCTTAATGGGGATCGTCGGCGCCTATTTTGCCAGTGCGCTCATCAGCCGAACCCTCCTTGCCGGCCACTCCAAATCATTTGTAGAGCTGGTCGTCCTTCTTTTAATGGGTTACGTGGGTCTCGCCGTGGGCGCGTCCAAGGGGGAACTCTTGAACCTTGCAGCCCTGGGGGGCCTGATTGGGGGCGAGCGTCCGCCCAAGAGAGACTACAAGATCCTCGATACCAGTGTCATCATCGACGGCCGGATTGCCGACATCAGCGAGACCGGGTTCCTGGATGGCAACCTGGTCATTCCCCAGTTCGTCCTTCGGGAGCTGCAACTGGTTGCGGATTCCGCGGATTCTCTGAAGCGCAACCGGGGCCGGCGCGGCCTTGACATCCTGCAGCGGATTCAAAAGAACACGAAGATCAACGTCCAGATTCTCGAGACCGATTTTCCGAATATCCGCGAAGTGGATATGAAATTGATCGAGTTGGCCAAGGGCTTGGAGGGGAAAATCGTGACCAATGACTTCAATCTCAACAAAGTGGCACAGCTTCAGGGGGTTGAAGTGTTGAACATCAATGAGCTGGCTAACGCGATGAAACCTGTCGTGCTGCCGGGCGAGATCATGAAAGTATTCATCCTGAAGGAGGGGAAAGAATACAACCAGGGGATTGCTTATCTGGATGACGGCACGATGGTGGTCGTTGATAACGCCCGCAAGCTGATCGGGAAGACGATCGAGACCAGTGTCACCAGCGTTTTGCAGACCACCGCCGGAAAGATGATCTTTGGAAAGTACGAAGAGCGGGGCTTCTCGCGCCCCTCTCACAATTCTCCGGCGGGAGGGGCGTCTCCGCATGCTGTGCCCAATTCATCACAGCAGTCCCCGGCCACACCGGTTTCGGATCCGAAAGTCGTAAATTCCTGATTGGAACACTCGATCGCTTTAGTTTGTGAATCCCCGCGGGAGCCGACTGCACAGGGCAGGATTGAGGCTATCCAGGGAAGTTATCTCAAACAACCCTGACGATTCTACATCGAACCTCCTATGGGAGCTTTTACGGCTGTCCCTTGAGCACGCGCTTCAAAGCTCACCGACGATCTCGCAGAATCCTTCACGGGTAAAATCTATGTCAATAGCTGCGATTATCCCCGCCGCGGGCATAGGAACTCGGATGGGTGGCGACCGGCCAAAACAGTTTTTCGAATTGGGCGGAGTGGCCATTCTGATTCGAACGCTGCGGAAATTCCATGCTTCCCCTCTCATTGATCGAATTGTTGTGGCACTGCGCGAAGATGAGAGGGTGGAATTCTCCAAATTGCTGGCGGCCGAGTCGTTCGGGAAACCGGTGGATGTGGTGCTGGGAGGCGATCACCGGCAGGAGTCAGTGGCCCGCGCGCTCAGAGGGATCGATTCGAAGGTCTTCGAATGGGTCGTGGTGCACGATGCCGTTCGGCCCCTGTTTGACCCTCTCTTGATTGACCGTGTCATTTCAGAAGCGAGAAAAACAGGGGCTGCCATTTGCGCCATCCCTGTGCTGGATACCATCAAACAAATTGATCGGCAGCGGGTGATCGCCACCCTGCCGCGGGATCGTATTGTTCTGGTGCAAACCCCCCAGGCCTTTCGCACCGATCTGTTGCGGCAGTCGTTTGAGAAGGCTGAAACGGAGAACTTCTTTGGGACCGATGAGTCCATGCTCATGGAGCACCTGGGCGTCGAAGTGGGAGTGGTCATGGGTTGTGAGCGCAACATTAAGATCACGCGGCCTTCGGACTTGTCCCTCGCGGAGTTTTACTTGGGGCTGGAATCTCCCGGAAGGGCGTCGAAGCCATGACTGTGCGAGCGGGGATCGGATTCGACATTCACCGGCTGGTCGAGAATCGAAAACTGATCCTGGGTGGGGTGGAGGTCGATTTTCCTCGTGGCCTCAAAGGCCATTCTGACGCTGATGTCCTCCTGCACGCTGTGTGCGACGCCCTGCTCGGGGCTGCGGGGATGGGGGACCTCGGGAGGCACTTCCCCTCGACGGACCCGCGGTTCAAGGATATTTCGAGCGGAGAGCTCCTTCACCGGGTCCACATGATGATTCACAATCAGGGGTTCCGGATTGTCAATGTCGACACCATCATCATAGCCGAAGTACCCCGGATGGCACCGCATCTTGGGGCCATGATTTCCCGAATCGCGGAAATACTTTCCATCTCCCCCGCACAAGTGAACATCAAGGCAAAAACTCACGAAGGAGTGGACGCCGTCGGACAGGGGGATGCCATCGCCGCGCAGGCCGTCGCACTGATTGAGAACGAGTAAGCAACCGGGGAGTCCGTCCCGCTAAAACGTGGCCCTCGGGATTGGCGAGTCCTTTCCCATGGAAACTCCTCAAGAGGTCATCTGTCCGTATTGCGGGCAGCCCCAGACCATTTTCATTGACTCAAGTGTTCACCGTCAGGCCTACATTGAAGACTGCCAGGTGTGTTGCCAGCCTATCGACTTCAGGGTGACAGTGGAGGAGGATAAGATTTCAGTCCAAGCTCGACGGGAGGACGAGTAGCCAAGGGCAAAATCAAGCAGGGAAAGACATCCCTCTCCCGCCTCGGCCCAAGGAACGACTTCTCTTCAGTACCCTCGTTTTTTGTCCACCAGATTCTTCATTGTTTCTCCCGATCGGAAACGGCGAATATTTTCCGCCAGCAACGCCAGACTCCTCGGCCAGAACTCCGGAAAGATGGCTGCGCTGTGAGGAGTGATCAGGACGTTGGGTTCGCCCCACAAGGGATGATCCGCGGGCAGGGGTTCGGTGGCGAAGACATCGAGTCCGGCGCCGGCAATTCGCCCGTCCCGGAGTGCGCGGAGCAGCGCATCTTCGTCGATCAGCCTTCCTCGTCCGATATTGATGACGTAAACACTGGACTTCATCACCTTGAACTCTGCCTCCCCCAAGACCTGTTTGGTGTCGGGTGTATGGGGTAAGGCGAGAACCACAAAATCCGAATCCTTTAAGAGCTCGTGCAGTTGCCCCAGAGTGAAAACTTGGTCGGCGTCTTCGCCCCCGGTCGACGGGTCTTTCTTCAGCGCGAGGATTCGCATTCCAAACCCCCGTGCCCGCCGGGCGATTTCCCGTCCAATCGAGCCGTATCCGATGATGCTGAGGGTCTTGCCGGAGATTTCACCCATCCGAGGCTCGAGCTCCCCGAGGGTTGCGCGCGCCCACTGACGATGCTGTTGATATCGGTAACTGTCGAGAAGACGACGGGAGAAGGCGAGCATCATGCCCAGCGTGTGTTCGGCCATCACGGTCGAAAAGATTCCACGGGCGTTGGTGATGACGACGTCGCTCGCGAGCACTTCAGGGATCATCAAGCCCCCAATCCCGGCCGCGACGGAATGAATCCATTTCAACTTCGTTGCTGCGCCAAAAAGATCCGGCGTAATCCTCATGGAACAGAGCGCATCCGCATCGACGATCTGTTCGGCCAGCGCCGGCACATCCGGAGTGTTGATAAAATGAATGTCGGGGAAAAGATTCTTCAAATCCCCGGCCCGCTCCTCAGTCATATTCCAAAGAGAAAAACCCACCTGGTGATAAAAAACCATCTTGTTGAGCTCATGTCGGGACATGGGAGTAGATTATAATCGAGAGGCTCGATGGGGAGAAAGATGTTCCCCGGGATGCGCTCAAGGGATCTTCAGACCTGAATCCCGAACTCCCTGCGGGAGGGCGCCGGAATGCTCGGCTTCCTGCGGAGCACTCTATCCGCTGCGCTGCCCCCGATGCCTTGACTTCGAGGGCATACCGCATTACGATTTGAGGTACACGTCCGGGGTGAACAGCAGATGTGCAGGAGGGTCGTTTATGATCCGCCGTCCCGCAGTGGCAGGCCGCTTTTATCCTTCAAACAAGGAAAAACTCATCCGCGATCTCGACCAGTTCCTCTCCGGCGGGGGCGCGCAACGAAAAGCCATCGGTTGTGTCGTCCCCCATGCGGGATACATGTACTCGGGTCATGTGGCGGGAGCCGTCTATGCGCGGCTTGAGCTGCCCGACCGGTTCATCATCCTGTGTCCGAACCACACCGGGATGGGCGCGCCGCTTTCGATCATGAGCGAAGGGGAATGGCAAACCCCTCTCGGTAATGCCAGGATCGATTCGGCGTTGGCCCGAAGGATCGCTCGTGCCTGCTCGCTGGTGACTGAAGACGAGACGGCACACGTCGCGGAGCATTCACTGGAAGTGCAGCTCCCATTTCTCCAACAGATCAAGAAGGAATTCTCTTTCGTGCCCATCGCAGTCGGAACGGGGAGTTTCGCTCCCCTGGAACGGCTCGGACAGGCGATCGCCCAATCCATCCAGGAATCGCAGGAGCCGGTCCAGATCGTCGCCTCGAGTGACATGAACCATTACGAGAGCGATGCAGTGACCCGGCAGAAAGACCGGCGCGCCATTGACAGGGTTTTGGCACTGGACCCCCGGGGTCTTTATGATGTAATCAAGAAAGAGCACGTCACGATGTGCGGTTACGGCCCGACAATCGCCATGCTGACTGCTGCCCGTCAGCTGGGGGCCTCTGAGGCCGAACTAGTGAAGTATGCGACCTCGGGGGACGTGACCGGAGACCGGGCTGAAGTCGTAGGATATGCCGGAATGATAGTCTTTTAGGTACAAATTCCAAACGCCAAAATCCAAATTCCAAATAAATTCCAAATACCAAATTCTAATTGCGAAATCTCAAAGAAAGCACCTGCTCGAGACACCAATTGCCCGCAAACTTGAATTTCAAGAATCCAACCAAGCCGGGGGATCCAAACCAGTCCCCCTCCTCTAGAGTCCCATGCGTCAATCCGCGCAGGACCAAAGAATGCTAGGAACCTGGTATGAGGCGGTTTGGTTTTTTGAAGTTTGGTATTTGGATTGTATTTGGAATTTGGATTTTGAGATTTGGAATTTTTTGAGGACTGTTCCTACACCGTATGAAATCAATCTTCGTTCATCTTTCCGGAAGCCATCGCGGTGACACCCAGCAATTCGAGGAGGAGAAAATCCTGATCGGGTGTGACCCGAAATGTGATATTCACTTTAGTGCAGGCACAGACGACAAGACATCCGATCTTCACGCCGAGGTTTACCTCGACAATTGTGAATTTTATTTGCGAGACCTGGGGTCGGCCCGCGGGACGTTTGTCAACGGTCACGAAATTGATGAAGTCATTCTCAAGGAAGCGGATATTCTTGAATTTGGATCAGGCGGCCCGAAGGTCCGGTTTCATGTGGAAATGGCCAAGGGAGAAGTGTGCAAACCCTTTCACGTGGTCTACCGCGATTCGGTGCGCAAGTCGCGGCGGTTCCGAAACCGCGGGATCCGTTTCACCACGCGGTTCTTCGGAGAATTCACCCGGGGACTGTTACGCCATTCCACTCCCCGGACCCGTACGATTTTTCTCGGGGCCATTGCCCTCGTTGGTTTTTCTGTCGTGTTGAGTGCTCTGGTGCTGGTCCAGGGGGTGTTCTCGAAGAGAAAAATCGAAAGGGAGATTGTCCAGCTCCGAAAACAACTTTCCTCCGATCAGCGATCCCGCGAAGCGCTGGAGCGCGACATTGTCGAGGAGCGCAAGCACAGCGTGGAGGTCCGCACTCAGCATGAGACGGAAACGGAAACCCGGCTGGCTGCCCTGCAGATTGAAGAACAGAAGCTTCGTGACCAATTGACCGAGGCGCAGAACGACGCCTCGATCAAGGCAGAAGGGATTCAAGCCCTTCGCCGCAAGCTCAATGAGACCATGCGATATATCGAGTCTGTGAACCGGGAACGGTCGCTGGGAGAACGCATCATCAAACAGTATCAATCGGGCGTCTGTTATATCGAAGGTGCCTATCGCTTTTACGATACCTCCGGGAATCCCTTGCGATTTCTGGCCCTCGACAGTGCCGGAGAACCGATCAAGGATTCCCAGGGCCAGACCCTTTACACGACCTCTGGCACGGCCCCGATTGTAGAGATCTATTACTCCGGGACCGGATTCCTGGTGAGCAAGTCAGGATGGATTCTGACCAATCGCCATGTGGCCGAGCCCTGGGGGGAAGATCGTGGAGTGAAGGAGTTGGCCGAGAAGGGTTTTCAGCCCCGGCTCCAGTTCTTCAGAGCCTATTTTCCACCAATTGAGGGGCCATTCAAACTCGATGTGGTCAAGACCTCGACTCAGGCGGATATTGCGCTGGTGCAGGCCGATCTGGGCTCCCACCAACTTCCCGTACTGGAGATGGAACGTCTGCCCCGAGCTTCGGCCCCGGGACAACCGGTCGTGCTCCTGGGATATCCCACGGGCCTGAATGCGTTATTGGCCCGGCTTGATGAGAAGATGGTGGAGTCGGTGATCTCGGCGGCGGGTCCCGACCCGAAAAGGATTTCACAGGAACTCTCCCGGCGGGGGATGATTCGCCCCCTCTCCACCCAGGGGCACCTCAGCGATATCCTTCCCAACAAGCTGGTTTACGATGCCCAGACAACTCAGGGGGGAAGTGGCGGGCCCTTGTTTAATGTGCGAGGGAAAGTGATCGGGGTGAATTACGCAATTCTGTCTGACTTCGGTGGCGCCAATTTTGGAGTTCCGATTCAGTTTGGGTTGGATCTAATGCATTGAGCATCCGGCCGAGAGGCGCCGCAAGCGACGAAAGATGGAAGAGGGTGGAGACCGGCTTGCCACACCTAACGCCATTTCTCCGCAGGGTGTCCTCCGCCGACCGTTGTCCCTCCTGCTCCTCCGCTACAGGAATTCTTATGCGGCGTGGGCAGCCGCCAAGAGGGCACGGATTTTTTCAGTCAGCAAATCAATCCCCACTGTGTTAAACCCCCCTTCGGGGATGATGACATCCGCGTAGCGTTTGGAAGGCTCGACGAATTCGAGATGCATGGGACGGACGGTGCTGAGATATTGATTGATCACCGACTCCACGGTGCGGGCGCGCTCGGTAATATCCCGGCTCAGCCGGCGAATGAAGCGCAGATCCGGGTCCGTGTCGACGAAGATCTTGATATCCATCAAATCCCGCAAGGGCTTGTGGTCGAAGATCAAGATCCCTTCCACGATCACCACGAGCTTGGGTTCCACCCGCACCGTGTGTTTGCTCCGGGTGTGGATGGTGAAGTCATACACGGGCCGCTCAATGTGCTGTCCGTTCTTCAGACGCCGCAGGTGCTCGACAAAAAGATCCGTGTCGATGGAGTCGGGATGATCAAAGTTTTGCCGCGCGCGCTCTTCCACCGGCAAGTGCGCGAGCTCCTTGTAGTAATGATCCTGTTGCAACAAGGCGACTGAATTGCTGTCGATGGTTTCCAGGATCTTGCTCGCGACCGTGGTCTTGCCTGACCCCGTACCGCCACAGATTCCGATGATCATAGAATTTGAGTCCTGAGAAAAATCCGGAATGTCCGTGCCAACTCCCAACTTTCCTGTTCATTCTAGTCAAAGCGTTCCCCCTGTCCAAGCGAAAAATCAACTCCTCGCCACCCCGCGCGAACGGGCCATTCTGGGATTGCTTCTCCTCGGATTCGGGATCTTGGCCTTTTTGTTTCGAAATCCCTTCATGGGCCAGTGGGACAGTTTTGATTATGTGACAAAGACCCTCCGGCACCAGGTCTCGGATCTGGCATTTGGGCGCCCCCTCTTTCTTGGGATCAACCGAGTGATGTGGGAAGGGGCGAATCGCGTGGGCGTCAGCGTCTTCCATGCCTACCGGGTCGCTCAAACTGTCGTGGGGGGATTCGCCCTCTGGGGCTTGGTCTGTTTTTATTCCTGTGTGAAGCGGGTGGGAGGGGTTCGGCTGGCCTTGTTTGGAGTGGCATGGCTCGCCACGACGCCGATGTATCTGGCCTATTCCGGGATGGTGATGACGGAGGTTCCTTCGCTGGCTTGCCTCCTGGCCGCTGTGGCCCTCCTGCTCCGATGGGAAGTATCAAGGAACCGATTTCATCTTGTTTTGAGCGCGGTCCTGTTTGCGGCGGGTCTCAATATTCGCGAGCAGTTGATTACGGCGGCCGCCGTCTTCCCATTGATGATTTTCCTGGATCAGGGACGGGCCTGGCGCGAGAAGATTTCCACCGTCCTCCTCCATGCGGGAGTGTACGCCCTCGGCGTGTTGGGCGCACTTCTCTTCCTTTCTCGTACGGACCCGAACTTTTGGCACCGCGTCCGGGGATGGGCCGCAGTGATCCCGATAGGCACTCATGGCGTTGGAAAACAGCTGGCCTACCTTGTTGGGTTTGCTTTTGTGAACTGTGGTGTGGCTTTGGCCGTGGCGCTGTGGACCTGGAGAAAATGGTCAACAGTTCTCCCCGTACGTGCCCTCGTCGCGGGGCTGGCGTTCATCCCGCTGGTCGCGCTCCTTCCCAATGCGGACCTCCGGATTCAACCTCGCTACGAACTCCTCGCCGCACCGGCGATCATTCTGGCGGCCCTGATGGGTTTGACCAGGGCACTGACAGTGAAGAATCTTCGGGCTCGACACACAATCCTGGCTCTGCTGTTGGCCGGGCACGGCGTTTTTTTTACAGGAGGGATAATCACGCTGATGCGATTCAACCGCCTCTCTTTGGAACGGAAGGTCCGCGTTGAAGGGTTGTTGGAGAGAGCTCCCCGCGCCGCCGCATTCGTCGGGGGGGCGTATACCCCCATCCTGGAATTCTATCGACAGTCGGGGATCCGACCCGGCTGGAATATCATCCGCTCCGGGTGGGATTGGAACCGGGCGAATCTTCAGGACCAAATAGCGGGAGAGCTGGGAGCCGATCATCCCGTGCTCTATTTGAACGATGCCAAGGTGTGGGATTATCTGCGAGAGGAGCAGGCTGATGTCGAGGCCTTGCGAACCCAATTCCAGTTTGTTCGTGTAGATTCCGGGATTGAGCGGATTGAACTGAGAAAAAGGTAGAGGGTTCTAGACTCATTCCCTACAGCAGATCTCTCGGCGTGAAGGGAGTGACTATCGACGAGCGGTTGCCGCGCTGGCCTTTTCAAAGAATTGTCCCATCCGGCGATACTTCTCGTAGCGATTGCTAAGGAGTCTCTCGGGGGAAAAGGCTTTGAGTCGTGTCAGATCTTTCTGGAGGTGCTCATCCAGCGCTCGGGCCATGGCGAGAGGATCGGTGTGCGCCCCGCCCTCCGGTTCTTGAATGATCTCATCCACCAGTTCGAAAGCCTTCAGATCCTCAGCGGTCAGTTTCAGGGCGGTGGCTGCCTCCTCCGCGCGCGCGGCATCACGCCACATGATAGACGCACATCCCTCGGGCGAAATGACTGAATAGATCGAGTACTCCAGCATGTTGACGGTGTCCCCGACGGCAATGGCAAGGGCCCCGCCACTGCCCCCTTCGCCCGTGATCGTCGTGATGATCGGGACCCTGAGCCGCGTCATCTCACGCAAGTTGTAAGCAATGGCCTCGGCTTGGCCACGCTCTTCTGCGTCGATGCCGGGATAAGCCCCAGGGGTGTCAATAAAAGTGAAGATGGGCCGGTGAAATTTCTCGGCGATCTTCATCACACGGATAGCCTTGCGGTAGCCTTCCGGTTTCGGCATCCCGAAGTTTCGAAACACCTTCTGCTTGGTGTCACGGGCCTTCTGGTGACCCACGATCACCACCGGCTCGCCGTGAAACCTGGCCATCCCGCAGACGATGGCATGGTCGTCCCCAAACTTGCGGTCCCCGTGGATTTCAAAGAAATCGGTAAAACAGTGCTGGACGTAATCGAGGGTGTAGGGGCGCTGGGGATGCCGCGCCATCTGGACCTTTTGCCAGGGAGTCAGCTTGGAGTAGACATCGCGGCGGACGAGCTCGACGCGGGCCCTCAAGCGTTCGATCTCGCGCCGGCTGTCATCGTCCTGATTGATCTTGCTGAGCTCGTTGATCTGCTCTTCCAGCTCTCGAATACCTTCCCGTTGCTCGTAGATCTCTTTTGAGTTGGTCATCGCTCGCTACAGGGCGTCTCTTTCGTGAACGCTATTTTGATTGTCTGCCGTCGCCTGGCGTCCCAGGCGGCGTCCCGCTGTGAATTGCGTTTGCCGGGGCCTAGGCGCGGAATCGGTCTCCCCTTGCGCCGGTTCTCGACCTGGAATGACCGGGGGGCTCTCCTCCCTCGATGGGGGGCTAACAACGTCCATGCCGCGACGCCCCGGGAAACCACTCGATTAGGGTAAGAGTTTGACTGCACCTATTCCGCAAATCTCTTCCACCGCCCGGATAAACTGTGGGTGGGGTCGGACTCTCACATAATTATCGGCTTTCAAGGTTACCAGAAACTGCCGGTCATGTTCAAGCTCGAACACCACCGCGCATTCGCCCCTGTTCTTTTCAAAGAGTTGCAGAAGCCTTGGTGCGGCATCGGCCTCAAGGCCAATGAGGTTGACATGCACCAACATCCTTTTGGCCTGGGTCAGTCGGATGTCCTTCAAGGGCAAGAGCTCTGAGGCGATGACTTTGACCTTGCCCGTGTCATCGATGTCCACACGTCCGCGAATGAAGACCGGGTCCTCGATCTTCAACAGGGATTCATAGATTCGGAAGGGTTCGGGGAAGAGAACAATCTCAATGGTCCCGTGCATATCCTCGAGCACCGCCGCTGCCATGCGTTCCCCCCGGCGCGTCTTCAAATAACGAACGCCCGTGAGGATCCCGGCGACGGCCGTGTCGCGCGGGGTTTCGACCGCGGCCAGGGATTCCGTGGTTCCGGTGGAGAATTCTTCGAGCTCCTTGGCATACTTTGCCAGGGGATGGCCGGTGATGAAGAAACCGACCGTCTCCTTTTCATAATTCAAGACGACGTGCTCCTGCCATTCTTCCAGATCAGGGAGCTTTTCGTTTAAGACGGCGGAGCCGCTGGGAGCGAACAATCCGCTCTGTCCGGACTCCCGGTCCCGCTGCGCCTTCGCCCCCGCTTCCATCGCGCGATCGACCACCGCCGACAGTTGAGACCGCCGCGCCTTCAGGGAGTCGAAGCATCCGGCTTTGATCAGGCTCTCCATCATGCGCTTGTTCAGGGCGCGCAAATCGACTCGTTCGCAGAAATCGAAAATGGATTTGAATGCCCCTTTCGCCTGACGCGTCTCGAGAATCGCTTTGATGGCGTGTTCGCCCACATTCTTGATGGCAGCCAATCCAAAGCGGATCTTCGTGGTTCCCTGGAGGGGGTCAAGGACGGGCGTGAAATTCAAATCCGACTGATTAATATCGGGCGGAAGGATCTCAATCCCGAGGTCGCGGCATTCATTGATGTACTTCACGATCTTATCGGTGTTTCCCATTTCATTCGTCAGGACCGCCGACATGAAGAACACCGGTTCATGGGTTTTTAAATACGCCGTCTGGTAGGCGAGGAGGGCGTAGGCGGCGGAGTGAGATTTGTTAAATCCGTACCCGGCGAACTGTTCCATAAGATTGAAAATCTTCTCGGCCTTCCGGGCATTGATTTTCCGGGTCTTGCACCCCTCAATGAAATTTTCCTTTTGGGCCGCCATTTCTTCGGCCTTCTTTTTTCCCATGGCGCGGCGCAGGATGTCGGCCTGGCCCAAAGTATATCCCGCGAGCACCATGGCGATTTGCATCACCTGCTCCTGGTAGACCATGACCCCGTAAGTCTCTTCCAGGATGGGCTTGAGTTCGGGAAAATCAAAGATGATTTCTCGCTCGCCGTGTTTTCGCTTGATGAAATCATCAATCATCCCCCCCTGGATGGCCCCGGGGCGATACAGGGCGTTCAGCGCGATCAGATCCTCAAACCGCTCCGGCCGGTACCGTCGCAGAATGTCGCGCATGCCATTGGATTCAAACTGGAAGATGCAGTTAGTTCGCCCTTCCTGGAACAACCGGTATGTCTCCGGATCATCCGGGATTAGTTCCTCCAGGTTCAATTTCCGCCCGGTATGCTGTTCAATGAGCTTCACGGCGTCATCAAGTATGGTCAAGGTCGCCAGCGCCAGAAAATCCATTTTGATGAGCCCGACCTTTTCCAGGTCGGTCATTTCAAACTGGGTAATGACCTGTTGCTTGTCCGTCTTGATCATGTTTTCAGTTCGAGTGGAGGTGCACAGGGGAATCAGTTCCAGCAGGGGTCTCGGGGAAATGACGATGCCGGCCGCATGGATCGACGCATGCCGTGCCAGCCCTTCCAAACGGCGGGCCACATCAAACAAATCCCTGATCCGGGCATCCTTCTTATAGAGCTCCCCGAGGGCCGGGACCTGCTTTAAGGCATCATCTAGTTTGATATGCAGCGTATTGGGGACTAACTTGGCAATCCGGTCCACCTCGGTGTAGGGCATTTCGAGGGCCCGGCCGACATCCTTCAATGCCGCTTTGGCACCCAGGGTCCCAAACGTGATGATTTGACAGACATGCTCGCGGCCGTATTTCTGGGTGACATAGTCGATGACTTCGTCGCGACGTCGCATGCAGAAGTCGATATCAATGTCGGGCAACGAAATACGTTCAGGATTCAGAAACCGCTCGAAGAGCAACTCGTATTGCAGGGGATCGATGTCGGTAATGCGCATCGAATAGGCGACCAGGCTGCCGGCCGCCGAACCTCGACCCGGGCCCACCGGAATTCCGTGCTCCCGGGCGTAGCGGATGAAATCCCACACGATGAGAAAGTACCCGGGGAAGCGCATGTGCTTGATCATGTCGATCTCGCGATTGAGCCTCCCCTCATATTCCTCCAGCCGATGGCGCAACACCCCCCGTGCCGCTTGGGCTTTCAAGAGGACTCCGCGCTCGGCAAACCCTGCGCGGACAATCCGTTCAAAGTACTCCTCGAGGGATTGCCCTTCGGGGACTTCAAAGTGGGGGAAGGGCGAGGCGACCTTCTCCAGCTTGAAGTGACAGCGTTCCGCAATCTCCAGAGTACGATAAACAACTTCCGGCATTTCTTGAAACGAAGCGAGCATCTCGACATCGCTTTTCAAGTAAAACTGATCGGCCTCGTAGCGCATCCGGTTGGTGTCGTTGACGGTCGATCCGGTCCCGATACACAACAGGATATCGTGGGCGCGGGCATCATCCCGGCGCAGGTAATGACAATCATTGGTGGCCACCATCGGCACGTCCAGGCGCTTGGATAGGGCCACCAGCCGGGGGTTGACAAATCGCTGTTTCTCGAGCCCATGGTCCTGAATCTCCAGGAAGAAATTCTCCTTGCCGAATATGTCCTGCCACTGGCCGGCCACCTCCAACGCGGCGTTGTCCTGCTCCACTTGAAGTTTTGATTCGACTTCGCCATTCAAACATCCGGACAGTGCGATAATTCCCTGGTGGTGTTTCGATAACAATTCCTTGTCGACGCGCGGGCGATAGTAGAACCCGTCCAGATAGGCGGTCGAGACCAGCTTCACCAGATTCCGGTAACCTTCATCACTCGTCGCGAGCACCGTGAGGTGATGATTGGCCTTTTCTCCTTCTCCTGAAGAGCGTTCAGTCCGCGCCCCCTTGGCGACGTAAAGTTCACAACCGATGATCGGTTTGATGCCATGGTGCATAGCGGTTTCATAAAAGCTGATCGCGCCGAAGAGGTTGCCGTGATCCGTCATGGCGATGGCGGGCATCTTCTTGGCTTCGGCTTCCTTCATCAAGGCGCTAATGTCGTTGGCGCCATCCAGGAGGCTGAAATCGGTGTGCAGGTGCAAATGGACAAATTTCGAATGTTCCATGCGAGGAGTAACCTTTCAGTCGGAGAATCTGCAGAGACTAACCGGAGGGGAGATTAACAAGCCGTCTATTGTCAAAACTACCCATTCCACATCATACGTCTCATCGGGTGCGCACACTCGTAAAACGGGAATTGAGTTTCAGATCGAGCATCCGATTGCAGTCTAATACAAATTCAGGATTTGGACAAACACAGTAAAAGGGTGGGGGAGCGGTTCATTCGGACCGCAGGTTCCCGGCGATGAAATCGTGACTGAAGGCGAGTCAAACCGCGAAATCATGGGCTTTATCTGAGGTTGAGCCGTTGTGGTCGACTTCGATAACAGAGGGGGGGAGCTGTGGAAGGATGCCCTGCGTGGAGGCCTCCCCATTCCTTGCCCGGGCAGCCCCGCGAGGATATACTGCCGACGTCCATTATCGCATCATGACGTTTTGCCCGAACCTCAACCCGTCAATGGGACCCGGGCTTGTTTCCAGGAGTGAATGTATGCGGGCCCTTTTGAAAAACATGCATGCCTTGGTGCGGAGCAATTTTCGCACTATGGCAGGGCATTGTGGGGGTGTCCTCTCTGTGGGGTTTGCTTTGGGTGTGTGCTTGGCGGCAGCCTTCAGCACCGCGCAGAATACTCCCCGACCCGGGTCGCAGGGTGTGACCTTGATCGAGAATCCCAACACGGTCCGGGCCGCCGCGTTTAGTGCCGACCGGCACATGCTGGCCTGCGCGACCGATGACATGAGGATAAAGCTTCGGGATGTGTCCACCGGACGGTTGCTTCAGACCTTGGCGGGACACAACGATCACATTGGCACGGTGGCCTTCAGCCCGGACGGCCTGCTGTTGGCGAGCGGAAGTGAAGACCACACGATACGATTCTGGAGAGTCAGCGACGGGCGCACCATCCGCACCCTTTCCGGCCACACGAATTATGTGGACTCAGTGGCTTTTAGTCCCGATGGCCGGCGGCTGGCTTCGGCAGGGGCAGACAAAACCATCAGGCTCTGGGAGGTGGAGACCGGACGTCAAATCCTTTCCCTCACAAGTCAGGAAGGCTGGGTCCATGGCGTTATCTTTGCTCCGGATGGGCGATCGATAGCGTCCCTGGCGGCAGACCAAACGATTCGCCTATGGGACGCGGCTACCGGAAAAGAACTCGGCCGTTTGGCCGGACACCCCCGCTACATTTTCGCTCTTGCCTTCACTCCCGATGGCCGTTTGTTGGTTTCTGCGAGCCTGGACAAGACGGTCAAATTGTGGGACCCATCCACCGGGAAGGAAGTGCGCACGGTAAGCGGTTATTCGGACGCGGTTCGGGCCATCGCCATTAGCCCCGATGGTCGGTGGATGGCGTCTGCAAGTGGGGACGATCCCATCCGGGTTTCGGAAGTGGCGAGCGGCCGTGAGCTCTATACCCTCAAAGGGCATACAGGGACGGTCTTGACGGTTGCGTTCAGTGCAGATGGACACCAGCTTTACTCAGGCAGCGATGACAATAGCTTTAATGTCTGGGATGTCACAACCGGGAAAGAGATCTTTTCGAGTCATCCTGAAGGCAGCCGCTGAAGTATGACTGGCCTGAGGACAGATTCGTGGAGCCCATGTCCTTTCTCTCTTGGCCGTTTTCACCTTTTTGCCGCGTGTCCCCCCGAACCCTCTTCTCGGCAGGTTTTTTTGATTCAGGATGACAGAACGAGGGTCTCCTATTCACCAATCCACAAACCTGGGCTTCTGGTCTATCTGTTTTCCAATTTGGGAAAACTGTTGACTCGTGTTTATGAAGCGTCTAGCATTCTAACTGGTTAGTGTAAACAATACACTTATGTGGGGCTTCGCTAAGGAGTGAAGCAGGCGTTGACTTTCCGGCACATCGGGCGAGCCCGTCGTGCCGAAAGGAATTGAACATGGGGACCGTGACCGGTGGCCATCAGGCATTACTTGTGGATTTATATGAGCTGACCATGGCCGCGGGATATTTCGAAAACGAGGTCAATTACCCGTCCACGTTCGAACTCTTCGTGCGGGAACTGCCGGAGAATCGATCGTACCTGATTGCCGCGGGGCTGGAGCAGGTCGTGGATTATCTGGAGACTCTCCGGTTTCAAAGCGACGAAATTGAGTTCCTTCGTTCTCATCCCACCTTCGCGCATGTCAGAAAAGAGTTCTTTGATTACCTAAATCACTTCAGATTTAGCGGGGATTTATGGGCGATGCCCGAAGGAACGCTGGTTTTTCCCGAGGAGCCGATTTTACGTGTTTCCGCCCCATTGATTGAAGCGCAGATAGTCGAGACCTATCTCCTCTCCATGATCAACTTCCAAACGATGATTGCGACCAAAGCAACTCGGGTGGTTGCTGCGGCAGGGGAGCAAGGAGTGATTGAATTCGGAACGCGCCGCGCGCACGGGCCGGAAGCCGGGGTGCTGGCCGCTCGGGCAGCATACATTGGGGGTTGCGTGGGCACGTCCAACGTTTACGCCGGTTTTCGGATGGGAATCCCGATTTACGGCACCGCAGCCCATTCCTGGACAATGACCTTCGAAAGTGAAGAAGAAGCCTTTGAGAAGTATTGCCGCGTCTTCCCGGATTCCGCCATGCTGCTCATTGACACCTACGATACCGTGGAGGGAGCGAGGAAGGCTGCGCGCATGGGCCACAGGGTCAAGGGGGCCCGCATCGACAGCGGTGACCTTCTCAAGACGAGCCTCGAGGTGCGCAGAATTCTTGATGACGCCGGGCTGATTGGAGTCCAAATCCTGGCCTCCGGCGACCTCAATGAGCACAAGATTCGCGATTTGGTGCAACACGGAGCCCCGATCAATGTTTTCGGCGTCGGCACGGAACTGGCCACCTCACATGATGCCCCGGCGCTGGGCGGTGTTTATAAGCTGGTGGAACAAACGGTGGAAAACTCTCCCCGGTATCGCATTAAACTCAGCGCTCTGAAAGCGACCTTTCCCGGTAAAAAGCAGGTGTTTCGGTTTACGAATGCCCGGGACCAGTTTGAGCGCGATGTCATCGCACGAGAAGGCGAGACGGCTCAAGGCGTCCCTCTGCTGGAACGCGTAATGACAGCAGGCCGACGGTTGGCGCCGTTGCCCACTCTGGACGCTGCCCGCGAGCGTGCCGCCTTAAATCTCTCCAGGCTGGATGAGCGCTATCGATCGTTCGATAATCCTGCTGCCTATCCTGTGACCAAGAGTCCGGCTCTGGAGGAGCTCTTTCAGAAGATGAAGAATAACTATCCAGGCGAGATTTTGAAAGATACAAGGACTGAAGACAAACTTTCGCGGGGTTCAGCGCGGGCCAGCGATTCGAAGGGGGGTCCGTCGTGATGAATAGCGATTGGGCATTTGTAGACATCGATACGCAATACGATTTCATGATGCCCGATGGACGCCTTTATGTTCCCGGGGCCGAAATCCGGATACCCAATCTCAAGCGTCTCACCGAGTTGGCCGTACGGCATGGCGTCCCGCTCCTCTCGTCGGTCGACGCGCATACGCCCGACGATCCGGAATTCGAGCAGTTTCCTCCGCATTGTGTAACGGGAACCCCCGGGCAGAGGAAGATTGCGGAGACTTTGGGAAGGAAACCGCTGGTCGTCAGTGATGCGCCATCGGCCTGGAGGGCTGTGGAGCGGGCCGAGGCTGACCAGATCATTCTGGAGAAGCAGAAATTTGATTTTTTTTCGAATCCTTGGGCCGAGGCGCTGGTTGCGAAAATGAAGGGCCGCCGGTTTGTCGTCTACGGCGTAGCAACGGATTACTGTGTCAAGGCAGCGGTGCTGGGCTTACTGGACCGGGGGAATGTTGTTTTCTTGTTGGAAGATGCTGTGGCGGCCGTCGCTCCTGAGAGCGGGGCGGCCGCGCTTGGAGCGATGCGCACTTGCGGAGCTGAGTTGGTGACGATGGGATATATTCTGAACGAACTGGGGACCCTCGGATTACCAGCCCGGGCTTGATCGTGGGTCGACGGCCCACTCCTCCTGTTGCACCCTCTTATGAATCAGAAGACTAGAAATTACTCACGACCGGCGGTGACTGTCGACGTGGTGCTTTTTACCGTGCTCGATGACCATCTCAAGGTCCTGCTGATCCGGCGAAAAAACCCTCCGTTTCAAGATCGATGGGCAATTCCCGGCGGCTTCGTCGGCTCTCGCGAATCGCTTGAAGAGGCGGCATGGCGTGAGTTAAAAGAAGAAACCAATGTTTCCGGGGCCTACCTCGAGCAGCTTTACACCTTTGGAGCGCCCGACCGCGATCCCCGGACCCGCGTGATCACCGTGGCTTACTTCTCCCTCATTTGTGCAAACCTCGCACATGTCCGCGCCTCCGATGACGCCCGGGACGCTCGGTGGTTTTCCGTGCGACGATTGCCGCTCCTGGCCTTCGACCACCGGAAGATCCTGGACTGCGCGCTGAACCGGTTGAGAAACAAACTGGGCTATTCCAATATCGGGTTCGAACTCCTGCCTGAAAAATTTACCCTGACGGAACTGCAAAGGGTCTACGAGATCATCCTGGGGCGAAAGATTGACAAACGCAATTTCCGAAAGAAGCTGACCCAGCTGAATATCTTGCGAGGGAGTCCGGAGCGGCGCATGGCGGGTGTTCATCGCCCGGCCCGGCTCTATTCCTTCGTGCAACAAAAGTCTTCTGTCCGTAAGACGAGAGGGATTTTATTGTCATTCTCATGATTCTTTCCATCTTATGTTGATGACGCCGGGTATGGTTATATTGATACGGCGCGCGGGAAGCATGACATGTCTGAACTGAATCGCTATTCAAGGCAAATTCTCTTTGAGCCGATCGGCCCGGAGGGACAGGAGCGCCTCCTGCATTCGCGGGTCGTCATCCTTGGGCTGGGTGCCCTGGGAACTGTCTCGGCAGAATTGTGTGCCCGGGCAGGCATCGGCAGCCTGGTTTTGGTGGACCGGGATTTCGTGGAGGAATCAAATCTTCAGCGTCAAATCCTTTTCGATGAACAGGACGCCGCAGAGCATTTGCCGAAAGCGATCGCCGCTGCGCGAAAGCTCAGGGGCATCAATTCGAAGATCAAGATCCGTGGGCTGGTGCTGGATGCGAATGCATCCAACATTGAACATCTGGTTCGAAATTCAAGCCTTCTGATTGACGGGACCGATAACTTCGAATCGCGGTTCTTGATCAACGATGCTTGCGTGAAGCTGAAGGTCCCATGGATCTACGGGGCGACGGTGGCCAGCGAGGGAGCCGTCATGGTCATTCTTCCGGGCGTTACGCCTTGTCTTCGATGCCTCTTCGAAGATCTTCCTCCCGCGGGGAGCGCTCCGACCTGTGAGACCGCCGGGGTGATCGCCCCGGCAGTGACCGTGGTGGCCAGTCTTCAAGTCGCTGAGGCCATGAAGATCCTGGTAGGACAACTGGACCGCGTCTGTCGTGCGTTCCGTTCTTTTGACGTTTGGAGGAACACCTTTCAGGAGGTGGATCTGAACGGGGCGCGGGACGGAAAAGGATGTGTGGCCTGCGCAGGCGGCCGTTTTGAGTTCCTGGAGCCCCAGGGGGTCTCCCGGACCCATCGATTGTGCGGCCGCAATGCGATCGAGGTGCTGCCCGCCCAGCCTTTGCAGTTGTCGCTCCCCGACCTGGAGAAAAAGCTCTCGGCTGCCGGAGCGGTCCAGTCGAACCCTTACCTTGTTCGTTGCGTGCTTGAGGAGGTGACGCTCAACGTCTTTGCGGATGGGCGGGCCATCGTGCAGGGAACGCACGACCCCGCTCTGGCAAGGTCCCTGTATGCAAAATATGTGGGCAATTAAGCCGGGACAGGCGAGGGAAAACCATGAAGGGTCCGGGAGTTGATTACTCCGCGGCGGCAGCCGCTGCGGGAGGCGTCCCAACTGGCGCCGCCTTGGCATACTGTTCCCTGAGTGCTTTGGTGCGCTGCTTGAGACGTTTGACTCGGCGATGCCGTCGGCGCTGGATTTCTCTTTGTCGTTCCCGCATACTCGCTCAATCCTCCCTGGGATGATGGAAATGGGGGTGATTATAACCAATTCTGTTCCGCGTGTCATTCCTTGATTTAATTCGCCCCCACCCACAGGAAAAAAGTGGCTTGACAGGAGAGGATCCGACCGTTATCATTATCAGGAATGATTCCGAATAAGGAACAACACACTATTAAGCCCAAGCGTTCCCGGGCAACCCGGGACCTGCCCAGGCTGGAGCTGTCTGCGCATTTGCATCCGCACGGAATGCGGGTGACGCCGCAGAAACTGGCGGTGTTCAAGGCGCTCCAGCGCGACAACTACCATCCCACGCCTGACATGGTTTTTGCGGAGGTCAGCAAACAGTATCCCATGGTGAGCCTGGGGACGGTCTATCAAATCCTTGATCAGTTCGCTGAGATCGGGGTCGCGCGGAGGATTTTTTCGGGAGGGAGCCGGCAGCGCTTCGATGGAAAGCAGAAGCCGCATGCCCACCTGGTGTGCGAGCGGTGCGGCCGGATTGATGATATTGAAGACCGCTCGCTCGAGACCCTCACCCGGCGGTTTGCCCGGAAATCGGATTTTCAGATTCGCGATCATTATTTTGAGTTTAGCGGTTTCTGCGCGGGATGCGCGAGTCGCGGAAAACGCAGGAACCGCTTGGAATAGGGAGAAGAATGCGCTAGGCTTGGGAACCGTCAATCTCGTTCCCGGACACGCGCCTTAAGCTCCGAACTGACATGCAGCATCTTTCAATTCAATTCGTAAAGGAGAAAATATGCCATCACTGAAAGGCACCAAGAGTCATGAGAATTTGAAGAATGCGTTTGCGGGCGAGTCCCAGGCGAATCGTCGTTACCTTTACTTCGCCCGGCGGGCCGACATCGAAGGCTATCCCGATATCGGCGGCCTGTTCCGCGACACGGCGGAAGCCGAGACGGGGCATGCCTTCGGTCACCTCGATTTCTTGAAAGAGGTGGGCGATCCCGTCACAGGGATCGCGATTGGAGCGACCGAGGCGAATCTGAAGTCCGCCATTGAAGGGGAGACCTACGAATACACCGAGATGTATCCCGGCATGGCCAAGACCGCTCGCGCCGAGGGATTCGGGGAGTTAGGGGAGTGGTTTGAAACCCTGGCCAAGGCGGAGAAATCACATGCCGGACGTTTCACCAAGGGCCTGACCATCATTGCCGGAAAGGAACCTTCGGAAGCGATCGCCTAAGCTGGGACGGCCGTGCACGACCCTGGACACAGCGATCCGCGGGGGGACCGGATCATCCTCTGCGGATTGCTGCCGCCTGGTTTTCTGAGTCCCTTCCATCCCATCAGTTTTTTTCTTCGTGACCCAGGCGCCATCGGCCTGTCCGGCAGACCGGCGGTCCCGAGGGCGGAGACCCAATGAGCTACGACTTTCAATCCGAACAATTCTGGAGTGCTTCGGCGATCGAGAAGGAAGAGCGCCGGGTGTACGATCTATGCAACGGGTGCCGGCGATGCTTCAATCTGTGTCCATCGTTTACGGAGCTATTCAACCGCCTCGATGAAGAGCGGGTCGACGGGGATGCCGAAAAGTTGAACGCCGACGACTTGAAGGTCGTGGGCGACGATTGCTTTCAGTGCAAGCTGTGCTACAACCATTGCCCCTACACTCCCCCTCATGCCTGGAAAATCGACTTCCCGCGCATGATGCTTCGCGACAAACTCGTGAAGACCCGTCAGCAGGGGATTTCGCTCCAGGACAGGTTTCTCGCTGAAACGGATTGGATCGGCCGGCTGGCAAGTTGGACCGCCCCGCTCTTCAATTGGCTGAACCGGAACGGGCTGCACCGGCTATTCATGGAGAAAATGGTGGGGATTCATCGCCACTGGCTCCTTCCCGTCTATTCCCCTCAGACCCTGTCCCGATGGATGCGGCAGCGCGTGCCCGCACCCACCCCGGGCGTCCGCTCGAAGCGGAAAGTGGCGCTGTTCTCCACGTGTTCGGTCAACTACAGTGACGTGGAGACCGGCAAGGCCCTGGTCCGGATCCTGGAGAAAAACGGGATTGAGGTCGTGGATGGGTACAAACGCTGCTGCGGCATGCCGGCGCTGGATGGCGGAGATTTGAATAAGGCCCTCCGGGAGGCCGCCGAGAATGTGAAATTCCTTTCGGAGAAAGTTCGCGCGGGATACGATGTGGTGATTCCCGGACCGACCTGCAGCTACACCTTCAAACAGGAATATCCCTTGCTGTTGAAGTCCGAGGACGCGAAGCTGGTGGCCGAGCACACGTTCGATAGCGGCGAGTACCTGATGAAGCTGCACCAGGAGGGGGGGCTCAATACCGACTTTGTGTCTAAACTCGGGACCGTGTCCTATCAACTTTCGTGCCATTTGAAGGCACAGAACCTGGGGTATAAATCGCGCGATCTGCTGCAATTGGCCGGTGCCCGGGTCCAGGTGGTGGAGCGATGTTCGGCGGTGGATGGCACCTGGGGAATGAAGCGACAGTACCATGATCTTTCCCTCAAGCTCTCCCAACCCCTATTGAAGGAGGTGCAAGAACTCTCTCCCGATTGGATTGCCACCGATTGCCCGCTCTCGGCTTTGCGGATCAAGCAGGGATCGGGGCGCGAGGCAGTTCACCCGGTTAAACTCTTTGCCAAGGCCTGCGGATTATGAAAAGACTGTCCAGGAAGGATATTCAGAACCTTTACGAATACGAGAGAATACGGGGCGATTTACGAAAACAGATCATCGCCCTCAAACAGGATCGCCGCCTCCCGGTCGGCGACAAGGTGTCCTTTGTTTTTGAGAACCGGGAGACCGTGAGATTTCAAATCTTGGAAATGGTTCGCGCCGAACGGATGGTGGACGAGCACAAGATCCAGGAGGAGATTGACGTCTATAATCAGACCCTGCCGGACGTCGACGAATTGAGCGCTACGATGTTCATTGAGATCACCGCGGCCCCCGACATAAAGCCGGAGTTGGATCGCTTCCAAGGAGTGGACCGGGGTGACTGCGTTTTCTTTGAACTTGGCGGGGGAGCCCGCGTGTACGGACGATTCGAAGAAGGGCATAGTAAAGAGGATAAGATCAGCGCGGTCCAATACCTCCGTTTCCTATTTACCCGTGAGCAGCAGGACGAGTTTCGTGACCTCAAGGTGCCGCTCGCCCTGGTGGTCGAACACCCCCATTATGCGGCCCGGACCACGCTCACCCCGGCACAGCGGGGGTCGCTCGCACAAGACTTTGAAGAGGCCTCCATGGAGGTCGGATAGAGGGATTAGAGGCTCCCGAATTTCATTGACAGGAGAACCGTAAACCCATATCGTGCGGGAGATCTTACCAATCCATTACTCACGCGAAGAATAATCACGTACAAGGTTTCTCGGGTTGCCAATGCATGCAAGTTCTTTCAATGGAGGAGGATGAACTATGGCCCACATGATTTGGGGATCACTGATCTCGTTCTGGATGGTAATCCAGTTTCCGGACAATGCGATGGCATGGCAGGAAGTGTTCCTGCGTTGGTTCCACTTCCTGGCGGGTATCACCTGGATCGGGATGCTGTATTTCTTCAATCTGGTCAATGTGAATTTGATGAAGGCGCTGGATGCGCCCACCAAGGGGAAAGTGATCCCGCAATTGATGCCCCGGGCCCTGTTCTGGTTCCGGTGGGGAGCAGTGGGCACGGTCTTCATCGGCATCTGGTACTACATGATCATTTTGAGCCGGGAGCCTTCGGTGGGCCGGATTTTCGGGACCTGGCTGGCGGTGGTGATCGTGGCCTGGCTTCTGATCTTCCTGCTCCTGCGACCGATCTCCGGGGCGCTGAACAACGGATATCTCATCGCCCTTTTGGTGGCGATCATCGTCTCCCTGATGGCATGGTGCGTCCTTCACTTCAATGCCACTCCGGATTCGAGTAACCGGGCTTTGTCCATTGGAGTGGGGGGAGGCATGGGGGTGATCATGCTTCTTAATGTGTGGGGGATCATCTGGCCGCATCAGAAACGGATCATTGCCTGGACAAAGGCCAATGCCGAAAGCGGAACTCCCGTCCCGCCGGAATCCGCCAAGCTGGCGCGTCGCGCGTTCCTGGCCTCGCGAATGAATGCATGGCTGTCTCTCCCGATGCTCTTCTTCATGGGAGCGGCAAGCCATTTCCCATTCTTGGGAAAGTAAACCTCCGCTCAATCTGCTCAAACGAGCCCGCCTCGGGAGGCCCTGAATAACAGGGCCTCCCCCCAGGACCTCCCGGGATTCGATCGGATTAAATCTGAATGATAAAATCCGGGAATATTCTGTCTGCCGGGGATGGAAAAAGAGGAGTGTTTCATATCGCGATGCGATATAATGTAGTTGACTCCCATGGAGATGCCAACGTGAGGGACCACCGGTCCCTTCGCGTGATCGTGCCTAAGAACGGTGAAGTCAATTTATTCGGATGAAAAGGAGAAGATTATGATTGTTGTCGCGAGGAATTTTGATCCTTTATTGGGAAAGATTGATGGACTGAGCGAGAAGCAGCTGAAGGCTCACTTGGGTCTGTACCAGGGCTATGTCAAGAAGTTGAATGAGATCCAGGAAAAGCTGAAATCCATCGATCGCAGCACGGCGAATTACAGCTTTAGCGAGTATTCCGAGCTAAAGCGGCGTGAGGCGGTCGCCTTCAACGGGGCGTTCCTGCATGAGATGTATTTCGAGAATCTCAATCCCCAGGGGGGCGAGCCGTCCAATGAGCTGGCGGATGCCATCAAGAAGTCATTTGGTTCCCGTGATGCCTGGGTGACGGACTTGAAGGCTGCCGGGGCGTCGACGCCGGGCTGGGTGATTTTGACCTACAGCCGAACGGATCATGAACTGCATCATTACATCCTCTTTGAGCATCACATCGGGTATCCCGTGCACCAGGAACCCCTCCTCGCGCTCGATTGCTGGGAGCATGCGTACATGATAGACTACGGAACGACCAAAGGGGATTACCTGTCCACGTTTGTTAAGAATGTCGACTGGAACGTGGTGAACCAGCGGTTCGCCACGATAAGCAAGGCTGCCAGCGCTGCAAGGTAACCCTTCAGGGCGGGGCAAGGCGATCCGCCACGTTTTTTCTTCGTGAATAGCACGCCAAAGGCGGGCGGATCCCGGGGACAAGGGCGGCAAGATCGGGAGTGCAACATAGCGGTGTTTGGGGTAATGCACTCGAGAGGCATTGAAAATCCTGCCGGTCCGTCTGAGGAGGGTCGGGAGGATCCCTGATCTTCGCGTAAGCCCGGAGCGGGACTGCTGAGGTGAATTGAACTCCTTGGAGAGAGTCAACGCGGAATTAAGACGCTATAATCACCCTCTCGTATCCTTTGCCGCCTTTGCGGCGGCTGCGAACGAGGGGGTGGATGTCCATCTCCAGTTGCGCGACTCCTCCGTCTCCGACCATAAGTATACGATTCACCTGGCGCCCCGTGATCTGGAAAACCCGCGCTTTGTGTGGGCGTTTCAGAAGATCCTGTACGACTCGCTGCATGATTACATCATCGAGCTTTTTACGGACCGGCCGTGAGAGGCAACGTGATCCCGTGTAACGAGATTGATTTCCTGCGAAGTCCACATGGATAACCTCTCAGTCTTGTTGCCTCTTTTTCCCTTGGAAGTCGTCCTTTTTCCCGGGGCCTCCCTCCCCTTGCACATTTTCGAACCACGTTACAGGAAACTGATGAATGACTGCATGAACAATCGGACCGAATTCGGCGTGGTGCTGATGCGCGAGGAGGAAATATCCGATGTGGGATGCACCGCCCGCATTAAAGAAGTGGTGAAACGGTACGAAGACGGCCGCCTTGACATTGTGACGGAAGGGACCCGGAGGTTTGAGATCATCTCTGAGAATTCGGAAGAGGAAGTTCTGCGTGCCGAAGTCTCCTTTTTTGATGATGAGGGGGCCGAAGACCCTCGAGAGGTCAGCAGACTCTCGGAGGCAGTCAGGTCGATCTATGCCAAGATTGTCCTTGCGGTCGCCAAGCCCAACACCAACCTGACTCTTGTGGATACCAAGGCGCCCAGGCTGGCCTTTTCGATTGCTGATCATCTGGGGCTTCCCTTGGAGGTGTGCCAGGGCTTGCTGGCAATGCGGAGCGAAACGAAGCGTTTGCTGGAACTGGAGCGGTATCTCGAGGAGTTACTCCCCAGGATCGAACGTCTCGAAAAGGCGAAAGGGAAGGTGGGAGGCAACGGACATATGACCTAATCGAGTCTTCTGCATGACCAGGTACTCCCGGGCAGCGAAGCGCCTTGGTGGAGAACCATCCCGCCCCTCTCTTCAAATTCGGAACCGCAAAACTCCCCTCGACCCATTGGGCTTACGGAATCTTTTCAACCTCAATTTTTTTCCTGGGGTTTGAACTCTCCTGGTATTGACTGTAGCGGCTGATTTCGATTCGATTCTGTCCCTTGACAAAGACCTTGGCCCGGAACTCCATTTCCGTGAAAGAGGGAAACCATAACCCGTTGGGCCCCGGCATTTGTTCGAGCGTGATGGTGGAGCCTTTTTTGACACTGCCAAAGAGCCCGGCCCCAAAGTCCACATCGTCTTCAAGCGTTCCTTTGAGACGGATCAGTTGATGCTCGGTTTCAGTGATCCAGATTTTTCCCGTTAGGGTCTTCAAGAAAGCAGTCTCCCGTGACGGCGGGCGAAAGCCGGGGCGTGGAGTGAACGAAAGAACCCAACTGGGATGACCATTGATGGTCTGTTCTCCCAGGGGCTGGAAATTAAAGGCGTCAGGGAGACTGCGAATGAAGTCCTTTTCCTTTCCCCGCTCCTTGAATGCCTTGTCGCGCATCGCGAGACGCTGGCTTTCTGATTTGGCTTGGACCTCTAGGATTTGCTGATCAATTTTACTCTGTTGATCAGCAAGCACTGAAGTATTGTAAGAAGCTCCGTTTATGGCGAGATATTTGACATAAGAGTCGTAGTCGGTATGAAGCCACTGCATGACCTTGGTGTCAAAATGCTTGGGATTCCCTTCGGCATCCAGGTCTTCAGTAATTTCTTCTTCGTTGTAACGAAACTGGTATCGACCGTCAATGTTCCGGAGTTGAAGCGACACGACCTCTCGCAACAACGAGTCGGTAGCCGGAGTCTCCAGGCCCTGGGGTGATCCTGAAAGGAAGCCTCCCAGCCAGATCCAGGTACTGAGGATGAGAAGAATTCTCGGCAGCGCCTTCATAGCGACTCCTTCCTGGTCGGACACTCCAACACACACCAAACTCCGCAGTCCGGTCTTATCATGACAAATTTTTACAATTTCGGGGAGAATTTATCCAAACTTTCTGGTAACTCTTACGTCTAAAGAAGTGAACAAGGAAACAATGAGAAAAGAAATTTGGAACTCCGGGTGGTCCCGAACCGTAGTAAGAGTGAAAGTCATCGTGCAAGGGCGAGCGGGGGTATTTATGACTCAACAGGATTGGAAGGTCGAAGCAACAAAGCTGATTATCGAGGCGATTAACACATTGCCGCAAACCGAGCGGGATGCTTTCGTTTGCAAACATTATAAGGGATTGGATGTTCGGCAAATCGCGGAGCGGATGCACTCCAGCGTGGATGAAACGGCGAAGATCCTGAAAAAGGCCGAACACCGGTTGAATCAAAATCTGAATCGCCTGAACCACTCCATTTACCGCCCTTCGTATGCGTTTTTGTGAGGGCAGGCGATCGAACGATTTTCCCTCCTGTGAACCCCCCAGTTCACCCTCCTTTTGAGTGGAAACGGCCCCGAAAGATATCTCGGGGCCGATTTTTTTACCCGCACGAGAACCCCTTCCGAAATCAAGATCCCCAAATTATACGAAGGGGACAGGAATCTCTGAGGGGAGACCTGCCTGGAATTCCCGCGGGGATCCTCGTGGAGCTTTAACGACTTGACATTCTCCGCCAGTTCGAGAATTATTATCACGCCCGACTCATCCAGAATGCAAAACAAGCCAACCTGAACCTTTCATTTCCACGGAAATGAGGTCACCCATGACCACTCCATCGCGTCGAATCTTTATGAACGCTCTGGGTCTCGCCGGAGTTTACGCACTCGGCCATCGGGTTCTTCCTCCGGCGATGCGGGTTTTTGCGGCAGAAGACCCGCTGCTTTCCGGGCGTCCGCTGGTGCGGTATGCGGAAAAGACGGACTTGATCCTCCTCACCTCCCGTCCCCCTCAGCTGGAGACCCCCATGAGGTATTTCGACCGCGCCATAACGCCCAACGATGCATTTTTCGTCCGCTACCACGTGTCTCCGGTACCGACCCGTGTGGATCTCGACACCTGGCGGCTCAAAATCGGCGGCAGCATCGAGACTCCCATGGAGCTGTCGATGGACGATCTGAAGACGAAGTTTGAGAAGGTCACGGTGGCCGCTGTGGCGCAGTGTTCCGGTAACAGCCGGGGTCGATTTTCGCCGCGAGTCAATGGCGGGCAGTGGGCCGACGGCGCGATGGGATGCGCCGAGTGGACGGGCGTCCGGCTTCGTGATGTGCTCAACAAGACCGGGGTGCGCAAGGAGGCGGTGGAGGTGCTCTTCAACGGGCTGGATAAACCGGCGTTTCCTTCGGTCCCGGATTTTATGAAGAGTCTTGAGGTCTCCCGGATTCTGGATGATCCGAACATTCTAGTGGCGTACCAGATGAATGGGGAATCCCTCCCGATGCTGAACGGTTTTCCCGCTCGCATCGTGGTTCCCGGATGGTTTGCGGATCACTGGGTCAAGAACTTGTCGGAGATTACGGTGCTTGATAAACCCAACGATAATTTCTGGACCAAGACGGCTTACCGAATCCCCGATAATGCTTGCGGATGTGTCGAGCCTGGAACAAGCCCTTCGCGCACGGTTCCGATCAACCGGCTTAAGGTCCGGTCTTTTATCGCCGTGCCTGCAGACGATGCGCGAGTGCCAAGGGGACGTGCGGTGCAGTTGAAGGGGATTGCTTTTGATGGGGGTTATGGGATCAGTGAAGTGCAAATTTCAGACGACGCCGGCAACAGCTGGCGTCGAGTTGAATTGGGAAAGGATCATGGCCCCTTCGCATTCCGTGAGTGGTCCGCGGATTGGACTCCTCCCCGCGTCGGCGACTACCACGTCCGGGTCCGTGCGTTCAACAGCATCGGGGAGTCCCAAAGTGCAACGCCCTTGTGGAATCCGCCCGGCTATCAACGCAACGTCATTGAGCAGATCGAGGTTCACGCAGTTTAGAGAAGGGCGGTCAGCCGTGTGGCGGGTGCGGGTGCCGCCGGGTGCAGCAGGCATGCGTTCTTTGCATGCCTGCGACACAACGCAGCTCTGTCAAATTTGATGGGAGGGCACAATGAAGCGAGTGATTGTTCTTGGTTTTTTCATTCTGGTCATTCCCTTGGGGGCATTCTCCGTCGAAAAAAAGATTCAGCTCCCGCCCGACCATCCTTTTGGGAAGCTCACTGCAGGCCCCGGCTCGGAGCTGACTGAGAAGAAATGCGGCTTGTGCCACTCCACCGATTACATTGTCAGGCAGCCGCGGGGTGATTTGAAACGCTGGCAGGGCGTGGTCACGAAAATGATCAAAGTCTATGCGGCCCCGATTGACGAGCCGGAAGCCAGGACGATCGCAGACTATTTAGCGTCGGCCTATGGGCCGGCCGCTTCGAAGACAGCGGATCCGAAGTGATCAGAGGCTTCCCTTCATCAGGCATTGACAGCGAAATGGTCCCAGGCAACCCGGATGGCCTCCGCCTCCACTCTGGCGTCCAATTGCACTCACTGGGTGAGGGCTGAGATCAGATCCTAACCAAAGATATTTGAAACCATTGCGGTCTATGGCTCAGTCGAAGTATTCTTGTTCTGGATATTGAAGTCAGAAGTCGGATATGAGAAGTCAAATCTTTAACCCCTTAGTTGGAGGATACCACAACAGAGAATGTGTTTTTCTTCTGACCTCCGACCTCTGACTTCTCCCCCCGCGGAGGATGGTTTTAGCAGCATCGTCACCTGGCGTTGAACCCTTTCTGCACAGATTTGACAAGTTAGAATCTAATCTGAATTCTTGTGCCCCGCACAAAACCCCGCAGCGAGAAAAATGCTCTCAGGGGTGGCCCGCCAACGTCGCTCAGAAATATCCAGGATCTCTCAGACCCCATCGAACCCATCAACTCTCAATTCGAGCTTGACCGCTGCGAGTGATTGGTTGACGTCCTGGATGAAGACGACCAGTGAGGCAATGAGGCAGGCCATACACAGAATAAACAACATGCTGATCAGCCAGGCGGTTTCCATTTGGAGCAGCGCGGTAAAGAAGAGGACGATAATGAGCACGGCCGCCGCCAGGGCGCTCATGGACACCAGGGTGATGGCCAGGCGGAGGAGGTGCGACCGACGCCAGAGGATGCGGAGCTGCGCCACGATCTTCGTTCGGGTGTCTCCGGTGGCGGTGGGCAGTTCGGCCGACAGGATTCGTGCCCGATCAATGGCTCGCCCCAGGCGGTTGTTCATCGTGAGCAAAAGCAGGCCCACCCCGGACACCAGGATGACTGGGCCAATGGCGGTTTGGAGAACAGGGATCAGTTGTGCGACGGTGGTTACAGGCATAACGGCTCCATTGCAGGATCTTATGGACAGCTAGAGGGCTGTTATTCTATCCTATAATGCACTAACACATAATGCACTTACACACACCCGCAGGAGGATTCATGAAACGAGCAGCCAAGCTATTCTTGTTCTTTCTTCTCTTCGCTGTCCCTCTCTGGGCGCAACAACCGCCCCTGATTGACCGCGAATTGTTTTTTGGCGATCCGGAGATCGCCGGCGCGCAAATTTCCCCGGACGGCAAATTCATCGCTTTTCTTAAGCCGCTCAACAAGACCCGCAACGTCTGGGTGAAAAAGACAGAGGAGCCGTTTAGTGCCGCCAAGGCGGTCACCAACGACACCAAGCGACCCATCCCCGGCTTCTTCTGGAGCCGCGACAGCCAGTTCATCCTCTTTGTCCAGGACCAGGGCGGAGACGAAAACTACAACGTGTACGCGGTGAACCCGGCGGACAAACCGACCGCGGGCTCGGAGGTGCCGGCCGCGCGAAACATCACCATGGCCAAGGGTGTTCGGGCCCTGATCTATGCGGTTCCCAAGAGCGATCCCGACCTTCTCTATGTGGGACTGAATGACCGTGATAAGGCCTGGCATGATCTCTATAAGATCAAGATCTCCACCGGCGAACGCACCCTGGTTCGGAAGAACGCCGATCGCATCACCGGCTGGGAATTTGACAACAAAGACCAGCTCCGCCTCGCCGCCCGTTCGGCTGAAAACGGCGACACGGAAATTTTGCGCCTCGACCCCAGTGGTGTCACCAAGATTTACTCCTGCGATGTGCTCGAGAATTGCGGCACCCTTCGTTTTGCCAAGGACAACAAGCGGGTCTACATGGAAACGAACAAGGGAAACGAGGTGGATCTCAGCCGCCTGGTACTTTTTGACCCTGCGACCAGCAAGGAGGAGTTAGTCGAGTCCGATCCTCTCAAACGGGCGGATTTCGGCACGGCGCTGTTCTCCGAACTGACCGACGAGATGATCGCGACGATCTACATCGACGACAAACGCCGCGAGTACTGGAAGGATAAGGCCTACGAGGCTGACTACCAATGGTTGCAAAGCAAGTTGCCGGGCAAGCAGATCAACTTCGGGTCGCATACCCGTGACGAAGTACTCTGGATCGTCTCAGCGACCGCGGACAATGAGCCGGGCGAAACCTACCTGTTTGACCGCAAAGCCCGAAAGCTCGCACTGCAATACCGCATCCGTGAAAACCTGAACCGTGATCAGCTCACCTCCACGACGACGGTCCGCTACCCGTCCTCCGATGGCCTGGAGGTTCCCGCCTACCTGACCCTGCCGAAAGGAATTCCGGCGAAGAACTTGCCTGTGGTCGTCTTCCCTCACGGTGGACCCTGGGCCCGGGATGTCTGGGGCTTTCACCCTTACTGGCAGTTTTTTGCCAACCGCGGATATGCGGTGCTGGCGCCCAACTTCCGCGGCTCGACGGGGTATGGAAAAAAGTTCATCAACGCGGGCAACAAGGAGTGGGGCCAGAAGATGCAAGATGATCTAACGTGGGGCGTCAAGTACCTGGTTGCGAAAGGCATCGGCGATCCCAAGCACGTTGGGATCATGGGCGGGTCTTACGGAGGGTATGCCACTCTTGCCGGGGTCGCCTTCACACCGGACCTGTATGCGGGGGCGGTGTCGATCGTCGGTCCCTCGAACCTGATCACGCTCCTGGAATCAATTCCTCCTTATTGGGAGTCCATTCGCAAGACGTTCTATGTGCGTATGGGTGACCCCAACACCCCGGAGGGTAAGGCCCAATTGCAGCGGCAATCTCCGCTCAATTCCGCCACCAAGATCAAGACCCCGTTGCTTGTCGTGCAAGGGGCGAATGATCCGCGCGTGAACAAAGCGGAATCCGATCAGATTGTGATTGCGTTACGGGAACATGGATTTCCGGTCGAGTACCTGGTCGCGCCCGATGAGGGCCACGGCTTTGCGCGTCCGGTGAACAATATGGCGATGATTGCCAGCTCCGAAAAGTTTCTCTCCAAACATTTGGGAGGGCGTTTTCAGGAGAGCATGACGCCAGAGGTCTCTACCCGACTGACGGAAATCACTGTCGACCCCAAGACCGTGACGCTGGCCAAGAAAGTGGATCCCGGTGCAGTAGGCGCGCCCAAGCCGACAGGCGCTCTGACCGCCGGTACCTATAAGTTCCAGGCGAAAATTCAGGCGGGTACGCAGACCATTGCCCTGGAGATAAAGACCGATATCAAGGAAGAGGGCGGCGCTTGGACGGCAACGGATACAACCACTTCTTCAATGGGCGAGATCGTCGACATGGCCGTTCTCGACAAGGAAACCTTCACGCTCCGGAAGCGAACCGTTAAACAGGGGGCGGTCACCGTCGAGTTCGAGGTTGCAGCAGACAACAAGGCTGTCGGTAAGATGAGTATGGGTGGACAGGACCGCCCCATCAATGTCGACTTGGGAGGACCCTTGTTCGCGGATGCCGCGGGTGCGATGCAATCCATCGCTTTGCTGCCGATCAAGGAGGGTTACTCGACGATGTTCCGAAACTTTGATTTGCAGAAGCAAAAACCAAAACTGATGCAACTCCAGGTGGCCGGGTCCGAAAGTGTGACGGTACCGGCCGGAACCTTCGACGCCTACAAAGTGGAGATCTCCTCGGCCGATGGAGGTACGGACAAGTTGACAGTCTGGGTGGCTACAGGCTCCCGCAAGCCTGTGAAGTACTCCGCCGTGTTGTCTCAAATGGGGGGCGCAACGCTCACTGCCGAATTGTTGCAGTAAGTTCCACGATGAATCAAGCGGGGACAGACACCTGCATTTAGGATGGCATCCGGTTGGTATCGAAAAAGGTGTCAGTCCCCTTCGTCCTTTGCGGGAAAAGTGTGAATGCCTCTCAACATTCCGAATCCCCCCACCGGAAGGTGGGGGAATGTTCAAGTCCAGCCAACCAAGGCCTCCTCGTTCTTCGTGTTCAATCCCCCCGACGGTAGTCGGGGGATGGTTCAGATACCACCTCCTTAGCCCGACGTGCGCGCTCGTTGAATCGTCTCAACCGATCCGCCGCCAGAATTCGGGAATGATCAAGCGGGGACAGACACCTGCATTTAGGATGGCATGCGGATGATATCGAACTAGGTGTCAGTCCCCTTCATCTCAGCGAGAGGCTGGATCTGAACCATCCCCCACCTTCCGTTAGGGGGATTCTGCTTTCAAGCCTTGCCGTTGGTAGGGTAAACCTGTTGCGGGTCAGCCTTATACCGGAATTCCGAGAGGTCTCGTTCCATGAACCTTCAAGGAAGCAAATGATACCTCGAGTTCGAGTTTCGGGATGCGGGTTCCAAGCGTGGTCTTAAGGAAAGGGAGGCAGCAGTTATCGATGGGCCAGCGCCTCGCGTGTTCTGGCCTGCTCATCCAGGTCTGGCCAAAACGGTTGGATGGCCTCCTCGATCTCATGAACAGAGACGAGCGAAGCCATGGGATCTTCCGCGAGTCTCTTCCAGGGAGGCTCCTTGGCGTGATAATCGAACTCACCAAATACGACGACGGGTGTTCCTGTCACCAAAATGGTGGTGCCGTCTTTTGAAAGCATCCACTGGTCGGCCCAATCATAGATCCATTTTGCATCAGACTCCATGAGACGGATACATGAGTGGCTGGCCGGGTACCCAGGCATTTCATATTGGTGGAAGGAGATCCCTCCGAAATTGGCGAGGTTGAAGTACCAGGGTAATATCCATTCCCCGTTCACGGTGCTGGCCCTCTCCCGGGCCTTCCAGTTGGTGTGATAAAGGCCTTCGGGGGTTGGAGTGGCTTTCTTCCCGGTGCTGGTCGATCCCCAGTGGACCTGCCGCCCTCGTTCATATGCAGCGAACGCCTGGACGCGACGCGAGACGAGGAGGATTTTCGGAATAGCCTGGATTCTTTCCACGGGATTCGGGAGAGGAGACAGCATCGGATCGTCTGCATTCTCCTCCGGAACAATCAGCATTTCGCCTTCCCGTACATGAGCCAGGTCCACACGATTGATTTTGAGCACCCTTTCCCATTGGTCTGGTCCCAGAGTGGCCATGTGCTGGATCAGCCACCGTTCGCCCTCGATTTTCTCAGCGCGATACCGGAGAGGCCCGGTGCGGGGAGCTGTTGGCAGGGTGCTTCGATCACTCTCCCCCGGTGCCGGGAGCACCGCTTTGGAGCGTTCCTCGCCTTTTTGAACCGAAGTTGTCTTTTCCCTTCTGCATGCGCCGGGGGTCATGAGTACAAGGATCAAGAGCAGAAGTCGAATGAAGGACGCCAGAAGATGGAAGTTACAGCATGAATGTTTCATAGTTGAATTTGTTCTTTTGGAGAAGGTGGGATACGAATTCTCTTTTTCTTGTCAAAAGACATCAGGGATCACGGTCCCCGGCCGTCCAGTGTGGGCTCCGAATTTCGAACACAAGATTTCAGACACCTTCTTATGGAGCTTTGAGGAATTAGAGATGAGGCAGCCGGATATCCAGTCGGAGGCCGAACGGGGCTTCTCAGCAAACGCAACAGTGACACGCCATCCCGCATCAGCTTCAAAATTCAGGATCAATGATCTGTAAAATCTTGCCGCCAAAACCTTCCCGTTCACTCGTAGCTTGGGGGAGCCTCCTCTCCGTCCTGATCAAAATGGGGCGGAGCATATCAGAGGAAGTATAACCCCGGGGCGCGGAGGTCTCAAGGGTCAAAGTTCAGATCCAAGGTATTCTGCGGAACACTTGACGTTACGCGAATCGATACGGTATACATGCCCTCTCGACAGGTCGCAATCATCTCTTTTGCGGGAGAGCTTTCGAAACCGAGCCCCCGGGAGTCAAAATGGCCAAGAGGCGGGACGAAATGCATGTGGCGCTGGGTTTTCGAGCGCATTCCGGGTGGGCGGCCCTCGTAGTTCTTACTGGTGCGCTGCGTTCTCCGGTGGTGCTGGATCGGCGACGGATTGAATTGGTTGACCCTTCAGTGCCGGGATCCAATCAACCCTTTCATACCGCCGAGAAGATGGAATTGGAGGAAGCTGAACGATACCTTGACGACTGCGGGCGTCGGACTGAGCTGCTGGCCCAGCAAGCCTTGCGCGACGTCATTCCGAAGCTCCGGAAGAAAGGCCACGACATGGCCGGCTGTGGAATTCTACTCAGTTCGGCAAACCCCTCAAAAACACTTGCGGCGACACTCGCGTCGCATCCCTTCATCCATGCCGCCGAAGGAGAATTCTTTCGCAACGCCCTCATCCGTGCAAGCGAGCACTTCGGCCTTCCCATCACGGCGATACGGGAAAGCGAGTTAAACGAGCGGGCCGCGTCAGATCTCGCGTTGACGGTTGACCAACTCCAAGACCGCATCGCCGAGATGGGAAGGCCTCTCGGGCCTCCATGGACCGAGGACCAAAAGCTCGCCACCCTGGTGGGCTGGATGACGCTGGCCGCCGCAATCCGGGGATAAAATCTGCCTCTTCATTGACCGGCGGATTCACTCTGTTCGTGGGGAGTCTTCTTCGCCTAAGCCGCGCAAGGGCGTCAGGATTCGAATTGACTTCAAGGAGGGACGTATGGGAATGAGCAGCGCGCTTCTACCCGAATTCGACCAGGAGATGGCCAACACTCGAAAAACGCTTAGCCGCGCTCCTGACGAGCAATTTGGTTGGAAGCCTCACGAAAAATCGCTCACCTTGGGGTCGCTGGTGACTCACCTTGCGAATATCCCCACTTGGGCGACCTGGATGCTGGAGGGGGATTGCCTGGATGTCGCTCCCGGGGGTGTCCCCGTCGGCCGGCTTGCACCGGCCAAGTCGCAAAGTGAGGCCCTCGAAACATTTGACAAGAACGTTGCGGCCGCCCGCGCCGCCATTGCGGGGGCGAATGATGAGCAGCTCAGAAAACCATGGTCACTATTATCGAACGGGAAGACTATCTTCACGCTCCCCCGGATCGCCGTGCTTCGCAGTTTCGTGATGAATCACAGTATTCATCATCGCGCCCAGCTCGGCGTCTACCTTCGTCTGAACGACGTGCCGGTCCCCGCTTTGTACGGCCCGTCGGCGGACGAAGGCGCTTTTTAAGCCAGCGAAACGCAGGCCGGGAGGCGGTTTAGAACTCCAGAGAGGGTGGCTCGCTCGTCGCGCGATGGGCGGTGAACTTGCCACCCGGCCCCAGGTTATTGGCCGACCCTTGGGAACGCCTACCTCTTTAGAGCCATCTTGCGATTCTCAGACGGGGGGAGTGTCTCGAAGACCAGCTTCCTCTGCTCGAGCAATCTCCCCTCCACCGGTTTTCCATCCAGCTTGGCTTGGGCAATGACCAGGATCTCGGTGCTCGGGATGTAGACGTTCGCGGGGTCTTTGTACAAATCAGTCATCACTTCCGCCAGAACACGCTCATTGGAGTGGATGTCGATGAGGTCTTTCATGGCTTCTTCAAAGGATTTCAATTCTTTCTGGGTTCGGGGATCCTTGTCCAGGTACGACTTGGCCCTCACATGATATAAGGCGTTGGCAACCCCGTCTTTAAACCCGTTCACATAGTTTTCCTTCATGTCTTTGGACAACCCCTGCCAGTACTGGCCATATTGGTAGGGCTCCGCGCCACGCAGTTGAGTTGAAGCGAGAACTATCACAAGAAAGAAAATAACCTTTTTCATGGGCCTCTCTCCTTTCGTCAGGTCATATACGATCGATTGACAATGCCGTAAGCATTGCTTCGAATGAAATTCGGATCGAATTTCAAATTCCAGATTTTGGGAGGGGGAGTTTTGTCTCCCCCATAGCGCGGAGTATAACTCCGTCACGGGGAGGGCTCAAGCCACAAAATTCAAGCGGGGTGGTGGTCTATTGAGGGGATAGATTATAGTGACAAATGACAGCATCTCGCGAAGTGGTACGCCTGGGTAGCCGTGATCCCTTCCGCTGCGGCGGAGATCACGGGCTCTTGCGACAGGTAGGGAAAACCCCGGGATATCCCAAAACGGGATCCCGGCGACCAAACCTTGAACGGCTCAATCTTCATCGAGCACAGAGTGTCACTATATTTTAAAATCCTCTGTAGGGATTCAGCCCGAAGGGAACCCTTCCGGGGAGAAGGGAGTCAGAGAGAGTCTGTTATTAGGGTGGGCGCCATGGCATCCTCCGGTGGACCTTCCTAAGCAGGTTTCCTGACGGAAAAGGTCTTGCGGAGTTCTGTCTCCATTTTTCCCGTCAACATGAACGCGCACATCTTGTAATCGGAGAGGAACGACCACAGCGGGTACTTGAAGGTTGCGGGACGATTCTTTTCGACGAAGAAATGCCCGATCCAAGCAAGGCCATAAGAGTAAATGAGGATGAACGGAAAATAGCGAGCGTGTCGCGTAACGATGAGAATGAGCAGGCCGAGGGTTCCGCCCAAAGTTCCGGCGAAGTGGAGCCAACGCGTCACGGCTCTGGAATGCTCGCCCACATAAAAGGGCCAAAACTTTTCGAAGGTGGCAATTCGAGGGATTGGAGTGACGCTCATGGGTCAACGAGGGAGTTGCAACCTAGGTTATTAAAGCAGACGAGACGTCTGCCCCACAGGAGACTACAAGGGAATATTACCGTGTTTCTTGGGAGGATTGTGATCGCGCTTGTTTTCGAGCATGTGCAGCGCGGTAATGATTTTCTTCCGGGTCATCTGGGGCTCGATAACCTCGTCGATGTAACCCAGTTCTGCGGTGACATAGGGGTTTGCAAACTTGTCCTTGAATTCCTGAATTTTTTCCCGCCGCACCAGCTCCGGATCCTTCGCCGAGGCGATCTCCCGTCGATAGACGATATTCACCGCTCCTTCAGGCCCCATCACGGCAATCTCCGCCGTCGGCCAGGCATAGTTCATGTCCGTGCGGATGTGCTTGGAAGCCATAACGCAGTAAGCTCCGCCGTACGATTTGCGCGTGATGACCGTGATCTTTGGCACGGTGGCTTCGGCAAAGGCGAACAAAAGTTTGGCTCCATGCTTGATGATTCCATCAAACTCCTGGTGGGTTCCGGGGAGGAAGCCGGGAACATCCTCGAACACGACGAGCGGAATGTTGAAAGCATCGCAGAAGCGAACAAAACGAGCTCCTTTGATGGAGGCATTAATGTCCAGGGTTCCTGCAAGCACGGCCGGCTGGTTGGCCACCAGGCCCACAGGCATCCCGTCAAATCGGGCAAAGCCAATCACGAGGTTCTGGGCAAAGTGCTCCTGCACTTCGAAGAAATAGTTGTCGTCCACCACGGTGTGGATGATGTCTTTGATGTCGTAAGGACGAAACGATTCTTCAGGAACAATGTCGTTGAGTTTTTCGTCGGCGCGGTCGATGGGGTCACGGGTGGGTTTTCGCGGGGGATCATCCACGTTATTTGAAGGGATGAATGAGAACAGCTCGCGAATCAGGGCCAGGCATTCGCGGTCATCGTTGACGGCGAAGTGGGCGACACCGCTTTTTGAATTGTGAGTCATCGCCCCGCCCAATTCGTCCTTCGTGACTTCCTCATGAGTGACCGTCTTGATGACATCAGGGCCGGTAATGAACATGTAACTGGTCTTTTTCACCATCACGATAAAATCGGTGATGGCGGGGGAATACACCGCGCCGCCGGCGCAGGGTCCCATGATGGCGGAGATCTGGGGAACCACGCCGGAGGCCAGGGTGTTGCGCAGGAAGATGTCGGCATAACCCGCCAGCGACATCACTCCCTCCTGAATTCGCGCGCCGCCGCTGTCGTTCAATCCGATGACGGGCGCTCCGTTCCGCATCGCCTGGTCCATGACTTTGCAGATCTTCTGCGCGTTGGTTTCGCTCAGACTCCCGCCGAACACCGTGAAGTCCTGCGCAAATACATAAACCAGCCGTCCGTCGATCCGCCCATAACCGGTCACAAACCCGTCACCCACGGGCTTCTGTTCCTGCATCCCGAAGTCCTGGCAGCGATGGGTGAGGAACTTGTCGACCTCTTCAAAGGTTCCTTCGTCCAGCAGGAACTCGATGCGCTCGCGCGCCGTCATCTTGCCATCAGCCCGCTGCTTGGCCAGGCGCGCTTCGCCCCCGCCCAGTTCGGCTAGCGCGTTGCGGGCTTTCAGTTCATCGAGCTTGTTGTGGGCCTTGGATGTCGGCATGGGTGGCTCACGGGTGGTGGAATCAGAAGTCAGACGTCGCATGCACGAAGCGCGCGATAAAAGTTAAGGGTACGGAGCCAATGGCTAAAGCCTGAAACAGAGACTTTTACCTTATGGTTGCAGAGGATGACATTCATTGATCTTAGGATCGTAGTCGCAATTCGACTTCCGACGTCTGATTTCCGACCTCTGACTTCGGGAGCATTCGGGGCCCCATTGCAACGAAAGATCCATTTTTCAAGGAGAAGAAGCCTGCCGGACCCTACTTCACCCCCACCGCTTCCGGTTTCGGAACCTTTTCCCAATCCTTCAAAAACTGTTCGAGGCCGCGATCCGTGAGAGGGTGTTTGATCAGCGAGACCAGCACCTTGAACGGCATGGTACAGATGTGCGCCCCTGCCAGCGCTCCTTCAACAATGTGGAGCGGATGCCGCGCGGAAGCCAAAAGGACTTCGGTTTTGAAATTGTAATTCTTATAAATCTGCACGATCTGCCGGATCAGGAGCATGCCGTCGGTCGAGATGTCGTCCAGGCGCCCGACAAACGGACTGACGAAATCCGCACCGGCCTTCGCGGCCAGCAGCGCCTGCGAGGGGGAGAAGCAGAGGGTCACGTTGGTGTGGATGCCTTCCTGAGAGAAGGTGCGGCAGGCCTTGAGTCCATCAATCGTCATCGGGACTTTGACATAAATGTTAGAGGCCCATTTCGCGTACTCGCGCCCCTGCTTCAACATGCCCTCCACATCGAGCGCGGTCACCTCGGCGCTGACCGGGCCCGTGACCACCTGGCAGATTTCTTTCACCCGCTGCTCAAAACCGACGCCCTCCTTGGCGACGAGGGAGGGATTGGTGGTGACGCCGTCAATAGCGCCCCAGCTTGCCGCATCGCTAATTTCCTTAATGTTGGCGGTGTCCAAGAAAAATTTCATGGGGAAGTCCTTTCCTCAAAGCGGGGGATTCGTTTCCCCGCTCACGCAGATTTTCAAACCACTCGATTACGCAGGGTTCCGATCGCATCGATTTTGACTTCGACCACGTCTCCCCGCTGCATCGGACCAATGCCCGCAGGCGTTCCCGTTGAGATCAAATCGCCGGGTTCCAGGGTCATGATGTTCGACACGTATTGTACCAGAGTGTCAGGGCTGAAAGCCATGCTGGCGGTCGAGGCGTGCTGGCGTCTTTCCCCGTTCAGATAGGTTTCCACGACGACGTTGGCGGCATCCAGCTCGGTCTCGATGAAGGGGCCTACCGGGCAGAAGGTGTCAAATCCCTTGGCGCGGGTAAACTGGACATCGGCCTTCTGGAGGTCACGGGCGGTCACATCGTTGATGATGGTATATCCGAAAATGAATCCCCGGGCCTCCGCCGGGCTCTTCAGTCCATGGGCCCGGGTTCCGATCACGATCCCCAACTCACCCTCGTAGTCCATCCGTTTCGACTGCGGGGGATAAACGATCTCCTGGTCGTGGCCGATCAGCGCGCTGGGAGGTTTAAGAAAAATCAAAGGCTCCGGGGGAACATCGTTGCCCAGCTCAGCGGCATGATCCCGGTAATTGCGGCCAATCGCAACGATCTTGGTGGGGACACTGGGGGGAGAAAACCGGGCGTCGTCAACACTCAAGTGCCGGATGGTCCTGCGCCACTGGGAAAAGGGATTGCCTTCGATGATCGAGAGATGATCCTGATCGAGTGTGGCGTAGCAGACCTTGTCTTCCCAGAGCACACGGCAGAATTTCACGACAGAATTCCTCCTCGATTCCAACGTATCACCGCTGGGACACAGAAAATGGCTCCTCCCGAGCAAGTCGCTGTGCCGGGATCAGCTATCCCCCCTCAGCACTCTGCGACACGATGGGAGAGGGCGGGCTTTCATTGCCGCTGGCGTCCACAGCGCTGACGCGGTAAAAATACTTCTTGCCGGTCTGTATTTTCTCATCGCGGAACGTGGGAGACTTTAACAGGGAATCATTCATTCTTGCAAAGCCGATTCCATCCTCGCTCCGGTACACCCTGTACCCGGCAAAATCGGGCTCCAGGTTCGGATCCCAAAGAAGATTCATTTTGCCATCGGCGAAAACAACAATCAAACCGGTCGGGGTCTTGGGAGGAAACACGTCCACGGGTTTGAAGGCAGATTCGGGCGAGTTGGCGCCTTCCGCGGTCACACCGCCGGCTTGAACGACGGAACGCACGGTATAGTAATAAGTGGTTCCAAACTGAAATTGGCGGTCTTCGTATCGAGTCTCCGGGATCGGTTTTTCATTAAGGGGAGCGACCGGAACCCCCTGGCTTTGCTGCCCCCGATAGATGTTATACCTTACGACAGCCGATGCGGAGGGTCCTGTCTGAAGAGGCGCCTCCCAACTCAAGATGATCACCGTTTCCTCGGCCTTGAAATCAATATGGGGAATCCCCGGGGGAACAGCAAGCCACGGCCTTGCGATAATATTGGAAAACCCCGCGTCCTGCCTTTTCTTGTTCATCACCCTGACGGCGTAACGCAATTCGCTGGTTCTCAGGGTTTCAAGGTTGAGTCCGGGAAATTTGTCGACAAAAACAACCAGCCCTGACTCCCTGAAGGCGTCAAGGTGGAGTGTATCGATGGACATAATTCTGGAGCCTCGAAACTGTTTGGAAATCTCCTCGGCACCAGGGGCCGTCGCAGCCACTGGGACAATCTGCCGGTAGACATCCATCCTTTGAAGCGTGGTCGCCTTCGTCCCGTTGAGGTTTAGAGTGGGGAGGGACCACGAGAGTTTGATGTCATTGCCGATCTGTCGAGAGGTCAGGTCGGTGACCGGTTTCGGGATCAGAACCTCGGGGGGGAGTGGCGGACCCACTTTGCCACAATTCACCGCATGAATTGCCAGGAAAACGAGCAGGGCGGCTTGAAGGATGGTGCCCGCAACACGCCCTTGCCGGTGCGAGCGGGAGGGGCGATGAATCGGTCGGTTCATCGGGTGCTTGAGGTCATCGGGAGGCACGGACACGGGCCTTTGGGCATGGAGATCCAAGCCGGGGTCGGATCGCCCCTCACAGAATGTAGCGGCTCAAATCTTCGTTCTTGACAATATGAGCGAGTTGTTTTTGCACGTATTCCTGATCGATGGTGACGTCCTTCTTCTTGAGATCAGGCCCCTCGAATGAAATCTCGTCCAACAGGCGTTCCATGATCGTGTGCAACCGTCTCGCCCCAATGTTCTCGGTGCGTTCATTGACCAGCGCGGCATACGACGCGATCCCCCGGACTGCATCGCTGGTGAAGGTCATCTTAATCCCTTCCGTCTCCAGCAATGCCGTGTACTGCTTGACCAGGGCATTCTGCGGCTCCGTGAGGATACGGATGAAATCGTCCATCGTCAGTGACTCGAGCTCTACGCGAATGGGGAACCGTCCCTGGAGTTCGGGAATCAAGTCGGAGGGTTTCGAGACATGGAAGGCGCCCGCTGCGATGAATAGGATGTGGTCCGTTCGAACCATGCCATAACGCGTATTGACGGTCGTCCCTTCGACGATCGGAAGAATATCGCGCTGCACGCCCTCGCGCGAGACGTCGGGGCCGTGGCCGCTCTCCCGGCCCGCAATCTTGTCGATCTCGTCGAGGAAGATAATCCCGCCCTGTTCCACGCGCTCAACGGCCAGGCGTGTGACCTGGTCCATATCGACCAGCTTTTGTTCTTCTTCCTGGACGACGTAGTCCCACGCCTCGGAAACCTTCATCTTCCGCTTTTTCGTCTTTTGACCAAAGATGTTGGGCAACATATCCTTGACATTGATGTCCATCTCTTCAATGCCCTGGTTGGTAATGATCTCGAAGGCGGGAAAGCTTCGTTCACGCACCTCGACATCCACAATCCGGTCATCCAGTTTTCCGGCGCGCAGTTTTTCCCGTAATGTCTCCCGGGTAAGCTGAAAATGTTCCTTGGCCTTGCTGATTTCTTCGGCTTGCAAGGGATCGGATTTGGGAGGTGCAGGCAACGGGGGCAACAGCATGTCCAGAATGCGTTCCTCGGCATTCTGCTCTGCCTTCTCCGCCACATCGTCGAGTTTTTCCTCCCGCACCATCTCGATGGAGATCTCCACGAGGTCGCGGATCATGGAATCCACGTCGCGTCCCACGTAGCCGACCTCGGTAAACTTGGACGCCTCCACCTTCAGGAACGGGGAGTTGGAAAGGCGGGCCAGGCGTCGGGCGATTTCGGTCTTCCCGACCCCCGTCGGCCCGATCATGATGATGTTCTTGGGCATGACCTCTTCGGCCATTTCCGGAGAGAGCTTTTGACGGCGGATTCGGTTTCGGAGCGCGATGGCGACCGAGCGCTTCGCCTTGTGCTGGCCGATGACATACTTGTCGAGCTCCGCAACGATTTCGCGGGGGGTCAGTTCGTCGAGGGCGGGAAGTTGTTCCGACGACACTTCACCGGGGAGAAAAATGGTCATTTAAGATATCCAGTCCAGGGGCCCATCCACGTTTCCGCGGGGCCTGAAAATTTAGATCTCTTCAATGGAGATGGAGTCGTTGGTGAAGATACAAATCTGACCGGCAATCTCCATGGCCTCCTTGACAATGTCACGTGCGGACAGAGTCGTATGCTTGAACAGTGCGCGCGCGGCCGCTGTCGCATAGGGCCCCCCGGAGCCAATGGCGGCAATTCCATCGTCCGGCTCGATCACATCTCCTGTGCCGCTGATCAGAAACGTGTTCTTATCATCGGCCACGATCAACAAGGCTTCGAGGTGGCGGATAGACTTGTCGGTACGCCAATCCTTGGCCAACTCCACGGCTGCCCGGCTGAGATTGCCGTTGAATTGTTCCAGTTTCGTTTCGAATCGAGTAAAGAGGGCAAACGCATCGGCGGTCGAGCCGGCAAAACCCGCGATGACCTTGTCGTTGTACAGGCGCCGGATCTTTTTTGCGCCCTGCTTGATGACCGTTTCACCCAGCGTGACCTGGCCATCCCCGGCCAGAGCCACGTGGCCACTCCGGCGCACCGACAGGATCGTGGTAGAGCGGACGACCCAGCCGGATGGGAGGCGGGTTCTTTCGCGAGCTTCGTTTGTCAAAGAGTTCACCCAAATAGCAAAAGTGGCATTATAATTAAGGGATTTGTATATTACAGAATCACCCTCTTGTATTCAATGGCTTTTTTGGTATTTGCTGAAACTTTTGGGGTCAATTAAGCGTAAGTACTTGAAGAAGCGAGGCAATCCACAGTAGCGACAGTCATCATCAAGAGTAATCTATCAGGGGATGAGCTTTTAGGAGGGATATCATGAAGTTGTGGAAGAAGATATTGATCGGCGTCGGGGCGGTAGTCGTGGTGACCGCCATTGTCATCGGCAGCATCAAGGCGACCGACCGGGGGGAAATTCCCGTTCAGATTGGAAAGGTGGCGCGCCAGGATCTGACCTCGATCGTCACCGCGTCGGGCCAAATCAAGCCGAAGAATTATGTCAATGTCAGCTCCTACCTCATCGGGAGGATCGTCAAGATTAGTGTCAAGGAGGGGGACACGGTCAAGGAGGGCGATCTGCTGGCCCAGATGGAGTCCGTACAGCAGTCGGCCAGTGTGAAAGGCACGCAGGCCGCCTTGCAGTCGTCGATGGCTGATTACCAGAGCGCCCAGGCGGGAGTGCAGTCGGGCGAAGCCAACCTGAAAACGGCCCAGGCCGCCTTGGTGAAGGCTCAGGCTGATTTTGATCGCGCCAAGCTCGATTATGATCGCGGGCAGGGATTGCTGAAGGATGGCTTGATCGCACAACAGCAATTCGACCTGACGAAGGCGACCTTCGAAGGCGCCCGCGCCGCGCTAGATCAGGCACGCTCGGGTCTTGCGGCCAGTCGCTCCCAACTGGCGCAAGCCGTGGCACAGAAGAGTTCATTCGAAAATCGCATTTCGCAGATGAAGGCCGGCGTGATGCAGAGCTCGGATATGCTCGGGAAGACCACTTTTCGCGCCACCCTTTCGGGTATTATTACCGACCTTCCGATCCACGAAGGTGAAAACGTCGTGCCGGGGATTCAAAACACGCCGGGAAGCGTGCTGATGACCATTGCGGACATGAGTGTCATCACGGCAGAGGTTCGTGTTGACGAAACCGATATCGTGAACGTTTCATTCAATCAGGCGGTCGAGGTATCCGTGGATGCCTTGCCCAATCAGACGCTCAAGGGTCATGTCACTGAAATCGGCAACAGCGCGCTCACTAAGTCCGGGTTGAGCGCGACCGCGACGACGGGGAGCCAGGAAGCCAAGGACTTCAAGGTCGTGGTGATGCTCGATAGCCCTCCCTCCGGCCTGCGGCCCGGCCTCTCCTGCACAGCCCGAATCACCACGGCCAGCAAGAAAAATGTTCTGGCTGTGCCCATCCAGGCGATTACCATTCGCGACCTGAATGACATTCAGGAGCAGGAGAAGCGCAGCAAAGGAAAACAAAAGGCTTCCACCGTGGCTCAGGCGGCGACCGGTGTGAATCCCGCGCCGGCAGCCTCCGGTGTGAAGAAAAAGAACGAAGTCCAGGGTGTTTTCGTCGTGACGAAAGACAACCGGGCCGTGTTCCGACAAGTGGATACGGGGATCTCCGGCCAGACCGACATCGAGGTGGTCAAAGGCCTCGAAGAAGGGGACCGGATCATCACGGGAAATTATAAGACCCTGCGCACCATCAAGACGGAAGCCCCCGTCAAAGAAGAGAAGAAGGTCACTAAGAAAGAAGAGACGGCCTAAGGCCGTAGCGCTTGAGCGGGGCACAGCCCTCAAGGTTGCGGGGCCAGCCGGCCCCCCGGCGCCAGAAGGGAAAGTGTTCGATGGAAATGACCTCTGCCGTGGCGACGTCGATTGGGGAAACGAGGAAAGACATGGGAAACAATGGAGACCGACCAATGATTGTGACCGAGGATCTGTGGAAGACTTATGAGATGGGTTCCGAACAGATCCATGCGTTGCATGGCGTGACCTTCAATATCGAACGGAATGAGTACGTCGCGATCATGGGGCCCTCCGGGTCGGGAAAGTCGACGCTCATGAATGTGATCGGCTGCCTGGACACCCCCACCCGGGGAAAATACCTTATCAACAATCGGCTCGTGAGTGAGCTCAGCGACGATGAGTTGGCCTTCATCCGCAACAAGGAGATCGGATTTGTCTTCCAGACGTTCAACCTCCTCGCCCGTGCCACCGCCCTGCATAACGTGGAATTGCCATTGATTTACAACGGGACGCCCGCCGCCGCACGGGTAGAACAGGCGAAGGCCGCGCTCGCTCGGGTCGATTTGGCCGACCGCATGACCCACAAGCCGAATGAGCTCTCGGGGGGGCAACGACAGCGCGTCGCCATCGCACGCGCCCTCGTCAATAACCCCTCCATTATCCTGGCCGACGAACCCACCGGAAACCTCGATACGGCCACGGGCGTTGACATCATGAATCTCTTCGAAAGGTTGTGGGAGCAGGGGAACACGATCGTTCTGGTGACCCATGAGCACGATATCGCGGCCCACGCCAACCGCATCATCCACATTCGGGATGGTCGCATTGAAAAGGATGAAAAAGTGAGATGAGTGGGGCAGGGGATAGGTGGTCGGGAATAGGTAATAGGTGTTAGAAGCGCGAAGCCAGAGGCCAGAAGCAGGAAACCGGAAGAGATTTGACCTTGAACATTGGACCTTGGACTTTGAACCTTGAACTTTGGACTTTAGACCTTGAACATCAATCTGACTGAATCGGCGACGATCGCTTTGAATGCGCTGAACGCGCACAAATTGCGGTCCATCCTCACCTTGGTGGGAGTCATCATCGGGGTGACCACCGTCATTGCCGTGGTGTCGATCATCCAAGGCCTCGACTTCTACGTCAAGAACCAGGTGTTGCAATTCGGATCGGATACCTTCACCGTTCAGAAGTTTCCGAACTTCGTCACCTCGTTTGAGGAATTCCTTGAATTCAACAAGCGGCGCGACCTCACCCTGGAGGACATGAAGGCCATTGAGCAGCGCTGTGATCTCTGCAAAGCCGTGGCGGGGATCTGGTCTCGCTCAAGGACGGTCAAGTTCGGGATGCAGTCGATCGAGGATGTTGAGATTCGCGGCGTCTCGGTGAATGCCCCGTTCATGGGCCAGATTATGGAGTTGGCGTCCGGCCGTCATTTCACCGAAACGGATATCGACCACGTCAGCCACCGCGTGATTATCGGGGCGGACCTGGCCGAGAAGCTCTTCTACGGGCGCGACCCGCTGGGTCTTGAGTTGAAAATCGATGGTGCCCCGTTTGAGATTATCGGCGTGGCCAAGAAGACCGGCTCCTTCTTCGGGCAATCCATGGACAACTTTACGCGCATCCCTATTACCGTTTATCAGCGAATGTATGGTTCCCGGGATTCCTTGTTTATCCAAGTGCAAGCCCCGAGCGAGGCGCAGCTGCCCCAGACCATGGACGAAGTGCGGGTCATTATGAGGGCCCGCCACCATACCCCCTACAACAAGGAGGACGGGTTCGCCATGGAAACCGCCGCATCGTTCATCGATTTGTGGCAGAGTTTCTCATCGGGAATCTTTGCCGTGACCATTGCCATCGCCTCCATCGCGCTGATCGTGGGCGGGGTGGTGATCATGAATATCATGCTGGTCTCGGTCCGGGAACGGACGCGCGAAATCGGCATTCGGAAAGCCATCGGGGCGCGACGGCGCGATATCCTGATCCAGTTCATGATCGAGGCCGTCACCCTGGCCGGCGCGGGAGGGTTGTTGGGGGCGCTCCTGGGGATTGCGATTGCCCTGATTGTGTCCAAAGTGTCGCCGCTGCCGGCCGTGATCCGCTGGTGGTCGGTCCTGATGGGAATCGGGATGGCCTCCAGCGTGGGCCTGTTTTTCGGGATTTATCCCGCCAGTCGCGCCGCCAAACTCGATCCCATCGTTGCGCTGAGATTTGAATAACCGCCCACAAAGCTTATGCTGAAACATGAATTCAAAGAGGTGCTGTGGCTCTCGCTGGACACGATCCGATCGAACAAATTGCGTTCGTTTCTGACCATCCTGGGCGTGGTCATTGGCGTGATGACAGTCATCGGAATGGCCAGCGTCATTGAGGGGCTCAACCGCAGTTTTGCGCAGCAGTTGTCGGCCATGGGATCCTCCACTATCTTCGTTTCGCGCTTTCCCACCATTCAATTCGGACGATTGACGCAGGAACAGCGCATGAGGAAGGAACTGAGTTACGATGATGCCATGGGCATCAAGACGGATTGTTCGTCGGTCGCTGCGGTCTCGCCGCTGGCTTTCCCGGGATTCATCACCGCTCCGGCCAAGTATGGGAACAACAAGGCGAATGGGGTTCAAATCCGGGGCGTGGTGGCGGACTTTCTCTTTGTTTTCGACAACACACTCGACCAGGGACGGTTTATTACGGACACCGATGTGGAACACCGCACCAATGTGGCCGTCATAGGGTCGGAGGTGGTTGAGAAGCTGTTCCCCAGTCTGGACCCCATTGGAAAAAGCATTTTTTGGGACGGACAAGACTATATGGTGGTCGGGACGCTCCAGAAAATGGGAAGTTTTCTGGGGCAGAACCGGGATAACCGCATCCTCATTCCGTTCTCTACCGTCCGCAAGTACTACCCGGAGCGCAAGGACACTTTCATCGCCGTCAAGCCGGCCTCACAAGAGTTGATGCAATCCTCCATCGACCAGATTATAGAAGTGATGCGACGGCGACGCCACGTCCGCCCGGATCAAGAGAATAATTTTGAAGTGGGCACGCAGGACCAGATCGCCGATCTCTACAACAAGGTGACCGGCGGCGCCTACATGGTCATGCTGGTCATTTCCTCAATCGGACTCCTGGTCGGAGGGATTGGCGTGATGAATATCATGCTGGTCAGTGTCACTGAACGGACCCGGGAGATTGGTGTCCGCAAGGCCATTGGGGCCCGCCGGAAGGATATTCTCTGGCAATTCCTCCTGGAGGCCATGGTCCTGACGGGGGCGGGGGGGATCCTGGGTATCGTGGTCGGTGCGGGGATCAGCTGGCTGGTGAATAAATTTTCCCCACTACCGTCGGCAGTTTCCGCAATGTGGATCACCCTGGCCTTCTCGGTCTCAGTCAGCGTTGGACTCTTTTTTGGGCTCTATCCCGCCAACAAGGCCGCCAAGCTCAACCCCATCGACGCGCTCCGATATGAATGAAGGGGGAGTGGATCAACGCTGAGACGCTGGCGATGCCGAACTCCACGGATTGGGAATCTGGAAATTCCCCATCCGGGTTCCCGGAAGGAAGATGTGACAATCCTTGGAGCCGGGTGAGAGAAGCGGGAAGCGGCGGATCGAATCCGACTGAAGGATTGACCCTCTGTTTCCTTTCATCCCTGTCTTCCCCGGCGTCTCTGAGGTAAACTGCCTTATTACATCCCATGAACTTTCTAGAAGCCATCCGGATGTCCCTCGAATCGTTGAGGGCAAGCAAAATGCGGTCGATCCTGACGCTGGTCGGTATCGTCATTGGCGTCATGACCGTGATTGCGGTGGTGTCAATCATCAACGGGCTGAATAGCTACGTCGCGACCAAGATCTTCAACCTGGGAGCGGACGTCTTCATTTTGAGCAAGTCCCCCAACGTCATTCTCAATATTGACGACTGGACCGAAGCCCAGAAGCGCAAGGACATCACCCTCGAGGACTTCGAGGCCGTTCGTACGGCCTGCGAGCACTGCTCGTTGATCGGGGCGGCAACGAGTCGTCGCGGGATGGTGCGTTACAGCGAGCAGTTTTTGCGGGATGTGTCCATCAGCGGCTGGTCGGCCGCGATGCCGGAGATCCTGGATATTGACATTGCTTACGGGCGCGAGCTGACGGAATCCGATTCGGACCACAAAGCCCGCCTCTGCGTGGTGGGGACTGACATTGTGGACAACCTCTTTCCTTCGGTCGATCCGTTGGGCAAAGAAGTGAAGGTGGATGATGAGCCCTACCTCATTGTCGGTGTGGCGAAGAAGCTGGGCTCGACCCTGGGCCAGTCGCGGGACAACTTTGTGATGATTCCGATTACCTCACACCTGAAACAATACGGCCCCCGGCGGTCGTTGCGCATCTTTGCGAAGTCCTACGGGGAATCGACGCTGGATGTGGCGCAAGACGAAGTCCGCCTGGTCATGCGGGCACGGCGGCATGTTCCCTATTCGAAAAAAGACGATTTCTCAATCGAGACGAACCAGACGTTCCTGGAAATATGGAACAACATCAGTCGCGCTTTCTTCCTGGTGACCGTCGTCATTGCCTCGATCTCCTTGATCGTTGGGGGCGTGGTGATTATGAACATCATGCTGGTGAGCGTCACGGAGCGCACCCGCGAGATCGGCATTCGCAAGGCGATTGGCGCCCGGCGGCATGACATCCTGCTCCAATTTTTGATCGAGTCATCCACCCTGTCGCTGGTCGGCGGGCTGTGGGGGATCGGGGTGGGTGTCCTGATCGCCAAAGTCGTGTCGTGGGTGACCCCGCTCCCCTCTGCCATTGAGCTGTGGTCGGTCGTGATGGGCTTGGTCATTTCCACCAGCATCGGTTTGTTTTTTGGGATTTATCCGGCGACCCGTGCCGCCAAACTCGACCCCATTGTGGCCCTCCGCTACGAACTGTAGGGCGGTTTGAAACGGGGCAGTCCGCCGCGGCGCCCCGGTTCACGGATGGGATCCCACAGTTCTCCCGAGGCGTGAGGTCGGCGCCCGCTGATTTGAAGTGCCATGAGACTCACTGAAGCCAGAGAAATCGTCATGCTCGCCCTCGATTCCCTCCGGAAATCAAAATTGAGGTCTGCCCTGACGATCCTGGGGATCGTCATCGGCGTGATGACTGTGATCTCGGTGACTTCCGTGATCCGCGGATTGAATGCCACTGTCAGCGCCCAGATTGAAGAGATCGGGTCCAACGTCATCTTCATTTACAGATTTAATTGGGCCACCCTCGGACGATTGCCCAGCGAGATCTTCCAACGCAAAGAACTCACCTTCGAGGACTCCCTGGCTATCCGTGAGATTCCCGGGGTCAAGGCGGTGGATCCCGCCTTGCGGATTTTCAAACCGGATTTTGGAGCCGGCACTTTTTCGGCGAGGTATGGCAACAACATCAGCAAGAACGCCATTTTGCAGGGTGATTACGCCGGCTCGCGGGATGTCTGGGACATCCAGATGTATCAGGGCCGCTGGTTCTCCGATTACGAGGATGAACACAAGTCCCCTGTCGTGGTGTTGGGTTACGATACGGCCGAAACCCTCTTTCCACGGATTGATCCGATTGGAAAGGAGATTGACGTAGAAGGGGCCAAACTTACCGTTATCGGTGTCGCTGAAAAACGGAAGCAGGGATTGGGGGGCGGCGCGAATCCCGAAGACAACATTCTTATGTTGCCGCTGGGCACGTTTCGAAAGATGCATCCCGAGTACAAAGACTTCCTCATCTCTGTGCGCGTGGACAACCAGGAAATCATGCCGGAGGTGATTGACCGGATTGAGGAGCTGCTGCGCCGCCGCCGCCGCGTCCCTCCCAATAAACCCAACGACTTTGCCATATTCACCCAGGATGCTTTCACCGATTTGTGGAACCAGATCTCCTCAGGTGTGTTCACGGTCATGGGCCTGATTGCGGGGATCTCTTTGCTGGTTGGCGGCGTCGGGGTCATGAACATCATGCTGGTGAGCGTCACCGAACGGACTCGCGAAATCGGTGTTCGGAAAGCGATTGGCGCCCGCAAACGGGATATTCTCTGGCAGTTTGTTCTGGAGGCGATGACCCTGACCGCCGTCGGCGGCCTCATCGGAATCCTGGTCGGCTCGGCTGTCGCATATCTGTTGAGGCTCTTTCTTCCCTCCCTGCCCGCCGAAGTCTCTCCCTTCTGGCTGCTGGCCGGCCTCCTCACTTCAGTTACCGTGGGTTTGATATTCGGGATCTACCCCGCCTGGAAAGCCGCCCGCCTGAATCCCATCGATGCCTTGAGATACGAGTAGATCTCCATTCCGCGAGTGGGGGGATATCTTCGCCGTGCCGTGGCTGCGCCTCCCCGGATATTTACCATTTGGCGGCTGGATTTGAAGCAGATTCGTTGCCCATCTCGTAGAGTCTCCCGGGGGCAGCGCGAGCCCAACCTTCATTTCATATGGAGCGTGTAACTGAGTTGTGAATGGGCCGTGGGATGAGAGTGTGGAATGAGATGTTTGGAATGACGGTTTTTGAGGATAGAAAAAAACTCTGCAGGGGAGTATCCGGTGGGCAGCACGGGAACCCCCAGCGAGTGTTCGAGGTCTGTCCGCCGCAGGTCGTCGAGGAACAGAAAGTCCTCATGGATCATGCTCTCCGAAGGAACCATGAGGAATTCACCGCAATTGCGACCCTTGAGGGCGGCGAGAATATCCGATCCCGTCAGTAGACCTGCAACTGTGATCCCGCTGCCAAAAAACCTGTTTTCGGCAGCCACGACCTGCAGTTCAGTGTCAAAGCGGGCATTGAATTGAGTAATCGCTTGCTTCAAAATCGGGGCAAAAATTATACCCGTCATGAGGGTTCCACGAAGCGATTTGAAATCACAATGCGGTTTCCGTCTGAGAACGCGTGAAAAACCGTCAAGAAATTGCCTGACCATCCCGACCCCATTCTCCAACAGGGGAAAATTGTCATAGTGACCGCGCGAGGGAATCGGAAAGCCGGCCATAAGGTGAAACTCATCCCCCAGATAGGCAAAGGAGCTCCCCGTCTCCCGTCGAAACCTTTTCTGAATAGGCTCCAAGAAGGCGATGGTCCTCCGCGCGTAATCAGGATCCACGGGATGCATCCGTGGAAGCCTGTCCCGGTGGTCCGTCAATCCCAGGGGAACGACCGCGACCGACAAGACGTGGGGGTAAAAAGAGAACAAATCGTTCAGCGTCCGGATCAAGTGCTCTCCGTCGTTCCAGCCCGGACAGAGGACGATCTGAGTGTGCATCTCAATGCCGTTTTCCGCGAGTCGCCTCATGCGCGGCAAGAGTTCATCGCGGACCCCCGGGAAAGGTTTAATCAATTTTTCCCGGATCTCCGGCTCCGTTGCGTGGACCGAAATGTAAAGGGGCGACAACCGCTGCTCAATGATGCGGTCCATCTCTGCTTCGTTGACGTTGGTCAGGGTCATGTAGTTGCCGTACAGGAAGGCGAGCCGGAAATCCTCATCCTTGATCCACAGACTTTTCCGGGCCTTCTTCGGGAGCTGGAACACGAAGCAGAAAACACACTGGTTCTTGCAGATGAGGGTTTGGATCTCCTCGAGTTCAATCCCCAGTTCATGTTCCTTCGCGGAGTTCAAGCGGATTTTTCTTGGCGTCCTGTCCATCGAGTGGAGAGTTAACTCGCAACCGTGCTCCCGCTCCGAGAGGTAAAACTTCAAATCCAGGATGTCATGCACGTCGTGGCCGTTCACCTTGAGCAGCACATCACCCGCCTTGATTCCCGCCTTCGCCGCGAGGGAACCTCCGGCGACCTCCACGATCTTCGCACCCGGGGTTGTGTTGTGTTTCAAGGTTGGTGACATCATGCCTTTCAGCTGTTATCCAGAAGATCAGCCAGGAGCCATTGTGCAAGCGGAATTGCTGATTTTTACACACCCCCTGCCGGCCGCTTCCTCGACCTTAAGACGAGGGGACTTCCAATCCTGATCATCTCGTCCTCCGCTCAGGCCATCAGAAATCCCAGGTGAATAAAACGGCTGCGCCGCCCGAGGGGGGCATATAGGGCAGAACATGCCAATGCCGGGCACTGTCCGCGGGCTTCCGCTCGGCCTCATGGCACACATGGCGTCCGACGAGATAGCCCAGGACTCCTCCGACGAAGATATCAGCGGGGAAGTGCTGTCGCTCTGAGACGCGGGAAACGGAAACCAGGCCCGCCAGGCCATAGGCCAGGGGAGGGACCCAGGGATGTTCGTGATATTGTTGCGCTGTGACCGCAGCCAGGGCAAACGCTCCGACGGCGTGGCCGGAGGGAAAGGAACTTCCGCCGGAAAAGAACTCGCCATCGCCGTGATGGTTGGGGAGTCGGCCGGTGTCAGTCGAAGGACGAGGACGCTGGGTTGCCAGCTTGAGCGCTTGAGTGATGATCAGGCTATCGGCCAACGCTTCCCATCCCAATAGCCCTGTAGTCCGGGCGCGGTCGTCCCCGCGCCAATGGCCGACCAGATAAAATACTCCGGAAACGCCAGCGTCGGTCAATGGCCCCCCAGCTTGTCCGACACGGCGCGTAAACGCAAATCCATTCCCCGGGGGTCGCTCGAGAATTTCTTCGGCGGCATGACGATCGCCAGCGATTAGTCCTGCGGTCGTTCCGATGATAACACCGGCCCAAGGAAGGTCGGCCCGTTTGAGCTGGAAAGGACGAAGCCACAGGAACTTCTGGTCTTGCAGGATGAGGCGGGGAAGCTCCTTGATTCCTAACTCCGGGTGGTCTTTGTCTTGAGAGGGGCTCTGATCATCACCGGCCACTTGAGTTTGGGCCGGCTTTGCGGTTGGGGCGCGATCCTCGCTGGCATCGGCCGCAACCAGAGATATCCGGGGTGTACCTAGAAGCACCAGAAAGCTCAGAAGGGAAAACGAAAGTAGATTGGCTAGTCGAATTCTCTCGCCGGGGTTGTGGTGCATGAAGGTGATTCTAGCGGGATTGATGATTGATGTCTACTTGGGGGGAGATGAAGTGAGCAATTGGCCGGGAAAGAGTCCGACGTTGCCGGCGCGTCCCACGCCGGAGAATCTCGGCAAAAGATGCCTCAGTGCAGCTGGCAGGTTGCCTTCAGCAGGTCTTCGGCCTTCATTCCGACTCACGGGATTGACGGCGCCGGCTCACGTAGCGTTCGTACAGGTAGTAGCCGGCAACGGCGATGACTACGAGGAATATCATGAGCGCCATGGAGAGAAAATCTCCGTGAGACACCTGAGACCCAAGGTGGACGCTGAAGAGGAGGGCAGGGATTCGGCCCAAGCTGCTGATCACAATAAACTCAAGCGGGTTCATATTGGAGAGACCCGCACCATAACACATCGCGTCCTTGGGGGCGCCAGGGAGCAAAAAAAGAAGAAAGACGGCCGACTTGCCCTTCGCGTTGTTCAGTAATCTATCAACCCGCTCCATGGTCGTTTGGCGGAGAATCTGCTTCAGCGCCGGCCGGCCAACAATCCTCGCAAAGTAGAAGTCGATGGTAGAGCCCAGCATAATGCCCACCACGGAGAAGGCCAGGCCACGCCATGTGCCAAACACATACCCCGCGGCAAACTGGGTGATCTCGCCAGGTACAAAGAAGATCACCACTTGAATAAACTGGGCGGCAATACACAAAAGTGGACCTCGCGGGCCACCTTCCCGCAGCGATGCGATCAAGCGTTGCCTGTCAACCAGATGGTGCAGGATTCCCGAATGCCAGAGCCACCCTCCCCCCGCAAGTAGCAGGGCAACGAACGCTGCCGGAAGCAGCCATGTCTTCCAGCCTGGGGTCGGATTCGATTGCGTGTCAGGTGCCATCGGTGTCTGCCTCATGCGCGGCACGGTGATTCGCCATTCATGCTTCGGAGGCGTATCCCCGCTCGAACGCGGAAATTGTATCGTTCGTTCAAGGCGACCGCGAAATGGACGACCTCGGTCCGGTCGACCATATCAATTTCCCAGTAGGATGGGAAGGTATCCGGAGCACGATGGAACCCTTCGCCGCCCCCCAATGCGGCCCCTGAATGTTATTCCTGTGAAGTGAGACTGCGCGAGAATCCCATGGGTTTTGGGGCTTTGAGCGAAAGATGAAGTCCCGGTTCATGTCGCCTCGTTTGTCCTCCCGCTACTTCTCATCGAATGACCCGGTTCGAGGGGCCTCCCCGGGTTCGTTTCCACAGCTTCAGGCCCTCAAACCAGATGACGCTGATCACGCCGGCGCCCAGACAAAGGACGATATCAACAGGATGCAGGGCCGAGAATCGGAACAGGTCGCGGAGGAAAGGGATGCACAGGGCGAGTGTGAGAAAGAGCGTGGCACCTGCGGTTACCCACCACACCGCCTTGTTCGGCGAGCGAACCATGTCCAGGATTGTGCGAGTCCAGGAGCGGTTGGTCCAGATCAGGGACAGGTTGGCCACAATCAAGGTCGTGAATGTCAGAGCACGGGCGTGCAGTTCACCTTGGCCGCGGAAGAGGGCGATGGCAAACACCATCAGAACGACTGCCAGGACCCCCATCCCTTGAAGCAAGCTGAGGAGTATGGTCCGGCGATTGAAAAGCGGTTCACGGGGGCTCCGGGGAGGGCGATCCATCACGCCCGCCTCTTCCCGTTCCGCTTCAAAAGCGGTTGAGCAGGCAGGGTCGATGATCAGCTCGAGAAAAACGATGTGGACGGGCATTAAAACCAGCGGCCATTTGAGGAGAACCGGAATTAACGAAAGGCCGGCAATGGGAACATGAATGGCGAAAATGTAGGCCATCGCCTTTGTCAGATTGTCGAAGATCCTTCTCCCCATCCTGACAGCTTGCACGATGGATGAAAAGTCGTCATCCAGCAGGACGAGCGCTGAAGATTCCCGGGCGACATCAGTTCCGCGCCCGCCCATGGCCACTCCGATGTGAGCGGATTTCAAGGCCGGGGCATCGTTCACTCCGTCGCCCGTCATCGCCACGATTTCGTTGTTGGCCTTCATCGCTTGGACCAGGCGGAGCTTCTGTTCCGGCACCACGCGCGCAAAGATATTGACGTTCCGGACACGTTGCTCGAGCTCCGTATCGCTCATGCCGTCCAACTCCGGCCCGGTGATCACTTCATCCCGCGGGTTCAAACCGATCTGCCGGGCGATGCTCTGGGCGGTTACCGGGTAGTCGCCAGTGATCATCACGACCCTGATGCCTGCGGCATAACACTCGCGAATCGCTGCGGGAACAGCGGGGCGGATGGGATCCGCAAGCCCGACAAGACCGAGAAACTCAAACTCGAACCCGTCCTGCTCCTCAGGCAACACGGCTCCGGTGGACCGAGCGCGCGCCACTCCCAACACTCGGAGCCCTTCTTCAGCCATGCCCTTGACCTGTTCGTCAAGCTCTGCCTGTTTTTCAGGGTCCATGTGGCACAACCGGGCAATCACCTCGGGAGCGCCTTTGGTCGCCACGACGAGCTCGCTGTGATGGGGGACTCTCCACACCCGGGAAACCGAGAGGAACTTTCGGGACAAAGGGTACTCATGAACCAGTTCCCAGTCTGGGTGGAGGTGCTCAGTTCCCGCGAGGGACCGGTTGCCCAGGTCAATGAATGCCGTCTCCATGGGGTCGAAGGGATTCCTCTGGCTCGCGAGAATGCTGAATTCAATCACGGGATGGAGGGTCTCGGGGATTCCATCCTGAACATGCGCCGAAACATCATAGAGGGTGCCTCCTGCCCGGAGCTTTTGCACGGACATACGATTCACCGTCAGCGTCCCCGTCTTATCCACACACAAAACGGTCGCAGAGCCCAGGGTTTCCACGGCCGGGACGCGCCGTGTAAGCACCCGATGGTGCGCGATTCGCCACGCCCCGAGAGCCAGGAATATCGTGAGCACCACCGGAAACTCCTCGGGCAGCAGCGCCATCGCCAGAGCGATCCCGGCGAGCAATCCATTTAGCCAGTCGCCACGAGTCACCCCATACAAAATGGTCACCAGGACGCACATGGACAGGCCCACAGTGGCCAGAATCCGGACTAGGCGTCGGGTCTCTTTCTGCAGGGGAGTGTCTTCCGGCTCAACCGTCTGCAGTGCCTTGCCAATTTTTCCCAATTCGGTATGGATCCCAGTAGCGCCAACCCGGGCAATCCCTTGACCCTGCACCACCAGGGTACCGGAATATACGAAGGGCAGGTCATCACCCCCCGGCCGCCCCATTTCCACCGCCGCCTCAGCGGCCTCCTTGCGCACGGGAACAGACTCGCCGGTCAACAAGGATTCATCCGCGGAGAGATTGAGACTGGAAAACAGGGTCGCATCAGCGGGGACGCGGCTTCCTTCGGAAAGGACAATGACATCGCCGCGGACGACCTCACGCCCCGGAATCCGGCGCTGCTGACCGTCCCGGATCACGAGGGCTCGGGGACTTGAGAGATCGCGCAGTGCTGCGAGAGCCCGCTCTGTTTTTCGCTCCTGGTAAAGCGTGATGCCCATAACAACAAATACAAATCCCAGCAACAGGAGTGCTTCCTCAACATCCCCCAGGAGCAGATAGATCCCGCCCGCTCCCAGCAGCAGCGTGAACATCGGTTCTCGCACCACCTCCCAGGCAATGCGCAAAAAACCCCGTGGCCCGGCGGTTGGAAGCTCGTTCGGGCCCTCTCTCTTCATTCTTTCCGCGGCTTCCTGTTCCGTCAGCCCGCGAGTAACGACGGTCCCGGGCTTACTGAATTCCGCCCCGCTCAAAATGCCTGAAAGGTGGGGACTGGATGAGGGTCCGTCAGGAAGTCCATGGATGGAATCACGGGGGAAGGGATTTGTCATGAAGTCAGTTCCAGTCGGCATTTCCAAAGGGAAGAGCGGACTTTCTCCGGCTCTGCCAGCATTAATCAGTTCTTGGATAGAGGTCCATGGGATTCTGAGGTCTGCGCACGGTCATCACAGGACAATACGACTGGGCCGCGACAATGTATGCCGTGGGCGACGGAATATGTGAGGCCGCCCAGTCTAACCCGCTCATACGCCGAACCCCAAGAACAATCAAGTCCGAATGCTGGCGCTCCGCAAAGGTCAGGATTCCCTCCGCCGCCGTGCCGAACTCCACGACAGCAACCGTTTCACACCCCTGTTTCGATTCTTCGGGAATAAGGTGGTGAAGCTGCGTCTCATAGCTCGCCCTGATCCGGTCGCGTTCCCTCGAAGAGTGAATGTCCGGATGCACGAGGTGGAGGAGTGTGAGCTGGGCTTGGTGCTCTTGAGCGAGGGAGACCGCCAGGGGAAGCGCCGCCAGAGAGGGTGGAGTGAGATCAGTGCTGAACAGGATGCGGCGCAACTTCATGGCACACCTGGCATGATCATATGCCCTGGGACCCACGGTCAGTACCGGACATACTGCGCGCCGGAACAGGGCCTCGGCTACTGAGCCGAGCATGAATTTCTGAAACCCCCGTCGACCATGGGTCCCGAGTACCAACAGATCGATCCCTAAGCGTCTCACCAGGTCAGTGATGACGTCGCAGACATTCCCTTCCTCCATGAGGAATTCGTGTCGAACCCCCTGCAAACGGTCCAGACCCAGAAGCTCTGGCCTTCGTTCTTCGACATCGCAGCCCGTCTGTTCGAAGGAAGAGGGGGTCGTCCCGAGTGAGCCTGCTTGATCCGACTCAGAAGCAATGACATGGACCACAAAGATCTTGGAGCCATAATAACGGGCGAGCGCCTCGGCGCAGGCCAGGGGGGCCATGGAAGCAGGGGAGAAATCCGTCGTCAGGAGGATGTTCTCGAGCTCAATTCGAGTTGTGTATTCTAATGTTTTCATTTGTGGTAACCCCTTGCAAAGCAAGAGACCGGGTGGCCCTCCGTGAACTGACGGAACGGCCTCAACTCCAATCTTCCGGGAGCCCGATCCGTCAACCGTTCGAGGCCTTACTCCGGGACAGTGAGCACCGGGCAAGGTGACCCGGAGGTGACCTTGTAAGCTGTAGAACCCAGCGCCAACTTAAAGGTCCGGGAGAACGCCCCTTCTCCCCGCACCCCCAGGATGAGCAGATCGGCCGAGCGCTCGGTGGCGATTTTGAGGATGTGATCGACCGCAGGTCCCGATTCGGTAATCACTTCCGGTATCGAAGGAAGATCAGCTTCGGGGGGAACGAGGAGGTGCAGTCTCCTTCGAGCCAACTCCACCGTCAATTTCAAAGACTCGCCCGCCATCTTTTCCACGACATTCAGCAGCATGAGGTGGGCCTGATACTCCCGCGCCAGAGCCAGGGCAAACCGCACGGCCTGCCCGGACGCCGGTGAAAAATCGGTGGCAAGAAGAATGCGCTCGATCCGGACCGCTCCTCCCTCCGGAATGAAGGGGCCCACCGCAAGGACCGGACAAGGCATCTCCCGGATGATTCGCCGGGTCACGGAACTCAGGGCCCATTCCTGTATCCCGGTACGCCCTGCACTGCCCACCGTAATGAGATCGATCTCGCTTTCCTCGACAAATTCCACCAGCACATCACAGATATTTCCGTGACCATAAAGGATACGGGAGGGGATCCCCTGATTCCGCACCGGCTGGAGGAGGGCTTGCATCCTTTGTTCCGAGGCTTCCCGGGCCTCTTCAAAAAAAGCATCCAGGGTCTCCGGACGGGCGAACGTAAAGTCCTCCGTTCGGATGACGTGAGCGACATGAATCATCGAGCCGAAGCGAACCGCAAGATCGACGGCATAGGGCAAAGCCCGAAGGGAAATGGGGGAGAAGTCAGTGGCCAGGAGTATGTTTTTCAGCGAAATCAGATTTTTCACGGTCAGCGCGTTCATCACTCACCTCTTCACTTCAATCGATTTCGCGTCCGTGCCTTCGCTCATCAAGTATTGTTGAATTCGTTCCAGGATTTCACCGTGGCTCCGTTTGCTCACAAGATCTGCCGCGCCCAGGGCACGGACCTGCTCGCTCTCTCTTGGATGCGGTGACGTAGGCTGCATGACGATGATGGGACAGCCCGGCTGCAAGACCTGTATTTGCTTGATCATTTCCACACAGTCCACGTCGGGGAGATAATCATCCAACAGCACCAGATCAAACACTCCCGATTGCAGAAGCTGAATTCCCTCGCCGGACCCGAGGGCCGTACTGGTGTGATAACCACGTTCCGTCAAGAACAAATCCAGATCCATGAGTACCTCCTCATCATTATCAATGGCGAGGATTCTCTTACCCTGAGTACTCATAGCCGGGTTCCTTTCCTCGGACTGCTCACCGAGCTCGTCGCACGGGCTCCCACGCCTCTTCATTCGCGCTCCACTGGATCAGGGAACGCCAAGGAGCGGCTCAGGAGTACCCTCCAGGAAGGCAAGCGCGTCTCTTAGGGAGTCCTGAGGGACTCGCGTCCTCTTCTTAACTCGATCGCCCGCTCCAACCTTCGACTGAAGGACCGGCCTAGCCGCTCCGCCGCCCGGTCAATGGCCGTGTATAAATCGGCATCGACATCCTCCACCCGCACGGTTCCGAAGGGGACCAATTCGGCGCTGATGCGGCAGGCCTTATCGATCCCGCCCCGGGGACCATTGAGGTCGGCAATCCGGACCGTTATGAGTCCCAGACGACTCCCAAACCGGCTCAATGAAAAATGGAGGCGGCGCTCAATGTAGCTTTTCAATGCATCCTTAAGATCAAGATTTTCCGTTCGAATCCTTAGATTCATATCATCTCCCGTCTTCCAAGGCTGCAGTACCTCAATTATAGGAAAGTCCGGGACTTTTAAAAAATAGAAAATATGATAGTGACAATTAGGTTTTATCTAAGTATATTCAGGCGCATGGAATGGCTCAATTACCACCACCTCCTGTATTTCTGGACGATTGTGCGAACGGGATCAATCACCCGGGCGAGTGAGGAGCTGCGATTGGCGCCTCCCACCATCAGTGCGCAGATGCGGAGCCTGGAGACGAGTTTGGGTGAAGAGTTGCTCCAACGGTCCGGGCGTAATGTCGTTCCGACGGAGATGGGCCGAATCGTCTTCCGCTATGCCGATGAGATCTTTTCCCTGGGCCGGGAGCTCATGGACACAATGAAGGATCGCCCGACAGGGCGCCCCCTGCGGGTGGATATTGGCATCGCCGATGTCTTGCCCAAGCTGGTGGTGCACCAACTGATCGAGCCCGCCCTGCGCCTCCCCGAGGCCATCCAGATCGTTTGCCGGGAAGCGAGCCCGCAGCAATTGGTCGCGCGGCTGGCCACCAACGAGCTCGATGTCGTGTTGTCAGACGGCCCCATGGATCCCGGTTTGAAGATCCGGGCCTACAATCACCTCCTCGGCGAATGTGGGATCAGTTTCATCGCCACCCCCGACTGGGTGCAGAAGCGGGGGCGGAGATTTCCAAAATCACTTCACGGAGCCCCCGTTCTGCTTCCGGCGGACAACAGCGCCCTGCGGCAAAAGCTGAATCAATGGTTTGAATCGGAAGGAATTCGCCCGCGAGTGGTCGGCGAGTTTGAAGATTATGCGTTGCTGTGGGTGTTCGGAGAAAGAGGCACAGGGATTTTTCCGGCCCCGTCAATTCTCGAAAAGCAGTGGCGGTCCAATTCCAGGCTTCAGCGAATCGGTCGGACGAACTCAGTCCGGACCCAATTCTACGCGATCTCTGTGGAGCGGAAAATCCAACATCCGGCGGTAGTCGCGATCTGTGAGACAGCGCGCCAGGAGCTGTTTCGTTGAGGGAGCGGGACCGGAGGAGACTTTTTCACAGAAAGCCCTTGCCTCCCCGAGTGCGTTTGACTCGACCCCAACGCTATGCTAACGTAAAATTTCTGCGGCCGTTCTGAGAACGTTCAAAATCTTCCGGCCCCAGGTGTGGACGGCAATGGCATGAGCGATCTGATTCGACTTCCGACCGTTTCCATTCGCGGCATAAAGATCGTGGGCCGGATTGTCTTTGGGCTTCTATTGCTTGCTTCCATCGGCATCGGAGCGCTCCTGGGTCTTTTGTTTGTGTATATGAGCGACTTGCCCCAGGTCGGCGAGCTGGAGAACTACCGCCCGGATGTCATCTCGGAAGTGTATGCCGACGACGGGCAGATCATCGGCTCGTTTGCCATTGAACGTCGGGTCATTGTCGATTATCGGCGCATCCCCCAGGTGTTGCATGACGCCATCATCTCCGTTGAGGACCAGAATTTTGAAAAACATATCGGGGTGGATTTCCGTCGGATCATCAGCGCGGCCTGGACGGATCTGATCACCTGGAAGAAAAAGGAAGGGGCCTCGACGCTGACCCAGCAGCTCAGCCGAAACCTTTTCCTGACCCCGGACAAGAGCTTCAAGAGAAAATTCCAGGAAATCTTGCTTTCGATTCAAATCGAGCGCCGGTATACGAAGCAGCAGATCATGACGCTGTACGTCAACCAGGTGTACATCGGAAATGGTCTGTACGGTTTTGCTGCCGGGGCGGACTACTTTTTCAATAAGCCGATTGAGAAATTGACCCTCCATGAAGCTGCATTGCTGGCGGGACTGCCACAGCGGCCGTCGGCGACCTCGCCGATCGGCAACCCGAAGGCCTGCCTTGCCCGCCGCAACCATGTCCTGGATCGGATGGTGGCCGAAAACAAGATTTCGCGTGATCAGGCCGAAGAGGCCAAGATGCAGCCGGTGGTGCTTCGATTGCGCCAGCCTTACAATGCCCTGGGCCCTTACTTTATCGAGGACATCCGCCAGGCTCTCGAAAGCAAGTATGGGGCAGAAGCAGTCCATGAAAAAGGGTTGAAGGTCTATACCACGCTCAACGTCGCCATGCAGCGCGATGCCGAAGAGGCGGTGCGCCAAGGCTTGCGGGACTACGACAAACGACACGGATGGCGCGGCGCTGCGGTGAACATCCTCGCGAGCCATCTGGGGAGCCTGGAGACCTATCAGCACGAAGATTGGAAGAAACCGATCGTCACCGGGGCAATCCTCTCGGGCGTGGTCGTGGACACGAATGCCCGGCAGGCAGTGGTCAAGATGGGAACTTACACGGCCCGCCTCGCCCCCGCCGACTTTGCGTGGACACACGTGGCCTCCCCCGCGGATATCTTTCATCGCGGGGACGTGGCGCTCTTTAAGATTGCCAGCGTCGACGAAAAAATCAAGACCGTAAAGCTTTCGCTGGAGCAGGAGCCGAGGGTCCAGGGTTCGCTGCTGGCGCTCGAACCGCAAACCGGCGAGGTCAAGGCGATGGTGGGGGGCTTCGACTTTGAAACCAGCAAGTTCAATCATGCGACCCAGGCGGCACGCCAGGTCGGTTCTTCCTTCAAGCCTTATGTATACACCACGGCGCTTCTGGAAGGGATGAAGCCGGACGATACCGTGCTGGATGCCCCTGTCAGCTTTCCCTCGGGAGGTGGGCTGTACTCGCCCCATAACTATGACGGGAAGTTTCAGGGCGTGATTACCATCCGCAAGGCACTGGCAGAATCGCGCAACATCCCTGCCGTCCGTATCGCCGCCAGGGTGGGGATTAAGAACATCATTGAGACCGCCAAGAAATTCGGGATCACCTCCAAGATGGAACCGTACCTGCCCACCGCGCTGGGCGCCGCTGACATCACGTTGTGGGAGCAGGTGTCGGCCTTCAGCACTTTTCCCAATGACGGGGTCCGGGTGCAACCCCACGAGATCCGTCGCGTCGTGAGCTACTCCGGTGAAGTGTTGGAAGAAGATTATCCCGAAGTCACCGAGGTCATTCCAAGTGATGTGGCTCGAAATATGGTCACGCTGATGCGCGGAGTCGTGGAATTTGGCACATCCACCCGTGCCAAGATCCTGAAGAGACCTCTCGCCGGCAAGACCGGTACCACGAATGATTTCACCGATGCCTGGTTTATTGGCTACACACCTTCGCTGGTGTGCGGGGTTTGGGTGGGATACGACGAGAAGAAAACCATTGGAGATAAGGAGACCGGCGCCAAAACAGCCCTGCCGATCTTTATTCAGTTCATGCAGGCCGTTTATGAGAATAAGCCGCCCGAAGAATTCTTCCCGGAGGAGACCCCCGTCTTAAAAGCGGGCACAACCCCCCCGGCAAAGATTGAGACGACCGGAGCGGCGCAGGGCAAGGGAGGCGCTTTTGAATCGCCACAAACAAAATCCTCCGGGCCGCCTCAGGGCAAGACAAATCCGAAGAAGGTTCCTGCTCCGCCCCCACCTCCAGGCTCCAACAAAACGTCTGTTAAGAAAGGACCCGCTCTTTAACGCGTACACATGGCTCTGAACGATGGATGGAACCCGCTCGATCCTGCGGAGGCAGAACCGCCTCGCGGCCGGGAGGGGACATGGAAGATCAAAGAGAAAGACGCCGTTCGAATCGGTCAGGGGATCACGGGCGTGGTGGTGATGCTGGCCTTTGGCCTTGTCTTAACCCAGTGTGTCTCTAACCCTCCTCAACCCATGAAAAGTCTGAGTTCTCATTCCGATGTCGATTCTGCTGCGGTCTCTCGCGAGCAGATGGTCAAGAATCAACTGGAATATCGTGGCATCCGGGATGCTCGCGTCCTGAACGCCATGCGGAAAGTGCCGCGTGACAGGTTTGTTCTCCCGGAATTTCGGGATCGCGCATACGACGATGGGGCGCTGCCCATTGGGTATGAGCAGACCATCTCGCAGCCATACATTGTGGCTTATATGACGGAGGCCCTTCAACTCATCGGAAAGGAACGGGTGTTGGAGATCGGGACGGGCTCCGGCTACCAGGCTGCGATTCTGGCGGAACTTGTTCCCGAGGTCTACTCCGTCGAACTGATCGCGCCCCTGGCCCACCGCGCGGAAGGGATTTTGGCAGAACTCGGATATACAAATTTCAAGATCAAGATCGGGAATGGTTACGAAGGGTGGGCGGAGCATGCGCCCTATGATGCGATCATGGTCACGGCCGCTCCCGTAGAGGTCCCCCCCACGCTGGTGGCGCAACTCGGGATGAATGGCCGGATGATTCTGCCGGTCGGAACTGGGACACAGGAGTTGATCCTCATAAAAAAGACGCCCAAAGGAATCGTGAGGCAGGATCTCCTGTCCGTCCGGTTTGTTCCACTGGTTGACAAGGATCACCGCAAATAGGATTGATCGTATGATCCTCGGGTTGTTGAACGTGAATTCCGATTGTCAATGCGAGATTCCGGGCGCCTCGTCTGATCTTCCCGGAAACAACAATCAGGGGAGCGGGTTCCTCTATATTTACGATCTCAGGATGAATTCCTATGAAAGAAGATACGCGCTTGAGGAACCTCATGGGCAATAATGCGGGACGTGTTCATCTTTCGGCGGGGACTCGGGTTTTCGCCCTCCTCTTCATGATCCTTGCCGCCTATGTGGTGTGGCGCATGCCCCGCCCGAACGGACCCGACACCGTGGTGCCCGGTGACTTGGCCGAACAGTTGAAGGTCAAGAATGTCTCGGCCTCCCCCCAGGAAAGCTTCAGCAATGATGAACAAATCAATATCCAAATTTACCGGACCGTCAACCCGAGCGTGGTCAATATCACCACGGAGACTGTGGAATATGACTTTTTCTTTATGCCGGTACCGGCCCAGGGAACGGGCTCGGGTTTTGTGATCGATAGCCAGGGGCATATCCTCACCAACTTCCACGTGGTGGAGGGGGCCCGCCGGCTCGAGGTGACTCTTTACGACAAGTCAAAGTACTCGGCGCGGCTCATCGGGGGCGACAAGTCGAATGATTTGGCGGTCATTCGAATCAACGCGCCGCAGGCAAAACTGCATCCCGTCAAGCTTGGAGATTCGGGCAGCCTGCTGGTCGGGCAAAAGGCGCTGGCAATTGGCAACCCTTTCGGGTTGGCAGGCACGATCACGACAGGGATCATCAGCTCCTTGGGCCGCTCAATCCGGGCGGAGAACGGCCGTGTGATCGAGAATGTGATTCAAACGGACGCCGCGATCAATCCCGGAAACTCCGGGGGCCCGCTGCTCAATTCCCACGGCGAAGTGGTCGGCATCAATTCCCAAATATATTCACCTAGCGGCGGCAGCGTCGGCGTAGGCTTTGCTATCCCAATCAATAGTGCCAAAGCGATTCTGACGGATTTAATATCGGTCGGGCGAGTGAAGCGGGCATTCTTTGGGGTGCGGGGCTATTCGATTGACCCGGATTTGGCGGAAGCCCTGCGTTTGCCGGTCGATCATGGAATGCTGGTGGCAAGGGTGACCCGGGGCGGAAGCGCCGAGCGCGGCGGCATTCGCGGGGGAGACGAGTGGTTCATCGTCGGCAACCAGCGCATGATTCTTGGCGGAGACCTGATTGTCTCTGTTGACGGACGCGAGTTCGATTCGGATGAAGACATCAATCGCTATGTCGAGTCCAAACAGCCCGGCGGGACGGTCAAGGTGGATCTCTATCGGGGACGGCGGAAGATGACTCTTGACGTCCCCCTGATCGAGCGACTGGAGTAGACTGGCGCGCCGTGTTCTGCCAGTCAGAATGTGCGCTGCGGGAAGTTCGCGGTGGTCCCCAGTCCCTCCCCCCCTTATTACTTTAAGGCCTCCTCGATATCCGCCAGCCGCTCGCGGGCGCTCGCCGCCTCGGTGCTGTTGGAAAACCTCTTCACGATCTCCCGATAAGCATCTCCCTTGTAAACGAACCGGTCTGTTTCCCTTTGGTAAACGAAGCGGATTCCGTTTGAAGCCAGGTGGTCCAGGCCGCGATAGTTCGCGAAAAGGTCCGCTTCCTCCAGATTGTCGGGCAGGGTCGATTCCTCCCGGGCCAATGTTCGATTCGCACGAACCGAAAGCTGCCCGGCTTCCTCCTCCGCGAGTTGGCCAAGGCGAAGGAGCGCGGCGGGTCGCAAGGGCGTCCGATCGAAATGGGTTATCAGGATTCTAAGGGCCATCAAGGCCTTCTCTCGGGATTGTGAATTGGCATAACGAAATAGCCTCTCATCATCACCCGCGAGGCCGGGCGCGGCCACAGCGGCTGCAAGCATCCATCCGGAAAGGTTTCGACTCACGACCACGCGTCGAAATTTGGACTCCGGGGAGCGCGAAGTCCCGGCATCCAGGAACACCCGATGCCCGACACGCAGCCGGCGGAGAAAGGGGGCCTCCACATCCGGTCGCGCTCGAACGACTGAGAATCGGTCATCAAACACATAAGCCAGGAAAGACTTTGTCCCCATCTTTTTCAAGGGCTTTGAAAGACTCTTCGCGCCGAAGACCGGGGTCGTGAGAAGGAGAATGATTACAAGTGACCGCAGAACTGCAGGAATGGCATTGTGGTTTGCAAGGTTTGTTCCGGGCATGATTATAGACCGCCTGAAGTTAGATTTGGGGGAGTGGCGCTTACTAACCTTAGGTCGACGAATCCCCGCAAGTCAAGCCAAAGTTCTGCCGGTGATTCAGTCTGGCATGATGTTCATGGCTTAAAGGTTCAAAGTCCAAAGTCCAAAGTTCAAAGTCTGAAAACCCAGTACACAGTTCAAGGTTCAAAATCAGAAGTCCAATTCCTTTTCCGGCTTCCGGCCTCTGACTTCCGACCTCTGACTTCGGGGCTTTTGCTTCCATTACCTGACGCTTAATTACTTAACACCTATTACCTATCGCCTATTACCAATTCCCTATGTCCGCTCGGGCAGGCGGCAAGGGAAAAATTGAAGTAGGGTAAGAGTTGCCGCGGGGGTCAACGACTTGACCAAGGGGCCAGGTGGGCTCTATGATGCTTTGAAGAGACAATCCTGAAAGTGGGGCGATCCACAGTGTCGGGGCGCCTTTTTCGTAGCGAGGAAAGAGCCATTGGTTACGTTCGAATTCAGCCTGTTATTTGTCCTGTTTGCGCTGGCTGCCTTTTCAGCCTGTGCGGAGACGGCGCTGTTTGCCGTCAACCGGTACTACATCAAAGGGATGGCCGCAAAGGGCAGTTACCGTGCCAAGCTGGTGCTTGCGGTCATCAGGCATCCTGAGCGGATTCTGACCACGATTCTATTCATGAGCACGCTCGCCAATGTCTCCCTCGCTGCGGTCACGTCTGCGATTGTTGCCGACCTCGTGGTCGAGCCGCATCGAGATCTGGTGTTGGCCTCAGCGACGGTCCTGCTGGCGATCAGTCTTCTTATCTTCGCGGAAATCACTCCTAAAACGATTGCGGCACGACACGCCGACCAGTTCGCGCTGGCACTGATTCAACCCCTTCGGGTGATGATGGCCATGGCCCGTCCGGTCGTGGTGGTGGGAAGCGGGTTGGCCAATCTGATCGTCCGTCAGATGGGCTCCAGTGAGAGTAAAGAGGCCAGTCTCTCGGAGGTTGCTCTCCACTCCATCATCGAGGAGTCCGGGATGGATTCGGCTTCCTCCGATCGACAAAGGATGCTGCGCGGAGTGTTGTCGCTCTCCGACTTAGCCGTAAAATCGGTGACGATCCCGCGTCCCGAAGTCACTGCCATCTCCATTGATGCCACCGCTGAAGAAGTCTTCCAGGCCATCCGAATCTCTGGCTACAGCCGCATCCCCGTCTACCGCAAGAACCTCGATAACATTGTCGGCATCCTTCACGCCAAGGACGTTCTGCCGCGACTCCTGGAACGGATCCAGGATTTGAATCGCGCACGAGAGCCCATGCAACTCGTTCACGTGATGCGCAAACCGCTCTTCGTTCCGGACACGGCGAAGGTGGATGTGACCTTGAAATACATGCAGAAAAATCATATCCATCTCGCGGTGGTGATTGACGAACATGGTGGGATGGAAGGCATTGTAACCCTGGAAGATCTGCTGGAACAGATTGTGGGGGAAATCCAGGACGAGCACGATTTCGAACTGGACGCCATCCGACATTTGTCCGACGAGTCGATGCTGGTGGATGCCGACATTTCCATCCGGGAATTGAACAAACGCCTGAAACTCACCCTTCCGGAATCAAGTCACTACTCGACCCTCGCCGGATTTCTTTTGGCTCAGTCCGGAAAGATTCTCACCAAGGGGGAGGAAGTGGTGTTCCCTCCTTGGAGGTTCTCGGTTATTGAAACCGAAGGGCGCCGCCTGGTCAAAGTGCGAATGGAACGCTATTTGGCTGAACCCGAACGGGTTTCAGTTCAGTCCCGACAGTCCATCTGAATCTCACCCCCTCCCCGTCGTTAAGATTCTGTAACCTTTCAAAGATAGACTTCTCCGTGTCGGAGGGGTTGAAGGAAGGTCCGCTCCCGCCGAGTATTAGAGGAGGCGTCTATCTTCTTTGCAGTCTCTCCCGCTTTCACAGGAAGTGGTTGTGAACATTCATAACGTTGCCCTATGTGTACAAATTGCCGGCGTCTCCATACTCTTCCTGCTGTTCGTGTTCCTATCGTTGTATGACAAGCGGGTCTATTTGAGGTACTGGACCCTCAGCTGGTTCCTTTACGCCGGGGCGCTCCTCGCTCTACTGCTCTCTTTTCTCCATCACCGGCACTGGCCCCTCGCCCTCTATCAATTTCTCGAACTGGGCTCTCTGGCCATGCTCACGCTGGCTGGACTGAATTACTCCCGCGATTTTCGCTTTCGCAAGAGACACCTGTTGCTGATCGTTCCGATTGCTGCCTGGGCCATCGCCAGCACCGGATCGTTCAAAAGTTTCAACACGATCTACGTGGTCCACCTGTTCTTAATGGCCGCGGCGTTTGCTTACAATGCCTATGTGTTATTTACCTCCCGCTGGTTTCACAGCAACGTGGGGGCGCGGATCCTGGCTTATGTCTGCTCCCTCTTCGCCTTGATGGACATCCATTATTTCTTTATCTTCGGGTATGTTTTTCACCGCAACCTCAATTCACTCGATTACCTGCAATTCTCGAGCTTCTATGATCTACTATTGCAGTATGTCCTGGCGATTGGGATGGTGGTTGCGGCCATGCAAGAAACGCAGCACCGCTTGGAATCCGCCAACGCCCAGTTGCATGAAGCCCAGGATCGATTGCGCCACTTGGCGCAGACGGATCCCTTGACAGGGGTCTACAATCGACACGCATTCCGAGAGGTGTGTGACCGGGACTTTAAGAAGATTCGAACCTCCCATTGTCCTGATGCCCTGGGATTGCTCGACATCGACAATTTGAAGAAGATTAATGACCTCGGCGGCCACTCGCGGGGGGACGAAGTTCTCCGGCTGGTGGCTCAAACCATCTCCTCCATGGTCCGGGGGGAAGATTGTCTCGTCCGATGGGGCGGGGATGAATTCCTTCTCTTGATGCGGGAGACGGAACTTCCCCAGGCGGAAAAGCGGCTGGAATTGATAAAAGAGCAATTGAGTCATCAGTCCATCAATTCCCGCGCCGGAAAAATTTTCTTCGGCGTCAGCTACGGCGTGGCCGAATTTGACTCCATCGACAAGCTCGCGGCCGCTATTGAAGAAGCCGACCGGCAGCTCTATAGACAAAAACAATATTCAAGAAAATCCCTCAAGGTGGTGTGAGGATCCAGGGCCCTTTTGTCCTTGCGCCACCCGATAATCCTCAAATCAATCCCCGTCGATCCCGTCGCCGGGATCAGCATCCGGTTGAGTCCAGCCATTCACACAAGACGCTGAGCAGTCGCAAGGCGTGGCCGGTATCCCGTCCTGGTGCCGGATCGGAGGGAGCGATCCCGATCATCTTTCCCGTCATGGTTTATCCCGATGATTTTGCGCAGCGTTCATTTTCCTGAAAGAAAGTGCCTCTCTCCACGGCATTCAAATTCTTTTGACAGGCCTCTCTTATTCAGGCATCTTAACGGTCTTGCGCTCCGCACGTAAATTAAGGGAGTGTTGAAATCCCATTTTTAACCCGTGAGGCTTGTCTAATGCTTTCTGAAGAAATGGTCAGCGCACTCATTCAAAAAACCGACTCGAGAATATTGCTACTCGTGATGGATGGTCTGGGGGGGCTGGCGGTAAACGGAAAAAGTGAAATGGAAGTGGCAGTGACACCGAACTTCGACGCCCTTGTCAAAGAGTCGGTGGTGGGTTTGGCCGACCCGGTCGCCCCCGGCATCACTCCGGGCAGCGGCCCCGGTCATCTGGCGATCTTCGGATACGATCCCTTGAAGTACCAGATCGGCCGCGGTGTCCTCGAGGCGCTGGGTGTGGACCTGGAGATGACGGATCGTGACGTCGCCGCGCGCGGAAATTTCTGCACCATTGACGCCAACGACGTGATCACCGATCGCCGTGCGGGTCGCATTGCAACGGCGCTCAACGAAACCTTGTGCGCCAAGCTGGGTCGCCGAATTCCCGCGATCGACGAGGTCCAGATCATCATCAAGCCCGGGAAAGAACATCGCTTCACGGTGCTGTTTCGGGGGGAGGGGCTCGATGACCACCTCACGGATGCCGATCCGCAAAAGGAAGGGATGAAACGCATCCCCACCGAGGTACTGGACCCCGCGGCAGCCAAGACGGCAGCCATTGTGAACCGGTTCCTGGACCGGATCAAGGAGGTCCTCCGCGACGATCATCCGGCGAATGCGGCGGTTCTTCGAGGATTCGCCAAGTATCCGACCATTCCCAACATGGACACGCGCTTCGGACTCCGCGCCGCTGCGATCGCGACGTATCCGATGTACCGGGGCCTGGCGAAGCTGGTGGGAATGGATGTCTTGAAGACGGGCGACACGTTTGCCGACGAGATCCAGACCCTCCGTGAACATTTCTTGAACTACAATTTCTTCTATCTCCATTACAAGAAGACCGACAGCTACGGCGAAGACGGGAACTTTGGCATGAAAGTAAAATCGATTGAGGAGGTGGACCGCCACATCCCGGAGCTGTTATCTCTAGGCGCCGACGTGTTTGCGATTACCGGCGATCACTCCAGCCCCTCCGTGCTGAAGGCGCATAGCTGGCATCCCAGCCCTTTTCTTCTTCATTCCCAATACTGTGGGGTTGATGCAGCGAGCCGTTTTACCGAGCGGGAGTGCGCCCGAGGCGTCCTGGGAAAATTTCGCGCGGTGGATGAAATGATCCTGATGCTCGCGAATGCGCTGAAGCTCAAGAAATATGGAGCCTGACGACGAGACTCCGGCGCATTAGGTCCTCCCTCTTCAGGGGGGCCGGGATTATTTCATCAGTCGAAATTGCTTGCCGGTGAGGAGCCAGCAGAGCTGGCCGCGCCCTTTCGGGGGTAGGGAATCAATCTCAATGAGGCACAGCGCCCCTTTCTTGAGCTGCAGGTCCAGTCCGTCGGCGTGCCCGGTGAGCAGGATTGCGGCAAGCTGGCTCAGATCGGGTTCATGGCCGACGATCATCACTCGCCTCACCTCGGAATAGGGCTTGAGCGCCTGCCAGAGTTTTTCAACGGATAATCCCGGCTTGAGTGCCGGTACATCTTTGAGCCGATCCTTGGCGCCATAAACCGAAGCCACGATGTCGGCGGTCTGCCGGGCCCTTTCCAGCGGACTGGTCAACAAGGCATCAAACGCCACGCCAAACTTTTTCATGCCTTCCGCGGCTGTACGCATTTTGGCAGCGCCTTCGGGGGTCAAAGGGCGTTGTTCTTCCGTGATTCCTCGCGTCCCATGTTCGACAGCCACGCCATGCCTAAGAAGGTAGATTTCCATAGCTCAAAGGTCGATGAATTGAGTGGGCCTACAAAAAAATTCTATCACATCTGGCATCTGACCCCTCAAGACATTAATCGTGGGGAGCTATTCTGACGTTGATTTATGATAGGGCCGCAGCCGCAGGTTGCTCATGCTTCATCATGGAAAGGACCGAAGTCGGGTGGAGTCAATGAGAAATTGTGGACTTGTCCGGCAGGTCGGTCCAAAGATGCGGGCGGGGAGAAACCCGGCGCGAGCCGGGGCGCTCGAAAAATCGCCGCCCAGAAAAGGGAGAGACAGACCGGCTCGGCAGCACGGGGTTGCCGTACATCTTTTTTCTGAAAGATTCAAGTGAAGATTGCAGCCATTGATGTGGGAAGCAATTCCATCCACATGATTCTCGTCGAATCACAGGATGGGGTGGATTTCGAGATTGTCGATCGCGAAAAAGAGATGGTGCGCCTGGGGAGCGGCGTTTTTGAAACCCGCCTGCTCAGCGAAGCGGCCATGGTGCGCGCGGAGCAATGCCTGCGGAACTATAAGCGCCTGGCAGAGCGACTCCATGCCGACCGAATACTGGCGTACGCCACCAGTGCTGTGCGCGAGGCCCGCAATGGCGGTGATTTTATCAGCCGTATCCACGAGCGCGTCGGGATCTACCTGCAGCTCATCACATCCACCCAGGAGGCCCGGCTCATCACTCTGGCGGTGCAACACAGCATTGACTTTCGCGGACACCGCGCGTTGCTGATCGATATCGGGGGCGGAAGTGTCGAACTGTCCTTGTGCGATTCCAAGCAAACGTTCCTTGCGGAGAGCCGGAAGCTGGGGGTCATTCGCCTGACTGAGCGATTCGTTGCCCGCGACCCCATCACCAGGAAGGCCCAGGGGGCCATTGAAAAGTATGTCCACAAGCGGGTTTCCGACATCGTCCATGAGGTGCGCAAATTCGGGTTCGCCCTGGCGGTGGGCACTTCCGGGACGATCCTGACTTTGGCGGATCTCGCCCATCAGGTCCGGTACGGCGAAGGTCTACGCCGCTTCAATCAACAAGTGTTGAAACTGGAAGCGCTGGGGATGATCAGCCAGCACTTGCAGGCGATGACCTTGAAGGAGCGGTTGCGGTTTGAAGGGGTGAACCTTGCGCGGGCGACCACCATCGTGGCGGGCGCCATCCTGCTCGAAACGCTGATGAAGGAATTTCAGGTCAAGCGGCTCACTCTGTGCACGCGGGCCTTGCGGGAGGGGATGATTCTGGAGTTTCTCCAGCGGTCCCGGGGTCTCTATGGCTCGATGGACGGTCTGGTATCGGACGTGCGACGCCGCAGCGTTTTGGAGTTGGCACGCCGCAGCCATTATGATCAGGCCCATTCCGAGCGAATCGCCGAAACGGCCCTAAAAATCTTTGATGCCACGCGCCGGGCGCACCGCCTGGATGAGGAGGCGCGTGAACTGTTGGAGTACGGCGCCCTCCTGCACGACATCGGCATCCTGGTGAGCTACACGCGCCACCATCGTCATTCGCAATACATCATCCTCAACAGCGGATTGCGCGGGTTCACGCCCGAGGAAATTGATTTTATCGGCCTCCTGGCACGTTTTCACCGCAAGGGTGAACCCAGCCGTCGGGATCCTGAATGCGCCTTGATGCCCAAAAAAGAATTTGAGAAACTTCGGAAGTTGAGCGCTATTCTCCGGGTGGCGGACGGGATCGACCGCAGTCATCACCAGATCCTTTCCCTGATCTCCTTGCGCAAGGATCACCTCCGCTGGCGATTTGAATTCGAGGCGCGAGACGAGGCAGAATTGGAGTTGTGGGGCGCCCAGCGGAAGGGACAGTTGTTTGAAAAACTGTTTGGTGGAAAGATGGACCTCCGGGTCACCGTGAACCGTCAGAGAAATTCACCAGGCCGGGGCCAGGGGAGATCGTCCCACCCCGGGGGAAAGACGTCCTCGAATCGCTGAAGTTCCCGCCACGGCGGAGAATAAGGAAGGGTTCTCATGGCCATGCTCAGTTCGAAACACGACTTTCCGGGAAAGCTGATCATCGTGGAAGGAATTGACGGATCGGGCAAGTCGACCCAGCTCCTCCTGGTGCAACGCTGGCTGCAGTCCCAGGGTTTGAAGGTGTTTTTCACGGAATGGAATTCTTCTCCCCTTGTCAAGAAGGCAAGCAAGGCGGGGAAGAAGAAAGGTATTTTGACCCCCACCACCTTCAGCCTTCTCCACGCCACCGATTTTGCCGATCGCCTGGCCTATAAGATCATTCCACCCCTGAAAGCGGGCATGATCGTCCTGGCGGACCGCTATGCGTTCACCGCGTTCGCCCGCGACGCAGCCCGGGGCGTGCATCGAGAGTGGGTGCGGCGCCTTTACAACTTTGCGGTCCGACCGGACTTGGCGTTTTATTTCCGGGTCCCGATCGATGTTTCGGTCAAACGGCTGTTGGTCGGACGGACGCAGTTGAAATACTACGAGGCGGGAATGGACCTGCATCTCTCGACCGATCCGGTGGAGAGCTTCCGGTTGTTTCAGTCACGAGTGCTCCGCGAATACGACCAGATGGTGAAGGAGTACAATCTCATTGTGATCGATGCCCGGGAATCCATTTCGGTCATGCAGCGTCAGGTGCGCAGCATTGTGCAAAAGGAGCTGGGGTTGTGAAGAAGTTCCCAGTTCTCAGTTGTCAGTGAGGAAGTTTAGAAACCACAAAGTACCAGAGTTGGTCTCCAAGAGGATGTAACGGCAACAAGCACGACCGGGTCTCATTGAAGGTCGTGTTCGCATACTGGCAACTGGCAACTGACAACTGAGAACTGAGAACTCATGACTGAAACCATCTCTCAAATTTCACTCGATCAAAGGACTCGACCATGAACTCCATGACACTCGCCGAAGTCCCCAAGAGATTTTTTGGATTGGGGCTGCCTTACATCGACCTGCGCGAACTCAAAGGCAAGATTATCGTGATCGAAGGCACGGATGGGGTCGGCCGATCCACGCAGATTGCGATGCTGCGCGACTGGCTCGAAGTGCAGGGTTTTGCCACCATGGAGACGGGTTGGACGCGGTCCGAGTTGATCGGGGAAACAATTACCGAGGCCAAGGAAGGTCATAGCCTGAACAAGTGGACGTTTAATCTCTTGTATGCCACCGATTTTGCCGACCGCATGGAGAATAAGATCATCCCGGCTCTGCGGGCAGGCTATATTGTCCTGGCCGACCGTTATATCTATACAGCTTTTGCACGAGCCCACGTGCGCGGCGTGGACCCACGCTGGGTTCGGGACTTATTTGGATTTGCATTGGTCCCGGATATTGTTTTTTATCTGAAGATTGATGTGAAGACTCTGATCCAGCGAGTGCTGGAAGCGGGGGGAATGGATTACTGGGAATCGGGGCAGGACCAAAATCCTCACTCTGATATGTACGACAGTTTCAGAAAATACCAGTCGCAATTGCTCCGGGTCTATGATCAACTGGCCCTGGAATATCAATTTCAAGTGCTCAATGCCCGACATTCCGTGCAGCGGACGCAACGCGCCCTCCAACAAGCCATCACCGAATACCTGTTCGAAAAGCCAAAGACTCCCGCCAGCCGCAGGAGAAGCCCGGTCGTGAAGGCCCTTTCGACGAAAAGCACAGCTTGAGTCATCTGAACGGGGACCAGAGGATTCGGGTGCACCAGGGGTGCCTCGGTGATCCAGGGACCCAGAGAGGCGTATCCGGCAGTGTCGGTGCGATCCTTCCCATTCAAGCGGATGCTTTGTCCCCGGTGGGATGCAGGACCAGCGCCGGCTGAATGGCAGGGGAGGTCGGCCCTTCTTTCAGTGCCGCAGGAATCCTCTCGAAAGACCTGAGCAAGGCAAGTCTCCTCAGGTGAGCGCCAATCCTCTTCCGCTGAGTGTTCTGTTTCACCGCGAGAACGCGCATCAGACGAAGCAAGTGCCTCTCGAGATGAGAGAGTCCACTCTTGCGGAGTTCCGCCCGCAGGGACCTCACCGTGGAATGAAGCACGCTGCTGTCGTGCAAAGTCCCTAATTCATCCTGGAGCAACTTCAGTTGTTTCAGAATGCGGAGAGCCCGATGCGAATCAAACGCCCGCGAGAGAAGTTCAAGGGAGTATCGGAACTTCTTCACCTGGATTCTCAATCGATGACATTCGTGCAGGGTCGGTCTTGAGGACACTCTCGCAACACAAGGGAGGATTGACCCCAGCCCGCTTTCAATATGACGCCGGGCGAAGATCACAGGCAAGCCTCGGCCCCTGCCTTCATCCCCACTTTCTGTCGTTTGGGCATCCCGATGAGGGTGTTGAAGCAACTTGGAAATGTCGGCTTCGAGCTCGTCCATGTCCAGTTCGTCCAATCGGGCAAACATCTTCTTCCTAAGCCGCCGCTGCCGGGTTTGCTCCATGGCCAGTGAGTACTCGAGGGGAATGGCGTACGCCTCTCCTAACTCATCCCGCCACGCTTCAAGCTGCTCGACATTGACATCCACCTCGCGGACCAGACCCAGGGCCCGGGTCACCCGACGGACAGCTCTCATCCCCTGCTTCAGTCTCTTCTGAGAAAACAGTTCTGCGTAGATGCGCAGGGCTTCGCGCAATCGGCGGGAGGCCACACGCATATCGTGTAAGGGCTCGATGTCAGTTCCAGCATGCATGCGTTTCTCGTATTTGAGGAGGTCATCCAGCCGGGTCTGAATGGCCTTTTCAGCCATATTCAATAGATTCAGCCCACTTCGAGGCCGCGCGGGCGGAGTGATCAGGGTCGACACTTCCTTGGAGACTTCAAGGTTTTCTTTGCTCATACGATCATGGACTCGTTATCGGCTTTGCTGTCCTCCATCATAGTCCTGACGGAAGAGTCTCGCAATCTCAACCGGGGAATGCAAGTCAATCCCTGAATAAGAACCTGATCCACTGAATCACCTCGTTTAGAGTTCATTGATAACCGGGACGGCGGTGCCCTTCGGCAGGGAACGTGAAAAGTGGCCAACGGGATGCGGCGTGTTGCTTCTGATGAAAGGAGGCCGGGTCTTCAAGTACGCCCCCACGACGACGGCAGTGGAAACAGGCAGTGGGGGAGGGACCCCTGCATTGGAATCTCCCGTCCATCTTGAAAGTCGTCGGTGAAGACTTCCGTCCCACTCCTTTCGGCGCTAACCTCAACCCCTTTTCTCCTTCGGAGGATTTCAATGCATCGGGCCCCTCATCACCCCATGAAAGTTGAGTTGCACAACCCTGGGTACCCGCGATCTTGTTTTTTTTGCAATCGCAGGCTTTGGCCAGCAGGTCGCTCGAGCCCATGATCCCGCAGGGCGGGATCACCCCTCCCCAAGCGAACCCATTCAGGAGAATCTCTCATGAGTCACTAAAAGGTCTCATTCTCAGTAGTCCCTTATTCTCAATTGCCCGCTATCTCCCCCTTGGCTTATACTCCGCGCGAAATCGTTGCAAGGTAAAGAGTCCGTGAGAGTGAACGGTTATGTTGGATCAGACATTCGCCGGAGTGAACGATCAGCCTGGCCCTATGCGGAATTGGGCCCAGAGAGATACTCCCGGAGGCTTCCCCTACGAATGACCTTAAGAACCTTTGTTGCGCTATTTTTTCTGGTGTCTCTCACGGTAATTCTCAGCCACTTTTATCTTGATGCTCCGATCGCCTTGTTCTTCAATAAGGAACTCAACGCAAGCTCCCAACTGGGCGGCCCTATTGAACACCTCACCCACATCGCCAGCTATCTGTTTCTTATCGTTTGCGCCATTGGAATTGGAGGCTGGGCGGTGTACTTGTGGTTGCGGTACTCCGGAATCGAAAATGAGCACAGACGCTTCTTTCAATTAATAAGCATCACGGTTCCTTCGGCCTTTCTCTTGAAATCTTTCCTTCAAGACGTCTTCGGTGCGCCCAGCCCTCACGTCTGGCTGGACGACCCCGGCCGATGGGGTTTCCACTGGTACAGTGGAGCGGGATATTTGAATGCCTTTCCCTCCGGACATATGGCGGTGTTCACCCCGTTGTTCATCGCCCTATGGCGATACTATCCGCGATACCGGCATTTCTTCCTGGCCTTGTGGCTGTTACTGGCAGGCGGCCTGATTGCGACCGATAGTCATTTTCTCAGCGATGTAATTGCCGGGGCGTATCTCGGTTTTCTGGTCGATTTTTATGCGGGGGTTGGCTTGTCTTTCATCCATGAATCAAGGGCGGGTGGGCGATGAGGAGGCGACACTTCCGCACAGAGAAGCTAGAGCGGGGCTTCACCTTGCGAGGAGTAAGCGCAGAATAATTATGGCGAAGCAGAGTGCAGGTCTGTTGATGTACCGCCGCGGCGGCGGCGTCCTGGAATTTTTCCTGGTGCATCCGGGGGGACCGTTCTGGGCGAAGAAGGAGCTCGGGGCCTGGTCCATTCCCAAGGGCGAGTATGGCGCAGAGGAGGATCCGCTCGAGGCGGCGAAGCGCGAGTTTGAAGAGGAAACTGGTCTGAATCCCTCGGGAGATTTCCTTGCTCTGTCGCCGATCAAACAGCCTGGCGGCAAGATGATTCATGCCTGGGGCTTCGAGGGTGACTGCAATCCGGGCGGGATCCGAAGCAACACCTTCTCGCTGGAGTGGCCTCCCCGATCCGGCCGCTGGCAGGAGTTTCCTGAGGTCGATCGTGCGGGCTGGTTTCAGATTGAAGAGGCAAAAGCAAAAATCCTGAAGGGCCAGGCAGGCTTCTTGGAAGCCCTTCAAATTGCGCTAGCCAAAGGTCCCGGCGAGAAATAACTGGAGCTGTGATACCTCGATACCTGGATCAAGGCAACCCATGCTTTGAATGGCCTGAAGTAATGTAATTGTCATTCGGCACCTGATCTCTGGCACCTGATTTCTCAATTGCCTGTTCTTGCCCGACTATCCTATACTCCAGGGGCTCCTAAATGAAAATGGTGCAACATTTTTTTTTGCGAACTCTTTCGCGTCATTTGACAAGATTTGTGACTTCTTCGGAACAGGGAGATTCCCCATCAAACGGCCTGGGGGTTGACTTCGGGGGCTTCAGGAGGGATTCGGAACGGGGTCTATCCTCAATTGAAAGGCCTGCGTTGATCCAAAAACACCTTATGTCTGCTTCAATACCGACCTTCTAACCTTTGATATTCTTCAAGCAGGCAAACCCGGACTTTTATTGCACCTAAAAATCAAGAATCGTGGGAGGAGAATTCGAATGAAAAGATCAGCAACTCTCCTGAAGTTGCTTGTTACCGTGGCGATCATTCTTGCCTTAATGGGCTTGCCGGCGATTGCGGAAAAACCAAATTACCCGGCCACCAAGAAGGGTGATCAAATCGATACGTATTTCGGTGTCAAGGTCGCTGATCCGTATCGATGGCTCGAAGACGACAACTCGCCAGAGACGGCACAATGGGTTCAGGAAGAGAACAAAATCACCTTCAGCTACCTGGAAAAAATACCATACCGGATGAAGGTGAAAGAGCGCCTCGAGAAGCTTTACAACTATCCCAAATACACCGCTCCTTCCAGGCGAGCCGAATACTTCTTCTATTCCAAGAACGACGGACTTCAGAATCAAAATGTCATCTATGTTCAGAAAGGGATCGAGGGGAAGCCGGAGGTGCTCCTTGATCCCAACAAGTTCTCAGGGGACGGAACCGCACGCTTGGGCGCGTTTTCTGTATCCAAAGATGCAAAATACGTCGCTTATGGCATCTCCAAAAGCGGATCCGACTGGCAGGATTTCTTCGTCATGGAAGTGGCGAACCGGAAGCCGCTGTCCGATGTGCTGAACTGGATCAAATTCTCCGGTATTTCCTGGCAGGGGAACGGCTTTTATTACAGTCGTTATCCCGCCCCCGCAAAGGGTCAGGAGCTTTCCTCCAAGAATGAGAATCACAAGGTCTATTTTCACAAGCTTGGCACCCCTCAGTCGGAAGACGAATTGATATATGAAGATCCTAAGGAACCCCAGCGGTTATACTTCGTCTCCACCACGGAAGATCAACGATTCGCCATTCTCGGAATCTCTGAAGGGGGCAAAGGCAAGAAGGGGAATGCGCTCTACTACCGCGATGCCGCCAGGGGGGATAAGACATTTACTCCCATTGTCGCCGAGATCGGAGACGACAGCTATCGCGTTGTGGACAATCTGGGCGATAAGCTCCTCATCGAGAGCGACCATAAGGCCCCTAACGGCCGGGTCTTCCTTTTTGACCCAAAAAATCCCGACGAGAAGAACTGGAAAGACGTTCTGCCCGAAAAGCTGGAACCTCTGGAGAGTGCCAGCACGGCCGGGGGAAAACTGTTTGCGACGTACATGAAAGATGTCACCACGCGAGCCGGTGTTTACAGCTTGGATGGAAAGTTGGAGTATGAGGTGAAGCTTCCCGGTCTGGGGACGGCGGGTGGATTTCGTGGACTGAAAGACGACAAGTTTGTTTTTTACACCTTTACCACTTTCAACTTCCCCCCGACCATCTACCGGTATGACATTGCGACCCAGAAAAGCACGCTTTTCCGGGCCCCGGAGATTCCCGATTTTAAGCCCACGGACTACGAGACCAAGGAGGTCTTCTATAAAAGTAAGGATGGGACTCGGGTCCCGATGTTTCTCGTGCACAAGAAAGGCATCAAGCTGGACGGCACCAACCCCACATTGCTGTACGGCTATGGGGGATTCAACATTACGAACTCGCCCGGCTTCAGCTCCCTCCGGCTGGCCCTGCTTGAACAGGGAGTTGTCTATGCATCGGCGAACATGCGCGGCGGGGGAGAGTATGGAGAGAAATGGCACGAAGCGGGGACCAAGCTCAAAAAACAGAATGTTTTCGATGACTTCATTGCGGCGGCAGAATTTCTAATTGCCGACAAGATCACTTCACCGGAGCATCTGGCTATTCTGGGAGGATCGAATGGCGGATTGCTTGTCGGGGCCGTCCTGAATCAGCGGCCCGATCTCTTTAAGGTGGCCATTCCGGAGGTCGGGGTCATGGATATGCTCCGCTTCCATAAATTCACGATCGGCTGGAGCTGGATTTCCGATTATGGATCGAGCGACAACGAGGAGCAGTTCAAGGCGATATATCGCTATTCGCCCCTGCAGAATATCCGTGAGGGAGGCAAGTATCCGGCCACGTTCATCACCACGGCCGATCACGACGACCGCGTGGTCCCGGCGCATTCGTTCAAATATGCCGCCACCCTCCAGGAAAAGAGTGCAGGCGATCAGCCGATCCTCATCCGCATCGAGACCAAGTCGGGGCATGGTGCCAGCAATACCACCAAGGCCATCGAGCAAACGGCCGACATCGACTCGTTTATTTTCTACAACCTTGGAATGACGCCGAAGTATTGAGGTCGGGGCATGGGCACGGCTTTTGCTGTGCCGAAGACAAAGAGGAAGAGATCTGTCAGATTGGTTTTGTCTCTTCACGGCCGGGTTAATCCCCGGCCTTTTTTTAGTTTGAGTTCAAGAGTGGCACGTTTCAAGAGAGCGACAAAGCAGGGTCAGAAAGTAACTCCGGGAGTGAGCCCGGGGTGAGTCGGACAGCGATTTGGAGATCCCACAGTGAAAACATATTCGCCGAATCAGACACTTGATCCCCGAGGGTGGTGTCATCGTCGGCTGTGACAGAGGGAGGATGCTGCTGCACGCCTCCGTGAGATCTTTCCGCGATGCCCTTGAGGCAGAGAATTGACAATCACATGACATGCCGGCTTGAAGCATAACGATGGCGTCGGACGTTCGGCCACAACAAGGAATCTCTCTGAAGAGACCGTCTGACTGAATGTCATCTCCCCAGGTCATCATAAAAAGACGTGAAGCGACGATCATCTTGCAAGAGGGTACGATCGAGGAAATGCCTGTATTAAAATTCGGGAGCCCGTTCAGCTTTCGCGAATCTCGACCCTCTCCACTCAAAGCAGGAGAAATTCCCCGGACGGTGACTTCGTGGTTGTGGTTTATACTCTCTGAGTCGTCCGGGCAGGCGATTTGAGGAGGTTCATTCCTTCTTACATGAACTTGGAGGGGAGCTGACTGCGAATGGAATCGATGATCAAGACCCACTTGTTTCTTTCAATGTTAAAGTGGCGTCGGGTGTTGAAACAACATGAGCACTGGAATCGCGAGCAAATAGGATCTTATCAGGCTCAGGCACTAAATCGGCTTCGCGAATTCGTCTACGCCCGTTCCCCGTTCTATCAGAAATTTCACCGACGCTTGTACCAAGCGCCGTTGCGTGAGGTTCCAATCTTGACTAAGTCTCTAATGATGGAGAATTTTGATGACCTGGTGACGGACCGAAGAATTCATCTCGACGAGATTCGCACGCATCTGAAGCGCGTTCCCAAGGAGAAGCGGTATCAGGACCGTTATTGGATCATTCCCACGTCTGCCACCACGGGAGATTCCGCGATCAGCATGTTCAACAATGACGAATGGGCGGCCGTCCTTGCCTCCGGGACACGCTCCTATGATTGGGCAGGAGTGAGAATTCGCCCCTTTCATCGTATCCGTGCCGCTGCCATTGTTTCAAAGGTCCCCACGAACATGACCGCTCGAGTGACCGGGACGATCCATTTCTGGTGGTTTCCGACCCTTCGAATGTTGGCCTCGGATCCGATAAGCAGCATGGTAGAGCAACTCAATAGGTGGCAACCAGAAGTCCTGCAGGCATATGCCGGCATTACTGCCTTGTTGGCGGAGGAACAGTTGGCAGGTCGATTGAGAATTTTTCCCCGGGTTATCGCGACGGGCTCCGAGACAATGTCCAGATCCTGGCGGGAAAGCATCGATTCAGCATGGAAGGGGTGTCTATTTGATCGATACGCCTGTGCCGAGGCAGGGATGGTCGCTTCAGAGTGCGACCGGCATCGTGGGCTGCACTTCTATGAAGACTTGCATATCGTGGAAACCGTGGACGAAAAGAACCACCCCGCTCCCCCCGGCGCGCCGGGAAGTCGGGTTTTGATTACAAACCTATCAAAATACTCTCAGCCACTCATTCGTTATGATTTGGGCGACCTTGTGCGGACCGCAGTTGATTCTTGCCACTGCGGGCGCCCGTTCGTTCTCGCGGAGGAGATTCAAGGACGCACACGGGAGATTCTTCACCTTCCTGGCGTGAACCACGGTCAAGTGGTACTGCAACCCAGCGTCTTCCATCAGGTCATGGATACGCTGCCCATTAATGGGTGGCAGATTATCCAGGAAGAAGATGGATTGGAAATTCTCGTCCGCCGTGTGCCGGATGATTTTTCGGATGAGAAATTGGTAAACTCCATACAACTCGCGATCTCTGGGAGGGGCGCTATTGTGCCGCCGATCCACGTGAAGCGAGTCTCGCACATCCCCGGCACTCCCCATGGCAAAACCCCCTTGATCAAATCGAATCTCCGCGAGAAGGTGCCAGTCAGCACGTCCGCGCCGGTCTAAGGCCGACGATCACCCTCCTTTCACTTAAGATTGACGCTGGGCCGGTACGGTTTCAAGCTCTATGAAACATCTGCCGCGAACAGTTCATATGGGCCACAGCCCTTACCCGGCATTCATGGGTACGATTGATTTTCGAGCAAGCGATTTCTAGAGTTCCGTTCACGGACTCAATTGGCGGCAGGAAACGTTCTGAACCCGGGAGTTTCCGAGACTCAGAGGGACATGGACATGCAGTGGAAGCGAAGCAGTACAACCGGCGACGGACCCTTTGATTCCGAAAACAATCCTCCCGCGCCGATGCTCCCCTACGCAAATTGTTCAGCGGTGCGCAGGGCGACTGCAATAGCGTTCTTCACTGAGATTTGTTTCTGCTCCAAAACCATATGTTCGCTTTGGGTGCGTTGTGCGATCACCGCGCAGATACTGGCTGCGGCAAAACCGTAAACGCCCGCCATCTTGAACAACATCCCAGTCTCCATTTCATAACAGAGCACATTTAAGCGCCGGTATTCCTCCGTAATGCCACGCAACTGACGCAGCAGATGCGGATTGGCCGAATCGTAGCGTTCCTGTCCTTCGTAGAATGTGTCAACGGAGGCCGTGAGTCCCAGGTGATATTCGATCCCCAGCATTCGAGCCTTTTCGGCCAGGGCGACGGTGAGAAAGGGATCCGATGCGGCCGGGAATTCGGGAGGTGCTATGTCGTTTGCAGCGCCTTGACGGCACAGGGCTGCACGCAGGATCACAAGGCTACCGGGCATCACGTGGGACTGGATGGACCCGCAGGTTCCGATCCGGATAACATATCGAACGCCCACTTGGAACAACTCGTTCACGACGATGCTTACCGATGGAGCTCCCATACCACTGGTGGCCGAGAGCAGGGGGCGTCCGTTGGGCAGGAGGCCGACATAGCTGTTCAGGCCACGGTACTCGGAGAGCCTCCGGACTTCACGGAGTCCAGTCTCTGCTATGAACCTGGCCCGCTCCGGCTCTCCCGAAAGGAGGGCCAGGGTCGGAGGATTACTCCCCAGATCCGAACGTCCGAACCCGATGTGGTGCAAAGCGATGCCGTCGGTCATGGATATCTCCATCGGATAATTTTTTTTTTCGTTTCTTTGCCAACTACCGCTTTAGAGGGGGAAGAACCACAAAAAGAAACGATCATCCCATGTTGCCTGTTTCTATCTTGTCTCCTCAATCTCCTTCTTGATTTCAATGACCCGGAGCCGCTTCAATGCCGGATCCATCGCTGCGGAAATAAGGAGATGCTTTCCCTCGTATCCTCGGAGCACTTCTGGATTCGCCACCATAGAGATAGTCTGATCCTCGTCTAGGACGAACACCAATTCCTGGGGTTTCCATTCAGGGTGTCCGATACTCGCCCCGCCTCGGATGCACTTGCGGACACAGTCCGCCCCGCCTGCCCTGGTGTGCTGAGCGCCGCAGGCCGCATCGCTGACCCATCCCGATGTCGTGATCGTTTTGACATGGGGTCTCCTTGTGGATCCTTGATCAGGACCGGGTCCTGCGAGAGGTTGGGTCGCACCGAGTGCAGTAATCAAGAGTGAGACCATAAATGCCCAGGTGATGCGCGCTGATTGTCTCATCGATTCATCCTTCGTTTGTTAATTGCGCTATGCGATAAGAGACCTCGGCGAGTGCCTGCCGCTACTCAATCCTCGCCACCCCGTTGCCTGGTTTTGGAAATCGCTCAAACACAGCGGGATCATGACCGGGAATAATCAGCCGGGGCTGGCTGGCCAGGGTTCTCATGCGGTCCTGCGCCTTCAAGTTTGAAGCGGCATCGAAAGTTGCGGCAATCGGCACGTGCTTTTCGAGATTTTCATAAAGGTAAACATTATCTGATGCGATGACCAGCGTTCCAGCCCGGGCTTGCACACCGACGTATTGTGAAGCGTAAGTATGACGCCCACCGGTATAGAAGATGAGTCCAGGGATCAAAGACTGCGCGTCCCCATCCACCAAAGTCAGCCGCCCCTCGTGGTTCATCCTTGACAGCACCGCCATATCCTCCGGGTCGATCCCATTCACCTGTTTGGCCGGATCGCTGTAGTAATCAAACTCGTCCTTTTGAATCCACACATGCGCCTTGGGAAACAGATCCACCCCGTCCGCATGATCCCAATGCACATGAGTAACAATGAGGTCAGTAATTTGCTCGGGCTTGAGACCTACCTTGCCAATCGCCTCAGAGGGCTTGATATAATCTTTGATTTTCCAATGCCTGAAAAACTTTGCCCGGTAGAAACCGCTGTCCACAAGGATGTTTCTTCCACCCGGACCTTTCAATAACCATATCATCATCTGGATATCCATCTTGCGTGAAGGATCAGCACCTGCGACGAGTTCTGTCACGGGAAAATCCGGAATGATTCCGTAGCTGATGGCATAAACCTCATAAACTGGTTTTTCAGGCGTGGCAGATGCCTTTCCGCTGCCCCTCGGAATGACCCATGCAACCACGAGCATTGCACATCCCATCCAGACCAATCGCCAAACCGCCCTCTGGAATATCATCGCACGCTCCGTTTGATAATCATTCACTCGTCCCAGCGCTAAAATAGGAATAGCCCCCTCGAATAAGGACTCTCCTGATTCTTAAGTAAAATTTGCCACCAGTATATCATCCGCTGCAAGAAGTCGGTTTGGCCATTCGTTTGTGCATTTCCTTTCCGGATCTTTGGGATCAACCTATGCCTATTTTTGGTCTGGCCGCTAATCTCCGCCACCTTTCACCCGGGACCACTTCCCAATTGCCTGCCCTTTTGAGGTGGGGTACACTCCGCCATTCAGCGAGAACATCAAACATGATCGATCACCCCTCCAGTTCTATGTGTGAATGCCAGGTAGAATTACACCCGCACCGTCGATTCTCTTTCAGGTTAAGTCTTGTTCTACTGAGTTTTACTTTCGTTTTGTTTCATGCAGTTTCCTCAAGCGCTCAGGACAACTACGAGATTCAGGTCTACGGAGCCGACACGGTGGCCCCCCGGCAGACCATGGTGGAGTTGCATACCAACTTCACCATCTCCGGGAGCAAGACGATGATGGCCGGGCTGTTTCCGACCCACCACGCTTTTCATGAGACGCTCGAAATTACGCATGGATTGACGGATTGGTTTGAACTTGGCTACTACAACTTTACCTCGGTCCGATCGGGAGAGGGTTGGGACTGGGTCGGAACGCACCTTCGTCCCCGCGTGCGGGTGCCACAGGACCGGCACTGGCCGGTGGGATTGAGTCTCTCCATGGAATTCGGCTATCAACGCCGCCAGTTTTCCGTCGACACCTGGACGATTGAAATTCGCCCCATCATTGATAAGCAATTGGGAAAATGGTACCTCGCGTTCAATCCGACGGTGGACCGGTCGCTGGCTGGCGAAAACAGGAAGAAAGGGTTTGAATTCTCGCCGATCTTCAAGGTGAGCTACACGGTGATCCCGAAGGCGAGCGTCGGATTGGAGTATTACGCCTCGCTGGGACCCATCTCAAAATTCGATCCGTTGAACAATCAGGAACAGCAGATTTATCCCGCCGTGGATTTGAACCTCTCTCCCAACTGGGAAGTGAACTTCGGGCTGGGGGTCGGTATGACCCGCAGCACCGACCATCTCATTGCCAAGTTGATCCTGGGTTACCGTTTCAAGAAGTTTCCTCTCCTGAAACACTAAAGCTCTGGTAGCCCCGGTCCGCCATAAAAGCCAAAACTCGTCACTTGCACCCCGTTGCCCGCTCCATTGAACAGGTATACACTCTGCTTGCCAGATTCTCCCATCCTGGGAGAAGAATTAGGATTTTCCAAGATCCACGTTTCCATCGAAGATGTCCAGTTCGCAGGCATGATGGAAGGCCGGCGTATTCAAGAAGAACAAGAATAAGATTTAGACTCAACCGCTAACAGTTCCCCCTCGATCGATGTTCCGCCTTGTGGCGGAAGGGTATTGATCATGACAGATTGGACTGATCCGAATAAGCGATCCGGCTGGCCTTATGAGTTGGGATCGGGGTTTCTGGTTATTTTCAACGTTTTGTTTTCCTTCCTTGCAGGCAGGCATTTGGGTTTTAGGGGCGCTGAACTCGGTGGTTATTCGGGTGGCGCTCTTTTGCTTGTTGTGGTTGTTGTTGGCATTTCTCGCTTCAAGAAGAGTGCACGTACTAGAAGTGCTACGGCAAAGATCGTCTTCTATACGCTGCTCATCACTCTTCTTGGATCGTTCTCTAGCCTGACGCAGAGTCGAGCGAAGCGGGCACGGATTGCGACTGAGGCCGATCCTGCCAGTCTCTCAATCGATGGCCAGCAGGCTGCTGTTCTCGCCATGCACATCCAGGATTCCGTTTCTAAAGGAGAGCTTGAAGACGTGAGGACCCTATTTGATGGCGACCGTTTTGCGAAAAGAGTGTTGATCGGCCAGGATACCACGGAGCCTTCATTGAGGGACAGGGCTGAGGGAGCAAGTAAGTCTTTCAAGGGTGCGAAATTACTTGATCAAATGAATTCAATGGTCAAGCGGGGCGGGCGATTCGAATTTGTTAAGCTGTATCATCGGCGCCAGGACCCGGTTCTGCAATTCCGTCTTGCAGCGGATTCCGGGGATCTACATTATGTGGATCTCTATATCTTCAAGACCCCCCAGGGCAATCTACGAATTAGTGATGTGCAATACTACAATTCGGGAGAGGTCTTGAGCAAACAAATTCTCAGTACCTCGAAGGACCTGGATGATGGGAAAGCGAATTCCTCTTCGAATTTTGACGAGTTACAGCGGGCCATCCAATTGGCGGCAGGAGGGAAGGTTGGAGAGGCGTATTCCGCCCTCGAGTCTCTTCCTGATACCTTTAAGGAGCGGAAGGCGATTCTGAGCCTGAGAATTCGGCTGGGGTACCAAGTCAATGTGGAGGAAGCCGAAAGGTTGCTAGATCAATTCAGAAAAAAGTTTCCTGATGATCCAACCATTTTTTTCTATGTATATACAGCCGCTACTGCGAAAGGGGATCTGAAGGGTGCCATAGCTTCCATCGACGACATTTACCGGACCGTCGATGGCGATGAATACCTGCTCTGGCTGAAGGTGAACTTGTTTCTTATGCAAAGGCAGAATGAAGATGCGATTGAGCTTCTCTCGAGGATGGAAAGTGACTACCACGTCAATGTGAGCTCACAAGCAAAACAGAAACTTCCAAAAGAGTTCCTCACTTCAAAGGAATATAAAAGGTGGTTGGCGCAGCACAAGATAGTGGATTGAACAGGCGATGAACAGGATGATTCCTGGTTCAGATCCTCCTCTTTCATAATGGCATCGGGTTTTGGAATAAGAGCGGGAAGACATTGAACCAATTTGACATTCCTAGAAAGGCATAATCCTATGTTTCACGGAGAAGTATCCAAGGAAATTGCGCAGGGCCTGATCGAACTGCAAGCCCGAATCAAGAGCGCTCAAATCCCTTCGTCGAAACTGGATGAGACGATCAACATTGCCACCTGGAATATCCGGGAATTCGGAAAGGTGGAAAGAACGGAAGCGGCGATCCATTACATTGCCGAGATCCTGGGGCAGTTTGACCTGATCGGCGTCGTCGAATTGCGCGACGATCTGAACGATCTCGGCCGAGTCTTGACCATCCTGGGTCCTTACTGGCGGGCCGTCTACTCCGACATGATTCCCGACAGCGGCGGAAACCGTGAACGGATCGCCTTCCTCTATGACAAGCGGGCCGTCACGTTTGGCGGGTTTGCGGCAGAGGCAAACCCCCCGCGCAAAAAGGTGGGGAATGAGTACATATCCGAGATCTCATTTTGGCGGAGCCCTTACATGGCCTCTTTCCATGCCGGAAACTTTGATTTCGTCGTCCTGAGCGCTCATATCCGCTGGGGCGATGACGAGCTCGCCCGAAAAGGCGAGCTTCAATTGTTGGCCGATTGGGTGGACGAAAAGCGGAAGGAAAAAACGCATGAAGACAAGGATATGATCGTTATGGGCGACTTCAATATCGCCGATCGCGATGATGATCTCTACAAGGCCATCATCAGCCGGGGACTGGTGATCCCCCAGGCGCTTCGACAACTCAGTTTCGGCACCAACCTCGCCCGCAACAAACATTACGACCAGATCTTTCATCATCCCATCTACCCGGAGAATTTTACCAACCAGGGCGGGGTGCTGGACTTTTATGCGGGCGATGTCAACCCCCTCTTTCCCGGAATGTCTTTGAAGGATTTTACCTACCAGCTTTCGGACCATCTGCCGTTGTGGATGCAGGTGAACACCGACATCGACGGTCACCAGCTCGATGAAATTATTCGAGGCTGATCCAGGCGACCAGAACATGTGTCCCCTGTGATGGTCTGACCAATGAACGGAACCGGTCTGAATCGGGCACACGGCCGTGAGGCCGTCTGGAAGTCGATCGATCTCTTGCGCGCGGAACCCCCCGTTTTCAAACGAACCGCCGCCATCCCTTGATTGACCACGTTTTCAAACTCCATTCCACCTGTCTCAAACAGCCACCTGATTCGTCTTCATCATCAATGCGGATGATGATGGCAGTGTGAAAAACGGCACAAGTCTCAAAAAATCGTTGACTTCGCCCCCCATGCCATTAGAATGAGCGCATCGACATTCAATCCGACGTGGGGGCTTCTTACAAGCGGAGGGATCCCCGGCTGAATTAAGGCGAGAAGGAGATCCGACAGGGGTGGAAATCAATCTCGTCTCCAGCACACCTCAGAGGCTTTGATCGGAACGGGACATGGTTCCTATGGAACGTTCCCAGACTGTTACGATGCTGATACAAGAGATTCGACATCCCCTGCGGCGAACTGTCGCTGGGAGGTGCATGGGGGATTCTCTGTTTCAGAAGGGGTCTTATTTGGCAAATGATCCGGACAGATGCCCTTGGGGATAACGTCCATTCTCTAGTGTGCGGACGGCGGGAAACATTGCGCTCAACACCGCGCGCCACCGCGGTTTCAGTCGCGACGAAGGAGAGGTTATGGCTGACGGACTTCAGCAGTTAAAGCATATTGTCGTCCTGATGATGGAAAACCGGTCATTCGATCACCTACTGGGATATCTGAAGGCCCAGGATCCACGGATTGATGGGGTCACGGGCAGCGAAACCAACCCCGATACAACAGGTGCAGCCGTCCCGGTCCAGTCGCTGGCTGCCTATCAGGGCCAGTTGGAGCCCGATCCGGGCCACCATTTTGAGGACGTCAACGTACAGATTTTTGGCAACCATGAGGGCACGCTCTCGGGTCCAACAATGCAGGGTTTCATTCAGGCCTACTTCGAGAAGCGACACGATGTGGCCCACTCCCAGAAGATCATGTACTGCTTTGCCCCCGAAAAGGTCCCTGTGATCACTACGCTGGCCCGGAAATATGCAGTGTTCAACCGGTGGCATTCCTCTATTCCGGGCCCGACCATTCCCAACCGCGCCTTCGCGCATTTCGGAACGTCTTTTGGAAAGCTCGATAATGATCTGCTTTACATCGGCTCGAAGTACCCCACCATCTACGAGCGCATGCTCAACCAAGGCCGGACGGCAAAAGTTTACTATTATGACGAGCCGAGCGGAACCATCACGCTGACCTTCCTTTTGAAAAAGCAACCGCAACTGTTTGGGACGTTCGATCAGTTTCAGGCGGACTGTACCTCCGGAAAACTGCCGGACTACAGTTTCATCGAGCCCAACTACACGGACCACGATGTCGGTAACGGCGAGATGATCGCTCAGGACCAGCACCCGGATCACAATGTTCTGGCCGGCGAACAGTTTATCGCCTCAGTTTACTCCTGCATCACCAGCAACCAGGCCATGTGGGAAAGCACCTTGCTTCTCGTCTTGTACGACGAGCATGGAGGCATCTTCGACCACGTCCAGCCTCCCGCCTGCCCCCCCGATGAGTTCCAGGATAAGGGGACCGGCTTTAAGTTTGATCGGCTCGGGATTCGTGTGCCGGCGGTGCTGGTTTCACCTTGGATCCCGGAGGCCACGGTCGTCACCGACAGGACGTTTGATCACGCCTCGATTCCGGCGACTGTGACCAAACAGTTTATCGGCAGTTACAGCGCCCGCTCGCCGCGTGAAATCAATGCAGACACGTTCCTGGATTTTCTGACGCTTCCTTCACCCCGCACGGACCGGATCACGTTTCAAACCGGGGGCGGGGGATTCGCCTTTCGCGCCATGGCGCCCGGGGCTGGTGTCGTCTCCATCGATCAGGCCCCTGCCAGCGCGCGCCAGCCGCGACGGCCGCTGTCTGACTTGCTGCGAGATCATTTGGCGGCGGTCCAGGACATTGAAAAACAGCTTCCAGCGGACCAGCAGACCCACATCGACATTCGAAAGATCCATACCGAGGCGGATGCCAGCGCCTACATCCAGCGAGTCATGACCGCCTTGCGGAAAGGCGCGTAAGATCGGCCGAACTAGGGGGAGGTTTCAATCATGCGAATAGTCATTGCACTACTCTGGCTGCTCTCGAGCGTGCCCGCCTGGGCACAGGAAAGTGAGCTTCACGCCGAGTTCCGAACCGAAAAGGAGCGCTTCGCAGCCGCCTGTTCGAATTTCGATATCAAAGCATTTGGCGGTTGTCTTTCGGCCCTGTTCACAGACCATCCCTTTCATATCACCGGTGGAAGCATCGCCCCACAGAACGGGATGGGCGGCGGCCCCGCTCTCGTGTTTCAAAGGGAGCCGACCGAGCGCTGGAGGCTCGACATCAATATGGATGCGGTGCTCACCAGCAGCGGTTCGTGGAGAGCGGGAGCGTACATGAAGGCGGTTCTGGGCCCGAATCCGAACCAGCCGGTCAAGGTCAGCACGAGTTCGAACCCACCTCCCGGGACGCCGGCCCACATCATGAAGATTCCCCCTCGCCCTGAGTTTAATATTTATGTGCAGACCATCCGATTAAACAAGTTATCGTACTTCGGCCTGGGACCCACCACCTCGAAGTCGGACCTTGCGTTCTATGGAATGCAGGAAACGATTACGGGCGGGAATGCGATCATCCCCATCTTCGGCACCTCCGGACTCGCCCTCTTCGGAGAGGTCAACGGGCGCTGGGTGGATATTCGGGATCGTCACGGAGATTCGAGCCCGTCGATCGAGCAAGTCTATACGGAAGCTACGGCACCGGGACTCGCGCGTCAACCTGCGTTCGCCCAGTTTGGAGAGGGAATTCGCTTCAGCCGCAGCCTGCTCGAAAATCATGTCAAACTGAAATATGCGGGCACCTTCCAGCAGTTTGCCGCAGCGGGGGACGCGAGGTACTCATTCCGGCGGTACACCCTCGACTTCGCTCACGAGTTTCCCCTCTACCGGACGACGAGGTCGGGTTCGTCCAGAGACGTGGCGGGCCCCGATGAAAGCCCCGAGTCCATGACCAAGCCACGCTTTTCAAGAAACCGCGAGGGAACAATCGGACTGCGGGTACTGCTGACCGAGTCGATGATTCCCGCGGGACATGTCGAGCCATTCTACTTTCAGCCGACCCTCGGCGGAAGCGACATTAATGGAAACAACCTCCTGCCCAGCTACGCGGACTATCGTTACCGGGGGCCCAACCTGATGTTGCTTCGCGCCAGCTTCGAACATTCCCTTTGGGGACCCTTTGGCGTCATGGCCCAGGCCGATTCAGGCAGGGTGGCCTTGACGCGCGGCGACCTCGGTTTCAACCACCTGCGGCACAGCTATGCGGTGGGATTCACCATTCGGGCCGGAGGCTTTCCTCAAGCTTCGATTCTATTTGCCTGGGGGGGAGCCGAGGGGAACCACACCACCGCTTACATCAACGCCAGCGCCCTTGGAGGGTCGCTCAGACCGTCATTGTATTAATGGCGAATGGCCAACTTTGGGAGCCCCGGTCCGCCTTGGCGGATTTTTATCGCGGGGGCATTTGGATGAGCCTGCCTTGGTAGCCCCGGCGAGCGTCCTTCTCGCCGGGGACACTTATGCGAAGCGGGCCTGGCAATACCGGTCCACCCTCGCTGATGCCTCTCGCAGCGACCTATTGTCATTTGAGTCGGGAATGCAAGCTGGCCTTTTGTGACTCGCAACAGCAGAGGCGAAATAATCGAAATGTGACTCTCGGAGGAGACCACTCTCAATTCCGCCTGCCTCGCCCAAAAGCCCCCGGCGAGAAGGACGCTCGCCGGGGCCACCAAAACATGGAACCGGGGAAAGTTCCTGAGATAATCACAGTCGACGTTCGTGATATGCTGTTTTGATGAACCTCGATACGCGCGTTTGGAAGGGTGGAATCATTTTCGCTCTGCTAAGCGTATTCGCGGTGCCGTTTTTCGACGGCGGCACAGAGATCACCGCAGGCAAGGCCGCTGTCCCAACCTACTATAAGGACGTTCTCCCCCTCCTTCAGCACCACTGCCAGAGCTGCCACCGTCCCGGCGAAATTGCGCCCTTTCCCCTGGTCACTTACAACGAAACGCGGCGCTGGGCCGATCTGATCCGGGAGGCGGTGCAACAGAAGAAAATGCCTCCCTGGTTTGCCGATCCGCACTTCGGTCGTTTCTCGAACGACCCTTCGCTCACGACGCAGGAGATCGAGACCCTTTCATCTTGGGCGCTCGCCAATGCCCCTTCCGGCAACGCAGGTGATGCCCCCCCGCCGCCGCACTGGGCCGAGGGGTGGAACATTCCTCGGCCGGATCTCGTGATCAAGATGCCCAAACCCGTCACGCTCCCCGCTCGTGGCGACGTCGAGTATACCTACGAAATTGTGCCTACCGGTTTCAAAGAGGACAAATGGGTGCAGAAGTCAGAGGTCCGGCCTTCCAGCCGCGAGCATGTCCATCATGCCGTGGTGTACATCCGCCCGCCCGACTCCCGATGGCTGAAAGAAGCGCCGGTCGGCACTCCGTTCACGGCTTCGAGTATGGCCGACGAAACACTTCGGCACGACGCACACTCGACCACCAGTGATATGTTGCTGGTGTATGCGCCCGGCAGTTCGCCTGATCTCTGGCCTGACGGCATGGCCAAATTCGTCCCGGCCGGCTCTGACCTGGTGTTCCAGATGCACTACACGACGAACGGCCATGCGGCGCGCGATCAAACCTCGGTGGGGATGGTCTTTGCCAAGGAGATGCCCAAACAGCGCGTGATCACGTTGCAGTTGACCAACAGCAGCTTCGTGATTCCACCGGGTGTGGACAACTATCGCGTGGAAGTGCATGGCACCTTGCCGAACGACGCCACCCTGCTCAGTTTTTTCCCGCACATGCATCTGCGCGGTAAACGATTTGAGTACAATATTATTCAACCGGACGGCACCATTGTTGAGACGTTGCTGCGGGTCAACTACGATTTCTACTGGCAGCTGAGCTACCGGTTGGCAGATCCGCGATTTCTAAAGGCAGGGACGGAGCTTCAAGCCGTCGCCTGGTATGACAACTCGCGCCGCAATCCGCATAACCCCGACCCCGACAGCTCCGTCCGATGGGGGGATCAAACCTATGAAGAGATGATGGTCGGCTTTTTTGACATCGCCGTGCCGGCTAACCTCGATAAATGGCAGTACTTCATCCGCCATCCCAGTGGGGAATAAAGATCCTAAGCGCGGGGACTTCAGAAGCCTTGAATTGGAGGATGCTCCACCAGGCCCTATCGCACACATCGCAAAAAGCACGATGTGTGCGCCACCCCAAGCTAATTGTTTTTCTCCACCACCGCGACGATGACGATCTCGTAGGGAAGGCCCCAGGTTAGGATCTCGGATTTTTGCTTCCCATGGCTGGCCCGGTAGGAGACGAGGGCCAGGTCGATCCTGGGGATTCCGATGACATGCAGCCTGTCTCCCGGCTTCAATTTGTGGACTGCATCATAGGGAGTGGTGTCCTTCACGAACACCATGCGCCGGTGCTGCACCAGCGTCTCCTCGCCGAGATCGAGGACCGAAGCGAAAACGAAGCTGCCATCCACCTTGTCGACGGGCGTCTCCAACATTTCCATGATGAACTCAACGTAGTTGTATCCCAGTCCGCGCGTCACCATCCGGGTGGTCGTGGTTCCCGGCACAATCGTGAACGCCATGTTCTCATATCGATCAAATGCATCCTTGGCGTCCTTGTACTGGAATCCATCGATCGGCTTGAAAGAGGAGGTGGTTGAGATGTCCTGCAGTTTCGTAAGGGGATGGATTTCAAAGACGTGAGGAGGATTCGTGGTCAGAAAGGGCGTCAACGGATTTCCCTGGACCTGACCGAAGTTCCCGGCATGTTCACACCACAGCCGCCAGACCCCCGTCACCGGGATCGTTTTTCCTGAACCCTCCACCTGGTGCACCAGATTGACCGCATCCGTCTCATCCTTGGCATTCATGATCTCCGCGACCACTGGAAGGCCGATCTCCACCCCTCTCCCGGCCACGTGCATGTCGCCGTCTTGACTGGCCGGGTTCGGATGCGCATGCGCCTTGTCTACTGTGTAGGTCGCATCGATGGTCGCCCTGTCCTTGAACTTCTCAATGAAAGAGTTCTTGAGCGTGATCTCAATTTGGGCAAAAGAAAGCGCAGGGATGAACAGAAGCAAGAGAATCCACCCTGACCATTGAACTCTCCTGCCGAACCCAGTCGCTAAATTGGAATACGCGTTTTTCTGTTTCATGATTTTCCTCCATGAAAGTGTCGATGCCAACAAATTGGCTAAATTAGCCATTCTCCCCGGTATCAGGGCCTACAGGGATGATCTCCAGCAGGCATAGTTATCCGGGATGCTGATTCAAACAAAAATCAGTTTGGGAACGCCCCCCCGAGTCGGCTGGCGCCCGGTTAGAGGGGGAGTATCGCGCCTCATCACTGGCGTTGTTTGAGCTTGCGGCCGATCAAGGCCACGGTTTTCTGGTTAAAGAAGAGTTCACCGTTCATTCGAAAGGGCCGCGTTCCGCTCAGGTCCTGGGCCAGGTCCGCCTCGATCAATTTTCTGACCTCGTCGGCTATGACGGGGGGCGTTTGCGAGTTTGCCAGCCAGCGTTCCACTGCGGGCGTGAGCTGATCCGTGTACACCTTCAGGATCTCCAAGCCACTGGCGGTAAACATGGCGGCCAGTTCACTTATTGGCCGTGCCCTGACATGAGAGGGATCACGCAATTTTTCAAACGCGTTCTGATACTCCGCTCTCAGGGGATGTTCACTGACGGTCAAATCTTCGATGGCAACAACGCCATCCTTTCGGCACACCCGAGTCATTTCCCTCAAAGTGAGTTCGGGCACTTCAAAATGATGAAAGGCCAGGCGGCAGACGACAACGTCGAATTCACCCTCCCGAAAAGGGAGTTGGTCCGCATCCGCCAGCCTGAACGAGACGTTATTGAGGCCCCGGGCACGGCGAGTCTCTTCTGCTATCGCCAAGGGCGCCTCGGTCAGATCGACGCCGATGACTTCGCGGCAATGCTCTGCAAAGGTCATCGCCACATAGCCCGGCCCGGTGGCGATTTCGAGCACTCGGGAGCTGGGGTCTGGGTTGACCGCATCCACCAGGCGCTCGAGCCTCCCGGGATCATGGATGTTCGTATTCGAAGCATACGCCCGCGCCTGCTTGGTAAATTCTTCGCGGAGTATTTGTTTATGAGTCGTAGGGTCGGTCATTTTCTTCAGGTGCGCTCCACTTGTTGGAACTCTGGCATGGGTGGCCCTGGTCCGCCGAGCCGTCCACCATTGCTTCCGGCAGATCACCGGGAGCATTTGTCAGCATTCACGCAAAAGCCCCCGGTGAGAAAAACGCTCACCGGGACGACTAAAACTTAAGTCTTCATAGATCACATTGATTTCACTAGTGCCAAGAAAACAAAAGGTGTTCACGAGAAAGCCAGGAAACGAGGGGGTGGACAATCGAACCGGGTCCTCTCCTGGAGGCGTGATCTTCTTTCGGTCAGGGACTTTCGCCTTCCGGATTCCTAACTTCCTAATTCAATGAAATTTTTGTATTACCCTTTTATCGTCAAGTACTCCCCAAATACGCTTCCTGGACATAAGTATTGGTGAGCAGGTCCTCGCTCGGGCCCTCCAGCGTGATTCGACCCGTCTCCATGAGGTACGCGTACTGCGAAATTCGCAACGCGTAGTTCACGTTCTGCGCCACCATCAGGATGGTGACTCCTTCCCGGCTGATGTTGCGCACAATTCCGAAGATCTCGTCGACGATCTTGGGCGCAAGCCCCAGAGAAGGCTCGTCAAGCATCAGCAGCTCCGGTTCGGCCATGAGTCCTCGCCCGATGGCGCACATCTGCTGTTCCCCTCCCGAGAGTGTCCCGGCCAGTTGCGTGCGGCGTTCCTTCAGTCGAGGGAACATATCATACACCCGCGAGAGATTGGCCCCGGCCGCATGCCTCAGGGTCGAGGGGAATGCCCCCATCAGGAGATTGTCTTCAACGGTCATCTTGGGCCAGAGTTGCCGGCCCTCAGGAACCAGGGTGATGTGCCGCTTGACTCGCTCGTGGGGGGGATGCCGGGAGACGTCTTCCTGTTTGAAAATAATTTGGCCGCGGTTGACTTTCAACACGCCCAGGATGGTGTTGAGTGTTGTACTCTTCCCGGCGCCATTGGATCCAATGATGGAAACCACCTGCCCTTTGGAGACGGACAGGGAGACACCCCAGAGAACTTGCACGGAACCGTAGGAAACCTCCAGGTTCTGAACCCGGAGAAGAATGGACGGCAAGGAGGTGCTGGTCAATCTTCCTTCCTTTTCGCGGGCGGATGGCCCAAATAGGCTTCAATCACCGCCGGATCCTGCTGGATGTGGTCCGGCGCACCTTCCGACAGCTTTCTTCCGTAGTTAAGAACCAGGATCCGGTCGCAAACGGCTGTGATCGCTTTGACATCATGCTCCACGTACATGACGGTCGTGCCTTCATCGCGGATGCGGCGCAGCAAATCGAGCATGGCAGCGGTCTCAACGTGCGTCAGTCCACCGCAGATTTCATCGCACAACAGAAGATCGGGGCTGGTGGCCATGGCGCGCGCGATTTCAAGCTTCTTCTGAAGCCCCACGGACAAGATGGATGCTGGTTTGTGAGCGACGTTGTCCAGATCAAATCCGGTGAGGATGTCCATGGCATGTGCCTCTGCCTCTGCATCATTGGCCACTTTCTTCCGGCCGAAGTGAGACGCCAGTTTCACATTCTCCAGGACGGTCATCTCACGAAAGGGCCGAACGATTTGGTGCGTTCGGGCGATGCCGGCCCGGACAAGGCGGAAAGGTTTCAGTGCAGTGATGTCGCGGCCGCGGTTGCGTACCGTTCCTGAGCTGGGCTTCGTGGCGCCGGCGATGATGCTGAACAAAGTCGTCTTTCCCGCGCCGTTCGGTCCAATGAAGCCAAAGATTTGGCCCTCGCGGACCTCAAAGCTCACGTCCTTAACCGCGGCGAGGCCTCCAAAATATTTCGTCAGCTTCTCCACCTCCAGGATTGGAGGTCTTGTCTCTGCGTCTGGCATGAAGTCTCCTATACAATCTGCGAAAAGCTCCAAGAATCCCGCCCGGCTCAACGAGAATAATCAGAATTAGCAACGCGCCATAAATCAGAAGATGAATCTCGGGGAAGGAAGCAATGATCTGCTCCTCCACGATCCCAAAGACCACCCCGCCCAAAACAGGTCCCCAGACCGTTGCGATGCCGCCGATAACCGGCATCAGGAGGATGTGCACGCTGGTCTGAAATCCGAATACACCCTGCGGATGGATGAATGCCGCGTATCGGGCGAAGACTCCACCGACCATGCCGGTCAACGCGGCGGCGAGGGCATGCGCTTCAAGCTTGTAGGCGTAAGGGTTTACGCCAAGGCCCGCCGCGGCATCCTCGTCCTGACGAATGGCATTCAGTCCCAGTCCAAATTTAGTGCGCGAAATAAGTATTGAGGAGGCGACGGCAATGGAGGCCAACACCAGGGCTGTGTAGTAGTGCTCCAGTTGCAGGAAAGGCCGGTGCTCCACAATGCGGTAGCCGCTCGCGCCCCCAGTGAAACTCAAATTCGTCATGACCACCCGGACGGCCTCACTGATTCCGATGGTGGCGATGGCGAAGTAAGGTCCTCTAAGCCGGAAGGTGGGCAGCCCGACAATCAAAGAAGCCGCCGCCGCGGTCACCGAGGAAATCAGAAACGCGAGGAACGGGTTCAAGCCGGCATTCATCGCCAAGGCGGTGGTGTACGCTCCAATCCCGTAGAAGACTGCAAACCCAAACGAGATCTGACCGGCGAATCCTCCCAATATATTCCAGGCGACGCTGGTGGTCACCCAAAGAAAAGTAAGAAAAAGCAGCCGGATGACGTTCGGGCTTGAAACCAGCCAGGGCATCATCGCCAGGCCGGCGAGAAGTATCGACAGGAGAGCGAATCTCCGCCATTGGACCAACCCCCGGATGGATAAGGTTCGTTGTGAAACCCTCATGCGAGCCGACGCACCTTGGCCGTGAGCGAAGCCATGCCACCCGGCAGGAAGATAAGAACCATCACCAGGAGCCCGTACGAAATGGCGAGCTGATACCCGGCGGGAACGAATAGAATGCCAAATGTTTCCACGAACGCTAGGACAAATGCCCCGATGGCAACTCCCGAGACGGATTCCAACCCTCCCAGGACGATGATGACAAAAGCGCGAATCAGAAAGGGGCGGCCGAAATCGGGATTGAACGAATAGAGACTGGCCAGCAGGGCGCCGGCCAGCCCGGCAAATCCGATCCCCAGACCAAAAGTGATGCTCGCGGTTTTCTTGTCGTCCACCCCGACAATCTGTCCCGCATAGCGATTCTGAATGAGCGCCCTCACCGACCTCCCGAACCAGGTATGATTCAGGATGAGCTGTAATGCCACCATGCACGCCACAGCCGCTCCGAACACCACGAGACGCACGCTGGAAATGGTGATGCCGCCGAACCGGAGGATGGACAGGGTGTGGGGAGTAAAAATGGAGCGGTCCGAATTTCCCCAGATGAGGTATCCCAGATTTTGCAACACGAGCCACAAGCCAAACATCAACAGCAGGGAGGCGAGGGTCGGCTGGTCCGAGGTGGGCAGCCACCGCACCAAAAGCCAGTGGATCGCCCTGCCGATCGCAAACATGACGGGAAAGACAATAAGCGCTGCAAGGATCGGGTCGATGTGAAGCCGCTCAAAAAGCTCGAGCGCGAGATATGCGCCCATCATCATAAATCCGGCATGGGCGAGGTTGACGATTTTCATGACGCCGTAAATGACCGTCATACCGACCGACATCACCGCATAGATTCCAGCCAGCAGCAGGGCTGAAACCAACAGGTTTACGATTTCGATCAGGGTCATCAGGAGTCTTGGTGACTAGTGTTTCGGAGTCGGCGCGATCGATTCGCCGGTCGCCGCGTCCTTGGGAAACACGATGTCAACTTTTCCACCCGGCTTGTTTTGCACAATGACAAAGGGGGTGTTGATCTGTCCGTTCGGCTGAAACTTCAGCACCTGTCCCGGAAGCAGGGAATCGTTGAGCTGCACCTGTCTCAAAGCGTCCCTGATCGCAGTCTTATTCAGGGTCCCGGCATTCTGAATCGCCGTCGCCAGGGCGCGCATCGCGTCGTATGCGGTGGCCGGGTACCAGGAGTCAGGTTCGTGGCCCGTGAAGGCTTTGTAGTCCTCGTTAAATTTCTTGACTTGCGGATAAGGGAGGCTTCGAGACCACCAGATGCCGGCAAAAATATGATCAACGCCGTCCCCGAGGGCCTTGCGCGCGTCCGACTCGGGACCCCGGGCGCCGTAACTGATCATCTGATGATGCATGCCGTTCTGCAGATACTGCCGGTGCATGGTGATGAAATCCTGAAGGTGCGCGTCGGCCAGAAAAATATCGGCGTTGGCACTCTTCACTTTTTGAAGCAGGCCGGAGAAATCGGGTGAGCCGAGATCAAAGTTTTCGCTGAAGACCACTACGAAGTACCCGGGATGTTGCCGAATCCATTCCTTGATTCCATTGCCATAGTCCACACCGTGGTCGGTGTTTTCAAGGGCGAGGGCAAGCTTCAACCCCTTGCTCAATTTCCCCTGATCCACCAGCGAGCCCAGATACTCGGCTGTCGTTGAGCCCAGAAGATTGGTGGGACTCAAAGTGCCGAAGGCGAACTGGTAACCATGGTTGAAGATGGTGCTCGCGGCGGCGCCGGTCGTAATCCAGGGAACCTGGTAGCGGTCCGGCATCACTGACTCGGCCTCTCCCAGCGCTGTGGAGTAAGCCCCCACCACAGCAACCACTTTGTCGGAACTCATGGCACGCTCCGCGAAAGAGGCCGACTTCGCTTGATCCGAGCTGTCATCGTAAAATACCTCCCGGATGGGCAGCTTCTTATCAAGGTCTTTGACCAGGATCCCCCCGCTCTGGTTGATTTGCTTGATGGCAAGCTCAATCCCTTCCCGCTGGTACTGTCCCGGCTTGGCTTCACGGCCGGTGATCGGGAGGACGACTCCGATGGGAATGGAGTCGTTGGAAGCGTTCTTGGTTCGACTGCAGGCTGTGAAGAAGGAAATGGTCAGCGCCGCACACACGGCGAAAACCATGCCCCGCCCCACTCGACGAGTTGGTTGCATTCCGACCTCCTGGACGTTGTTTTTGGATCGAACCGTTGATGAACAGAATGTAAAATAAAATGACTAGCTGACTTAGGATGGGCACATCTTAGGACGTTTTGACATGCGGAGCAAGGTGAAAGCGTATCGAATTACGGAAAGGGGAGATGAAGACGATGGCGGGTGAACCAGGAGCAAAATGGCCCCATCTCGAAAGGCGCTTATCGGGGATTCATCAGCGGGGGGAGCACACACAAACACCCATGAACTGAGGTGGGCCCTCCGACCTCTCTCTTGCCCCAAACGAAGAGACAGGCCAGACCTCCCGGGCCTAAGGGCTGTGCAATATTTCTTTGAATCAAGGCGGCTGTGGGCAGCCGTCCGGGAGATCTGGCCCTTCGAATTCCATTGCCAGGACGTTCTCCTGCCACTGTATTCGAAAAGGAGTTCTACGCGCCCTTGGCCTTTGCCTTTCGGAGTGAGCTCTTCAACCACTGCTCGCGGGGGGTCCGACGACGTTCCCGGCGGCTGCCGAGCCGTGGCCGCATATCATAGGTAAGAGGTGCACCCTCAGCCGTGATTTGGTGCCAGCCTGTACCCTTGGTGACATCAAATACGCCGATATAGCCGCCCGCCGCCAACTGGAAGGGTGCCTGAATCTGCTTGCCGAAATCAAACTGGGTGCTTCCCTTGGTCCGGAAAGATTCGAACCAGGCCGGGAAGACGAAATCGGAGACAAGCGTGTTGTCGATTTTGTATCCCAGGTCGTCGGCTTCACAGGCGTCGCAAACCTCGTAAGCATACAAGGTTCCCGAATGGGCATTGGGTTGAGTGAAGACCGTCAGGTTAACGTCGGGGTCAACCAGCATTTCGAGCAGCTCGTGACTGGTCGTCACGGTCCACTCATAGCCCAGTTGCAGATCGCTTCCTGCGAAAACCTTTCCCAGGGGCAGCCCTTCCTGGGTGAGATCGTGATAACCCAGCGCCCCGGCCTGGTCTGAGTTATCGAGTAGAACCAGCCACCATGACCCCGAAGGCGGCTGGGTGTCTTTCGGAACAAAGGTCAGATCTGCATCAATCCCCCAGGCAGGAGCCAAGTCCCGGTGGACTTGAGTCTGAAGCGCGGGGATGGCAGCGCTTATCTGGTTGTCGGTCAAAACGGTGCAAGAATTGATCACAGCGATTTTTATATTTGCCATATTTTACCTCCTGGACATTTGAGCGTTGATGAATCTGTATTTGGAGATCACGCGGCTCCCGAGAAGCCTTTGGAATCCGGTCTATTCCTTCCCCAGGGGTGAGGCAGGATCCGGATTCAAAACGGAATGCACAGAATCCTCACGCCGGTGGTGCATGGGGGAGAGGTTGTTCTGTCCATTCCGGTAGCCTCGCGATCGTTTGACAAAGCCTCACGAGAACAACATCCCTCTTCTCAAGAGACGGCACGAGTGCTCGGAGAAAGAAAGAGCCATCACGCTCCTCCTGTGTTCTCTGTCAGTTTACGAGTAAGTCCCTCTAGCCATGAGGGACTACCAAAAGGGATGAAGGTTGACCCCCCTATTCTAACGACAGGGCGAATGAAGTCAATGAATCTCTGCCATTGTGCATATTTTCACTCCGCAAGTTTGACTCCAAATGATAGGGGGGCTTTTTGATGAGGGACTGGCTGGCGTTTGTCGGGGTCGGACCAGGCAGAAGACCGCGGCGAACCGTGACCCCGCCGTCATCGCACCTCGATTCCACTTTAATGAATAAATGCATCCGCGGGACACTCCGCGTATGCTAGAGGGAAACACTCCGTGATTGCTGGAATAGGGACATAAGTCCTCACCGGCAATATCTTCCCATGGGATGTCGCTCCCTCCCCCCTTGAAACCTTCTTGCCCCCCTTGCGTAGTCTAAGTCGCCATCTCAAGAAAAATCGCGCTGGGCCACGCCCTTTAGAGACCTGAGTTCAAAGCAGTCTGAACCCGACGGAATGTAATCAGAAGAATGAATCCCGACGAGGAACAAGGAGAGAACCATGCGTAACCGAATAGTATTACTATTTGGATTGATGTTGCTTTGCGCTTTGGTGATGAGGGCACAGATACCCTCCCCGGGCGCGGCCAAGAAGAAAGAACCTGAGAAGCAGCAAGGCCAGGAGGCCAAGAAACCAGAATCACCTGAAGTGAAGAAACCGGAATCCGGTGAAGCTAAGAAACCGGAACCCCCCAAAGACAAGCCTTTCGACGAAGTTGTGAAAGACGCCAAGGTTGCCAAGGGTCTGTTCACCCTCTACAGTACTGAAGAAAAGACCTATCTCGAGATTCTTCCCGACCAATTCGACAAGATGTACATGCTCTCATTGACCTGCGATTCCGGGATCGGAGAGGGCGGATTGTACGCGGATGCCATGTGTGGGGAAACGCCCATTGCGTTTCACAAGCAGGCGAAGACTGTGCAGTTGATCGCTAAAAACGTCCATTTCACGGCGCCGGCCGGCACGCCCATGGGCCGGGCTGTGGCCCGTTCGTTCAGTGATTCGATTTTGGAAACGGCCAAGCTGGAAAGTCTGCCGCATCCCGACCGGAAAAGCGTGCTGATCGACCTGGGCGGCCTCCTGCTCACCGACCTGCCCATGATGAGCTACGACCTGGAGGCCAATTTCCGGATCGGCTATCGTTTCGACGCGAAGAACAGTTATTTCGGGGCATTGAAGGCATTTGAGAAGAACGTGGAGATCGAGACGATCGCGCACTACGCCACGGAGCGGCCTCCCTTGCCTCCCCTCCTGATGCCGGGGCAGCCGGCTCCACCTCTGCCGCCACCTCCTCGAAACCTGCCTGACGTGCGAAGCATGCAGTTCCACTTTCGCTACAGCCTGTACGAACTTCCGGACGGGGGCTTTCGTCCGAGGTTGGCCGATGACCGCGTTGGCCACTTCTTCCAGCAAGTAGAAGACTACAGCACCGACATGCGCCATACCACCGCACGGCGGTACATCAACCGTTGGCGGTTGGAAAAAGAAGACCCGTCAGCCCCCCTGTCCCGCCCCAAGAAGCCCATCGTATTCTGGCTGGAAAACACGATCCCGGTGCAGTATCGCAACGCGATCCGCGAGGGCGTGCTGATGTGGAACAAGGCGTTTGAAAAAATTGGCTTCAAGGATGCCGTCGAGGTGAAACAACAGCCTGATGATGCCGATTGGGATCCGGGCGACATAGGCTACAGCACGATTCGCTGGTTTGCAGGTCATCCCGACCCCGGCTTTGCCGAGGGCCCCTCGAGTGTCAATCCGCTCACCGGAGAGATATACAATGCCGACATTCGCTTTTCTGAATCCATGACGCGATTTGCCCGCCGCGAAGCGGCCGAGGAGATCCAGCCGGTGCGGCCGTTTCTGGCCCCGTGGAGCAGCGGGCAGGCGGGCGCGTTTTGCGACCTGGCCCAGGGCGCCGTGCTCGACGCAGAATTTGCCGCTGATCTGTTAATGGCGCGGGGGATGGATCCCCAGGGGCCGGGGGCAGAAAAATTTATTAACGACTTTCTGCGCGAGATCGCCGCTCACGAAGTCGGTCATACCCTCGGCCTGCGGCACAATTTTAGAGCCAGCACCATCCATACCCTGGAACAGGACCAGGATGCGGAGTTGACCGGGAGGGAAGGCCTCACGGGGTCGGTCATGGACTACATCCCCACCAATTTGGCTGAACGCGGCGCGAAACAGGGCGAATTCCACCAGTCGACGCTCGGCCCCTACGACTATTGGGCCATTGAATACGCCTACAAGCCGATTGTTGCGTCCACCCCGGAAGGGGAGTTGCCCGAACTTCAGAAGATTGCATCTCGTTCCACCGATCCATCCCTCGCTTATGACACCGACGAGGACGTGTTGTTCAACGGCTTTGATATGGACCCCGTGGTCAACCGCTTCGACCTCGGGTCCGATCCGCTGAAGTATTACGCCCACCGGGTGAAACTGGCAAAGGAGATCTTTACTTCGATGGAAGAGAAGCTGGAGAGGCCCGGCGAGGGGTATCAGATTCTCCGGCGGAGTTTTCAGACCGCTCTGGGCCAGGCGGGTTACGGGCTGTTTCTGACGTCCAAATACATTGGGGGCGTCTATCAGTACCGTGCCCATGTGGGGGATCCCGGCAATCGTTTTCCGTTCCAGCCGGTGCCCGCCGCCCAGCAAAAAGAAGCGTTAAACTTGATTCGAGAAAATCTCTTTTCGTCACAAGCGTTTCAATTTCCGCCCCGGCTGCTGAACAAACTCAACCGGGATCGCTTCCCCGATTTTACCAATTTTCAGTCGATGCTGACCCGCGCCGATGTGCCGATCCATAGCATGGTGCTGTCGCTGCAAAGACAGGTTCTGGACCGTGTTTATAACCCGGTCGTGCTGGGGCGTATCATCGATTCCGAGGTCAAGACCACTTCGCCCTCAGAAACCTTTAGCCTTGGATTTCTATTCACCTCTCTTCAGGACGCGATTTGGGCCGAGACCAAGGCGTCAGCAGCATCGGTGGACATCAATAGCTACCGTCGCTCGCTCCAGCGTGAGCACTTGCGAAAACTGATCGGGATGCTGGTCCGCGACGCGGCAGCACCGGAAGACGCCCGCACGATGGCGCGGCAGAGCCTGACGTCGCTGCGAGGACAGTTGCAGGCGGCCATGGCGAAAAAGATGACCCCGGAAACCCGCGGACATCTGAACGAATCCGTGGCACGAATTGACGAGGCGATGAAAGCGAACATCCAGCGGACTGCGTTCTGAAAGACCGCACAAGGAGGATGAGAGTCGGTCCTTTATCCTCCCTGTGCATGGATTTCTGTTCGGAAGGTGAAGTCCGAAGGACGGCCGGCGCCCTTTGGTTGGGATAGGGCGCCCCATCCTGTGTTAGACCGATGAGGCTTCACTTTTGAACTGCGATTGTGTATCGTTGACATTCCAATCCGTTCGGGATAATTCCGGTTTAGGAAGAGCCATCCCACATGCCGATGGGAAGGGTTTTCAATCAGGGTAGTTTGGTTCCCTTTGCGCCTGAATCTCGTCATTTGGGCGAATTCAAATGAGGGATATGATCGGCGTGATCATAGTTTACCTTGGGCTGGCCGCCGCTTTGCTGGGCGGCGTTTTGCTTCTTAAACCTCTTTCGGCTTTGGGAATCCGGAGTCGATGGCAAGGAGGTATCCTGATCGGGTGCGGGCTGGTCATAAGCGGTATCGGGTTGATTTTGCCGACAGGCGAGACTCGGGTTGCGGTAGCCCAATGGCACCTCGACCGGTTTGTTCCGATTTACCAGTTTCATGAGGTCCACTCGACCCGCGTTTCGGCGTCCAAAGAACGGGTCTACCGGGCGATTAAAGATGTCACGGCGGACGAGATCATGTTCTTCCAGACGTTGACATGGATCCGGCGGTTGGGCTGTCCCGGGCCCACAAGCATCCTGAATCCGCCGGGACAAATGCCGCTCCTCGAGGTGGCCACCAGCACGGGCTTCCTGCTTCTGGCTGAGGAACCCAATCGCGAAATTGTGCTGGGGACCGTGGTGAGGGCTCCAGCGGGGTTCCAGCCAAAGAGGGAACCGAAACCCGAGGATTTCAAGTCGATTCACGGACCGGGTTTTGGGATTGCCGCGATGAACTTCCGGGTTGATGATGCCGGCCCCGATGCTTCCCTCGTCACCACAGAGACCCGCGTGTTCGCAACCGATGCCTCGTCACGGCGCGGGTTTGCCAGGTACTGGCGAGTCATCTATCCCGGAAGCGCGCTGATCCGGCGGATGTGGCTTCGAGCCATCCGACGCCGGGCCGAAGCGCAAGTTTCATGAATGGCACAGGCAAATGGAGTACGGAAAGTATCTGAATAAGGAGGAAGGCGATGGACTTACGATACCCGATAGGACCCTTCAAGATGGATGAAAACATCACCGGGGAGAAGCATCAGCTTTTCATCGATCAGATCGCGGAGACGCCTGCAAGGCTCCGGGCCGCCGTGGATGGACTGACGGTCGAGCAACTGGATACACCCTACCGTCCGGAGGGCTGGACGGTCCGGCAGGTGGTCCATCATTTGCCCGACAGTCATCTCAATAGCTATATCCGCTTCAAGCTGGCCTTAACCGAAGAAGATCCCACCATTAAGCCTTATCATGCGGACCGTTGGGCCCAGCTTGAGGATGCACGCACCGCCCCGATTGCCACGTCGCTCTCCCTGCTGGAGTCGTTGCACGGCCGGTGGGTACTGCTCTTAAGGTCGCTCTCTCCCAAGGATCTTACCCGCACATTTCGACACCCGGAACTGGGTATCGTTAGTTTAGAAAAGAATCTCTGCCTCTATGCGTGGCACGGTCGGCATCATGTGGCTCATATCACTTCCCTGCGTGAGCGCTTGCGGTGGCATTAAAGAGAGTTTCTCATTTTCTTATCCTCACAAGCTTTCAGTGCACAACTCTCTCCCCGTTCCGTTATTTGACCGGTTAATCCCGGTCTTCCCCGGACTCAAGAGAGGGGCGGCCCATTGAATTCAGCCTTTGGCCACCCGTCGGGATCTGTTCGCGTCCTCAATATAAATGAGCGAACCATGTCCCTTTCTCTTGAGAGTCCGATCGGTGCCTTTAGGCCCGGGCCGCCTTGCCCTGGAAGCGGGGAACAAACTCCTCATTCACGAATGTCTCATAAGAAGTCGGCGTGGTGTTCTGGGGCGAGCGTTTCTCCAGGGCAGTCATGTGGCCTGAGTTCAGAGCCGCAGACATCTCGAGAATGAGATTGGCGCCGTTCAGAGACATCCCCATCTGCGTTAAGGCGGGCCGGAGCTGGTCATCGGGCAGCTGAGTATACGCAAGATTGGGCCTGTTGATCGCTTTACCGATGATTGCTGCCGCCTCAGCCATGCTGAGATCCCGGTGTCCCAGGAGTTCGCGTGTTTGATGGGGATGGAAGTCCAGCTTGAGCAAGGCCTCGGCTGCCGCCACCCCGATATCACGCGTGGCAATCACCGGAAGCTTCAGGTCAGGTCGCAAGGGGCCCGCGGTGATGCCCATCGTTTGGATGATGCCGATTTGTGCGAGGGTGTTCTCCATGAAGTAACCCGCGCGCATATGCAATACATTGAGTCCGGCGACGCGGTTGAGTTGCTGTTCCAGATAATGGAGGCCAACGACGGGACCGGTTCTTTCCGTCTTGTCCGCGCCGATGCTGCTGAGTGACACGGCATGCTTCACACCCGCCCTCTCCAGCGCAGCGGCCAGTGCGCCGGTGATCCGGTCTTGATGGGCGCGAAAATCCGGGCTGCTCAGGTCCGGCGGGATCATGACGTAAACGCCTTGCGTGTTCGAGAAGGCCTTGACCAGCGTCCCGACATCGCTCAATTCACAGACAAAGGGTTCTGCGCCACTATTGGCGAGAGCCCGTAAACGGTCGGCATTCCTCCCCACCACGCGAACTTTCTGACCTTTCGCAAGCAAGTGGTTTGCGACGACATTTCCAGTATTTCCGGTGGCTCCTAGGATCACGTACATAAGAATCTCCTTCTTTTTTTATTTTGGGCCGTTGTTCACCTACGTTGAAACAAATCCGGCAAAGGGCCTGGATATGTCCGAGGCCCTCAACCAAAAATCACAGCTGTCAATAAACTGGTTTCAATCTCAGCCGGCCGCCCGGGCATGTTTTTTCATTCGGGTGAATGCCATTTGGAGATAGTTATTTGCCAGGGTGATGGCACTACGCGTCGCCGGAGTATTGGCGAGGGGGTTCAGCATCACAAAATCGTGTATCGTTCCCAGATGTCGGACGGCCGTCACGTGCACGCCGGCTTCGGTCAGTTTACGCGCATACGCTTCACCCTCGTCGCGGAGCACGTCGAACTCACCGGTGACGACCAGGGCCGTGGGAAGCCATCTGAGATGCTCGATGGAGGCCTGCAAGGGGGAGGCCGTCGGGTGCTTTCGGGCTCCTTCATCGGGCAAGTACTGGTTCCAAAACCACTGCATGGCCTCTCGAGTCAGGAAGTGGCTGGTCGCGAATTGCTGGTACGACGGCGTATCGAAATTAGCGTCAGTCACCGGATAGAAGAGGACCTGGAAGATGATATTGGGTCCGCCTCGCTCCTTGGCGAGTAGCGTCACTGCCGACGCCATGTTTCCGCCGGCACTGTCCCCCGCCACAGCGATCCTTGAAGCGTCGAGATGAAGTGCTTTTCCGTTTTCCGCGATGTACTTTGTCGCGGCGTAAGCCTGTTCGATGGCGACGGGATATTTTGCCTCGGGGGACCGAGTGTAGTTGACAAACACCACTGCCGCGCCGGCACCGGTGGCAATCTCACGGATCAGTCGGTCATGAGTATTCGCATCCCCGAGCACCCATCCGCCGCCGTGGAAATACATCACCACAGGCAAAGCCCCTGCGTTTCCCCTGGGGCGGATGATGCGAATGGAAATCTGCCCCATGGGGTCGAACGGGATGCTGCGGTCTTCAACGTCGGCTGGGAGTCTTGTGACCGGAACGGCTTGCGTGCGGGAAAGAGCATTACGGGCTTCTTCCACCGACAGTTCATATAATTGCGGGCCCTTTTTGGCATTCAAAGCTTCGAGAAAAGTCCGGGTGGCGGGTTCAATGGCCTTACTTAATGGATTCATGATGCACTCCTTCCGTTTGATATATCCGCATGCTTACCTGAGTCACAGGGTCGCGCTCGCAGAATGGAGGAGAGGCGCTGTCGTTCAAGATATGAGACCCTCATTCCGAAAAAAGATAACTTCTCACCCGACCGGGTCGGCGGACCCTCTCCTTCTAATCAAGAAGGACATGTCCCTGAAGATCCTGCAAGGTTGAGATAAAGGTTATCTCAGCATTAATTATTAGAGCCTAAAGCATAGTCCAGAGATGTTGGTGAAGTCAAAAAGAAATGGCTGGCCATCCGTAAGTCATTTAAATATAATGGCTTGATGGCTCCCACCTGGATCCTCCGAGTAGTTTCCACAACAAGATTTGTGGCTCGATCAAAGAGCCTCTGAAGGACCTGCACTCTCATGGCGAGGCAGAAACGAGAGCCTTCACTTTTTCGGGTTGATTGTGTATTGTTAAGAATTGAGATCCCACAGGCGATGATTCTTTCAAGGTCGGAAATTTGCGGGGAGACCTGTGCTGCCAGTGAGCTTCGATTTCCGAGAGCTTGGTATTCAAGATTCACAAATTACATTAATCCATTGGATCCTGCTTAGGACCTTTCCATAAATCTCAATTTCGAGGCGGCGTTACCCCTCGGGCACAATCCGCCAAGGCGGATTGTGAAGGCAGGTTGCCCGGGGTTCCCAACGTAAGCCGCAAGGCGGCTAACGTTGGGCTTTAAGACGCAGCGCCGTGGGCGCAGGCGTTTCCGCATGCCCCATTGAGCGCTCCCCGGTTTTGGGCAACAGCTCGCAAAAACATGACCCCTTTCATAGGTGCGACCCCAATCATTCAAGTTTCAAAATCCAATTCTTCATTCGATAGTCCCACTGAAGGGTCAGTCTTTGTTATCCGGCCTTTTCCGTTGCACGCGGCTGAAGACCGGGTATACTCTTTCGTTTCTTTCTGCGAGGTGAAAAATGCGTAAAACTCTCTTCATCCTTCTCGGCATTGGATTGACCACTGGAGCGATTGTGGCCCAGTCGCCGAAGGCGATTGATCCCGCGAATATGGACACCAGCGTCAAGGCCTGCGAGAACTTTTATCAATACGCTGACGGGGGCTGGGTCAAGGCCAATCCGGTGCCCGCGGACAAGAGCGCTTGGGGCAGTTTCCCGCAGTTGACCGACCACAACCGCGATATCCTGAAGTCCATCTTGGACGAAGTCAGCGCGAAGAAAGACTGGCCCAAAGGGAGCATTGAGCAGAAGGTAGGAGATTTCTATGCGAGTGGCATGGACGAAGCGGCCATCGAGAAGGCCGGCACCACAGCCCTGAAGCCCTGGTTGGACAAAGCGGATGGTCTCAAGAGCGACAGCGACCTGGCATCGCTTCTGGGTGAGCTGCGGCTCAATGGCCTGGCCGGCGCCTTCAACTTCATGGTCGCGCAGGACGCCAGGGAAAGCACCCGTTACATCGGCATCCTCAACCAGGGCGGCCTGGGATTGCCGGACAGGGATTATTACTTCAAGGAAGATCCAAAGACCAAGGAGATCCGCGACAAGTATGTCGCTCATGTGACGAAAATGCTGGAGCTCGCCGGCGAGAAGCCCGATGCCGCCGCCGCGGACGCCAAAGCGGTCATGGACGTGGAGACACAACTTGCCAAGGCCAGCTTCACCCGCGTGGAGAACCGCGATCCACAGAAAACCTACCACAAGATGACCCTGGCGGAACTTGAGAAGTTGGGCCCCGCCTTCGGGTGGAAGGCGTTCTTCGCTGAACTTGGCGTGAAGCAGGTTCCAGACCTGAACGTGCGCCAGCCACAGTTCTTCAAGGCTTTCGCGGAAATGAGCACGACCGTGCCGCCAGAGGAATGGCGCGCCTATCTGCGCTGGCATGTCATCAACGCGATGGCGGATTTGCTGAATAAGGCCTTCCAGGAGGAATCATTTGCCTTCCGCGGAAAGGTGTTGAACGGCGTTCCTGAACAGGAGGAGCGCTGGAAGCGCGTGCAGGCTGCAACGGACCGCACCCTGGGCGAAGCGCTCGGCCAGCTCTACGTGCAGCGCGCCTTCAGCGCGGACGCCAAGGCCAGGATGATTGAGATGGTGGGAAACCTCCACGCCGCGCTGGAGGACCGCATCAAGGGATTGGAGTGGATGAGCTCAGAAACCAAGGCCCAGGCGCTACGCAAGCTCGCAGCCTTCGGCGTGAAAGTGGGCTATCCCGACAAGTGGCGGGACTATTCCAAACTCGAGATTACTCGCACTTCCTATGCGGAGAACGTCATGCGGGCCCGACGGTTCGAGGGCGCCCGTAACCTCGCCAAACTTGGCAACCCCATCGATCGAACCGAATGGGGCATGACCCCCCCCACGGTGAACGCTTATTACAACTCCACCATGAACGAGATCGTCTTCCCCGCGGGCATTCTTCAGCCACCCTTCTTCGATCCGAAGGCGGATGATGCCGTGAATTACGGCGGCATCGGGGCGGTGATCGGTCATGAGATGAGCCACGGCTTCGACGACAGCGGAAGCCAGTTCGACGCCGACGGGAATCTTAAGAACTGGTGGACCGACACTGACCGCGCCGCCTACAAGGCGAGGACCGACCTGATCGTGAAGCAGTTCGACGCTTATGAACCTCTGCCCGGAGAGCACATCAACGGCAAACTCACGCTGGGGGAAAATATCGGGGACCTGGGGGGACTCAAGATCGCTTATGCAGCCCTTGAAAAAGCGCTGGCGAAGAAGGGCCGGCCCGGACCGATTGACGGTTTTACTTCGGAGCAGCGATTCTTCCTGAATTGGGCACAGGTCTGGCGCACGGTCGTTCGCGACCAGGCATTGCGCGTCCAGATCAATACCAACCCGCATAGCCCGGGGATGTACCGGGTGAATGGGCCTCTGAGCAACCTTCCCGAGTTCTATCAAGCCTTTGATTGCAGCCCCAGCGAGGCCATGGTCAGGCCCAAAGAGCAAAGGCCGAGCATCTGGTGAAATAGAAGATGAAGCTCTTGTATTAGACTGCCGGCAGGTGATCATCAATTGAGGTTGGACGTGCTGGGTCACCCTCTCCTGCGCTGTCCACGGTTCGAAGAAAGGGTTGAGAAAGCAAACCAGAGAGCCGACATCTTCCATCAGGCCAAATCCCAGTTGAAGATTGCAAAAACACAACCCCGTTCATTCACATTGCACTAAAATATGCGTTTTTATAGGTAAAGAATTCCTTACTAGGTGCTTTCAGCTCTTGATTGATACTGGCCTTGAGCCTTTTGAAATTCGGGACAGGCGCGAATTTCTCCATGTAGAATTGGATTTTGAAGTTCGAACTGCTTCGGAGATAATCAACCGTGCGACTTTAAGGTCCGAAAGGCATGAAGAGCGCTTCCAGTGGAGGAAAACCATAATGAGACCCAAACTTAGCCTCCTGGATGACGACCTCATCGTTAAAATCATCACAGAGGCCCGGGAGATACTCTGTAGGCTCGGTGTCGAAATCCATAACCGAGCGGTGCTCTCGATGCTGGCCGATCATGGCGCTGCAGTGACCGCAGAAAAGTGGCACGCCTGCCTCAGGCAGGACATGATTGACCAGGCGCTGAAGACTGTCCCGCGGTCGTTCAAACTTTACGATGTTCTTGGCAAGGAAACCCACGATTTCATCAGGGACAATGTGTACTTCACTCCCGGTTCGGCCGCCATCAACATCCTGGATGGTCACAGTGAGGAGATCCGCAAGCCAACTACCTCAGACTACATCCGGTTTGTAAAGCTGGTCTCCGGCCTGTGCCATATCGCATCGCAAAGCACTGCCTTGATCCCTGCTGACGTCCACGCGAAGATATCGGACAGCTATCGCCTCTATCTGAGCCTGCTTTATGGGGAGAAGCCCGTCGTCACGGGGGCCTTTACCATTGAGGCGTTCGAGATCATGAAGAACCTGCAAGTGGCTGTGCGTGGCAGTGCAGAAGCACTTAAGGCCAAACCGCTGACGATCTTTTCCTGCTGCCCCACGGCCCCAATCAAATGGAGCGACGTGACCAGCCAGAATCTGGTCGATTGCGCCCGCTGGTCGATCCCCGTGGAGTTCGTCTCCATGCCGCTCTCCGGGTTCATGGCGCCGGTGACTCTCGTGGGAACGCTCATCCAGCAAACCGCGGAGACCCTGAGCGGCTTGGTCATCAGCCAACTCGTGAATCCCGGACACCCGGTGTTGTATGGCGGCTCTCCGGCAATCTTCGACATCCGCTTTGAAACAACACCTATGGGTGCCATTGAAACCATGATGCTCGATTGCGCCAACAGTGAAATCGGGAAATACTTGGGCATGCCTACGCAGGGTTATATCGCGCTGAGTGATGCCAAACTGCTAGATGCGCAGGCGGGACTGGAAACAACGATGGGAGCAACGCTCGCAGCCCTTTCCGGGATTAATAGCATCTCCGGTCCGGGAATGCTGGACTTCGAAAGCTGCCAGAGCCTGGAAAAGCTGGTGGTTGATGACGAGATCTGCGGCATGACCTATCGCCTGATCCGCGGGATTGAGGCAAGAGAGGATTTCCCAGCAATCCCGATCTTCCAGGAACTGCTGCAGGAGAAGCATCTCTTAATTGCAAAGCACACTCGCCGGCACTTGCGGGAGGAGATCATTTTTCCGGGCGCGGTCATCGATCGGGCCAACCGGGCACGCTGGCGGGAGGAAGGTGGGCTGACCCTGAGGAAACGAGCGATGAGAGAAGTGTCCCGGCTGATCGAGGGCTATGTCCCTTCGCGACTGCCAGCCAATACCAAATCCGAGCTGACCCGCTTAATGGAATTTGAAGCACGCCGTTATGGGATGAACGAATTGCCGAAGAGAGAAGAATGAGGGAGTGCATCCGTTTCACCATCGAAGAATCGACCCCAGCAAGTTCTGGCGTGCTTAGAAGCCAGGGTTTGCCGCCGCGCTCCGAATTGTCGGAGCGGATTGGTGCCTTGCTGGATTCGGCCATCCTGCTTTTTACAGGGCTGGCACAGCCCACGGGAGTCTTGGCAGATTTATCGAAACAGGAGTTCGAAATGATCTACCGGGGAGACGGATTGAATCCCCATGAGACTCCGCTTGAAGAAATCTTCCCGGAGGCGGACAGCCTGGCACTCTTTGCGGCAACCTTGGGAGGGTTGGTCAGTGAAAGAATCAGCCATCTCCTCGCGGCTGACCAACTGGCACTCGGTTTTATGCTGGACGCTGTCGCCTCTGAAGCAGCCGATCAGCTTGCCATTGTTATGGGGCGTCACCTTTCTCAGCGCTTGCTGCGAGAGCGCCAGCAGCCGAAAAAGCCCAGCGTGCTCGCATACAGCCCAGGATATTGTGGTTGGCATCTTAGCGGGCAGGATAAGCTATTTCAATTTCTGCACCCGGAGCAAATCGGGATAACCCTCAACACGAGCTATCTCATGGAGCCATTGAAGTCCGTTTCTGGAGTCCTGGTGGCAGGGAGAGGAGAGATTCATCGATTTCGCCCGGAGTTCTCGTTCTGTGGAACCTGCAAGACGCATCAATGCCTGGACCGCATGGCCTCTGTGTAAGCAGTTTGCAGTCCGTGACTTCTTAAACAACAGTCTTGCGATTTTGACGGCGCGGCAGCCCCGCGTCCGCCTTAGCGGACGGGGGATGTTCGGGTCCACATTTCAAGTTTCCGAATCATGCAGAAATCTTTGAAAGGCAATGGAGTGACAAATTATATCCAGCAGGACGGATGTTCGAAAATTCGACCAAGTCCTACCGGTCTCGCTTTTCGGGACGCCGTGGCAACGACCTCAGCCCACATGACCGCGGCCCCGGGTATCACTGCCTGAGGGGCCTGATCCCGCTGGCCCAAAATGGAGGAGATGACATGGAGATTGCGGAGCAGATTTCTGAAAGTCTGCAGCAGGGCGACGATGATCGCGTCCGCGAGCTAACGCGCAGAGCCATTGAGGAAAAGGTTCCACCAGCCGAAATACTCCATAATGGCCTGATCAGAGGCATGAGTGTTGTCGGAGAAGAGTTTCGTCTCCGTGAGATCTTTCTTCCGGACGTGCTCATGGCTGCGCGCGCCATGAATGCCGGAATGGAGTTATTGAAGCCGCTCCTCATCCAAGAAGGGATCCCGGTCTTGGGAAAGGTCGTCCTCGGCTCGGTCCGTGGTGACCTCCACGACATTGGCAAGAATCTTGTCGGAATCATGCTCAAAGGCGCGGGCTTCGAAGTGATTGATCTCGGAACGGATGTCCACCCCCAACAATTTGTCGATGCCGCCACAGCCGAGAATGCCGTCATCATCGGCATGTCCGCGCTGCTGACCACCACAATGCCGGTGATGAAGGAGGTGGTGGACCTCATCAAGCTGCGGGGACTCCAGGCAAGGATCAAGACGATCGTTGGAGGAGCCTCCGTTTCAGCGGAGTTCGCCAGTCAGATCGGTGCTGATGGCTATGCGTTCGATGCGGCGAAGGCAGTCCAACAAGTAAAGGAACTCATCGGTTGAGCCCTTATGAAAGACATTCGAGAGCGCCTGCAACGAGGCGATGTGATCGTCGGGGATGGCGCCTGGGGCACCTTGCTCATGGAGCATGGTCTCAAACCGGGTGAGCCCACGGAAGTCTGGAACCTTTCGCATCAAGAATTTTTGGAGGAGATAGCGGGCCGGTACGTACATGCCGGATCGGAAATCATTACGACGAACACATTCGGTGCCTCCCCATTGAAGTTACAACTGCACTCCCTCGATGGGAGATCGGAAGAGATTAACCGCGCGGCGGTGGATGCAGCTCGCAGGGGGGCAGCCGGTAAGGCGTATATTTCTGGATCAGTCGGTCCGACGGGCAGATTCCTCATCCCTTACGGTGATACTGAGCCGGAGCAGATCTCCTCCAGTTTCGAGTGCCAAATACAGGCGCTGGTCGGAGCCGGAGTAGACCTGATCTGCGTGGAAACGATGACTGATTTAGCGGAGGCTACGCTTGCCGTCAAGGCCGCCCGGCGCCTCAAACCCGCGATCCCCGTCATGGCCACCATGACCTTCGAAAAGGGCGCGCGGGGGTTCTTCACAATGATGGGCGTATCCGTGGAAGCCGCGGCCGAGGGGCTCGAAGCCGCCGGTGCTGATGTCGTCGGCTCCAATTGCGGCAATGGCATCGAGGCAATGATCGGCATTGCCAGGGAATTCAAGCGACATTCCCATTTGCCGATCGCGATTCAATCCAACGCGGGGCTTCCCGTTATCCGGAACGGCGTCACGATCTATCCCGAGACCCCTGATTACATGGCAAGCAAGGCCACAGAGCTTCTGGCTCTCGGAGTGCAGATTATCGGCGGTTGCTGTGGGACCGGACCGGAACACATCCAGGCGTTGCGCAGGGTTGTGGATGCCCACCTGGCAAAACCGTTCTTCTAATACGGGAAGCAGTAGATTTCAAATAGCAACCCATTGTCCTTTGTGGTTCATTTCTCTTCCTGCGATCCCCCGAGTTCGCTCGATTCCTCCAGCGCACGCGTCATTCCTCTTTAAGTGCAGTGAGGTCTCAGAAGGTCCGGAAGGAAGCGAATGAAAGGGTAAATCCCACAACGTAATTCGCCGTGGGCCCAACTGAAGAACAGGAAAAACGCCATGCCCTCCATTCGGCGCTGGCTCGTGATGATAAGCCTGTCCTTGTCCGGGGGCATTATCTTCATGCTGCCCTTTCTCAGGGAGGTTTACTATATCCCCCTGCAACAGGCGCTGCACCTGTCAAACACTCAACTCGTCTTGCTGAGTGGCGTCTTCGGTACGACCTCGATCATCAGCTACTTCCCCGGCGGTTGGGTGGCTGACCGATTCTCCCCGAGAAAATTGATGACCTTGTCCCTGGCTGCAACAGGAATCGCCGGCCTGTATTTTGCAACCTTTCCTTCCTTTGCGATTTCGATCCTCATCCATGCCATTTGGGGAGTCAGCATCACCTTGACTTTCTGGTCCGCACTCATCAAGGGCACCCGAAACTGGGCGCCCCGCACCGAGCAAGGGAGAGCTTTTGGCATCTTGGAAAGCGGTCGGGGCATTGCCGAACTGGCAAGCTCCACGGTTTTCCTAGCTGTTTTTGCCCGACTGGGTGGTGGAAACCGCGGTCTTTCCTGGGTCATCCTTCTCTTCTCTTTCACGAATGTTCTCCTCGCCCTTATGACTTGGCTCGTCATGAGTGACAGCGTTAACAATGGCCCGGAAGATGGCTTGAGAAAAAGAAAGGTAGGTTCACAGGAAGTTTTCAGAGTGCTGAGAATGCCTGTGGTTTGGCTGATCTCGGTGGTCATCCTGACGGCTTACTCTGCCTACTGGGGCTCCTTTTATTTCACACCTTATGCCACGGATGTGTTCAAGATGAGCGTCGTGTTTGGCGGTGCGATCGGTGTTGGCAAAATGTATTTGAAGCCTGCAACGGCTTTGGGAGCGGGGTTCCTTGCCGATCACACCGGCATCGCAAATACGGTGGCTTCCGCGCTCCTGATATTGGTCTTGAGCTTCATCGCTTTTGCCTTCATGCCAGGAAGTCACTGGCTCGTGGCGGTTCTCGTTGTGAACACAGCGATTGCCTCGCTCGCGATTTTCGCCTTGAGAGGAATCTACTTTGCCTTGCTTGAGGAAGGGGGTGTACCCCTCGCTGTGACAGGAACAGCAACAGGGATTGTGTCGGTGGCGGGATATACTCCCGACATTTTCATGCCGATGGTGGGCGGAATTATGCTGGACCACTATCCCGGGCCCCGGGGATACAGACTCCTCTTCCTGCTCATCGCCGGCCTTTGCCTCCTGGGTTTTATCGCCGCCCTGCTCATTCGGCACAGGGAAATTAAAAGCGGTCGCACCTGGACATAGGACAGTTTGGAGCTGGCCCTCTCGAAGAGGGGACGGAGTGCGGGGTCGGAATCTGTCCGTTCCTGAAAACGAGTCATCGGCTTGCCCAGAGCCTCATATCTCTCCGCCGTAATCTTGTTGGGCAGGGCGCCCTACGTCAATCTACTTAGGAAATTGCCGTCCCGCTCTCCTTGAAGGCGGACTCTCGACTTCTCATTTGCACCTTTCCCTGGGGTTTACCCCTCAAGCTACGACCATTTCGTCCGCCACCGCTGGGCTGTATTTCCATAACGGTCTGACGCCAGACCTTCCTTCCGCAGGCATGCCAACAACGCATGCCGGCGGCACCCGCTTACTCCGGGTTAAAAGACCAGTTTCTCATTAACTCGAAGCCCTCTCAACCCGCCATGGTACCCTCCGAGGCATCGCAGTGTGGCCCACTCAGCCATCATCCTGGATCGCGAATCTCGCGTCAACGTTAGACAAAAATTTTCAAGGGGTGAGCTGATTCTCATGGCGTTCTCGCCTTATGAGTTGAGGCGGAGAGATCCCGCCGCTGCAGTTGGAACTTTCCCGGCAGCAATGAAGAGACGGCAATGACATTCCCTGGGCTCAGCTAAGGAAGGGTTTGTCATGCGTGAAGCTCTTCTTCCCTGATTCTGAAGACAAGCTTAAAGATAAAATGATGTGAACGATCGATACGCAGCAACGGAGGTTCGGATGTTGCTGCCTCAGATTGTGCTATGTTTCACGAATTGCGTAGTCTGCCGGCCCAACAGTCGATTTACGATGGCTCGGACGTTCCTCCGGCTAAGGCGCAGACGAAATATGAGTACGATTCCTATACGGAGGTCATCGCGCCGACCGGGGCGGTGCAGCACGATTCGAATTTCTCAACCACCTATTATCCACGCGGGAACGTAACCGCGATTCAGCGCTGGCTCGACACAAACGGGACCTGGATGACGATGCGAAATCAGTACGACGACGCTGGAAACGTGCGCAAGACCAAAGATCCACAGGGAAATTCCGCGACCTTCATCTATGCTGACTCTTGGGGGAACGCCGCTTGCCAACCATCCGGCGGGAGTGCCTCTGCGTTCTTGACGAGTACGACCAATGCATTGGGGCACATCAGCAGCTTCACCTTTGATTCCTGCGGCGGCAAACCTCTGTCGGTGACCGACCCCAACGGCCAAGTCACCACGCTGATCTACGATGATCCGCTGGACCGGTTGACGCAAATCATCCGAGCCTATGGCAAACCGATCAAGAATCGTAGCCTTTACAGTTACGACGATACCAACCTCATTGTCACTACCCAAAGCGATCAGTTCGGCTACCAGGATGGGGGTTTGAAGAGTGAGACCGTGTATGACGGCTTGGGTCGTGTCTCTAAGACCCGCCAATACGAAACGGCATCAAATTACATCGTGGTCGACACGACCTACGATGCGATGGGGCGGAAACACACGGTCTCCAATCCGCATCGACTCACTCCCTCGGCAACCGACGGAATTACCACCTACGGCTACGACGCTCTGTCCCGCCTTATCACGGTGACGGCGGCAGACGGCTCGGTGACCAATACCAGCTATTGGGGGAATCAAACGACCATTTGGGATCCTGCGAACAAGCAGCGTCGCAGCACGGCGGACGCCTTAGGGCGGCTCACCCAGGTCGAGGAGATGCAGGAATACCCGAGCACAGCAATCTACGCGACCACGACGTACAGCTACGATGCGCTGGATGATTTGACAACGGTGAATCAGGGCGGATCTGGCGGTCAATACCGGACTTTCAATTACGATTCCCTGAAGCGCTTGACGAGTGCCACCAATCCCGAGAGCGGCACAACCTTATACCCGCTCTACGACGGCAACGGCAACCTGATGACCAAGACCGAAGCACGCGGAGTCACCACCCATTACACCTACGACGCGTTGAATCGGATCCAGACAAAGTCGTATGATATTCCTCAGGGATCAGGCGTCGCCCCGACCTCCCCCGTGTGGTATTGTTACGACACGGCGACAAATGGGATCGGGCGGCTGCGTGCGGTCACGCTGGGCAGCGGCTGCACGGGGGACGGTTCCTATTTCGACGCTTACGACATGATGGGTCGAGTGACGACGGCACACCAGGTAACCGACGGGCAGACCTACGGATCGTCCTCGAATCCCTCTTACGAGTATAATCTGGCTGGGGAGTTGATCGCTGAGACGTATCCGTCGGGGAGGAAGATTTCGACGGGTTACGATACGGCGGGGCGGATCAATGGGGTGACGGGAAGCGGGAATAAGACCTACGCGTCATCATTCACCTATTGGCCCCATGGAGCCATGAATATCATGAAGCTGGGGGGCACCACAAATCCGCTTTGGGAGCATGCGGAATTCAAGAATCGGTTGCAGCCGACAGAGATCGGATTGGGCACCTCCGACACCGATTCGTCGGTCCTTAAGTTAGCGTATTCTTACAACACCCCAGGCCAGAGTGACAACAATGGAAATATGCTGACGCAGACGATTTCAGTGGGTGCGACTTCGATGAACCAGAAGTATGAATATGACGCATTCAACCGGCTGAAGAAGAGTGGAGAGAACAATGATTTGTGGTGGTACACGTACGAGTATGACCAGTATGGAAACCGCGACGGTGGTCAGCGGTCGGACTCGCCCTTCTTGCCGGCATTGCTAATCCCCGGCATTGACCATACCAAGAATCGGATCAGTGACACGAACTATATTTACGACAGCGCAGGCAATCTGACCCATGAACCTTCTGCCAATGGACAGTATAGCTACGATGCGGAGAACCGGATGCTCAGCGCTAGCGGCAACAGCGGTTCTGGAACCTACAGCTACGATGGGGACGGACGACGGGTGATGAAGACCGGGAATTCCGCGACCACAGTGTTTGTGTACAATGCTATGGGGCAACTGGTGGCGGAATACTGCACCGGGCAGTGTACAGGCACAGGTGGGACGAAGTTCCTCACGGCGGATCACCTCGGCAGTACTCGGGTCGTGACCGACTCGTCCGGCATGGTCCTTTCTCGTCACGATTACCTGCCGTTTGGCGAAACCATCCCTGCAGGAATTGACGGTCGAACCGGGCAAGGGGGAATGGGGTACGAAGATCCCGACGGGATCAACCAGAAATTCACTAGCAAAGAACGCGATGCCGAAACCGGCCTCGATTACTTCGGGGCGAGGTACATGTCATCGCCTCAAGGACGGTTCCTGAGTCCGGATCCGCTTCTTCTGAGTGCGAAATTAGAAGATCCACAAACATGGAACCGATACGCATACGCTCGCAACAATCCTCTGCGATATATTGATCCGTTAGGGCTTTACGCATCCCCTGCCTACAACTGCGATGAGAACCATAAGCAGTGTTTAAACGACGAACAGCGCCGCATCCTGGAAAATTCTAAGATTGGGAAAGAGGGACTCAGCGGAGAGAAACTCTATGACTCAATGACTGAGAAGCAGCAGAATGCTTTTGTAAATATCACGGACAGATTAGCTTCAGTGGAGCTTAGCGATGGATCAAATGCGCTCAGCAAAGTACAAGCTATTAACGTGAATCCAGAAACGGGGAAGCTGGCCTCTGATCGAATTTTTGCCAGCGTGGATTCGTCGCTTGCAACAGGCATTGAAGGTTCGGATCAATTTACTCGTGTGGGTGCTGGAGACCACGGTACTTATTCAGCTGAAAGCTTTAAAGACTGGAATGTTACATTTGGAAATGTCCAATTTTCTTTTAACAAAGCCAATACTGGCGCGGATATCGATATGGATATCGGCAATATCACAAATGGATTATTGGGTGGGATCGTGCATGCTGGTGAATATTTAGAAAACAAAATCTTTAAGACCACTACCAGCCAAGATACGATTCGTAAATTGCTCATCCACAATCCAAAAGTTCAGACAATTACTCCTAGCCCAGATCCTAAATGGAACCGGCAATGAAAAAATACAAGCTATTGGCAGCAATCATTGTCTTTAGTGCCTTTGGGGTTGTAGGTCCCCAACGTGCAAGTGTTGCTTCTGATGGGTGTTCGCTGCACATGAGTGAAGACGAATCATTGGGCAAACCGGTGATTTTTGGCGAGGATTATCTGGTTCCCGCTCTGCAGCTGCGTTTTATTGATGAAAAGACCGGGATGCCAGTTGCTCCGAAGGTGGTAAATGTACACTATTATTGGCAGTGGCTTGCGTATCCATATCCTGAACATGAATGGGGTGCATGGGAAGATGGAGAGGAATGGGTGCAATGCACCGGAGGGCAGAGCGAGATCACGGTTCCAGAGAGAACTATAAAACCTCGCGGCTGGTATAATGGCAAGTACACTCGTTTCCCTTGGCCTAAGAAGCCCAAGTTCGATAGGCTAGAAATTGTGATTGAATTTGACCATTCAGCCCCACGATTGATTGTGGATAAAGGTGACCTCTCGCAATATAAGAAATCAATCGCTATTGTGAAGCTACCGCCAGCAGGTCGAGCAACAGTTCAGTTTGAGCGGCTTTCGAAATGAATCCGTTATATATAAAAAGGGCGCTTCCGGGTTTAGTGTGCGTAGAGGTTGAGGCCCCCGCAATGAAAGTAGATAGCGATTTTGAAGTGTTCCATGTTGCGAAAGCCGCACGCTGTCTTCTTGATCGCTTGGATTTTGGCGTTGATTCCCTCGGTGGAAAATTGAATTGTTTGGGGTCGGACCAAGGTAACTCACTGAAAGGGTTGTCGATGATCAAAAAAAAGGGTAATATTTAGGTCTTAGAACCTGTTTTTTGCCCCCGAAATCACCCCCCTAGCAACATGGATTCGCGGAGAGACCTGCAATAGTGAGAGCCCATCGGCATTATCTGCCGGGACAGATCTGGCATTTGACCCACCGCTGTCACGAGCGTCGGTTTCGAAGATGCTTGGGGTCACACATCTGTGCGCCAAGAAGGCTTGGCGTCATTTTGCCGGGTGAGAGTTCCGGTCGGGAAAAGCTTGGCCGGCCACCCGTGGCAAGAGGAGCAGCCACATCCCAAAGAGAGCAGCGATGGCTAGGTGGAAAAAGAGAAAGGAAGTCTCTGAGGAATGTGTAGTTCTGCGCAGATCTCTTCCAGTCCGTCCTGCTCCGTTCTTGAAATAACATTCGGAATACGCGCAAGTAACATCTTTATTGGTTTCCTTGCGGTGTCCCAATCATTCTCCTTCTCTTGCTTGAACCCTTTTAGATTCTCATAAGCCAATATATCAGCCGCCTGCAATGCCCCCAATTCTCTTTTCTTCAAGAAAATGGGTTTTGGAAGATCGTCTCTCTCCATCGTCTCGATAAGTTTGCCGGCTCCCGTCGCCCCATGTTCAAAAAAATATTCTGTTTCTTGCCATGGCAATTGAGAGGTCTCCGTCCACTTTCTCACAATATCAACGCATATTCTTGCGCAAAGGGCATATTGAGGACCCAAACTTTCTTCGAGGCAATATTTGCTATTTACTTCGTTGAATGCGTCTACGCGAATTGCGTTTGAAACGGCGCATTCGACAGATCGCGAAACAATATCAATAAGGGATCCCATCAAGCCACGGCGTCTCTCTTCGTCCCTCTCCCAGCCATCAAACTGCTTCACGCTTTGGGCGAAATCTACCATGTGAAAATAGTCAAGGCCGTCTTCTTGGAGTCGTTTCTTCCATTCACTTTCAAACTTCACCCATTTATCCGCCGCGAATACAAATCCTGAAACCACAGTCGCCGGGGGCTGACCGTTGTTTCCGCTTTCGTCAAAGAAAACCTTTAGTACGGACATAGGCTCTTTCGCTCAATCATAATGCTCGAAGAAAACAGCGAGGGATACCCCATGCAGAGAATAGACACTAAGTAAAAGAATCGCAACGTGAATATTCGCACTGACAGGTAGATCCTCCACATTTGGACAAATCTATTTACAAAACCCTAGGGTCAGATCGGGACGGGCTCTTGCCCATCTCTAACAATGTCGCCTCTGTCAAGAACTTTTCCAGCACACCTCTCCGCTGGATGTTTGGGGTCGGACCAAGCCAACTGATTGAAATGGTTGTCGATGATCGAAAAAAAGGGTAATATTTAGGCCTTAGAACCTGTTTTTTGCCCCCGAAATCACCCCCTTGGGAACATGGATCCGCGGAGAAACCTGCCATGGCGAGAGCCCATTGGCATGATCGGCAGGCAACCTGACCCAGGGGATCGGACCCGATGAGTTGGTGAAAACTTACACCTATGACGCCGAGAATCGACTCGCGACCTTCAATGGGAGTGCGGCCACCTACAGCTACGATGGGGACGGTCGGCGGGTGAAGAAAGTGATGGGTCCCGCGACGATGGTGTTGGTCTATGACGCTCATGGACAGATGGTGGCGGAATATTCCAATCCAGCGCCCCCGACGAGCGCCGGTACGAGCTATGTCACGGCGGACCATCTGGGAAGCACCCGGCTCGTGACGGACTCGACGGGCACGGTGATTGCGCGTCACGACTATGCGCCGTTCGGAGAAGAGATCTCTTCGGTGATCGGAGGCCGCGGCGGGGTCACTGGTTATGGTGTCGACGAAGGTCTCCGGCAGAAGTTCACCGGTAAAGAACGGGACACAGAAAGTGGACTCGACTATTACGGAGCAAGATACTTTGCTCCCAACCTAGGACGCTTCGTCACACCCGATCAATACATGCCCAGCGCGGATGTGAAAGATCCGCAGGGCTGGAATCGCTATGTCCTCGCAAGAAACAGCCCACTTCGCTTCATCGATCCAGACGGGCTGGACTGGTCTGACTTGAGCGAAGAACAGAAGCGAGCGTTTCAAACCTATGCGAACCAATACAATGAAACAAACAAAAGCACGATGAGTCCTGAACAGGTTTACAATACCCTTAACGAGTCTCAGATGGCAACTTTCGAGTCTGTCACTTATGCCATGGAGCATACACAACTTATAGACAGCGCGGGAAACAACATGGGGAATGCCTTACAGCAAGTGGCGGGCGTAACGGCGATTGCAGGCGAGGTGGAAGGTGCAGGAGGGGACAAGCAGTTCCGCATTTACGCCGATCTCAAGCCAGGGGCAATAGATAAAATCAGTCGGAGTCAAGGTTTTGAATATTCCCCTAATGAGAAGAACCTTTTTGGAATTTAAATACAGCCCTTTCACGAGGGATTTCCATATAGTTTTCGTTTGCATCGAGAGGAGGGTGTGAAGGGTATGGAAGCAAGCCTTCAACCTTCCTATTCCCGCGACAAATCGAAGGGCGATATTGATGTCGATTACCGATTCCATTTAGCACACGTGCAGCCAGCGAACTCGGATATCAGGGCAAAAGGCAACTATCAGAAGTTCATTGACCGTTGGCCCGGTCTCAGAAACTGGTGGGACAAGAAGTGAGGGTTAACCCAATGTCACGGCATAGTGCTCATGGCGTTCTTGTTGTTTCCCTTTTGGTGTGCTGCTGCGGACTTAGAGCAGTTCCGCACCGTCACCAGCCTGGGAAGGGGGCTAAAGTGGTTTCTCAGATGGATAAAGAGGGTGCGGGAGTACGGATAAGCACAAAGGCATTTCTCACCTCCTGGCTTGTTGAGCGGAACGATGCGAAGGCACTCCAGAGCTTCAGTGATCAAGCCTATTCGAACCGCGTCATGTTGCATGAGAGCTGCGCCGGTTACATCAAAGATGCAGACCGAAGATCGAGAGACGGCATAAAGAAAGGCATTCAGAAATTCCTCGCTGATGCCTCCAGTTTACACCACGCTAAGACCCTAAATGAAGCTCTTAATCTCACAGTAGTGCTTAAGTTGGCCCAGCAACTTGAAGGAAAAGTGACTAACAATGTCAAGGAGGATGGGTTCCTATTGGTTCACTCGAGCTCGGTTGACGCCATAGACCTTGCGACTGAACCCGAGGCTTCGGCCTTTCTGAAAGCACACCTTCCCCCACAGGGATTTTACGAAGCCTTCGTTCCATTGGGTCAAGGCATGAGCGTCTTCTTATGGATTAAGGAGGGGGATGCCTGGAAGATCTACCATGTAGCACTCGTTTGCATGTGAAAGTGCTTAGCGTCGATTTCCAGATACAATTCATCGAATGTTCGGGGTCGGACCAAGTGAACTCATTGAAATGGTTGTTGATCCTCGGAAAAAAGGGTAATATTTAGGCCTTAGAAGCTGTTTTTTGCCCCCGAAATCACCCCCCCTGGCAACTTGCAAGTCACTGATGTTTGGGGTCGGACCAAGCCAACTGATTGAAATGGTTGTCGATGATCAAAAAAAAGGGTAATATTTAGGCCTTAGAAGCTGTTTTTTGCCCCCGAAATCACCCCCTTGGCAACAATGGATCCGCGGAGAAACCTGCCATGGCAAGAGCCCATCGGCATTATCTGCCGGGACAGATCTGGCATTTGACGCACCGCTGTCACGAGCGTCAGTTTCTGCTGCAGTTCCACCGCGACCGGCAGGCGTGGATCGGGTGGTTGTATGAGGCCCGCAAGCGCTTGGGGCTGTGCGTTCTGGATTACATGGCCACGTCCAACCACGTCCATTTGTTAGTGGATGACCGGGAAGGTGGGGAGGTCATTCCGGCCTCGATGCAACTGGTGGCCGGACGGGTCGGGCAGCAGTACAATCAGCGGAAGAAAAGGCGTGGCGCGTTTTGGGAAGACCGCTACCATGCCACGGCGGTCGAAAGCGGAAAGCATTTTCGGCAATGTCTGGCCTATATTGATTTGAATATGGTGCGGGCCGGCGTGGTCACCCATCCGGGACAATGGCCGGCGTGTGGTTACGTGGAAATCCAGCATCCGAAGGTACGGTACGGGATCATCGATTATGGGCGGTTGATGGAATTGATGGGCGTCACCCGCCTGGAACAGTTGCAGCAAGCCTGTCGCGAACAAATCGAAGAGGCCATCCAAAGGAAGCAGTGGGAGCGGCAGAGCCAATGGAGCGAAAGTCTGGCGGTGGGCAGCCCGGCTTATGTGGAAGCCGTTCGGAAGCAGTTGGGAGCGAGAGCCCGAGGAAGGGATGTGGTGCGGGCCGAAACGGGTTGCCAGTTGCGGGAGGAGGACGCGGCTTATGGGGTTGATTTAGAAGGCGAAAAAAGCTGTTTAAGCCTCAAAAACACCCGGTTTTGGAACCTATTCTCTTATCCTAAAGCAACTTAGCTTGGTCCGACCCCAAGTTTCCCCTTGCAGAGGAATGGTATCACAACACAGGAGCGGGTATTTTGGCAGGTGGGTCGGGTCACCGTCTCTGATTCGCCTGCATCGTCATACCTTGATTTGTGGTCCGCCGTGCGGGGCAATTGTCACTATTGATGGCGGAAATTAAGAGACGTCGCTTTACAGTACTTGCATTCTCAAGATCCAATTCATAACGACGATGAAGTCATTTTCGGTGCATACATTCCCGGAGAAACGTGGTCTTTGGCCTGGGTGGAGAGAAGAGCCACTTCACTTTTGGTCGTTGATTGTGTATTGTTGCCGTTCGAGATCTCACAAGTGACTGTCATTTCGGAAGTGGATGCCTTCACCCATCACACATTCACAGGTTTGTCTCGGTATGCATGAGCTTAGTTTTTGAAATCTTCAGAATTAAACAATTCATCGAATCCCGCTCAATGGTCTTCTGAATAGTTTCTCCTCCGAGGTGGAATATGGCTTCGATCCGTCGTCGTTCTTTGCTCATCTGCACATCATTGATGTTGCTGGCATGGTTGTCCGTGGCGTACGCGCAGCCGTTCGATCCAAAGCTTTATTCTGAAATGCACTGGCGAGTGATTGGTCCGTTCCGCGGGGGCCGGACGGTCGCCGTGAGCGGAGTGCCCGGTGAACCTAATGTTTTTTACATGGCACCCAACAATGGGGGTGTCTGGAAGAGCACTGACTATGGTCACGTGTGGAAGCCGATTTTCGATGATCAGCCGACCGGGTCGATCGGGGCACTTGCGGTGGCGCCGTCTGACCCCAAAATCATCTACGTCGGCAGCGGAGAGGGCCTCCAGCGTCCGGATCTTTCGGTGGGGGATGGCATCTACAAATCAACTAACGGGGGAAACACCTGGCAGCACCTGGGCCTGCGCGAAGGTCAGCAGATCGCAGCCATCCTCGTCGATCCGCGTGATGTGAACCGACTGTTTGTGGCGGTGCTGGGGCATCCTTACGGACCCAACGAAGAGCGAGGAGTCTATCGCTCAACCGACGGAGGCCAGACGTTCCAGAAGGTGCTCTACAAAGATGAAAACACGGGTGCAGCGGACCTGGCGTTTGATCCTTCCAATCCCGAGACGGTCTATGCCGTGCTTTGGGCGGGGCGACAGGGACCTTGGGAATACAACAATGCTTACCTCGGTCCGAATAGCGGTCTCTTCAAATCGACTGACAGCGGGACCCACTGGCGTCCGCTGACAGAGGGCCTGCCGACTTCGGCTGAGGGACTCGGTCGCATCGGCATCGGAATCGCGCCGAGTGATCCGAACCGAATATACGCGCTTGTTCAGGCCAACCCAAAGGTCGGCGGCCTGTTCCGTTCCGATGATGCGGGCGAGAACTGGCAGCGCATCCACAATGAGTCGCGTGTCTGGGGACGGGGAGATGACTTTGCCGAAGTAAAAGTGGATCCTAAGAACAAGGACATCGTGTACGCCGCCAATACCTCGACGTACCGCTCTACTGACGGCGGAGTAACTTTTCTCGCCCTCAAGGGCTCGCCCGGCGGCGATGACTATCACCGCATCTGGATCAATCCGGAAGATCCTAAGATCATCTTGCTGGGAGCCGACCAGGGCGCCACGCTCAGCGTCAACGGCGGCGAGACTTGGAGCTCATGGTACAACCAGCCTACTGCGCAGATGTTCCATGTGACGGCCGACAATCGCTTTCCTTACTGGGTGTATGGCGGACAGCAGGAAAGCGGCTCCGCCGGGGTGGCGAGTCGCAGCGATTTTGGGGAAATCAGCTTTCGTGAATGGCATACGGTGGGCGTGGAGGAGTATGGCTACGCCGCCCCCGACCCGTTGCATCCCGGTGTCATTTACGGCGGCAAGGTGACACGGTATGACGAAAAAACAGGCGAGGTTCAGAACGTCGGTCCAGTCGTCCTCCGCAATGGCCAATATCGTTTTGATCGTACCGCCCCCATCATCTTCTCGCCAGTCGATCCGCACACCCTTTACTTCGCTGCCAATGTCCTCTTCAAGACGATAAACGGCGGGCACTCCTGGGAAATCATTAGCCCGGATTTGACGCGAAAAGATCCGGGCATTCCTCCGAGTGTCGGCATTTACGGTAAGGATGCCGCCAGGGCCGAACACCGGGGCGTGGTTTATTCGATCGCTGCTTCCCCCAGGGACGTCAACCTGATCTGGATTGGGACCGACGATGGACTGATCCAAGTGACGCGCGACGGCGGTAAGACCTGGAACGACGTGACCCCTCCCGAGTTGAAACCGTGGAGCAAGGTGACCCAGATGGATGCCGGGCACTTCGATCCTTTGACCGCTTATGCCTCAGTGTCGCGCTTTCGCCTGGACGACTTGCATCCCTTTATCTTTCGCACTCATGACGGCGGAAAAACCTGGCAGAAAATCACAAACGGTCTTCCGGATGATCCAGTCGACGTGGTTCGTGAAGATCCCGCCCGGAAAGGGCTTCTGTTTGCTGGAACTGAGCGACAGGTCTATGTCTCGTTTGACGACGGCGATCACTGGCAGTCGCTGCGGCTGAATATGCCGGCGACTTCCATCCGCGATCTTGTCATCCATCATGACGATGTGGTCGTCGCCACTCATGGCCGGTCATTTTGGATCTTGGATGACATCACCCCACTCCGGCAGATCGACACGCAGGCCAGAGAATCGACCGCCCTCCTGTTCAAGCCAGAGGTGGCGTACCGGGTACGATGGAACCAGAACACCGACACCCCTCTCCCGCCCGAGGAGCCGGCCGGAGAGAACCCCCCCGATGGGGCGATCCTGAATTATTTTCTTAATTCAAAGTCCGCGGACCCGGTAACGCTCGAAATTTTCGATTTCGCCGGAAAGCCGGTTCGACGCTTCTCCAGCGTTGACACACCTGAGGTGACTCACCGAGAGCTGGATAAGGAATTGCATGTCCCCACGCATTGGGTTCGAATGCCGGCGATTCTTTCAGCGGAAACCGGGATGCACCGCTTTATTTGGGATCTGCATTATCCTCCGTTGAAGTCCCTTCGGAACGAGTATCCGATTTCGGCGATTGATAGGAACACCCCGCGCGAGCCGCGAGGCCCGCTGGCATTGCCCGGAACCTACACGGTGAAGTTGACCGTCGGGGGGAAGACTTTCGCCCAGCCACTGACCCTCAAGATGGATCCGCGCATCCTCACGCCAGCCACCGGACTGGAGGAGCAGTTCAAGCTGGCCATGCAGATTGCCGAAGCGATGCATCAAGATTACCAAGTGCTCCAGGAAGTGAAAAAGCTGAGGGCCCAGTTAAAGGAATTGCATGATCGCCCGGGCACGGAGAAGCTAACGGATGCGATCGCGGCTCTGGACAAGAAGGCTGCGGCCCTCGAGGGAACATCGAGAGAATTTGGCGGTCCGGGCACAAGAGGGGGAGAAGAAGATGATCTGACTCGTCTGAACGGAGAATTGGGGACCGTCTACGAGATCATCGAAAGTGCGGATGCCACGCCAACGACCCAGGCCGTGGCAGCCGTTGCGGGGTTACAAAGGGTTGTCAATTCACTGTTGGTTCAATGGAAGGAATTACAGGCAAAGGACGTGACCTTGCTCCACGAGCAGTTGAAAAAGGCCAGCCTGCCGGGCCCCCAGCCGGATTAGAGAGTGTCACGGCCACAGTGATCCATCGGAGTGTTGAGATCACAACGAATCGGGCCATTGATACGAGTCTTTTCCTAGCCTCTGATTTCGCATCTGGCACGAGGGCGGGGCCATCCATTGAGCCATGGGCACTCCTCGATTTCAACTCTAAATTCACACCTCTGCGCGATAAGGCTCTAGTAGGGCGCACAGTCCGCCGGGGCGGACGCCCCAACATTTCGGCGATCAGTCTCCGAATGGGCGAACGATCCCCTCAAGGAAATACCTGGACTCTTGAACTCCGTCGTCGGTCCCTCCCCCTAAAACCTATTACCTATCACCAACTACCTATCACCTATCTCCTTTCACCTTTCCCTGGCCCCTGACACCCGACACCTGACACCTCTTTTATTTGCTTGCAACCGCTGTCTGGAGTATACTCCCCGGCATTGGCTCCCATGGTGGGAGACATCCCCCCGAAAACCGCATGGTTCATCAAACAGTCGAGGACTTTCTTGTCTCCTCAGGGATCTTGGAGGCGGTATGCCCGATGCCACTCCGCGCCCTCAACCTCTTCGATAAAAGGGAGGAAGCAGCTTCTCCTCGATGTGTCCCGAGCCGTCGCGGTTGTAAAAAGGAGCGCATATGTCAAAGGACATCCCGAACAATCCGCAGGTGGAGGATCCTGAAGTCCGCATCGAAAAGCTGAGGCGCGAAGTTGAGGAATTGACGGGTGGGAAGATGGTCTCCAACGTTTCTGAAGACTGCCCGTTAGAAATCGAAGAGAAATTCTGGGAGCATGTGCTTGCCTATGAGAAGACCAAATTCGAAGTGCCCTTTGATATGCTGGTGAAGGGTGGCATATCGTTGCCTGCACCACGGGAACTGGACGACTCGCGGCTGACATTGAAATTATGGGAGGTCATCCGCGGTCTGGCCCTGCTGGGAGCTTACCTGGAGTGCACGGACCACCTCAGCGATCGCGAGCTCTATGCGGCGCTGTGGAATGATTTGCTTCGCGAAGAGACCATGCTGCTGCCCAACGATCCCGACTTTGCCTGCCACATGGACCCCATTGGAAGTGGCAGCGAGGAGGAGAATTTTATCTATCTGAAATATTACGCAGACGAGGAATATCGCCTCCATTGGAAAAGGGAGTGGCCCGACGAACCTTTGCCGGAGCATGAGCCGCTGCCATTTAACCGCGACCGCCATCTGCCCAAACCGGCATTTGAAAATTGGTCACCGTCGGTGGGAGATGAAGTTGAAGCATAGGATCTTTAGATATTGAACGGCGCATTCCATTAAGACAAACGGCCCCTCCACTTGGAGGTGCGCCCCCCCTCCAGCGGTGGAGTGTGTTCAACTGGTTGCCGGATGAACGCGCAGCTTCAATGGACAAGTGCGGGCGGATTGTTGTGCAAATCCGAACGCACCGGGAGGGCAGCAGCGGAAAGGGATGACGACGCTGTTTATGGGTACCATTCCATGAAAGCAACACGCCGGCTCTCCGGTCATATGTTCGAGGAGGTGCGGGATTGGCAAGTCGAACACAACACTGGAGAATCGGGATTCCATTGCCATTCACCAAGCGTTGTGTTCAAAGCGAATCGGCAATCCTAGCCGCGCCGGCATTCTCGCCGCGGAGAATTATTCGGGACCGAGTCGAGATCGGGTTGTTTTTTGAAAATCATTGCTCAAGCCTGAGTTGACCTGATCCCCCCGCTCAGGAAAACACGTGTTCTCCAAGGGTCAGTGAGTTTGGAGTCAGGGGGAGAGCCGAGGTAATTTCTCCCCCCCTCTTGCTCCCATGAAGCCATCCAGTTAAACTCTATTCATCAAGATCAATTTGGACAGATACAGCCCGAAGGTCCGTTCAGGAGGAAGGATGCCATGGCACACACGTACGAAGAACTGAAGATCAAGACGGTGGCTGAACTGCGGGAAATCGCCGCAGGGATCGAACACGACGCGCTGCAAGGGTACACGCAACTTAACAAAGACCATTTGCTCGTCGCGCTGTGCAAGGCCCTCAACATCGAAATGCATGCGCACCATGAGGTCAAGGGCCTCAACAAATCTGAAGTAAAGGTACAGATCCGGGAACTCAAGAAGAAACGCGATGAAGCACTGGCGGCGCATGACCATACCCGGCTCAAAGACGTCCGACGGCAGATTCACCATCTCAAGAGAAAAATGCATCGGGCCACTGTCTGAGCAGGGGACCACCTCAATAACGGATACAAAATTAATCCATCCCGGGGGTGGGTATTTCTGCAAACTCCACCGATGAGGTCATCGAGCAGCTCAGTGAAATCATTGACTCCTCAAGTCGGCGCGGCAGCCGCCTGGGCTACTTTGCGGCGCTCTACCGGAAGGTTTCGATCAAGGTAAAGGAGGGGATTGGAGAAGGTCTTTTTGAGGACGGGCCTCGAATGGAGAGGCTGGATGTTGTTTTTGCCAACCGCTACCTGGAGGCTCTCGAGAATCACCGTCTCGGAAAACCCACCACGCGCTCGTGGCAGATTGCGTTTGACGCCGCGTCCCGCTGGTGGCCCATTGTGGTGCAGCACTTGCTCTTGGGAATGAATGCTCACATCAATCTCGATCTGGGGATAGCCGCGGCGCGAGCCTGTCCCGGTGATTCGCTTTCTGGGCTCAAACAAGACTTCGAGAAGATCAATCAGATCCTGGCCTCGCTGGTCAGCGGGGTGGAACACGAGCTGGAACGAGTGGGCCCATGATGCGCTTGTTGGATCAGGTCGCCGGAAAGACGGACGAGGCGATTATTAATTTCAGCATGGAGAAGGCCCGGGAACATGCCTGGGAAGTGGCTGGCCGGCTGGCCCCCCTGGACTCCGAGCATCAGGCCGTCGAGATCGATCTGATTGACGCAGAAACAGCCCTGATCGGAGAGGCCGTTCGACATCCAGGCTTCCTGGTCAGCGCGGTTCTCCGTCCCATCCGGCTTAGCGAGAGACGCAGCATATCCCAGATTATCAGCATCCTCACAGAGTGCTAAGGACGTGAGACGTCCTTAAGTCCCAGCCGTGGCGCGTGCCGGCTCTGGCAGGTTAACCTTGCCTGCTTGCTGTGGCGAACGGGCCCTTGAGATCCGGGTCCAGTCTGCGACGTGAATGCCCTGGAAAGAGAAGTCGAGGGAACATGACCAGGATTGCAGTTTCGACGGAACGATTGGACCTGATTGCCGCCACCGCCGAGCTCTCCCGCACCGAGATGGAGGATACGAATGATCTTGCCCGGAGGCTCGGGGCACTCGTCCCCCAGGATTGGCCGCCTCCATTCAATGATGCTCAATCCATGAACTGGACTCTGCGGTTCCTGCTGGAGAATCCCGACGGTGTCGGGTGGGGAACCTGGTATTTTGTCCTCCGGGGAAATGACACCACCGCGCCAACCGTCATCGGGAACGGAGGCTTCAAAGGTAAACCCGCCGCGGATGGCACGGTTGAAGTTGGTTATTCCCTCATGGAAGAATTCCATCGAGCGGGCTATGCCACAGAAGCCGTTCGGGGACTGCTGACCTGGGCTTTTGATCATCCCCAGGTCCACCGTGTGCTTGCGGAAACCTATCCGGAACTCTTGGCGTCGATTCGAGTTTTGGAAAAAAACGGATTCGTTCTTATTGGAAAGGGCTCCGAAGAAAGGGTGATCCGCTTTGAGATCACGCGGGAAGGATTTGGGAATCGCCCATGAACCAGACCCCCCGGCTTACACCTTAATGCAAACTTAACACCCCGCTCACACTCCTTAAACACACCCCCCTTAAACTGCACTTGTAAGCTTTCCAAAACAATAACAACAATCCCGGCGAAGATCCGCTTCGTTGGATAAATCATGGCTCTCGAAGCCAAGGGAGAAGACTGTATGTTTCGAAAAGCGAATTTCTGGGTCCTCATTGGAATAGCAATCTCACTTCTTGCGTTACTGGTCATGGACTTGAGTGGATCCGTGGTGCAAGGCGCAGACTCGCAAGAGAAGACCACTACTCCCCTCAAGCACGTCGTCGTCATCTTCCAGGAGAACGTTTCATTCGATCACTACTTTGCTACCTATCCTGTGGCAACGAACCCTGCCGGAGAACCCGTGTTCAAGGCTCGCCCGGGAACACCCGCGGTTGACGGGCTTCCGGCGAACTTATTGACCAATAACACCAACTCCGCCAATCCCTTTCGTCTCGATCGCAGCCAGGCGGCCACCTGCGATCAGGATCACAACTACACGGACGAGCAGAAGGCGTATCACGCCGGGTTACTCGATAAATTCGTGGAATTCGCAGGCAACAGCGGCCCGGGATGCAATCCGAACCAGGTGATGGGTTACTTTGATGGAAATACCGTCACCGCGCTTTGGAACTACGCCCAGCATTTCACGATGAGCGACAACCACTTTGGCACGGGCTTTGGTCCCTCCACTCCCGGCGCTCTGAACCTGGTGTCAGGGCAGACTTCCGGGGCGGATGCCACGAATCTCACCACCCCGTTTGGTCAGGACTCCATCGCGTCCGCCGTGATTGGCGACCCGCAGCCGCGCTTTGACGACTGCTCCACGCGCGAAGTGCTCGGGATGACGGGGATCAATGTCGGGGATCTGCTGAATGAGGCGGGTGTCACCTGGGGCTGGTTCCAGGGAGGGTTCCGTCCCAGTTCCGTCGTCAATGGTCACGCAGTTTGTGCGACGGCTCATACCGGCAGTAATGGACTAAGTACTAAGGACTACATCCCTCATCATGAACCCTTCCAGTATTACCTCTCGACGGCCAATCCCCATCATCGGCCCCCTACATCCGTAAACCGGATTGGTATGACGGACCAGGCGAACCACCAGTACGACCTGAGTGATTTTTGGGAGGCAGTCCAGTCGGGGAACCTTCCTGCGGTGAGTTTTCTAAAGGCATCCGCCTTTCAGGATGGTCATGCAGGATACTCTGATCCTTTGGCGGAGCAGGCCTTTCTCGTCATGACCCTCAATCGTCTTCAAAAGTTACCAGAATGGAAGAGCATGGCAGTGATTGTCGCCTACGACGACTCCGACGGATGGTATGACCATGTGATGCCGCCCATCGTCAGTCAGTCGAACACGGGCCTGGATGCCTTGACGGGTCCCGGGTCCTGCGGGGCCGCCCCCGCGGGAGCTCTCGAAGGCCGCTGTGGCTATGGCCCCCGGTTACCCCTGCTGGTCATATCGCCGTTCTCCCGGGAGAACTTTGTCGACCATTCGGTGACTGACCAAAGCTCCATCCTTCGCTTGATTGAGGACAACTGGAACCTGGGCCGAATTGACAGTCAGTCATTTGATCAGAAGGCGGGGTCGTTGCTGAATATGTTCGATTTCAGGGAGGGCCGGTCGGAAAAGACCTTTCTAGATCCCTCCACGGGACAGCCCACGGATACCGAAATGGATGGCAAGTTTCATTGAGAGAAGACCATCTGGCCTGCTCCGCGAGACGGGGAGCAGGCCAGGGTTTTTAGGGATGCCCCTCCCTTGAGTTCCGTGGTACTCCCACCCCCGCTGACATGTCAGCCTGATCGTCCCGGCATTCCCCGTCACTGATGAGGTTCAAGATAGGCCCTGCCAGTTCTGCAAGTGGCGGTTCACCCACAGCGGCCATGTTTTCAATCTGGAAAATGGGCTTCGGATTCGTGCAGGTTAAATCAGTAGATCACGGACACGGGGAGGGTCTTCCGATTTCGTGAGAGGCGACCTCAATTCGGCTGGATGGTTTCTTCGATGTGATGGCGCACATCCCGGCCCGCGACGACATAGATCACGTCTTCCGCGATGTTGGTGGCGTGGTCGGCGACGCGTTCGATGTTACGGGAAATCAGCAACAGGTCGATACCGCGCTGGACCGCCTCCGGATGGTTCGTCATAAATCGAACCAGTTCCTGGAAGATATCGTCTCGAAAACGATCGACTTTATCATCCCCTTCGAGGACGGTCCGGGCAAGGTCGGCGTTCCGGTTGACAAAAGCGTCCAGGGCATCATGAAGCATCTTTTCAGCCAACGCTGCCATCCTCGGCAGATCGATCATCGGAGAGATGGGCGATTGATTGATCAGCGACAGCACGCGCTGCACGATGTTGACACAAAGATCGCCGATGCGCTCGAGGTCATTGTTGATCTTGACGGCCGAGGCAATGAGGCGCAGATCGGTCGCCATCGGTTGTTGCAGGGCCAGCAGACGCATGGCCCGGTCGTCGATCTCGATCTGGAGCATGTTGATGGCTTCTTCGCCATCGAAAATCTGCAGCCCCAACTGGGCATCGCGCTCCACCAGCGCCTTGACAGACTGGTGCAATGCCCGCTCCACCAGCGAGCCCATGGTGAGCAGCTTCTGCTTTAACTCGGAAAGGTCTTCTTCAAAGTGTCGGTGCATAATGAATCAGGGGATAGGTGTTAAATGTCAATATCCGCTCCGTCATTCTACCCGAATCGACCTGTAATGTAATCTTCCGTCTCCTTCTTTGTAGGGTTGGTGAAGATTCTCCGGGTGTCGCCGAATTCCATCAACCGTCCCATGAGAAAGAAGCCGGTAAAGTCGCTGACGCGGGCGGCCTGCTGCATATTGTGCGTGACGATGACGATGGTATACCGTTTCTTCAGCTCAAAAATCAGTTCTTCAATCTTGGCGGTGGAGATCGGATCCAACGCGGAGGCCGGTTCATCCATCAAGAGAATCTCCGGTTCGATGGCCAGCGCCCGCGCGATGCACAAGCGCTGCTGCTGCCCGCCCGAGAGGGCGAGAGCGGATTTCGGCAGGGAGTCCTTCACTTCATCCCACAAGGCGGCGCCCCGGAGCGTCCGTTCCACGATCTCGTCGAGGTCTCTCCGGGAGTGGGCCAGGTTGTTGATGCGGACCCCATAGGCCACATTCTCGTAGATGGATTTGGGAAAGGGATTGGATTTTTGAAAGATCATTCCCACGCGGCGACGGAGTTCGATGGGATCCGCCTGGCGGGCATAAATATCGCGTCCGTCGATCAGCACCGTGCCATCCACCCGCGCGCCGGGGATCAGGTCGTTCATGCGATTCATCGTCCGCAGGAAGGTCGATTTGCCACAGCCCGAGGGACCAATGAACGCGGTGACGCACTGCTCCCGGATCTGAATGCAAATGTCCTCCAGCGCCTGCTTCTGGCCGTAGAAAAAGTTGAGGTGGTCGGTTGAAACCTTCACCGCCTGCAAAGTGCGGTTGGGCGACGTCCCCGCGGGAAGTTCCGTCTTGAGCAAGGTGATGGCCGGCGTCTGTCCGTTTTCAGTTTTCAAGTGGGATATCTCTTCCTCTTCGACGGGCATCGGATCAAACCTCATTTCGGGCATTCCGTTTTCATGCTCATCCAGGTTTTCGGGAGTCATCATCCAACGATCCTTCCAGGAGGAAGTGATGCCATTCCCGTCCCGGGCTAGGCGGAGCGGGGCCGCAAAAATACCCGCACCACAATATTGGTCAGCAAGACCCCCAACAAGAGGATCAACCCGGCTGCCCAAGCCTGTTGGTGCCAGTCGTCATAGGGCCCGACGGCATAGGTGAAGATCATCACAGGCAATGAAGCGGTCGGCTCGTTCAAGCTGTGCGACCAGAACCGATTGCCGAAAGAGGTAAAGAGCAGCGGCGCGGTCTCGCCCGCGATTCGGGCCACCGACAACATGATCCCCGTCAGAATGCCGCGCAGGGCGACAGGAATGACGACCGTCGCAATCACCTTCCATTGCGGGGCCCCCAACGCATACGCGGCCTCCCTCAATTCCCGGGGGACCAGGCGCAAGAACTCTTCTGTGCTCCGGAGCGCCGTGGGAATCATCATGATCCCCAGGGCGAAGCCCCCGGCCCAGGCGGAGAATTGCTTCGTCCGAAGCACGATGAGCGTGTAGGCAAAGATGCCAATCACGATCGAAGGAACACCGTTGAGCAGGTCGGCGGCATAGCGCACGGCAAAATTGAACCTCGTCCCGCCGTACTCCACGAGATAGAGGGCCCCCAGAAATCCAAGGGGAACCCCGAACAACGTGGCGATCAGGATGATCTTCCCGGACCCGGCTATCGCGTTGCCAATCCCCCCACCGGATTCACCTACCGGTTTGGGAAGTTGGGTCAGGAATGCCCAATTGATCGATCTTCCGCCGTGCCAAACGAGGTAACCGAGAATGAACAAGAGGACGGATACCGCCAGCAGGGCGCAAAGCGATGTCAGGGAAAAGATGAAGTAATTGATGATCCTTCTACGCATTTGAATCCCGTGGGGCCAACGTCCTCGTCTGCCACTCTTGCAAGATTCGTCTCACGGCCGGACTAAAGTTCGCGACCGCAGCCGACGGGGACGTCGGCTTCCCATCGACATTCTGGTTCATGCCGCTGTCCCTTGCCTGCGAACCGTGCTCCAGATCAGCAATCGGGCCATGGCGTTGATGATCATGGTAATCACAAAGAGCAACAACCCGATTTCTACCAACGCGCTCAAATACAGATCTCCCGTGGCTTCCGTGAACTCGTTGGCAATAACCGCCGCCATGGTGTACCCGGGCGCAAACAGGGAGGCTCTGATCTGCGGTGTGTTTCCGATCACCATCGTCACCGCCATCGTCTCACCCAAAGCGCGAGCCAGTGCGAGGAAGGTGGATCCGAAAATCCCCGATCGCGCATAGACCATGGCGACATGCCATGTGGTCTCCCAGTGTGTCGCGCCCAACGCCATGGATGCCTCCCGCTGCTCGCGGGGAACGGCCAGCAGGACTTCCCGTGAGATCGTGATAATGAAAGGGACGATCATGACCGCCAGCAGCATGCCTGCCGTCAGTACACCCACCCCGTAATTGGGGCCCGAAAAGATCGGGAGGAAGCCGAGGGCTGCTTTCAACCCAGGTCCGCCGTGCTCCCGCATAAAAGGGACCAGGACAAAGATCCCAATGAGGCCATAAATGACACTCGGGACCGCCGCCAATAACTCGATCACGAAGGTCAACGCGGAGGAGAGCGTCCGGGGAGCCAATTCCGCAAGAAAAATCGCCGCTCCAATCCCGATAGGGACCGCCAGCAGAAGCGCAATCACCGAAGTGACGAGGGTCCCAAACAAAAAGGTGATTGAGCCGAAGGATAAAAAGACAGGGTCCCAAGTCTCCTGGATAACAAACTTCCAGCCAAATTGTCGGATGCTCGGCGCCGAGGCCTTGTACAACTCCCACGCCAGGGCGACCGTGATGACCAACACGGAAAGAGCAGCGAGGAAAGTAATTCCGCGCGTAAGAAAATCTCCCACCCGGAACCGCCGCGCCCTTGCGCGCGAGAAAGAAGGCTGATAAGCAGGGACCGCCGGCGCGTCTGAACGTTGCGTTGCAATAAGGTCATTCATTCGACTGGTGGATTTCCAAAGGTTCGGTTTATAAGAATGGGGCTGGAACCGTGCACCCAGCCCCGCGGGCATTCACCTGCAAACAGGAGCTCAATGAATAAAGCGAGGTCCATCCCCGAAAGGCTCTGCCCTCCCTTCGGTGTCAATATTTAATCTTGGCAATGGCCTTCTCTTCCAGGGTGACAACGGCCTTGGGAAGAGGGGCATACGCCAGCGCCGTCGCGAATTTCTGGCCATCGCCCACCATCCACTTCAAGAAGTCGACAAGCACCTTCCCTTTATTGGCAGCCGAAATCTGTTCGGGAACCAGCAGCCACGTGAAACTCGAAATGGGATAGCTGCCTTTCCCGGGGGCGTTGGTAATGGAGACCCGGAAATCACCCGGCATGTTGGCGGCAGCTCCTTGGGCCGCTTCAGTCACCGAATTCAAATCGGCCTTGACGAAAACTCCCGCGGCATTCTTCACTCTTCCATAAGGCAGGTTATTCTGAACCGCATAGATCAGTTCGACATAGCCAATCGCGCCCGGAGTCTGTTTGACAATCGCAGTAACGTTTTCATTTCCCTTTCCTCCCAGGCCGACCGGCCAATTCACGGAGGTACCTTTCCCCACCTTGGTCTGCCACTCGGTGCTGATCTTGGAGAGATAATCCGTCCAGATGTAGGTCGTTCCGCTGCCATCCGATCGGTGGACCACGATGATATCCTGGTTCGGGAGTTTCACATTGGGGTTGTCGCGTGCCAGGGCGGGATCATTCCACTTGGTGACGCGGCCCAGGAAGATGCCCACCAGCGCGTCGGGAGTGAAGTTCAGTTCGGCGTTAACCCCCGGGATGTTGTAAGTGGGAACGTCTGCCCCCAAAACAGTGGGGAAATGAAGAATGGGAACCTTGGACTGCCCCAACTGTTCATCCGTCATCGGTCCATCAGTGGCGCCGAAGTCCACCGTGCCTGACAGTAACTGTCGAATGCCGGCACCACTGCCTTGGGACTGATAATTGATTTGAATGTCGGGGTGGAGCTTGTGGTACTCATCGAACCACTTGGAGTAAATGGGATAGGGAAAGGTCGCCCCCGCGCCGTTCAATTGAATTTGGGCTAAGGCAGGTCCTTCCATCACAACCAGCAATCCCACCAATGTGAGAATCCCTGCCAGAGCAAGTATTATGGTTTTCATTATTTCTCCCCTCGACTTGGTTGAGTCTAACGGTCTGTTTGTTACAGCTGTGTTAAGGCAGCGTTAAACGCCGGTTAAGCTTCATCTCTTTGAAGATACAAACCTCTAGAAAGTAAATTGAACTTGCCCCTGGTAGCGCAATTGCGTCGGCGTTCCCCGCTGCAAGGGGACAAAGAACAACTGAGACGGGTTCGTGGGGCGGCGCTCATTTTGAAAGAAAATCAGGTTTTGAAATACAAATCCTTTGCGGATGGTGTAATCCACCCGGAAATGATGAGTAGCAATGTTTGTTCCAGTCCCCGTGCCCAAATCATCGTCAGTCACCTGCGAGATTAACGAATTGGCATCTTTGATCGACCAGATGTAGAGAAATCTCACGTCCCCCGCTTCCTTGGATTGGCCGATGGAGAGGGAAGTCAGGAAGGCGTCCCGCAAAAAATCCGCACCCGTGTTTCGCGCCACTTGAACATTCCAGGTGACCGGGAGCTTGGGGTGAGACGCGAATGCCTTCCAATCCATCTTGTACCCCAGCCGTATGATGTTAAAGTCCGGCGCGGTGAAAATAGCGCCCCCCGCAGTCGTCGTGCCGCTGCCTGTCCCATTGGTGATCGCCCCGGAGAGGGAAAGACCCAATCCGCCATTCACGAGGACAGGGAATCCATTGGCCGTGGAGGCCAGGGCAATTTGATTCGGATTGCGAAAGTACTGATCGTCCACCACGAATTCATGACTTAGGTTATCGGAGATTCTCCCCTTAAGAACCAGTCCCTCATGGAACATTTGTGAGGCGCGCCCGATGGAGCCCAATGCAGCTCCTGCTGACTGCAGGACCGACCCTGCAGTCACAATCGCGGTGTTGGGATTCGTAAAAATGTATTGACCGGCACGAAACTCAATTGCCTTAAGCGCCCCGCCGTCCGCAAAGCTGTGGACGTACTTCTCGTTGAACCCGTTGAAGCGAACATCATCATCGAACAGAAATCTTGAATTATCTGCAAACACTTCCTGAACTTTCCCCCCCTGGATCGAAAGGGTCTTCGCCTCGTTGTGCACATCAGCCCACGCCTCGGAGATAAAGAAAGGATGGCGCGTGGTTGTCGAGGTAAAGTCCTGGTCCAGGGTCAAGGGGTTGTTGATAGGCCCGGTGGAAAGTTGCATGTGGAAATCGACGTACTTATCGATGTATTTATCAACGTTTAATCTGAGGCGATAGCGTGCCCGAGCGTTTTGGACGGCACCGGTCTTCACCAGGGCCGCCGCATCGCTTTGGTTGGAGGAACGCAAGATGGAGTCGAACCGCAAACGGAAATCGCCGCTGAAACGGAATCCGTTCAAATTCTTGGCAATGCCTTCCGAGGTTTTCTTGGCCTCATCGGCCGATTTCTTTACTTCAGTGAAATTCTTGCTGATGTTCGCAGTGTTGGTCTCGATCGATTTGACTTGGTCGGGCAGGGAAGCCAATTCCGCCGCTTTTCGGTTCGCCTCGTCGGCGGTGGCCCGTGATTGATCCAGGCCGGATTTCAGGCTCTGGATCTCGTTCATCTGCTGCTGCATCTGGGTCCGCATCTGATTCATCGATTGATTCAGCTCCTCGATGATCCGGTTCTGTTTTTCCATGGCGGCTTTCAGGTTTTCAGTTTCCTGTGACGACGCCGTGGGAGCTTGCTCCTTCTGGGACTTCTTGACTCCTGCGGCGGACCCCCGTTTTTCCTTAGGCGGCGGCGCTCCGCCTGCGGGTTGAGCGGGCGCCGGCCAGGCAAGAGACGCCAAAAGGAAGAGTGTGACTGCCAGGGTGCGGTTGTTGTGCCTCATCAAGGTTCTCCTTAGTCGATTAGGTTTGAGTGGAGCAGTGAAAGATGATGTTCTGAAGCCTGGTCTGGGTTAACGGATAACATGGAATTCGAACAGCACCTTAACTCAGGTTCTGTTAAGGATGTGTAACAACGATTTTAAGATTGGTTGAAAAGAGGGGAGGATTGGCAAATAAAAGGCCCAAAGCCTGGATGCCGGGAAGGGCCGTGAAGGATCCGAGGCAGTAGAATCGGAGACAATGCGACAGTCAAGCCTCTTGCCCCCTCACCTCAGCCGGATCTTTCACCAAGTCACGACGGCGTGGAAGAGGGAGACCGCGACCATAATTCAGGGGTTTCCAGCGGATCTGGCATCCTTTAAGATCGCGTCGAATTTCAATCTTGTCATCCCGGGCGAGCCATCCGAGAGCCAGGTGCACGATCTCACTGGACTCGTTCAACTGTCTTTTCAACTGGGGGAGGGTTTGTGTCCCTTGGTCATTGAGAAGGTTGGCGATTCTTCTGGCGGTATCGACGATCTGACCTCTAAGGTCCATCTTTGTAACCTCTCGTTTGAAATCTATCCTGGCCTGAGGCTGGACAGGTGATTTTTCATCAGATCCGACGTGAATTGAGGATGCCCCATGAACCGGCTCTGCTCCGCCACTATGCCGTCGCTACTCTCCCGGGAAGTTCTTGAGTAGATTCAGGAAGAAAATAAAACCCCCCTCAGGTCTTGTGCTGATCATCATCCAATAGATAAGTGCGGCTAAGGCAACCAGGAGCAAGAAAAGAAGCACGAAGATCACGTCCACACCTCGCATGACATGGAGGCAAGTGCAGTCTCCACATCTGGGTGGATTGTTACGGCAGGATGTTAAACCTTGATGACAGCTCGTTATATCTTTGGTTAAGAGTTTTTCCGGGGGGCCAAAATGCTGAGGCCGAAGGCGCTAAGGGGGGCTTAACTCAGAGACGGGTTGACAAAAGTTGTGATTTTGTATATTCGTATATATGAATATACGGAGCGACCAATGAAACGAATCACGAGAACCTTCAAGGCCCTGTCGGATGAGACCCGGCTAAGAATTCTTCACCTCCTGATCGAAGCCGGGGAAATCTGTGTTTGCGATATGGAGACCGTATTGGGTTGCCCCCAGGCACGGATTTCGCGCCATCTCTCAGTCCTGAGAAACGCCGGACTGATAGAAGACCGCCGCGAAGGACTGTGGATCTTGTATTCCCTGACCAGGCCGGGTGATTCAAATCACCGCTCCATCGTCCGGGCGCTCAAGGAAGTTGTCGACTCCGCTGAAGAGTTTGCCGCCGACAAGAAGAAACTGCGGCAGGCCGTGCAGCAGGGTCGCTGTAAAACGTTCCAAATCATCATGCCGGATTCACTGCCCCGGGCTTTTTCGCACTAAGACGGCAGGGCCCCCGTGTTTGCTTCCCTAATCTGCCGTCGCGACCTTACACTTGTAGTCTCCCGAGGAAGCGAACCTTAAAGGGCCCATCCCCCGCCATGCCGGGATCGGCCTGACGTGGGCTTTGAGACATCGGGGACCAGGGCAAACTGGAGGCGCTACACAATTCCCCGCGATCGATCCAAATGGCCGGATGAGATTCATTGCCTATGACAACCCGTATCCTATTTTTGTGCACCGGAAATTCCGCGCGGAGCCAGATGGCCGAGGGGATTCTGCGGCACGTGGGTGAGGACAAGGTCGAGGTCTTCAGCGCCGGCACCCATCCCAAGGGGCTACATCCTCTCGCCGTTCAGGTCATGGCGGAGGTCGGCATTGATATTTCGGGGCAGCAATCGAAATCCATGGGCCTCTTCCTTGAACAACCGTTTGACTTTGTCATTACGGTGTGTGATCGGGCGAATGAAAGCTGTCCTCTCTTCGGGGGCGGACGGCAACGACTCCATTGGCCGATGCCTGATCCCGCGGCGGTAGAGGGGGACGAGGAACAGAAGCTGAACGCCTTTTGTGTCACCCGGGATGAGCTTTTTGCGCGTATTTGGTCTTTTCTTTCCTTAATTGTTTCAGGAAAAACATCAGTGTGAGGGAATCTTAATGAACATAAAAATCCTTGGATCGGGCTGTATCAAATGTAAGGAACTTGCCCATAATGTTGAGTTGGCCGTGGCTGAACTGAAGCTGCCGGCTACCATCGAGAAAGTGACCGACATCGTTGAGATCGTGAAGTATGGAATCCTCTCGACACCGGCCCTCGTGGTGGACGGTGAGGTGGTAAGCCATGGACGCGTCCTCAACCCTTCAGAGGCGGAGAGGCTGTTGAAGTCGGCCTATGGGAACTAAGCATGAACACGAACAACCCAGAGAATGCCGTCCTGGTCTCTCCCGTGCTCGAGAGAAAAAACCGGCCACTCCCGCTGTCACTGGTTCTTCGCCTGGGCGTGGCCCTGTTCGTCTGGGGCGCGATTTATCAGTTTCTTCGACCCGCGACAGATTTTCTCACCTATCGCGTGTTGCATCTCGCGCCCTCATCGCACCTCGGAAGCAGTGTGAATTTCTTCCTCTTCGAAACGCCGAAGGTGCTGATGCTCCTGGTGCTGGTTGTATTCGGCGTTGCCATCGTGCGGTCCTTCTTTACGCCGGAGCGAACACGGCGGGCGCTCGCCGGAAAGCGCGAACTGGCCGGGAATGGACTGGCGGCGGCGCTGGGAGTGGTGACCCCTTTTTGCTCCTGTTCGGCCGTCCCTCTTTTTCTGGGATTTGTAGAAGCGGGCGTGCCCCTGGGGATCACCTTTTCTTTTCTCATTTCCGCTCCCATGGTCAACGAAGTCGCTTTGGTATTGCTTTTCGGGATGTTCGGCTGGAAAGTCGCCCTGCTTTATCTGTCGACAGGATTGTTGATCGCCGTCGTGGCGGGCTGGGTCATTGGAAAACTGCGGATGGAACGACATCTCGAGTCCTGGGTACTCACCGTTCAGGTAGGGAGGGGTGAGGAGATGGAAGCAGCTCCTGCCTTTGCGGAGCGGGTGCGCCTCGGCGCGGGCGCCGTCAAAGAGATTGTGGGTAGAGTATGGCCCTACGTGTTGGTGGGCATTGCCGTCGGAGCCGGGATTCACGGCTATGTTCCGACCGGGGTCCTGGCGTCCTTCATGGGTAAAGACGTCTGGTGGGCCGTTCCCGCAGCGGTGATTCTGGGGGTTCCCATGTACTCCAATGCCGCCGGAATCATACCGGTGGTGCACGCCCTGATGGAAAAAGGCGCCGCGTTGGGTACAGTGCTGGCCTTCATGATGTCAGTCATCGCCCTTTCTCTGCCGGAGATCATTATCCTCCGCAAGGTTCTCAAGCCTCGGCTGATCGCCACTTTTGTGGGAGTGGTGGCGTTCGGCATTCTTCTCGTGGGGTACCTCTTCAACGCGGTTCTTTAGAAGGGACGCAAATTCTGGATTTCATCTGATCCTCTGGCTTCCTGCCTGACCTCAGACTTTCCTTCTTTCCGTTTTCATTCTTGTCTTCGGGCGGTGGTCTCCAACAACATCACCACAACAACATCACCATCTTGCTCGCTCCGATTTGCGGGCGTATACTCCGCACTTGTCTTCCCGCCAAGCTTTGTTTTCTTCGAACTTCAATACGTCTCATTGAAGAGGGAGAACCGATTGCACCGTATCGATTCCAGGAAATTATCTTTGCTATTGGTCTTGTTCCTGTTTAGCTCCTCCCGGGCCATGACCCAAACAACACATCGCGGTACAAAGGACGGTCCCGTGTCGCTCAGTCAGGCAGAGGCCTCTCATTTCGCACAGCTCGCTCTCAAATGCGTCACCAAAGAGTATCCCAACAAGCCGGATCACGTCATCAATGACCGTACTGAAGTGCAACCCCCCCGCTCGCTCCATCCGACCTTTTATGGGTGCTTTGATTGGCACTCCTCCGTCCACGGACATTGGATGCTGGCGCATCTGCTCCGGCTCTTTCCACAACTGCCTGAGGCGAAGGAGATTCGGGCGGCCATGAATCAAAATCTCACGGCGGAGAATATCCTGGTCGAGACAGCCTATCTGGACCAGCCCAACCGGCAATCGTTTGAGCGAACCTATGGCTGGGCGTGGCTTCTGAAACTGGCTGAAGAGCTTCACAACTGGGATGATCCGGATGGGAAACTATGGTCCAGGAATTTGCGTCCTCTGGCGGATGCCCTGGCGAAACGGTACATGAATTTTTTCCCGAAGCAGACTTATCCGATTCGGACAGGCGTTCATCCCAATACGGCGTTTGGACTGGCGTTCGCCCTCGACTACGCCAAGAAAGAGGGAGACCGAAATCTGGAGGATCTGATTGGGGAGCGCAGCAGAACCTACTTCGGGGCGGATGTGAATTACCCTGCGTCCTGGGAACCGGGGGGAGAAGATTTCTTCTCGCCTGCTTTGATGGAAGCAGATCTGATGCGGCGAGTCATGAAGCCGGCCGAGTTTCAACAATGGTTTCACCGGTTTCTGCCCGGGGTGGCGCGCGGCGAACCCCGAGGATTATTCAACCCCGCCACGGTCACGGATCGCACGGACCCCAAACTCGTTCACCTCGACGGGCTCAACCTCAGCCGGGCATGGTGCATGCGAAGTATCACCTCGGGTTTGCCGGCGAGGGACCCGGCTCGTAAAATCCTCTCCGCGTCGGCGAACCGCCATGCCCAGGATGCGTTGGCGCATGTGGCCAGTGGCGACTATGCCGGCGAACATTGGCTGGCGTCCTTCGCGGTCTATTTGCTCTCGACCCCGCTGCCCAAATGACTGGAAGTGCTAACATGTATCGATCTTTCCAGCGAACAAGTCTGAATTGCGAAGATTCAAATTCACGGGGCATGCAAAATCCACTTTTTGTCTGAGGAGTCTTCAATGAAGTTCAAACTCTTGGTTTACTTTTGGTTTTTCGGATTACTCACAACAGCCGGGCTCCAGGCTCAACCCGCCCTGGATTCCTTGATTGACCGGAATATCACCTCGCTCGTCGCCACGTACAAGATGCTGCATGCCTCTCCGGAACTTTCCCATCAGGAAGAGAAGACATCGGCCTTCGTGGCGAAGGAATTGAAGTCGCTCGGGTACACGGTCACCGATCATTTCGGGAAATACAGCAACCCGGAACGCGTGGCCTACGGGGTGGTCGCCGTCCTGAAGAATGGCGCCGGCCCGACGGTCCTGGTGCGGACGGAGTTGGATGCCCTGCCGGTTGAGGAAAAAACCGGCGTGCCTTACGCGAGTAAAGTGAAGGCCAAGAATGACTCAGGGCAGGAAGTCAGCGTGATGCACGCCTGCGGGCATGACATCCATATCACCTCATTGCTGGGAACAGCCAGGATGCTCGTGGAGCTCAAGGATCAATGGCACGGAACGCTGATCTTGATTGGACAGCCGGCCGAGGAGGCCATCGATGGCGCTCTGGCCATGCTCAATGACGGGTTGTATTCGCGTTTTCCCAGGCCTGAATTCGCCATTGCGCTCCACGACACGGGAAATCTCGAAGCCGGGAAGGTGGGTTACGCCCCGGGCTACGCGCTGGCCAGTTCCACCTCCGTCGACATCACCATTCGCGGGATGGGTGGACATGGCTCCGCGCCTGAAACGACGAAGGATCCCATTGTCGTCGCCGCCCAGGTTGTCCTGGCCCTCCAGACGATCGTCAGCCGCGAGGATTCGCCGTTTGATCCGGCCGTCGTCACGATCGGTTCGATCCACGGGGGAACAAAACATAATATTATTCCGGATGAAGTCCGTATGCAGTTGACCATCCGGACTTACAAGGAAGAGGTCCGCCAACACATTCTCGCGTCCATTGAACGCATCACGAAGGGAATCGCTGCGGCGGCGGGAATACCGGAAGAGCGGGCCCCCGTGGTCAAGGTGAGCGAGACCGAGGTGACCCCGGCGACATACAACGATCCTGCCTTGACGGAAAGGCTGGCGGAAACATTCAGAAAAACCTTGGGCCCGGAAAACGTCCTGAAGGTGCCTCCGATCATGGCGAGTGAGGATTTCGGGCGCTTCGGTCTGGAGGGACATCAGATCCCCACCTGCATGTTCACGCTGGGTGCCGTTGATCCTGAACGAGTCGCTCAGAGCAGACGGACAGGAACTCCGCTCCCTTCACTGCACTCCAGCCTGTTCATACCCTTACCCGAACCTACCCTTCGGACCGGGGTCAAGGCCATGACGGCTGCGGTGTTGGAGTTAATGAAGAAGTAAGAAAAACGGACCAAACCGACGAAGCGCAGTGGACTCAGAGGTGCCCCTTCACGATTCGGGCGACCCAGCGGTTCCGTGTCTCTGTGGTAGATTCTGGTTCAAATTTCACGCCTCCCGCAACTCGATTAGCTTGTGAATTTCCCGGACCGCATTCTCGGCGTCCTGAGCATCGACTATCAGGCTGACGCTGCATTCCGAGGATCCTTGTGCAATGGCGACGACGTTGATCCGGCTTTTTCCGAGCGAACTGAAGATTTGACCCGCGATCCCCGGGGTGTGGCGCATCCCGGCGCCCACCACGGTGATGATGACCACTTTTTCCAGCGCCCAGATTCGATCAATATTCTGCTGCTCCAGTTCGCGGCGGAACTCGTCACTGAGCGCGTCCATCACCAGCGATGCGGCGGGCGATGGAACGATGAAGCAGATGCTCTGTTCTGACGACGCCTGGGAGATGAGGGAAACACTGGTGTGCGTGCGGGCGACGGCGCCGAAAGTGCGCGCGGCAACGCCCGGCACCCCCAGCATCCCGCGTCCCTCGACCGTCAGCATGGTCTGCCCCCGGATCGCCGTCACCGCGCGGATGGTTCCATGCGGCTCCGTGTCGTCCGAGACGACGCGGGTGCCTGCTTTCGAGGGATTGAAGGTGTTTTTCACCCACAAGGCAATGTTGCGCTCGACCACCGGGCGAATCGTCTTGGGATGAAGGACCTTGGCGCCATAGTAGGCCAGTTCCGATATTTCACGGAACGTGATTTCGGGCAATGTCTGCGCGGCGGGGACAATGCGGGGATCGGCCGTCATCACCCCATCCACATCGGTCCAAATCCAGACTTCACGGGCATCGAGCGCCACTCCCAACAACGCCGCGCTGAAATCGCTCCCCCCGCGCCCCAGGGTGGTAACCACCCCCCGCGCCGTGGCGCCGATGAAACCCGTCACCACGGGAACGATTCCTTTTTCGAGCAGCGGGAGTAATCGGGCTTGAGTGTGTGATCGTGTGAGCTCGGAAATCGGATTCGCTGATTGGAAATTCTTGTCCGTCACGATGAGTTCTGTCGCCTCGATGGGTTCGGCAGGTTTTCCCGCCTCCCGCAGGGAGGATGCGACCAGATGAATGCTCATCCGCTCACCCAGCGAGGAGATCGCATCAAGCGCCCGCGCGGAGGCTTCTCCCAGGACATAAACGGCATGACAGAGTGTTTCAAACTCGCCGACGAGAGACGTGACTGAGGCGCGAGCCTCGCTCCAGCGGGGCGAAGGACTCAAATCCTTTGCGAGATTATCGAGGGCGTCATAATGCTTCCTCCGCAATTCTCCGGCCAGCGACTTGAACGTTTCCCCATCGCCCTCGGCGGCCGTGAGAGCGCCCTTGAGGAGCAAATCGGTGACTCCGCTCATGGCCGAGACCACGACGACCACCTGGGGCCAATCGGCCTGCGCCGCGCGGACAATGCGGGCGACATGATGTATCGCGTCGGCACTGCCAACCGAAGTCCCTCCGAATTTCATCACCAGTGTGTTCAAGAAGCGCCTCCTCGGGCGGGGATTTTTACGTCGGTAGAAAAGGAATGATCGAACGTATTCTCGACCTAAAAGTTAACATTTTACAATGAGAACCCTATAGAATAGTGTCGATTTATTCCTCCCGAGTGCGAATCATTCCATCGTAGCAGCAATCGGTGGGGAACAGCTCGAAAGCGGGATGAATAGATTCTCTTACATACCATCGGAAAGAGTGGAAAGGACGGACCCTGCCAGTGCTCCGATATCGTCAGGCACGGACACCAATTTTTCATAATGCGTTCATATCACCATCGGGAGCTTCCTTATGCGTGCTCGAAAAGGTCTCATTTCAGGTGCAGCCATTTTGTTGCTCATCGCGTCACCCTGGCAACTCAACTCCCTGAAGCAATTCATTGAAAACTCGATATGTGGAACGACCGGCCAGGTCGCCCAACAGGAGCCCTGGATGAAGAATTCCATTTCGAAGATCGAGAAAGAACTGATCGCAAAGCTTGGAGAAGGACAGCGGGGACCGCTCCACCGCGGCCTCGAACAGGTGTCCGATTTCTGGCGGGCCGAGGACGGAGACGCGGGCGTTTTTGAAGATTTTGTGCGGGCCAATTTTGCCGCCGATCCGCCCGCCCGCGACGCCCTGTTCAACCGCTTCGAACATAACCTGGAACAGCTCGAGGGACACCTCCATGAGATTAACCGGGAGTTCCGGACTCCCGTCGATCTGGACCTGGGCTCGCTCTACTCGTTTGACCAGGTCTTTGGCGGCTACGATCCCTCGGCGCACCTGACCGACGACTTCTTTCAGAATAAGCTTGCCTTTACGGTGCTCCTCAATTTTCCCTTGACCACGCTCGACCAGCGCCTTCGGGAGGGCGAACACTGGTCGCGCCGGCAATGGGCGGAAGCCCGTCTCGCCCAGAGATTTTCAAAGCGGGTCCCAGCCGACGTCAATCTGGCACTCGCGCAAGCCGATGCCGAGGCCGCACGCTATGTCTCAGAGTACAACATCTGGATGGGCCATCTTATCGGTAAGGACGGCGCCCGCCTCTTTCCCTCCGACCTCCGCCTCCTTTCTCACTGGAACCTGCGTGATGAGATCAAAGCTGATTACAGCGATACGAAAACGGGCCTCGCCAGGCAAAGAATAATTCAGCAGGTCATGGAGCGGATCGTGACCCAGACGATCCCGGCGATCGTCGTCAACAATCCGGGTGTGGACTGGAATCCTTATACCAATGGGGTAACGACCCCCGGCGGAAAATCACCTTCCAACCCAGAGGCCCCCTCCAACACGGGAGAACCGAATACCCGTTACGCCAAGTTGCTGTTGACGTTTCAGGCCTCGCGCAAGGTTGATCCGTATTCACCGACCGCCCCCACCCTGATCGCGCGACGCTTCGACGAAAGCCGGGAAATCCCGGAGGCGCGCGTGAAGGCCATGCTGGAACAGGTGGTCTCCTCGCCCCTTGTTCCCCAGGTGGCCAGACTCATCGAATCGCGGTTGGGCAGGCCGCTCGAACCTTTTGATGTTTGGTATAACGGTTTCCGGCCTCGGGGTGAATACACTGAGGCGCAGCTTGACGAAGTCGTCGCGGGGAAATATCCCACCGCAGCGGCTTACCAGAAGGATATTCCGAACCTCTTAATGAAACTTGGGTTTTCGAAAGATCGAGCCGGTTATCTGGCGAATAACATCATCGTCGATCCGGCGCGAGGATCAGGCCACGCCATGGGCGCCGGCATGCGCACGGAAAAAGCCCATTTGCGCACCCGGGTTGAAAAGACGGGAATGAACTACAAGGGATACAACATCGCCGTCCATGAGATGGGCCACAACATCGAACAGACCTTCTCCATGAACAACATCGACCATTACCTGCTTCAGGGCGTTCCCAACACCGCTTTCACGGAGGCACTGGCCTTTGTCTTTCAGGGGCATGACCTGGAGTTGCTGGGTCTGGCCAAGCCCGATGCGAAGAGCCAGGCGATGAAGACCCTCAACGACTTCTGGGGGACCTATGAAATCGCGGGGGTCGCGCTCGTTGACATGGCGGTGTGGCACTGGATGTATGACCATCCCCGGGGGACCCCGGCGGAATTAAAAGAAGCCACAGTGCAAATCTCGAAAGACATCTGGAACCAGTATTATGCCCCGGTTTTCAAAACTCGGGATGTGGTCCTGCTGGGGATCTATTCGCACATGATCGATTCTTTTCTCTATCTCCCCGATTATCCCATGGGACATATGATCTCCTTCCAGATCGAGGAGCAAATGGCGAAGGCGGGAAATCTAGGAGCTGAATTTGAACGGATGGCGACCATCGGGAGTATTGCCCCTGATCTTTGGATGAAACAGGCGACCGGGGCGCCAGTGGGGCCCGAAGCGCTCCTGGCAGCGACGAAAAAGGCTTTAAGCGGAGAATTCATAAAGTAACTGGAAGCAGAATCACCGCGCAGTCAATGTCTCTGATAGGTGTTCCTGCAGCTTTTGCGTCTGCGGGAGAGGCAGTTGAGTCATACAAACGACGTTGACTTTGTGACGGGAGCGTGCATGAATTCTCTCAGGGGCGTCCGCCGCGGCGGACGCCCCTAACGTCAACCATCCAGCGTTTTCTCGGGTGACTCTATTTCTAACTTTTGTACTGGTGTCATCTCACGACATGTTTTTTGGATAGGGGTCTTGCTTCTGGCTGCGATGGAGCCTGTCCGAGGGTTGGGTCAGAACCCCGAACCTCGGGCCCAAGGTAAACCTGAGCAGGCATCCAAAGACAAGAGCGATGCTAAGGACGATCCAGGGGAAGATCAGGACTTTATCGTCCCGGCTCGGCCAACCGTTTCAAACCCCGCAGAGTTCCAGCAGCCCGGCGTGCTGCAACTGGAGTATGGCTACAACGCAAATTTCCATGCCCGAGGAGTACGCAGCGAATTGGATACGCCAATGGCGATACGGTTCTCGGCCAGCCGGAGAATCCTGTTGGAGTTCGACAGCGATAATGTGATTTCTCAGATAAATTCGGACGGGTTGAGGATGGCCAGCCTCGGGGACACCCAGATCGGCATCCAGGGGGTTGCAGAGCATGAATCCCATTCGCGTCCCGGGATTGCCTTCGCATACTACATCAAATTGCCAACCGCCAGCAGTGCCAAGGGACTGGGGACGGGACGGGTCGACCATAATTTCATCGGATATATCAGCAAGAAAATCGGCGACGCCACAGTGGATTTCAATGCCATCTATCTGCTGGCAGGCCGGCCGGGGAAACCCGGTTTGGCTTCCAGCGGGCAAGCTGCCCTGGCCGCTTCCTACAACGTCAGCCGGAAATTCGGCCTCGGTGCTGAACTCAGCGGCTTCAGCCGGAATGACGATCAGCCGGGAGCCCTGTTTGGGCTCGGCGTGGTGACTTACCAGGTGAACCGGCGCCTTGTCCTGGATGCGGGCATACGAACCGGCTTCACACGCGGTTCTCCAAGGGTGGGAGCAGTGGCCGGGCTGACCGTTGGCGTTGCCGATTTTTTTAAGAGGCGGCGTTAATCATGAAACCTGGGTAACGCGCTCCAGGGAGCGCTTAGAAGAGCCCGGGATCCTGGAGAGTTTGTGCTCGACAGAACAGGACTGAGAATTTGATCTTCATTCAACCGGCTCCTTAACCACCGTTCTGCAATGATGTCAGTCTCTTTCATCCTTTCGTTTGGCTTCTTCTTCCAGCCTCCGACTTCAATTGATCTGAGGGCCCAGTTGCGTGCGGATGTGGGCCAGATCCTGCTTGCGGTGCTGTTTGTATCGGTGGGCGTCGCCGTGTTGATCCTGGCCGGGTTGCGGCGGAGATTCAAGGATCTTTCGCTCGTCTCGTTTGGCGTGTGCGGTGTGCTTTATGGAGTACGCTTGTTTTCGAGTTCCGGGACGACACCGCTTCTTTTTGATGTGCCACCCATCTTGTGGGTTTATACAACCGCGTTCATTACTTATGCCATCCCAGTCCCGTTTGTGGTGTTCTTGGAGCAGTTTATGGGACGGGGCTGGAAGTCTTCCATCCGTCGACTGTGGCAGCTGCAAGGGCTCTATGCGGTTGTGGCCATTCCCCTCAGCGGCTTTCGACACAATCCATGGGAAGCTGGCGGATGGAACAACTCCCTCGTCATCTTGATAATAGTCGTGATCTTCGGGAACCTTTTCCACGTGGTTCCCCGGCTGGCCGGAGAGTTGAAGGTGTTTTGGGCCGGTGTGACGATTTTTATGATTTTTATTTTGAATGCAAATCTTGTCCAAAGGGGCCTTCTGCCGTGGCGCTGGACCGCAGAGCCGATCGGCCTCCTGATCTTCATTGGTTTTCTCGGCTATGCGGTGGCCCATCGCTTCTTCACGAACGAAAAACAACTGCTTGCCATCGAACAGGAAATGGCCACGGCTCGTCGCATCCAATCCTCCATCCTGCCGCAACAAATGCCGAAGGTCCCGGGCATTCACCTGGCGGCTCGCTATCTTCCCATGGCGGCCGTGGCCGGTGATTTTTACGATTTCTTGGTTTTGGACGGGAAGGGGATGGGAATCCTGGTAGCAGACGTTTCAGGACACGGGGTGCCCGCAGCATTGATCGCCTCCATGGTCAAGGTGTCGTTTGCTTCACAGGCTCCCCAGGCCTCAGACCCGGCCCGCGTGCTCACGGGGATGAATCAAATCTTCTGCGGGAAGTTCGAGCGCGAGTTTATCACTGCGGGGTACCTGCTCCTGGAGATGGGTAAACGAAAACTCGTTTATGCCGGCGCCGGTCACCCCTCCCCATTGTTGTTGAGAAGGTCGGAGAATAAAATCTACGAGCTTTCAGAAAACGGTCTCATCATGGGACAGTTTCCGGAGGCGCACTATGTGAATACCGAGTTGGACCTTGGCCCTGGCGATCGAATTCTGCTTTACACGGATGGAATCCTGGAGGCCACCAACTCCTCCGGTGAATTTTTTGGAGAAGAGCGTCTCATACGGTTCCTTGAAGCCCAGGAACACCACTCGCCGGGGCGCTTCGCGGATGCCCTGCTTGAACGGCTCTTCCAGTGGTCGGGCAAGCGGACCGGGGAAACATTGGACGATGATTTGACATTGATTGTGGTCGACATCGAACCCCCGGATCCGTCACCCGCTTGAGTTCGAATGAAGATCAGCCGTCCTGAAGAGAAATTCGTTCTGGTTACACCTTAATTTGAAATGGAGGCCCTTATGAAAATTAAAGCTTCGATCTTGATTGGGATTGCTCTGATTGGTTTGTTCCTTTCTTTCTCCTTGGCGCCGGCCCAGGAACTCAAGCCTATCGAACTGCCGACACCCCAGATGGACGGCGGGCGCCCGCTCATGCAAGTTCTTAATGAGCGACATACCACGCGGACCTTCAGCCCCGAAAAACTACCGATGCAGCTCATCTCCAATCTGCTTTGGGCTGCGTTCGGTATCAACCGTCCAGCCACAGGGGGGCGGACGGCACCCTCTGCGGTAAATTGGCAGGAAATCGATATCTACGTTGCGACGGCGGACGGGCTTTTTCTTTATGACGCGAAAAAGCAACTGTTGGTCCCCCTCTTGAAGGAAGATGTGCGTGCGATGACGGGAACTCAAGCGTTTGTCAAGGAGGCCCCGGTCAATCTCATTTATGTGGCGGACCTCGCTCGAACGAAGCGGGCGTCCTCAGAAGATACAATACTCTATACCGCTGCCGACACCGGGTTCATCAGCCAGAACGTTTATTTGTTCTGCACGTCGGAAAAGCTGGCGACCGTCGTCCGGGGCTCTGTTGATCGTGCCGCCCTCGCAAAGGCCATGAAACTCAGACCGGAGCAAAGGATCATCCTTGCCCAATCTGTAGGGAGGCCGAAATAGTGAATGGTTTGTGGGATGGAGGGGCCTCTTCTTGTAGGCTGGAACGGAAGGATCCCCCAGCTCCCGCGGGGGGTATTTTTCGTCACCTTATGAGCACAGACGGGATTCTTCAAGCTTCGATCGAGAGAGATTTGTTTTTATCTTTGATTACATAGTTAGCATAAGAATGGCTCACTCAGGAGATTTGCTATGAAACCCCGGAAAACATGGAGAGAAAAGCTCACCGACAGCAAAGATTTGCCAAAGGTGGTAGTCATCCCTGAGAAGATGAGGAAGAAGTGGGGTTCCGGAACACTGGTGGTTCCGGCGCCCCTGGAAGTGGACGAGATCATGAAGAGAGTGCCGCGGGGCAAATTGATTACCCTCAATGAAATTCGCGCTGTTCTCGCCCGCAAACACGGCGCCACGATTGGCTGCCCGATGACCACAGGCATCTTTGCCTGGATTGCCGCCCATGCGGCGGTAGAGTCAGTCGCCAAAGGGAAGAGGACCATCACCCCTTATTGGCGGACGTTAAAGTCAGGAGGGACGATTAACGGGAAGTACCCCGGGGGAACTAAACGCCAAATCTCGAAACTGAAGGCGGAGGGACACCGCATCTCGAAGAAAGGCAATAAGTATCAGGTAAAGGAGTTCGAAAAAGCACTGATGTTCACAAATGTAAATTAGAAATTCACCACAATTCCTCAAACACCGTGGTTCCCCTCCCGTGGCTGCGAAGGGTGTCCTCGAAGGAGAGGCTGGAAAAAACTTGAGAACGCAAACACCAGCGCAGAGCCGCCGGGGTGCTGTGAGGGAGACTGAGGTTGGTAGGGTTTAAACCATTGGAGTTCTCTGCGGTCCCGGTGTCTCGGCGGTGAATATATTTGCTGCGTGCAAACCAAACGAGACGACGCCGCTTTCGAGATGTGGAAAACGATAATCGAATGACCACTCGCCCGGCGAAAGACACGAAGCCCACACTCCGTCATGTCCTCCACGCGAAGGAATATTTCACGCTCGCCTTCGGATCGATGGTGGGGGTGGGCTGGATGGTGGTGATTGACGACTGGCTGGCTCGCGGGGGAGCGGTGGGTGCGATGCTGGGCTTCCTGATCGGCGGTCTTGCGCTCGTCCCGATCGGGTACGTCTATGGGCGACTGACGGAACGCATGCCCGACGCCGGAAGCGAGGTCGCTTATACGGCCGCCGTGTTCCCTCAGTCCGTCAGTTTTTCCACGGGTTGGGCGATGACCCTGGCCTACCTGATCGTTTGCCCCTACGAAGCGGTTGCTTTTGGCCGTGTTGCCTCCTACGTTTTTCCCGGGATGAATGTGATGGAACTGTACCGCGTCGGCGGATATCCCGTTTTCCTCCCCCACCTGATCGCCGGGCTTGTCCTCACCGCCATCATAACGGTTGTGAATTACCGGGGAGTTCAAGTGAGCGCCGCGTTTCAGAATGTGACGACCTTCGGCCTGCTTGCCATCTTCATCATTTTTTCGGTACTCGGATGGAGTCGGGGGAGCATCCACAACTTCCTGCCGCCGTTTGCCGATAGCCGGGGGATGGCCGGTGGATTGATTTCGACCCTGATGGTCCTTCAAATTGTCCCGTATTTCATGACCGGTTTCGAATCGGCGCCGAAGGCGTCGGAGGAGGCGGCCGTTGATTTCGAGTCAAGTCACTTTGTCCGGGTCATCTTTCTGGCGTTGGGGGCCGGCATTGTTTTTTATGTGGGGGTGATTGCGGTGGTGTCGATGGTTCAACCCTGGATGAGTTTGACCCATGAGCGATTTGCGACGGCGGTGGCTTTTGAGCGGGCCTTTGGATCGCGCTTCCTGGTGCAATTGATTATGTTCGGCGTATTGCTCTCTTTGCTCAAGGTCTTCAATGGGAACTTTTTGACCTCGACAAGACTGCTCTTCGCCATGGGGCGCCGATCCCTGCTCGACGAGCACTTGAGCCGGGTGCATGCACGATTCCGCACACCTGCCGTGTCCATCGTCTTTGTGGGTGGACTCACAGCGATCGCCTCCTTCCTGGGACAAGCAGTCCTTGTTCCCATCTCCGAAGTGGGATCGCTCACTTCGGCCGTGGGTTGGTTTGCCACCTGCCTTGCCTATCTCAAGGGCGCGGTCGGACCCCCCTCATATCGAGGACGGATGATCGGATACACCGGACTCGTCGTGGCTGGGATTCTGATCATCATGAAGGTGCTCCCGTTTATCCCCGGAAGCTTCCACCGTTACGAGTACGTTGCCTTGGCGGTATGGATTGTGCTGGGGGTTCTGCTTTGGCGCCGACGCACCATCGGTTGACCGCTTAGGCCCGAAGGGCCAAGAAAGCGGATTCCAATCTTCTCCCCGACTCCCTTCATGGCCTTCAACCTCGGAGTCCGAGTTCGGATTACCTTGACGAGAATCACACAGGAAGAACCTCCGCAGCCCGCTTCCTCATGAAAGCCGGACAGCACCCTTCGCCGCATGCCGTATCCCCATACGTTCCCTCGTGTGAGTCTCTGAACATGGACTAAAATGATTGGCTTGTAATCTCCAGGTAGCGTATACTGATAACGATCGTCTGCCCTAGGGGGCGACGCTACCTTTTATCGGAGAATACTGTGGCCTGAGGGCTGGCCGAGAGCGGGCATGCATCGCCGGAGAATGACAATTGGTCTCCGACACCTCGTTAATCGTTTGTGCCGGGAGCCTTCATTCACGAGGATTTTAAAATCTGAATTTGTCCTGAGTTTCGTTTTCCCTGGTATCGGCGTGCCTTCTGGGTTCATGGGGTCTCCTTGCTACCGAGTCAACCCACGTAAGCGCTTCGATCCACTCACTCGAAGAAAGCGATCCGTTGCGGAGAGGTTTGAACTAACCGAGATTCCGTGGCGCTGCGATTCACATTTGAACCTAACTCGAGCAGTACGGCTCAAACCAATAAGGAGATCATTGTGAACATCTACGTGGGTAATTTATCTCGAGACGCCAGCGAGGAGGATATACGTCAGGCTTTCCAGTCCTTCGGGCAGATCGAAACGGTCAACATCATCAGGGACAAGTTCAGTGGCGAACCGAGAGGGTTTGGTTTCGTGGAAATGCCCAATCAGGCAGAAGCCCAGGCTGCCATTACCGCCTTGAATGGCTCCGACCTGAAAGGCAGGGCATTGTCCGTGAATGAAGCCCGCCCGCGTCCCTTTGCAGGGCGCCCCGGCGGTGGCGGCGGTGGAAGACCCGGGGGTGGGGGTGGATACGGCGGTGGCAGAGGCGGCGGTGGCGGTCGGGGTGGAAGACATGGTGGCGGCGGCGGTGGCGGCGGGCGCCGTTCCTGGTAGCCACTGTCAGAGCCTGAATATTTGAGCCGATGAGGATTGGGTACTGGCGACAAAAGTGTGTGATGAGGTTCTGTAATCTCGGCGATCGGCGCGGCCTCGATCCAGGGCGCGTCGATCACCGTCGCCGGCAGACCTCCGGATCCGGGAACACGAGTGGGCCGTCATAACTTGGGCAGAGATCCCGGCCAATGCCTGCCTGTCGTTTATTGAGATCCTCATTCCTTGGATCCCCCTCCGCAGGGGAAAGATGTGGGCCCCCGAGGCCTATAACTTCCTGTGTTAATATAGGGGGTTCGAGTTCTCGCCTTGGCCGCTCTTATGGTTTCCCGGGAGAATGTACTCGCCAATTCGTTTCCAAAGGTACCGGGGCCAGGCGCTGGACTCGTCGCTTTGACTCTAACACCGACAAGCACCTTTCAATCGGGAACAGAAAAACAAAGGTAGAATCCTTCCCCCCTTTCTTCACTCCCCTGAGCCTCACTCTTCAAACCCAACATGAATAAGTGACTCCCCTTCAGCCTGGGGCCATCTCCGCACTTCCAGTGGAAAGCTCTGTGTGGATAGGAGTCTTTTCTTAATCCTGAATCCGAAGTTAAGGGCCCCAACATGGCGTTAGGCTCTTCGATTCAAATCGATTGGGATGGATTGAAGGAAGAATGGAATTGTTCCGTCCTTGAAGGGATTGGAGAAAGAGGGAGAGACAGCTGACGCTGTTCTGTCGGTCCTTGCTTTTCGAGCCAGGCGGCTGTCGGTTTAGGCGTGGAGGGCTCGAAGAATGTAGATAGGATGAGAGCCCTCCGGGCTTCAAGGAACAGAAGCCCTGCCCGTGCAGCATCCACTCATGGGAATCGAATCTCCCCGCGGCCCTGATCACGGTCTTCAGCTTCGGAATTCATTGTAATATCGTAATACGATATAATAGCTAAAATAGTTGACTCAGCCCCCAGAGATTAATATACTCCCGTCTCTGTTCTGAAAAATCTGGAAACGAATTTCGTTCATGCTCGCCGGGCGTTATGCCCCGCGAGTCTCTTGCAATGCCCGAAGGGGAGCCGGTGGCGCTTTGGTGCGTCCGGTGGCCCGGTCCAGTTCGGCGGGGCAGGAAATGCGGCTTCTCACACTCCAGTAGAGTCTCCGCGATGGCGCAGATATTTCATCGCAGCACGAACATCCTTTCGAGGCTGACCATCTACGGGGCCATTTTTATCCTTGCCGGCCTCGTTTGGGCAGCCTACATCATCTACAGTTCTCCTTATTTCACGGAAGTCAACGTGGCCCGCCAGCAGCCCGTTCCCTTCAGCCACAAACACCATGTCAGCGGCCTGGGACTGGATTGCCGGTTTTGCCACACTTCGGTTGAGGAGTCTTCGTTTGCAGGGATTCCTCCGACCGAAACCTGCATGACCTGCCATTCCCAGATTTGGTCGGATAGCTCCGTGCTCGAACCGGTGCGGGCCAGCTATCGGAACAACACCTCCCTGGAGTGGACGCGGGTTTACCAGCTTCCCGGCTACGTCTACTTCAATCACAGCATTCATCTCAACAAGGGTATCGGCTGTTCTTCTTGTCACGGACGCGTGGACCAGATGCCGCTGACCTACCGCGAGAATCCCATGCAGATGCAGTGGTGCTTAGACTGCCACCGGAATGTGGAACTCTATGTCAGACCTCGAGAAGAGGTTTTCAAAATGGATTATGTGGCGCCTGGGGATCAGTTGGCGTTAGGAAAAAAGCTGGTGAAAGAATACAAGGTTCAAAAACTAACGGATTGTGTGACATGTCATCGATAAACAGCAAAGGTTCCTCCGGGAAGGCCCTTGACCCCACCGCCCTCCGGTCTCGCCTGGAGCAGACTCGAGGCAAGGAGTACTGGCGGAGTCTGGAAGAGCTCGCCGGGACCGACGAGTTCCTGGAATTTCTCAGGAATGAATTTCCGCGGCAATCCGGACTGCTCAGTGAAGGTCTGGATCGTCGTCAGGTCTTGAAGCTGATGGGGGCCTCGTTGGCCCTGGCGGGCCTGGCCGGTTGTGCCCACATGCCGACCGAAAAGATCCTGCCCTATGTCAAACAACCGGAGGAAATCGTGCCGGGAGAGCCGTTGTTCTTTGCAACGGCCATGCCCCTGGGAGGGTTTGGAAAAGGGTTGGTGGTGGAAAGTCATCTCGGGCGGCCCACCAAAATCGAGGGCAATCCGCAGCATCCCGGCAGTTTGGGCGCCACCGATGCCTTTGGACAAGCGTCCGTATTGACGCTCTATGATCCGGATCGCTCACAGACCGTCTTGCGCCTGGGGAATATTAATACCTGGGTCGAATTTATTGGGGCGGTGAATGAGGTGAGGGCCGATCAGCAGATCAAGAAGGGCGCCGGGTTGCGCGTCCTTACCGAAACCGTCACTTCACCCACCCTCGCCTATCAACTTCAGCAATTGCTCGCGGAATTTCCGCTGGCCGAGTGGCATCAATACGAGCCCGTCGGGCGAGACAATCTGAAAGCCGGGGCCAGGCTGGCCTTTGGTGAGATGGTGGATACGATCTATCGGTTCGACCAGGCCGATGTCATCCTGTCCTTAGAATCCGACTTTCTTTTTGCCGGCCCGGGTTGTGTGCGCTATGCCAGGGACTTTGCGGGACGGCGCAGGATGGGGGACAAACAAACTGATATGAATCGGTTGTACGTGGTCGAGAGTTCCCCGTCCGTGACCGGTTCGGTAGCCGACCATCGCCTCCGGATTCGATCGAGCAACATCGAGGCCCTGGCACGGTCCTTGGGGAAGGAAGCGGGGGTCTTGCCGGCCGCGGGAGATCATGAACCTTCACAGCTCGTCCATGGCCAATGGATTGAGGCTGTGGTCCGCGATCTTCAACGGCACAGGGGTTCAAGTGTGGTTCTGGCAGGGGAGCAGCAGCCTCCGTCTGTTCATGCACTCTGCCATGCGTTAAATGAAGTGTTCGGGAACGTGGGCAAGACCGTGATTTACACGGATCCTGTCGAATCAAACCCCGTCAACCAAATGCAATCCCTTCGCGAGCTCGTGTCCGATATGAAATCCGGCCGAGTGGACACCCTGTTCATCCTCAGTGGAAATCCGGTCTTTACGGCTCCCGTGGACCTGGAATTTGGTGAAGCCCTCTCGCGGATAAAGCTGGGGGTCCATCTGGGACTCTACGAAGACGAAACCTCTCAGCTCTGCCATTGGCATGTCCCCGAGACACATTACCTGGAAGCGTGGGGCGACGTTCGCGCCTATGAGGGGACGATTTCCATTATCCAGCCGCTCATTGCACCGCTTTACGGCGGCAAATCGGCGCATGAGGTGCTCGCCACACTCCAGGGCCATCCGACGCGCTCCAGCTACGAGATAGTGCAGGACTACTGGAAGAATCGCGGCCAGAAGAATGCCGGGTTCGGCTCAAAGAGTTTTAAGGAGTCTTGGGAGATTGCACTCTATAACGGATTTATTGAGGGCACGGGACTGCCTCAGAAGCCAGTCAGCGTGAAAAAAGGATTTGAGAAATCGGCTTCAACCGAGCCCCGGCAAAGTGCCTCGGCGACTGCGATCAAAGCGGTCGGCTCGCGCCCCTTGGAGATTGTTTTTCGGCCCGACCCAACCATTTGGGACGGCCGTTTTGCGAATAACGGCTGGCTTCAGGAACTGCCCAAGCCCATGAGCAAGTTGACCTGGGATAACGTGATGTGGATCAGTCCGGCGACCGCTGCGCGTCTCGGCATCAACCAGGAAGATGTCGTGAGGCTGCTGTTGGAAGGGCGTGAGGTGAATGCCCCTGCCTGGATTATGCCGGGTCATGCGGATGATTCGGTCACGGTCCATTTCGGATACGGCAGTACGCTCGCGGGTCGCGTGGGTGCCGGAACAGGCTTCAACGCGTATCTGCTCCGCACCTCAGGGCATCCCTGGATGGCGACCGGTGTGGAGTTACAAAGGACAGGTGAACAATCCGCCCTGGCGATCACCAACATTCATCACAGCATGGAAGGGAGGGACTTCGTTCGAGTCGCCACTCTCGAAGAGTTCCGGAAGAACCCGCGTTTCGCCCAGGAGATGAATCCGGCTCCGCCCCCGGACTCGACGTTGTATCCCGAAGTCAAAGACACCGGATACGCCTGGGGGATGGCCATCAATCTGAATAGTTGCATTGGCTGCAATGCATGCGTGGTGGCGTGTCAGGCCGAGAACAACATTCCGGTGGTGGGTAAAGACCAGGTCCGGCGGAGCCGTGAGATGCATTGGATCCGGATTGATCACTACTTCCACGGGAGCCTGGACGACCCGGAGATCTACAACGAGCCGGTGATGTGCATGCACTGCGAAAATGCGCCCTGTGAGTTGGTGTGTCCGGTGGGGGCAACCAATCACAGTGCCGAAGGCCTGAACCAGATGATTTACAACCGCTGTGTCGGGACCCGCTACTGCTCCAACAACTGTCCCTACAAGGTCCGACGTTTCAATTTCTATCAATTAGGCGACTGGGAAACCCCGAGTTTGAAATTGCAGAGGAACCCCAACGTGACGGTGCGCAGCCGAGGCGTCATGGAAAAGTGCAGCTATTGCGTCCAGCGAATTAACGCCGCCAAAATCGACGCCGAGAAGCAGGACCGCAAGGTCCGCGATGGGGAGATCGTGACGGCTTGCCAGGCGGCGTGTCCCACGGAAGCCATTGTCTTCGGCGACATCAATGATCCCAACAGTCACGTCTCCCGCCTCAAGGCTCAAACGCTGAATTATGGCCTGTTGACGGAGTTGACTACACATCCGCGAACCACGTATCTGGCCAAAGTGAGAAACCCGAACCCCGAGATCGAAGAAAGCTGACGGGATGGCCCCTGAACCTTTACAGAAATCATCAAACCTTGAGCCCGCGCCCCTGATCGGTCCCGGTTACAGCTACGCCACCGTCACTGACAAGATCAGCTCCATCGTGCTCACCCAAAAAACCCCGCGAAGCTGGATCTTCGGCTTTGCGGTGGCCTTCTTTCTCCTGATGGTGCTGATGTTCGCAGTGGGCCGCCTGTTTCTCTATGGAGTGGGAATCTGGGGCATCGAAATTCCGGTGGGTTGGGGGTGGGCGATTGTCAACTTCGTCTGGTGGGTGGGGATCGCGCACGCCGGGACACTGATTTCAGCCATCCTGCTTTTGATGCATCAGGAGTGGCGAACTTCCATCAACCGTTTCGCGGAGGCGATGACCTTGTTTGCCGTCTCCTGCGCCGGGATGTTTCCCTTGCTCCACCTCGGCCGCCCCTGGATGTTTTACTGGCTGTTTCCCTATCCCAACACCATGAAAGTGTGGCCGCAGTTCCGCAGCCCGCTGATCTGGGACGTGTTTGCCGTTTCCACGTATGCCACCGTCTCCCTGATGTTCTGGTACATCGGGCTGATCCCTGATCTCGCCACCATCCGCGACCGTTCAAAGCGGCGGGTGGGCCAAAAGATTTATGGAATTCTTGCCATGGGCTGGCGCGGTTCCGCGGCACATTGGAAGCGCTATGAGACAGCTTATTTACTGCTGGCCGGGCTCGCCACACCCCTGGTGGTGTCGGTGCACAGCGTGGTGAGCTTCGACTTTGCGGTGGGGATTGTTCCCGGATGGCACTCCACTATTTTTCCCCCTTACTTCGTGGCGGGGGCGATTTATTCCGGGTTTGCCATGGTGCTGACAATCTCCATCCCGGTTCGCAAAATCTACAGGCTGGAGGATTTCATCACAGAACGCCATCTCGACAACATGGCCAAAATCCTTCTGGCCACGGGGATGATCGTCGGTTACGGATATATCATGGAAACCTTCATGGCGTATTACAGTGGGAACCAGTACGACAAATTCATGATCATCGCCCGGATGACGGGGCCTTACATGAAGTATTACTGGCTCCTCATTTTCTGCAACATGGTCGTCCCGCAATTCCTCTGGTCTTCCCGTGTTCGTGCCAACGTCATTGGCCTCTGGGTGATTTCCATCCTGGTGAACATTGGCATGTGGTTGGAACGTTACGTCATCGTCGTGGCCAGCCTGGCAAGGGACTATATGCCGACCATGTGGTATCGCTACTCGGGAACAGCCTGGGATGTGGCGACTTATGTGGGTTCGATTGGATTGTTCCTGACCTTGCTGTTCCTGTTCCTGCGGTATCTGCCGATGATCTCAATCTTTGAACTTCGTCAACTCGTGCCCACGGAATCAGGGAAAGCTGCCCCCGGGACCCCCCACGCTCCGGTCGAGGGATGATCGTATGAAGAGACATCCACTTTACGGACTGATGGCCGAATTCGAAACGGCCGAGGCCTTGATGGCTGCCGCACACCAGGCGCGCGAGGAAGGCTACCGGCGCATGGATGCTTATTCGCCTTTGCCCGTCGAGGGATTGGCTGAAGCCATCGGGTTCCATGATCGCCGGCTCCCGGTCATCGTGCTGATCGGCGGCATGGTCGGATGCTTGGGGGGCTATTACCTTCAGTACTGGTGCTCCGCCATCTCCTATCCCCTGAACATCGGGGGCCGGCCGCTGAACAGTTGGCCGTCGTTTATTCCGATCACGTTTGAAATGACCGTACTCGTGGCGGCGCTTTCAGCGGTCCTGGGGATGTTGGCCCTCAACGGATTGCCGATGCCCTACCACCCGGTGTTCAACTCGCCTCGGTTTGTGCTGGCGACGCGCGACCGGTTCTTCTTGTGCATCGAAGCGCGGGATCCCAAATTTGATAAGGAAAGAACCAGGACCTTTCTGGCTGGTTTGCATGCTCGAGGGGTCACGGAGGTCACTCGATAAGACCATGAGGTTCGGGATTACAAAAATGATTCTGGTGGGATGCGCAGCGGCCACGTGGCTGCTGATGGGGGCGTGCCGCACCGACATGCATGTCCAGCCGAAACACCAGCCCCTCGAACCCAGCACTTTTTTTGACGACGGGAGATCCGCCCGCCCCCTGGTCGAGGGCACGGTGGCGCAGGGCCATCTCCGGATTGACGAGCATCTCTACACGGGGAAAGTGAACGGGGTGGATGCGGAGACATTCCCCTTCCCGGTGACGCGCGCCGTCCTGGAGAGAGGTCGCGAACGGTTCAATATTTTTTGCTCGCCCTGCCACGACCGCACCGGTACCGGCAACGGCATGATCCCGCAGCGCGGATTCCGTCATCCTCCGTCGTATCACATCGACCGCCTGCGAAAGGCCCCCGTGGGACATTTCTTTGACGTGATCACCAATGGATTCGGGGCGATGTATAGTTTTGCCTCCCGCATCCCTGCGCGGGATCGATGGGCGATTGTGGCCTACATACGAGCACTGCAGTTGAGCGAGAATGCGACCCAGGCGGATGTCCCGCCGGGGGAGCGCGTCCGCCTGCAAGGGGAGGGACAATGACACCCGGTGTCGCCCTTCACGTGGGTCTTGAACGCGTCCAGCAGCGGTCGTTGATCGTGGGCGCCGTCGCTCTGCTGGTATGCGCGTTCGGGGCGTACTCCCGGACCGACGATTTCTTTCAGTCCTATCTTTTTGCTTTCATCTTTTGGATCGGGATCTCCATCGGGTGTGCCGAGGTTCTGATGTTGCACCATCTGGTAGGAGGGGATTGGGGACTGGCCATTCGCCGTCTCCTGGAATCGGCGAGCCGCACCCTGTGGGTGATGCTGGTGCTCTTCATCCCGATCGTGCTGGGTTTGAGGCATCTTTACCTGTGGGCGCGCCCGGAAGAGGTGCTTCACTCCGCGGAATTGCAGCAAAAGAGTTTCTATCTGAACGTTCCTTTTTTTCTCATCCGGATAGCAATCTATTTCGTGATCTGGCTCGTTTATGGGCATCTCCTGAATAAATGGTCGACGGAACAGGACCGGACGGGAGAGCCGTCGCTCCAGAAGCGATTGCAGGCGCTCAGCGGGCCCGGGATCGTGATCTTCGGATTGACGGTGACCTTTGCCTCCATTGACCTGGTCATGTCGCTGGAGCCTCATTGGAGCTCCACCATTTATGGAATGATGTTCATCGTGGGAGAGGTCCTTTCGGCCTTGTCGTTTGTCATCGTCACCGCTATGTTTTTCGCGGAGCACAAACCCTTTGCCGCGGTGACGTCGCCCAAATCGTTCAACGATCTTGGAAACCTCTTGCTCACCTTTGTGATCCTGTGGGCTTACATTGCTGTCGCCCAGCTGATCATCATCTGGTCCGGCAACCTGCAGGACGAAATCCCATGGTATCTGCGCCGGACGGCCGGCGGGTGGGGGAACGTGGTGTTGATCCTTGCCATCTTTCATTTTGCGGTCCCGTTCCTGCTGCTCCTATCCCGGGGCGTGAAACGAAAAGCCCGGGCGCTCGGAGCGGTGGCCTTGGGAGTGCTCGTGATGCAGCTCATCGATACATTCTGGCTGATTGAGCCGGCACTGCGCCGGGATCAGTTCCATCTGACATGGATTGATTTTGCCGCCACCATCGGGGTGGGCGGCCTCTGGGTTGCATTTTTTGTCCGACAATTGAAATCGCGTCCGTTGATCCCACTGCATGACCCGCGGGTGGAAAAGTTTTTGTTGCGGGAAGAAAGAGCGTAAGCATGGAAAAGAGAGATCCGATCCAGAGCGGAACGTCGCACCAGCACGAGGCGACCGACGCCCATCCCCCCAGCATCATCAGGTTCGCCTTGGGGCTGGCGATCGTCATTCTGATCTCTCTATATGCCATGGCGCGACTGGTGGCTTACTATGCCGGCCACCAGCGACAGGTCGGGCCCAAACCTTCGCCCCTGGTCAAGACACGACAGGTGCCCCCCTTCCCTCAACTGCAGGTGAGCCCGGGCGCTGACATGATCCAATTTCGCGCGGCCGAGGACGCCAAACTAAACGGCTATGGATGGGTGGTGCGTCAGACGGGCATCGTCAGGATTCCTATTGATCGAGCCATGGATTTACTTGCCGAAAGGGGTCTCCCCACGCGAGGGCTGAAGGAGGATCAACCCGTGGGGAAAGGGAAAAAATGAGGACCAATCATTTTAAACGAAACGGCGAGTCGGAGGGGAAAAGAACTCAGCGCGGTCTCCAAGCCTTCGTGCTCATCGTGTTGCTGGAAGTTTCGATGATTCTACCCGCGGTTCCCATATGGGCGGAGACTGGGCTGCCCCCGGCGCTCCAGGACGTCGGTATCGATCAACGGCTCAATGCGCAGGTCCCGGCCGACCTTCAATTTCAGGATGAGACGGGAAAGACCGTTCGAATAGGGGATTACTTTGGCCGAAAGCCCGTAATTCTGTCGCTCGTTTACTACAACTGCCCCATGCTCTGTACCATGGTGCTGAATGGTCTTCTTCACAGCTTGCGCGAGATGAAGTTCGATGTGGGGGATCAATTCGATGTCGTCACCGTCAGCTTCGATCCGCGCGACAAGCCGGAGATTGCACAGGCCAGGAAAAATGTTTACACGGGTCTTTATGGCCGGCCGGGCGCAGGCGGGGGATGGCACTTTCTCACCGGAGACGAAGAATCGATTCAACGGCTGACGCAATCCGTTGGCTTCAAATACAATTACGACTCGAAAACCGGTCAATTCAATCATGCCACGGCCATCATGGTGCTGACGCCCGATGGAAAAGTTTCCCGGTATTTCTATGGGATAACCTATCTGTCGCGGGATTTGCGTCTGGGGTTGGTAGAGGCATCCGACAGGAAGATCGGCTCACCGGTGGACGCCGTCTTGTTGTTTTGCAGTCACTACGATCCAAGGACAGGGAAGTACGGAATGGTTATTACGAGGACGCTGCAATTGGGGGGGATGGTAACCCTTCTCGCGTTGGGAGCGTTGTTGTTTATTCTATTTCGCTATGAGCGGCAACGACCCGCATCCGTGCCTAAATCATCGCCTTGAGGGAAGCGGTGGTGGGCATGCCCCTTAGCCGCGGCGGGAGACGTCAGAGGTCAGAGGTCGGAAGTCCGAAGCCGGAGGCCGGAAGCCCGAGGCCAGACGTCAGATGTCGGATATGAGAAGGCAAGTCTTTAGCCCCTTGGTGCGAATACGCCACGAGAGGGAATGTGTCTTTCTTCTGAGATTTAATTTCTGACCTCTGACTTCTGACCTCTGATTTCTGGCTTCATGATCATGAACGAAGGTCCTTCGATTGAGCCCGAGACCTGATTTATATCAAAGACTCTCGGTTGGTTTTTCATATGCCTCCAGGAATTCCATTAGCACCGCCACAAGCCTCCACGTTCGCGCCCGGCGTGGACCACCTCTTTTTGTTTTTGCTGGGAGTCACCGGTTCGGTGGCCATCCTGGTCTTCCTGTTGATCTTTGTTTTTGCCGTGAAATACCGCCGTCGATCTCCGGATGAAATTCCGCCGAAAGTCCATGAGTCGATATTCCTCGAGGTCGGCTGGATTGGCATTCCGTTCCTGCTCATGATGGTGATGTTTGGATGGGGCGCCAGCATTTATTACCAGGAGTTTCATCCGCCCGCCGGATCGCTTGAAATCTTCGTGGTAGGAAAGCAGTGGATGTGGAAACTTCAGCATCCCGAAGGCAAGCGGGAGATTAATGAACTCCACGTCCCGGTGGGCCGGCCCGTCAAGCTGACGATGACGTCCGAAGATGTGATCCATGATTTTTTTGTTCCGGCCTTTCGGATTAAGAAAGATGTATTGCCGGGCCGCTATAGCAGTCTTTGGTTTGAAGCGACGAAGACGGGGAGGTACCACTTTTTCTGTTCCCAGTACTGTGGAACCAACCACTCTGAAATGAAAGGATGGGTGGACGTTATGAGTCCCGCCGACTACCAGCAATGGCTGGGGGGCGGGGCGGGAGGAGAATCGATGGAACAGGCGGGAGCGAGGCTCTTCCAGAAATTTGCCTGTACAAACTGCCATCACCCCGATAACTCCGGCCGCGCGCCCACCCTGGTGGGCGTCTATGGCAAGCCCGTCAAGCTGTCCGATGGCTCCACCGTGGTGGCCGACGATGCCTATATCCGGGAATCCATTCTCAGGCCCGCCGCGAAGGTGGTGGCCGGATACCAGCCCATCATGCCCACGTTTCAAGGACAACTGAATGAAGAGGGCATCCTGCAATTGATCGCTTACATCAAGTCGCTGAAGATCCCGGAAACCCCAGAAAGGATGAAGACCGCCCCATGAGCACCGTGTCAGTCGAGGACCCTGAACGATCCGAGTCGCCGGTTCATTATTTGAACATTCATTACGGGGTGAAATCGTGGCTGCTGACCACCGATCACAAGCGCATCGCGCTGCTCTACCTGGCGTCCATCACGTTTTTCTTCCTCATCGGGGGAACGGCTGCCGTTTTGATCCGGATGAATCTTTTGACACCCACGGGTTTGCTGGTCGAGCCGGCCACTTACAACAAGTTGTTCAGCATCCATGGGATCGTCATGGTCTTCTTTTTTCTGATCCCTTCCATCCCCGCGGTTCTGGGAAATTTTCTGGTTCCCTTGATGATTGGAGCCAGGGACCTCGCCTTTCCGAAATTGAACCTGCTCAGTTGGTATGTTTACATCGTGGGCGGGATGTTCACGCTCTACGCGGTCATTGCAGGAGGCGTGGACACCGGGTGGACTTTTTATGCCCCCTACAGCAGCACCTATTCGAATTCGCACGTCATGGCCACCGCCCTCGGGGTGTTCATCACGGGCTTCTCTTCGATTCTGACGGGCCTGAACTTCATTGTCACCATCCACAAGATGCGCGCGCCCGGCATGACCTGGTTTCGCCTTCCACTGTTCATCTGGGCCATGTACGCGACCAGCGTCATCTTCATCCTGGGAACCCCGGTTCTGGGAATCAGCATCGTGCTCATCGCGCTGGAGCGGGCCTTCCATTTGGGCTTCTTCAATCCCGCCCTGGGAGGCGACCCCCTCCTCTTCCAGCACTTGTTCTGGTTCTACTCGCATCCGGCGGTCTATATCATGATCCTGCCGGCCATGGGGGTGGAGAGTGAGTTGATCACGTGTTTTTCAAGGAAACGGATCTTCGGGTATTCCTTTGTCGCCATGTCAAGTCTGGCCATCGCGCTGCTGGGGTTTCTGGTGTGGGCGCACCATATGTTCGTCGCGGGCGTGTCGATGTATGCGGGAATGGTGTTCTCCATCCTGAGTTACCTGGTGGGAGTTCCTTCTTCCGTGAAGGTTTTCAATTGGACGGCGACGCTTTATAAAGGATCCATTTCTTATTCCGCTCCCATGCTGTACGGAATGGGTTTCATCGGGCTGTTTTCGATGGGAGGAGTGACGGGCATGTTCCTCGCTTCGCTGGGGATGGACGTGCATGTGCACGACACCTATTTTGTCATTGCGCATTTCCATTACATCATGGTGGGCGGTGCGGTCATGGCTTACCTCGGTGGCATCCACTACTGGTGGCCCAAGATCAGCGGGCGCTTGTATCCGGAGGGTTGGGCCCGCTTCTCTGCCCTGGTTATTTTCCTGGGTTTCAATTTGACCTTTTTTCCGCAATACATCCTGGGCTACTTGGGGATGCCGCGCCGCTATCCGGTATATCCCCCCGAATTTCAAGTTCTGAACGTCATGTCCACGGCCGGCGCATCGATTCTGGGCATTGGCTACTTGATCCCTTTGATCTACTTGATCTGGTCGATGCGGTACGGGCCGGTCGCGAGTTCCAATCCCTGGGGGGCAACGGGCCTGGAATGGAAAACCGCTTCACCGCCCCCCACCGAAAACTTCGAGGAGACCCCGGTGGTTACCGAGGAAGCCTACGCCTATCCATCCCGGGAGGTGAAAGTTGCCTGAGAGTTACGCCGTGGCGGCCCATCAGTTCGACGATCTGGAACAACAGCAGGAGGCATCCAGCCTGGGGATCTGGGTGTTCATCGCCACGGAAATCATGTTTTTCGGGGGCCTGTTTACCGGCTACACGGTGTATCGGACCCAGTACTTCGCCTCGTTTGTAGCCGGCAGTCACCTACTCGACCTGAAGCTCGGTGCCTTCAACACGGCCGTGCTCATCGGCAGCAGCCTGACTATGGCGCTGGCCGTGTATGCTGCTCAAACGGGGAAACGCAAGGCCCTGGTGGTCTTTCTGATTCTGACCATGATCCTGGGGTCCATGTTTCTGGGGATCAAATTCTCGGAGTACGCCACGAAGTATGAACATCATTTAATCCCGGGCATCCGTTTTGCTCCGGAGGGCGCCTACCCTCCCCAGATGGAACTCTATTTTTCGTTCTATTTTGCCATGACCGCCTTGCACGCCCTTCACATGATCATCGGGCTCGGGCTTCTGGCGGTGCTGGTGGGTATGGCTGCACGCGGCCGGTTCTCTCCGGAGTCTCACAATCCGGTGGAAGTGATCGGCATCTACTGGCATTTTGTCGATATTGTCTGGATCTTCCTTTTTCCGCTTTTGTACCTCGTGGGAGGGCGATAGTGAAGCACCACGTCATCCATCCCCTAACTTATTTTCTTGTTTTTTTCACTCTCCTCATCCTCACGGGCGTGACGACCGCCGTCGGGTTCTATGATCTTGGCCGTTGGAACACCGTGGTAGCGCTGGCGATCGCGGTGTGCAAAGCCACGCTCGTTGTTTTGTTTTTCATGCACCTGCGTTATAGCGGCGCGCTCCCCCGGCTCGTCATGCTGGGAGGACTCTTCTGGCTTGCCCTTCTGATTGGCTTGACGCTGGTCGACAACCTCACCCGCGGGTGGGATCCCGCCCCCCGGGGATGGGAGACAACCTCCTCCGCCCAGCGGCCGTGAAGGTCAAGCCAGTGAGATCCCATTCAGGAGCGCCAAGTTTTTCTCTACAAGTCGGTCGTGATGGAAAAAGGATGCATGGAATTGTCCCATGATGGAAGATTCCGGAGTTAAAGGGACGGACGTCTGGCCTCGTTATTCAGGCAAGGCTTTTCGAACAACTATCTGCCCTTAAGGCCTGGAGGGCAATCAGAGTGTAGCCCCACCTGAAGCTCCGCGTTCTTTGCGGAGCGAGGGTGGGGTGTACGGGCCTGCCAAGAATTCTCCGAGAGGCCCGTAGGGCCGATAGAGGAGTGGATTGGCATATTTCCATTCTTCTGTGGGGTTAATAAATCCGGATGAGGCCAGACATCTCTTCAGATGGGGGAAAATTGACGACCCTCTTTTGATGCCTCCGCCTTTACACTGGAAGATGGAACAACGCGACCTTTCGGGTGTAAGACGATTCTTTCGCCCCGCAAGCGGGGCTCGGATAATCTTAGAGGGCTCAGTACCCCACCCTCGCTCCGCAAAGAACGCGGAGCGTCAGGTGGGGCTACATTCTGGGGGCCCTCCGGGCCTAATCTGACTCTTTTTCAATCCCTGACTCCACCGTTGCTCCGCAGAGATGCGGAGCTTCCCGCCAGGGCGGATCTTCGGCAGATGGGGCTATAATCTTGGAGCCCTTCGGGCGTAAATGGACTGACACATTTATAATAGGTGAGATTCTGTATCCGCCCTGTTCGGAATAGGAAATAGCACCTTGACCACCATGACTCCAATAGTCCGCCCGAATACCTTGAAGCTGATTCTTGTCCCCACCTTGATCAGCATCGCCATAACCCTCCTGCGACTCCGCGGCGAACTCCAGCACTGGTCCGAGAAGTGGTTCAATACCGACACCGGGGGCATCACTCCCAGCGGGGTGAGTTGGATTGTTGGGATTACGTGGTTGGCATTTCCTTTTGGAATCTACTTTGCCTGGAAACTGGCGTCGGCTGACGAGGCCCCGACCCGCTTGAGCAAATCGATCGGTTTGGCCATTCTGGGATTGATTGTTGCCGTGGGTGGACTTCGCCTTATCCCTCCAAGGATCGGAACAGGCTTCCCGCGAATTTTGATTGTTATTTGGCTGATCATGGTGGTGGCTGCCCTCATTCAATTTTCCGGCTGGCCCTCGCTCTTTAAAACTCTGTGGGCCTATGGGGTTGCCTCGCGCGGGGTGGTCGTTGTGGTCATGTTTCTTGCAATGCGGGGTAACTGGGGGACGCATTACGACTACGTCGGGATGCCACCTCAATTCCAGTTGGGCTTTTGGCGCGGGTTTTTCTGGCTGGCATTCTTCCCTCAACTGGTATTCTGGGTGGCGTTTACTGTCCTGATCGGCTCAGTTGGGGGCCTCTTCGGTGCTGCCCTGGCGCGCCGTCTGAAGCCCGCGCCACAGGCAGATACGATCGTTACGTAAGCGTGTGGGTCACACTTCGGAATTCTTGGGTTGGACGCATGAATCCGGGCCGCTCCCGCAATTTCGAACAAATCCTCCAGGAATTTGAGAGACATGGTTTACTCCTGCTCTCGGATTCCAAACTCCCCAGTCTTTCGAGTCTTGTCGCGGGGGGACCGGTTCGCGGATCGTGGTGGGGGCACCCCAGGGGGCACGCCATGTTCCGAGTAGCGAGCGAACTGTCCGATCACGCCGACAGTGTCGTCACTAAGCTCGTCTCGGGCAAGGTGACATTCGTACATCGCAGGCTGTGGCCGGCGTTGTTCTCTGTGGCTACGTCACGGCAGTCCTGGCAGTTGAAAAATCTATCGGCCGAAGCGCGAGCGATCCTCGGGCTGGTGCGGCAAAAGGGCGGTGTTCGGAGCGACCAATTCGAGAAGCCACCGACATTCAACATCCGGGCTCTAGGAAAGACCGTCACCGAACTTGAAGGGAGACTCCTCATTCATAGTGACGAGATCCATACGGAATCGGGCGCCCATGCGCGACTGCTGGAGACTTGGCAGCACTGGGCAGGGCGGACAGGTTTCAAACCCAAATCCTTGACTCCCCGGGATGCAAAGGCCCAACTCATGGATTCGCTTGTCGAACTAAACCGGCAATGCGGAGGCAATGGCCTCCTCCCCTGGCAACAAGAATGTTCCCGACGTCCGAAGTAAGGCCGATCGCTTGGGTCGCTCCGGTGAGCACTGCAGCGGGAAGCAAAGCGTGGTCCCGCGTCCCATGCGGTAAAGCGAGGATGGAAGGAGCATGAAGTGAAAAGCGTAGGTTTAGGTCCGGAGGGCAGCCAGAGTGTAGCCCCACCAGAAGCTCCGCGTTTTTTGCGGAGCGAGGGTGGGGTCAGAACGGGGGAAAAAATCCCGAGCCCCGCTTGCGGGGCGACAGACTCATGTTGCGCCCAAATATACGGTTCGCCTTATTCGATGCCATGCACATTGAGTCGCTTTTGGACCCGTGCATGAAAAGGTCCGTGAACCCCACTTCCGAAGTTGAATTGTATTGTAAGCCGCCAAGCGGCGAGATAGAGTAGCCTGGGGCGTATGCCCCAGGAATGACGCCTCCTCGATTAAATCAGCCCGCCTTGGCCGGCGACATAATTCTTTGTTCCCCAGAATGATCCCGACTTCCGAACCAGGGTCGACAATGCCATGACTAAGAAGATCAATAGCGAGGAACTCAACCCCTCCGAAATTCAGAGCTATTACGAAGGAGGTCATGAGCAGGCGCGTTTGGCGAGTGGCCCTTCTCAGGTTGAAAGGGCTCGCACCGAGGAGCTTTTGACGCGGTTTCTGCCGTCTCCGCCCGCGGTGATTCTCGATGTCGGGGGAGGCCCGGGCGCCTATGCCTTGTGGCTGTCGGCGAAGGGCTACGAAGTACATCTCATCGATCCCGTTCCCCTGCATGTAGAGCAGGCTCTTGAGGCTTCAGGAACCTGTCCTCTCCATCCCATCGCCAGCGTCTCACTCGGTGACGCCCGGAAACTGGAGCGTCCTGATGCCCGCGCCGATGCCGTGTTGCTGTTGGGGCCGCTCTATCACCTCACCGAACGAAGAGATCGTATTGCGGCGTGGAGCGAGGCGCATCGGGTCCTGCGTCCCGAAGGCGTTGTCCTGGCGGTCGGCATTTCCCGCTTCGCGTCTACGTTGGACGGCTTGTTTCGCGGATTACTCAAGGACCCTGAGTTTGCCCGAATCGTTGAACGTGATTTAGTCGATGGACAACATCGCAACCCGAACAATCATCCTGAATATTTCACGAAAGCCTTCTTTCATCTTCCAGAAGACCTGAGGGTTGAAGCGGAAGAGGCAGGGCTGCACGTCGAAAAAACCCTGGCGGTCGAAGGCCCCGCATGGCTGCTGCAGGATTTCGAACAGCATTGGAAGGATCCGGTCCGGCGTGAACATCTCCTCAGCGCCGTCCGATCGATTGAGGAACAACCTGCCCTACTCGGCGCCAGCGCTCATCTGTTGATCGTCGCTCGAAAAACGAGACGATGAAGAGAATCTTTGCGTCTCGGCGGTGCAAATTGACGCTTGGGAGTTCAATAATTCACTTCGAGGTCTCGCGGGAGGATCGGCGGGGGAGAGCCGGGGGCTCATCGTTCCGGGTGGAGATCTCGTTACACAACAGCGCGACCGCTTCGTGTTGGCCCGTTTCGAACTGCAAGGTGGGATGATCGATATGAAACTCGTGGACGAGAATCTCTCGGATCGTATGCGCCAGGCGGTCCACCTCTTCGAGCGTCTGGTTCTTCACGAGAATGTGGGCGGAGAAAGCCACGCTTGCGGAAGACGAACTCCAGACGTGAATATGATGCACCCCATCGACTTCTGCCAGTTGCTCCAGCCGCGTCTTGATGTCGTCAACATGGATCCAGTGTGGGGCGGCGTTCAGAAGGATGTTCGTCGCTTCTTTTAGAATTCCCCATCCTCCCCACACAATGAATCCTCCGATCAAAAGCGAAGCCAGCGAATCGGTGATCTCCCATCCTTTGACCAGAACCAATATCCCGGCAATCATGGCCCCCAGGGAGGACAAGGCGTCCGAGAGCAGGTGGACAAAGGTGCTCCGCACATTGAGGTTGCCTTTCGCCGGCTCTCTCAACAGCAGCGCGGCGGCTCCGTTGGCCAACAGGGCTAACAGGGCCACCCCAAACATCAGTCCGCCTCGAACCGGCGCCGGGTTCTGTACACGGTGCCAGGCTTTAATGAAAATCACTCCCGCCACGGCAAAGAGGACCGCCACGTTGAGAACCGCCGCGAGGATTTCAACACGCTGGTAGCCGAAGGTTCTCCGGGAATCCGCTTCACGCTGTGAAATCCGGTGGGCGGTCAGGCTGATGACGGCGGAAGAAAAATCGGTGAGGTTGTGAAACGCGTCGGTGATGAGAGCAAGGCTGTTGGCCACGATTCCACTGATCAATTCCACGACGAAGATGACCAGGTTCAGCAGAATCGTCAGCAGGAGCCTGAAGCCCACATTGCCGTGATGTTGATGAAGCAGGGACATAGATTTACAAACGACGTGCTACGAACTGCAGGGGAGAAGAATACACCTTTTTGGGTTTGGAGTCTCGCTTCCGGTAGGATCCCATCTTCCCCGGGGAAAGGGCGCACCGCAGAGGTCGCAAAGAACGCGAAGCTCAGGTGGGGCAAAATCGGAAAAGAATCAGATCAGGCCGGAAGGTTTTTTCAACCTGGAGTTTCCCCCTTTGGAGGGCAGCTTCGATCTCTAATCATGCAGGCCCGGAGGGCAAATAGATTGTAGCCCCATCTGAGCTCCGCGTTTTTTGCGGAGCGAGGGTGGGGTGTACAGGTCCGCCAACAATAATCCAGGAGGCCCGGAGGGCCGACAGAAAAGGTCAGAATACATTCGTCGGAATCTCACTCACACCGGAAGCGTGAACGAAAAGCACGAGCCCTTTCCCAATTCGCTTTGAATGGAGATCTTCCCGCCATGCGCGTCCACGATGTGTTTAACAATGGCGAGGCCCAGTCCCGTCCCTCCCAACTCCCGGGAGCGCGCTTTATCGACCCGATAAAACCGTTCGCCGAGCCTGGGAAGATCGAGCGAGGGAATACCCACTCCATGATCCGTGACCGAGATTCGCAGCAAATGATCGAGTGCCTGAACGGTCACCTCAATTTTTCCCCCGCGACTCGAAAACTTCACGGCATTATCGAGGAGGTTCAAGAGCACTTGCTGGATGGCGTCGGGATCACATTCCACGGCCGGCATTGAGGGCACCGGATCGAACCGGATCGCGATGGATTTCGATTGAGCCGCACTCCCGATGGCTTCAATGGATTCGCGAATGACCTGGTTGGCGTCGACGCGCGATCGCTTGAAGGGATATTTTCCCGATTCAATCGTGGACAGGGTCAGTAGATCAGCCGTGAGCTTGCCAAGCCGGATCGCCTGTTGACGGATCCTTTCGAGAAACTCGCCGCGCCGGTGCGGATCGTCGACGGCGCCGTCAACCAGGGTTTCAGCATAACCCTGGATGGAGGTGAGCGGGGTGCGCAGTTCATGCGAAACATTCGCCACAAAATCCTTCCGGACGCGGTCCACGCGCTCAATCGCGGTCGTATCGTAAAACACCGCAATGAGCATCTCGATCCCGCCCCTGGCGTTTACCACCGGCACGAGGGTGGCCTGGAAAAAGCGCTCGGGGGTGGAGTGCAGCAGAAAGCTTTTTGTAGCGGGGGCGCCGGAAGAGAACACGCTCTCAAAGAGGGCCTGCAGCTCGGGGTGCCGGAAGGTCTCATACCACGGCGTCCCTGCCGGGATGGGAGAGGATCGGCCCAGAAGGTTTTCCAACGTCCGGTTACTCAGGCTGACCTTCTGGTTCTGATCCAGAACGAGGATTCCCTCCGACATGTTTTCGAGCACCGTTTGCAGCTTGGTACGCTCTGAATCCACCGATTCAAAGAGCTGTTGGAGTTGATCGGCTGTGGAATTCAGCGATTGCGCCAGCGAACTCAACTCGTCTTTCCCTTCGACGTGAACGCGGTTTTGAAAATCCCCGGTGGCGATGGATTCGGAAAAACGGGTCAGCATGTTGATCCGCGAGACCAGTGACCGGGAGAGAAAATACCCGATCAGGGCCGCCAGCAGAAAAGCGGCGAGCGAGGAAAGCCAGATACGCTTGCGGATCCCGTGGATCTGGCGCTGCAAATCCGAGAGGGGATAGGCAAGACGCAGCGCCCCGAAGAGCTTTCCGTTGGCTTCAAGCGGAACGGCCACATAGAGGAAGTCGATGCGGAGCGTGTGGCTGAACCGGATAGAGCGCCCCGTCCTCCCCGCCAGGGCCTCGATGAATTCCGGGCGAGTGGCATGGTTCTCCATTTCCGCGGGATTGGCGTTGGTGTCTGCCATAACGACACCGTGCGGCTCAATCCAGGTGATGCGCGCGTCGGCCGGCAGATGCGCTTCCACAAGCTTCTGCCGTGTGTCCCCCAGAGTACTTGACGGTCTGATGTCGAGCGCCAGCAGCCTTGCCTTCTGCTCCAGATTGCGGGCGATTTCATCGACCTCTCTCCGCTCCGTGAACCGCGTCAGATAGAAATCCAAAACGCCCAGCAGAACAACAATGATAGCGAGATAGGTGAGGAGGATTTTTGTGAAGAGATTTTGTTTCATGGATATAGTTGGGTGAAAGAAGGTGTCGGGTGCCGGGTGTCAGGTGTCAGACAGGTAGTTCTTAGTTGTCAGTTCTCAGTTGTCAGAATAGAGTTGCGAAATGTGAATTGGTTGCGCGTAGATCCCATTAAATGGTTGTCAATTTCGATGGCAGGACAGAGGTTCGGAGCTATAGACACGAAGAGGGAATCGAGTGTTCTCTTTTATCCGCGTTGTTTCTGCGGGTTGTGGGAATACCTACGCTTAGACCGCCAAAATGCAACGGGTATACTGTTTCCCTCTAACGGCCGACCACTGACAACTGGCAACTGACAACTGGCACCCGACACCTGACACCTACTCCCCACTCTCAAACTTGTACCCAAACCCCCGTACGGTTTTCAAATACGCTGGCTTCTCAGAGTCTCGCTCGATTTTTTCGCGAAGCCGTCGAATGTGGACATCGACGGTGCGCGGCGTGACAAAGGCTTGGGTCCCCCACACTGCATCCAGCAATTGATCGCGACTGAACACCCGGTTGGGATGAGAGAGTAGATATTCGAGCAGTTTGAACTCCGTGGCGCTCAACTCCACCCGCTGGCCCGCGACGCGCACGGCACATTGCTCGCGGTCCAGGGCGATGGTCCCCTGCGTGATCACCGCCGATTCCGGGGTGGTTTCGGTACGCCGCAGGTGCGCCTTCACCCGCGCCACCAGCTCACGCGGTGAAAAGGGCTTGGTAATATAATCGTCCGCACCCAATTCGAGCCCCAACACTTTGTCAAACTCCTCCGCCCGGGCAGTAAGAAAGACAATGGGGATGTGTTTTCCCGTGGGCTCCCGCCGGATCTCCTTGCACAGCTCAAAGCCGTCGGCATCGGGCAACATCACGTCGAGCAATATTAAATTGGGCTGGACCTTGCGCAGGAGAGACTGGATCCCACTGCCATTGGCTTGGAGGTGCACCTCGAACCCGTTCTTTTCGAGGTTGTACTTCACCAGTTCCGCGATGTCGCGGTCGTCTTCAATGAGGAGAATTCGTCGGGGCATAAGAGCAGGTGTCGGGTGCCGGGTGTCAGGTGTCAGAAAAAGTTGCCGGAAAAGGAGTTGCCAGTTGGTGGTTCCCAATTGCCAGAAAACAGGTGTCGGCTGTCAGGTCTCAGAAAGCAGTCCCCACTGATGGATTGTCAATTTTGATGGCTTGACAGAGATTCAGGGTAACAGATCCTCAACGAGGGAACCGAGTGTTTTTTTGTAATGTGTCTGAAGACTGTCGAGAAACGCTCACGCTAGGCGTCAAGAGACAAACGATGTACTCATATCCTCTACCGCCCAATCATTGACAACTGTTTTCTGACACCTGGCACCCGACACCCGACACCTGCTTCACGCCACCGCCCCATGGCATTTCTTATACTTCTTCCCGCTGCCGCAGGGACACGGGTCGTTGCGGCCGATTTTTTCTCCCCGCAGTTTGGGTTTGGGTTTTTCTGAACCGGCCTCGGCGCCGCTGAAGGTGAGTTCCTTCTCAATCCGGCGGCGTTTGCGCTCCACCTCGCGCTGCTGCTGTTCCTCGGTAATGGGTTGCATCAAGTAGAGGTAGCGCAGTGTATCCTCGCTGATCCGCTGCATCATCGCCTGGAACATGTCGTAGGACTCGCGCTTGTACTCCACCAGCGGATCGCGTTGGCCATAGCCACGCAGCCCGATGCCTTCTCTCAGGTGATCCATGTCGAGGAGGTGGTCCTTCCACTGCTGGTCCACGACGTTGAGCATGATGACGCGCTCGTGAAACCGCATCGCCTGCTCGCCGATCTGCTTTTCCTTGTCGACGTATTTATCCTCGAGTTTTTTGATAAGTTCATCGATGAGCTCATCGTGGTTTAATTTGTCGACCTCAATCCCGATGGCATTGAGATCGGCCCCAAACTGGCGCTGGATCTCGATCCGCAGGCCTTTCACGTTCCAGGTGTCGGGGTGGTCATCCTTGGGGCAGTTGGTGTCGACGAACGATTGAACGAGCTCGTCCATTAGTGAGAGAACATGTTCTTTCTGGTCGCTGCCCTCGAGCAGTTGACGGCGCATGCCATAGATGGCCTCGCGCTGCTTGTTCATCACGTCGTCGTACTCGAGCAGATGTTTGCGCGCATCGAAGTTATGGGCTTCCACGGTCTTCTGTGCGGCTTCGATCCGTTTGGAGATCATGCGGGATTCAATAGGAACGCCTTCCTCCATCCCCAATCTGCCCATAATGCCCTTGATGCGTTCCCCGCCAAAAATGCGGAGCAGATCGTCTTCCAGCGACAGGTAGAACCGCGAGGAGCCCGGATCGCCCTGGCGTCCGGCGCGGCCGCGCAGCTGGTTGTCGATGCGGCGGGCTTCATGCCGTTCCGTGCCCAGGATGTGCAATCCTCCGACGCTGACCACGTCGTCGTGCTCGCGGTCGGTGGCCTCCTTCGTGCGGGAATAAACGAGGTCCCACTGCTCTTTCTCTGCCGTACCCGGATCGACGTTCATGCGGCGCAGTTCCGCGCGTGTCATGAATTCCGGATTTCCACCCAGCAGGATGTCGGTCCCGCGGCCGGCCATATTGGTCGCCACGGTCACCGACCCCTTCCGCCCGGCCTGAGCCACGATCTCGGCTTCCTTTTCGTGGTACTTGGCATTCAGCACCACGTGTTTGACGCCGCGCTTCTTCAGCATCGACGAAAGGCGCTCCGATTTTTCCACCGAAATGGTTCCCACCAGAACGGGTTGTCCCCGGGTATTCAACTCCGCAATCTCGTCCACCACGGCGTTAAACTTCTCGCGCTCGGTCCGGTAAACCACGTCCGGATACTCATGACGCAGGAGCAGTTGGTTGGTGGGGATGGTGAGGACCTCGAGATTGTAGATGTTCAGAAACTCGGCGGCTTCTGTTTCGGCCGTGCCGGTCATCCCGGCCAGCTTCTTGTACATGCGGAAGTAATTCTGAAACGTGATGGTGGCGAGCGTCTGGTTTTCGCGTTCCACCTTGACGCCCTCCTTGGCTTCCACGGCCTGGTGCAGCCCGTCGCTCCAGCGCCGGCCCGGCATGAGGCGCCCCGTGAACTCGTCCACGATGAGCACTTCGGGCCCTTTCTCGCCGTCCTTCACCACGTAATCGACGTCCTTCTTAAACAGCGTGTGGGCTTTCAGGGCCTGGTAGACGTGATGAATCAGGTCCATGTGCGTGGGGTCGTACATGTTCTCGACGCCCAGAAGGCGTTCGCACTCCGTCACCCCTTCCTCGTTCAAGGTGGCCGTCTTCAGCTTCTCGTCGATCTGGTAATGCTTTTCCGCAACCAGCTTGGGAATGATCCCGTTGATCTTGTAATACTTGTCGGTCGATTCATCGGAGGCCCCGCTGATGATGAGCGGCGTGCGCGCTTCATCGATCAGGATTGAGTCCACCTCGTCCACGATCCCGAAGCTGTACAAGATGCGGTTGCCGGATTTCTTGTGGATGGGCTGCTCTTCGGTCGGCAGCATGCGGTGCACGCAGTCGTGAATATCAAACTTCATGTTGTCGCGAAGATAATCGAACCCGAACTCGTTGTTCGTCCCGTAGGTGACGTCGCTGAAGTAGGCGACCTGCCGCTCCCCATCGCTGAGATCGTGCTGGATCACGCCCACCGAGAGTCCGAGAAAATGATAGATCTTGCCCATCCACTCGCTGTCGCGCTTGGCGAGGTAATCGTTTACGGTGACGACGTGGACGCCGCGGCCGGTGAGCGCGTTCAAGTAGACCGGCAGGGTGGCGACCAGGGTCTTGCCTTCACCCGTCTTCATCTCTGCGATCTTGCCCTCGTGGAGCGCGATGCCGCCGATGAGCTGGACGTCGAAATGGCGCATCTGGAGCTGGCGCCATCCCACCTCGCGGACCACGGCGAACGCCTCGGGGAGGAGATCGTCAAGGGCGGCGCCCTGGCTCAGTTTTTCCTTAAATTCAGCGGTTTTACCCCGCAGTTGATCGTCGGTAAGCTTCTGAATCCGGGGTTCGAAGTCGTTGACGGCCACCATCATGGGGCGTATGCGCTTCAATTCACGGTCGTTGTGGCTGCCAAAGATCTTCTTGAGAATCGTGTCGAGGAGCATTCAGTCGCTTTCTGTGGCGAGTTACAATTCTTCATTCTAAGATTCGCTCCCAACCCCGTCAAGGCAAAAGGGCTTTCTCACCGGCCTCGAACCAGTGCACTGGCCGCCTTTTGGAGTGCGGGAGCTTGCTCCCGCTTTCACCGGACGCAGCTTGCTTCGTGCGCATTCCCTCAGTGCGGGTGCCGCAGACATGCGTTCTTTGCATGTCTGCGAAGAGCAGCTCATGCCGCCGCTACTCTCCTCGGTGAAGCAGCAATCCGCAGATTCCTCATGGGCCCACACCCACTGACGGTCTTCAGGACTCTAGCAGGCGCAGGCATGTCCGCCGCGGCGGACCTGCGGCACCCCGGGCCAGGAATTTTCGCGTCAGACCTTTCCAATTTTCAATCCAGGAAAATAGCGGGTGCCACTGACATGTCTGCGAAGAGCGGCTCATGCCGCCGCTCCTCCCTCCTTTTGGAGTGCGGGAGCTTGCTCCCGCTTTCACCGGGTGAGCCAGCTTCGTGCGCATTCCCTCGGCGCAGCAGGCAGCGCCGAATCAAAGCGCAAGCAAGCTTGCGCACTCCAAAGGCGTCACCAAAGATCTGGAATTTGGTTTTTCTTTGGATTTTGGCTTTCGGAATTTGGAATTTGCTTCTAAGATACGGTGGACAAGCTCCGCAAAATGCTGGCATTTCTCGACGATATGCAAGACCCCGAGGAATTGCGGTCGCTCCCGGTGTGGAAAGTACACATACTGATCGGCGACCGCAGGGACACAGGGAGCCTCACCGTCACCCGTAACCGCCGCTTGACGTTCCGTATCGACATCGCAGAGGGCGAAATCTGCGATCTTAACTTGGAGGACTACCACTAGGATGAAAGGAGTAAACGTCATGCCTATGAAGAATCCGCCTCATCCCGGAGACTTTATTCGGACTGAGATTATCGAGCCCGCAGGCCTATCGGTAACGGCCGCGGCCGCCGCGCTTCAGGTCTCCCGGCCAGCGCTATCCAGCCTGCTTAACGGTAGGGCTGATCTTTCGGGTGACATGGCGCTCCGCATTGAGAAAGCGTTTGGAGTGAAGATGGACACGCTGATGCGGATGCAAGCCTCCTACGACATTGCCCAAACCCGCAAACGTGAGAAGCGAATTCGGGTACGGCGAATTCACCCTCTGGCCGGCGTTCACGCATAAGTGCCCATGCTTATAATGACCTCGAGCAATCACCTTCGTAGGGGACGACCCGACGGCATGACGGTTTGTGCACCTTTCAGTGATTCACATTGAACAAAAATCCGGTACCCTGGCGAAGCACAACCACATTCGGAATGGGCTGTTGATTTACACCGAGAACTTCGCTGCGAAACGAGGGCGAGCCACGCGCATCCTCTTCACCAGTGACATAGCATCTCCTCCAGTGAGATTATGAACTATGTTCGAAACCCGTTGACCATTTTCAGCTGAGGCAAGACAGAACCATTGGGGGGTGTGCCTTTTTGCACAGACGCCCGAGTTACCCCTGAGTAACATGGCAAGGTAGAGCTAGTGTTCTGGAAACCGGACTCTAGCGCTCGAACGGACCGCCGCCTCGTGAAACCAAGCCAATCGATCAGAACCGCAGCGTCCGGCATGCCCGGCCCCATAACATAAGATGGTATGACCGATAAAACTGACAAACCTCCGGCGACCCAGTCCTCGCGAAAACTGAGGATCATCGACGTGGTTCGTCCTCACTGGAAGGCGCTGACCATCGCGCTGGTGGCCGTGCTGGGCGAAGCGCTCACGGATATTCTCGAGCCGTGGCCCATCAAAATTGTCGTCGATAACATTCAGCGCTCGGGCAAGCTTCCCGGTCGGCTGGCTGGAATTATTACCGGGCTGTTCGGGCAGGACCACTATGCGGTTCTGAACTTCGCCGTCGCTGCGGTTGCTCTCATTGCGATCGCGGGCGCCGTCAGCTCCTACTTCGAAAAATACCTGACCACAAGCGTCAGTCAATGGGTGGGGCACGACCTGCGCCGGACCCTGTATCACCACATTCAGCGGCTGTCGCTGGCCGAACACGATGAAACGCGGACCGGAGACCTGATCACCCGCGTCACCAGTGACATCGAAGCCGTCCAGGACTTCATCAACTCAGCCCTCCTCGGCATTCTGGTCAACGTCATGACGTTGGCCGGCATGATCGGGGTCATGTTTTATCTCGATTGGCGCTTTACCCTCATTGCCCTCTCTGTCTCGCCGGTGCTCTTCCTGGTGGTCTATTCCTTCACGCGGCGCATCAAGAAGGCTTCGCGTGCGGTTCGAAAAAAAGAAAGTGAACTGCTCTCCCTGGTGGAGGAAGTGCTGACCTCCATCCGTGTGGTCAAGGCATTTGCCCGGGAAGACTACGAACAGAAGCGGTTCGAGTCTGAAAGTCTGGAAAACGTGGAGGCGGGGCTCCAGGCTCGAAGTATCAAAGCCAAGCTTGCACCGGTGGTGGAGGTCATCGTGGCCATCGGGACGTGTCTGGTGTTGTGGTACGGGGCGCGGCTTGCCCTGGCCGACCGGCTTACCACGGGGACGCTGATCGTGTTCCTGTTGTATCTGGGGAAGATGTACAAGCCGATGCGTGATCTCTCGAAAATGACCGATACCGTGTCCAAGTCGATGGTCGGTTACGAGCGCATCCAGGAAGTCCTGGAGATTGAAAGCCGCGTGAAGGACGAGCCGGGCGCACGCCAGGCCCCCAAGTTCATAGGTCAAATCGAATTCGCCCAGGTCAGCTTCAACTATGGAGGCGACAAGGAGAAGCAGGTCCTCCGAGACATCAGCTTCAAGATCGAAGCCGGACAGGTTGCGGCGCTAGTGGGCCCTTCGGGTACGGGGAAGACCACACTTGTGAGCTTGATTCCGCGTTTCTACGATCCCGTCTCCGGACATGTCGGAATCGATGGCACCGACATTCGCCGCTATCGGCTGAAATCGCTGCGCGATCAGATCAGTTTCGTCCTTCAGGACACCCTCCTCTTCCGCGCCACGATTTGGGAAAACATTGCCTATGGCAAACCCGGCGCCTCGCCCAAAGAAATCAAGCGTGCCGCCGAACTGGCCAATGCGCAGGAATTCATCGAGGAAATGCCCGACGGCTACGACACCATGGTCGGCGAGCGCGGCATCACGCTCTCGGGCGGTCAACGCCAGCGAATTGCCATTGCCCGGGCAGTCATTCGCAATACTCCCATCCTGATTCTTGACGAGCCGACCGTGGGCCTGGATGCCGCTTCTGAACAATCCGTCATCGAAGCCCTCGACAAACTGATGAAAGGTAGAACTTCCGTCGTCATCGCACATCATCTCGACACCATCCGCCATGCGGACATTATCTTTGTGATCAAAGATTGCGAATTGGCGGAACAAGGCACTCACGAGGCCCTTTTGGCGAAAAACGGAGTGTATGCAGAATTATACAAAATCCAGACCCCTGAGGCGCTCAGCAAACCACAGATGAACGGGTAGCCAGTTAACCGTTGTTATCAATAGGGAAGAGGCACAAACCATGCGACCCACGAAAGCCAGGCTGTACTTCACAGTAATAATGATGATGTTGTTGTTGGTGCTTTCGGCATCATTCGCTGCGCAGAAGAAAAGTAAAGACAAAGACAAGGGGAATCCCGCCAACCTACCGGAGGTGATCTGGCGTGATCCGGGCGACGTCCCTTCCTTGAATCTACTTTACGGTGCCGGCGGGAAAGAGCACGCGCCGGACCCGAACGGCAAATTCACCTTCGTCAAGGAAGACAAGCAGGGAACCAGTCCGAAGTTCGATATCAAAGACGAACAGGGGGTCCAGTGGAGGGTGAAGCTGGGCCAGGAACCCCAGTCGGAAACCGCGGCCACACGCTTGTTGTGGGCCGCCGGCTATTTTGTGGATGAAGACTATTACCTGGCGGAGTTCAAAGTGGCGGGGATGCCGAAGTTGCGCCGTGGCAGTAGTTTTGTTTCTGCCGACGGCATGGTCCACAATGCGCGCCTGGAACGCAAGCCGAAAGGGGTGAAGAATCTCGGCAATTGGGGCTGGTTCGACAATCCTTTCCTCAACAAGCAGGAATTGAACGGCTTGCGAATCATGATGTCCTTGTTGAACAACTGGGACTTAAAGAAAGTCAACAACTCGATCTATGAAGTAGACGGGGAACGCAGGTACCTGGTGAGCGACGTGGGGGCCACTTTGGGAAATACGGGCAATCGGATCAGGAGATCCAAGAGCGAGCCCAAAGACTATGCAAACTCGAAATTTATCGGGAAAGCCGAGCCCGACTTCGTTGATTTTGTGCTGCACGCCAAATCCGATATGGAAAAGGTCACCCAACATATCCCCCGCGCAGACGCGAAATGGCTGGGGGAGAGGCTGGCGATGCTTTCCGAGGAACAGGTCCGCGACTGCTTCCAGGCCGGGGGCTATTCGCCCGATGAAATCACGGTTTACACGCAGGCCGTGCTGAAGAGAATCGCGGATCTTAAAGGTCTGTGATCATCAAGGAGACCAACGGCAGCTCGCAGAAACTGCCCTTTAAAGCATCTACTGAGGATGAGAGAATATGGTGACTGATGACAGCATCTCTCGAATTGGAACGCTTTGGTAGCTGTGATCCGCTTGCTTTTCCTCGGATCACGGGCTTTTGCGACGGGCAGGGAGAACCCCGCGATCCTCCGCCGTGGCGGACGGCTCGCAGAAACTGCCCTTTAAAGCATCGACGGAGGATGATAGAAAATAGCGACGGATGACACCCTCTCTCGAATTGGAACGCTTTGGTAGCCGTGATCCGCTTGCCTTTCCGCGGATCACGGGCTTTTGCGACGGGCAGGGAA
>JBGQBO010000003.1:0-210832 GCA_041494885.1 Terriglobia bacterium
AGTATCCCGAGTACGGCAAATACTGGGAACCCATTGGGGAATGGAAGTACTATCATGAATGACCGTCCGCCTAACCCGCGCGTGCACCCGACCGGCGCGAAGAACAAGAGCGCGCCGGGCGGGTGACGCGCTGGTCGTTAGGCATCTCGTGGAAAGTGGTTAGCAGGGGAGCAGATTTGTGGTCCTGCTGCCATGGTTTTGCTGGAAGCGGGTTCTTAAACTCTCGGCTAGTAATTTATGATTATCGATTCCTTAAACGCGTTCCCACTAGCTTAGGCTGAGTGCCAATCCCTCAGGGGAAATTATATGAAAAAGAAGGTTTGGATTGCGTTTGTCCTATGTCAAGTACTGGGTACCACAATTCCACTTTTCACGAATATCCACTCGAACATACTGCCGGCTTTTGGGATAGTGTTCTTGGCACCTGGAATTCTTGTGCTATTCCTTTTTCCCGAGCTCTCGCTCAAAATCGGCATGGCTCTCTCAATTCCAATTAATTTTGTGTGCTGGTATTTCGCCTTTCGAAATTGGCGATCTGGTAAAGGACAATCACAATGACGGTTTAACCACGCTCGGTTTGCAGCAAATCTCACTGTTCTTCACTGGTCAGCTGATCATCGATGCGTGAACGTCGAGGGCTAATTGAGAGGAAGTGGCGATTCCGGATTTTTCATCGAATGCCTAACCCGCGCGTGCACCCGGCCGGCGCAAAGAGCCAGAGCGCGCCGGACGGGTGACGCGCTGGTCGTTAGCTGGTCAACAAACATGCATAGGATCTGGAAGATCATTGCCATGTCGGTAGTGCTGAGCGGATACGCACCACTCAGCATGGCGTCGGACTCTGTATGCCAGAGCCTACCCCAGCGGGGTTACGAAGACGAACTCTTCGCAGCGATTGCCCGCGCTCATGAATTGCTAGATCTGGGCAGCGTGTCGCTACCGCCCGGGTATCGAGAGATTTGGATTCGCGGACATCTTTCAAACGTCTGTTGCTGGCCCACTCCCATGCTCCGGCTAGTCGAGGGCCCTAGCGACATCCGAGGGGAGCTTCTTCTGTTTCGAAGGCTTCTCCTCAGATCCGGGAATCCCGCCCCTCGTGCCGATGAACGTTGTGTGCCGCTGCGTGAGCAGCATGTCTGTGTCCGGCCATGGACGTTGAGATCAGGTGACTGGGCGACTGTGGCCAGGACCCTAGAGGAACTTGGCGCGTGGTCGATTGCCGAGTCGTGTGAAATCACTCGGAACGCCGACGGAAGCGGCGGCATGACGACGATTGGCGACGCCGGAAATCTGTACATTCAACGCCTGGTCGGGACAGAGTTCAGTTCCTACAGTTGCAATGCACCCAACTTGAGGGCGACACCCGTGGGACGAAAGGCGAACGCGATTTACGAGTATTTCTGCGGCTTGGGTGGGCCGATCCCACACGAGCACGATGCAATCGCCCGATGAACATGCCAGCTAACTAGTGGCTGCACCTGACGGCGGCCACCGCAGGTGAGCCACGACGTTAGGCGGCTACCGTGTTGCAGGGACGAACATAGGGAGAAAAGGAGCGATGCGATGCATATCCTGGAACATCTGTTTCTGGTCGGGGAGTTCCCCGCGCGAGCCCACCTGCTGTCCGGGCTGACGCTCGAGCAAGTCACGCTATGCCCGGACGGCGCATCGCACTCGATCTACGAGGAGCTGTGGCACGTTGTGTCGTACCAGCAGAGTGTCGTCGAGCCAGGCGACCCGGCCCGCGACGTGTATCCCAGCGCGGCGCCGGAGCACGAGCACCAATGGCACGACTTGGTGCGAGTGTTCCTGGACGGCGCTCGCGCTGCGGCAGCGATGGGGCAGGCGCCTGAGCGGTTGGCGCTCGAGGTACAGCCGGGCGTGACAATGGCCGACGAGTTGAACAGTGTGGCAGTGCATAACGCATATCACCTTGGCAAGATCGTTGCGTTGCGGCAGCGGATGGGCGCGTGGCCGCCCACGGCAGCGTCGGACGGGGCATAACCGCAGGCGCGATGGGGCTCCGCCCAACTAGAGGTTGCACCGGACGCCGCTCATCCACTCTGTTCCGTTCCTTAGAACACCGTCGCGCGGTGCCGGTGAATCTGGTCGTTGGGCGGCTTCCTGTTGGGCCCACTTTGCAAGAACATGCTGAGCAAAAAAGTCCTACAATTTATTCTCTTAACATTCCTAATTAGTTGGTCAGCGGCTTTGGCCGCATACCTGCTCCACATAACATACGGCTCAATCCTGAGCTACGTCATTATCGCAGTTTGTTATATGCCCGCACCCGCTTATGCCACTTTGATCTTACAGAAGCTGGTCTATCGCGGTACGTTGACGCCATACGGGTTCACGCTCAAGAACCTATCACTGCGCTGGCTCTTGATAACTACCGTCGGCTTTGTATGGTTCATCGTCCTGGGGACATTTGTGGTCATTGGCATATTGGGAAACGTATTCGGAGTAGCTCCCTTTGGCAGGATTGATTTCAGCGAAGCTGCGTTTTTACATCAGCTCACAATCTTTGCGCGCGGGTTTTTTGGTAACGTGCCTCAACATCTTCCGATTCCGCCTGTTGCCATCTTCTTGCTAAGCCTGGTGCAAGGTGTTGTCGCCGGATTTACCGTCAATCTTCCATTCACTTTTGGAGAAGAGTTGGGCTGGCGCGGATTGTTGTTGAGAGAGACACAACAGTCAGGATTTCTGAGAAGCAACTTATTTATTGGCGTGGTGTGGGGATTATGGCACGCACCGATCATTGCGCAAGGGCACAACTATCCGGGCCATCCTGTAGCGGGAATATTTATGATGACGTTATTTACAACGACTCTATCTTTCCCGATGGCATATTGCCGATTTAAATCAAGGAGTATTCTGGGGCCAAGTGCACTTCATGGAATGTTCAATCCGCTCGGGGTGCTGACGGCGCTGTTTGTAGTAGCTGCAAACCCGCTGTTTGGATTTGTCGCAGGCATCGCTGGTATTGCAGTCGTCTTATTATTGACAGTGGGTATATATTTCTTTGATGGGAACTTTATACGAGACTATCACGCATTGTGAGTTGAATGTGCGGTTAAAGCAGGCCGCTCATCAGGCCTTGCCGCCGCCCAACAATGTGTTGCAGCCGAGTGCGCGAGCCGGCTTTACAGATATCACTACCACTCCACGCGCACCGGCTTAACACTGGCGTTAGGCGCAGTCAGCGCACGCATAAACCGCTGACGCCGGGCCACATAGGTCGTGTATCGGTATACCATATGACTCCCAAGGAGCGCCCCCCATGAAGCAGAACGATCTCTTGAGTGTGACCTCGATACTCTCCGTGCTTCTGCTTGCACTGCATATCTCGCAGGACATCGTCTTCGGGTTCGACCGCGCGGGGCTCAATCATCTTGTCGGCGTCGCGATCCTGCTCGTCGTTGTCTGCGGCGCCGTGCTGCTGCGAGAACGGCCATCGGGCAAGGTAATCATGCTACTTGGCGGCGTGATGGCCGCCGGGATGCTGCCTCTGCACATGCGGAATGGATTGCGCCCGGAGTTTCTCGCGAAGAGCGGCGCCCTACTATTCATCTGGACTCTCTATGTCCTCGGAGTGACCGGTGCATTCTCGGCTATCCTCGCGATCCGGGCGTTGCTCGCTCGGCGGATCGCTTCGTGAAGAAGCGGCTTGGCGGCGTGAGCTACTTCCCTTTGCCGTGCCCGGGTCGGCGCGTCATCGCCGTGGCTGGCGTCAGGAGCAGGAAGGCCCATTGCACAACGGTCGCAGCCGCCCCTGCCTAACAACCGGTTGCAGCGGACGGCGCTGCGCGCCGCCGCTGAACCGCAACGTTAGGCAGACAACATGAACAGACTGAAGATAATTGTGGCGGTCGTAGGAATGGTCATCGGGGGCGCTGCGTGTAGGCGCTCTGAGATCTCTTTTCCGCCGGCAGCGACTGAGGAAGAACTGGCGGTCAGAGGGCTGCAACGGCTTCAGTCGGCTGATGCCGCCCAGGACGCAGACGCAGCGGTCGCCCGACGGGACTACCGTCTGGTAGCGGTGGCCTTGTTTGTCCCGGTCATTCCCGCCGGCGAACCCGTACCTGAACGGTACATGAAAGGTCTTTGCTCTTACCGCGCCATTCCGTTCACCTCCGACTCCGGCGGCGAGGCGGTCTGGCGGCTAAATGCATATGCGGAGGAGTACGCGCGGAGGTACAACGAGCGCCTCCTCGAACGGATGGGTGTGGAGACTGTGTGTCCGTCCGAGCCCGGCGTTGCAGCGGAGAATGCCACGAGCGCCGTCATCGCGGAGATTGAAAGCGCGAACCCCACACGCGACACCGACGTCGCCATAGCCGAGCGCGACTACCGAATAGTTGTTTTCGGTGGAAAGAAGGCGCGAGCGCCTGGGCCTGTGGCGCTGGCACAAGCGTTCTTTGCCGGTCGATGCGGCTTCCGGACGTTTGATCACACGAATCTCGAGAATCCGACGCCGACCGAGGTTAGGCTGAACGCCCTCGTCGAACGATACGCCGCTGTGTACAATGGTCGACTCGTCGAGCAGGTGGGACTCAGGCGGATCTGCAAAGATCGTTGAACTTCACGCGAGGCTACGCCCGCGCGACATGCTGCCTAACCCGCGCGTGCACCCGGCCGGCGCAAAGAGCACAAGCGCGCCGGGCGGGTAACGCGCCGTCTCGTTAGGTTGGCCGAAGAATTAGGAGGAGGAAAGGATTCGACCGAGCGCTCGTTTCGGAGTTCCCAAGGCGAGTAATGAGCGGACAAGGAGGTCGAGAGAAACGGACGGGTCACCAGCCTCCATCTTCGCGACTCGGGACTGGCTGGACTTGAGAAGCCTTGCGGCTTGTTGTTGGGTGAGTCTCTTCTCACGTCGGCGCCGCTGAAACGTCTTACTCAGAGCAACCTTCATTTCGATGTAGGCGGCTTCCTCAGTGGAAAGATCCAGAAATTCTTGGACCGTGCCGACTTTCCAGCCCTTACTTTCGAGACGCTTTCTTTTTGTTATCTCCATGGGTGTTATTCTCCGTCATTCCTCATACTGGCGGACCCTGCGCTTGCAGGCATCGATCACCGAACGAGGCGTCGAGTGAGTTTTCTTTTGAAAGACATCCAGAATGAGGATCGCATCGTCATCAATTCTGTAGAGGATCCGCCAAGTCATGTTTTCATCGTTGATTCGCAGTTCATGGCAACGGGGTCCAATCGAAGCCAAGGGCCGGGACGCGGGCATGGCGAGGCGCTCGCCATTTTGGAGCTGTCTCAGCAAGAATCCCGCCTCCAGTCGTGCTCGTCTGGAAAAGGGTGGTGTTTTGATCTCTCCTTGCAACCACACCAGCGGCTTAGGCGGCTGTTCCATGCAAGAATGAGATTATGTCATAACTGACATATTGTCAAGTGGCAAGTGTTAACGGCGGCAACCTAACCCGCGCGTGCACCCGGCCGGCGCAAAGAGCCAAAGCGCGCCGGACGGGTGACGCGCTGGTCGTTAGGTTGCCGCGACAAAAGGGAGAGCCCCATTCATGAGATGTGTATTCCTGCTCAGTGCTACAGCTCTTGCCCAATCGACGACATAAGCTCAAGGGAGTCCACAAAACGTCATGAACCATCTCCTGACTATTGTCGAAATACTCTTCACCGTCGTTGTTCCCCTACTTGTACTCTACTTGAGGGGAACGTGGAAACAACAAACGATGATGGCGTGCGTGTCTATCATTCCGATACTGTGGTATTTCGTCTACGCGCCTATGCATGAATTGAGCCATCTGCTTGGCGCATACCTTGTTGGTGCTCAGATTGTCGAAGTCAAGCTCATTCCTAGGTTTTGGGTTGGAGAGACTGCTGTGGCGTGGATCAAAGCAGAGGGTTTCACCAGCGAATGGAGTCAGTTGATTGCGACTATCTCGCCTTACGTTCTCAATCTGGTGAGCATTGCCATCGGCGTTGGCATACTTCAACGGAAGCTCTCTCGTAACGCTTTTCTCGTTGGATTTCTCTTCATGTTCCTGTGCTTGCGACCTGCTTTCGACTTTGTATGTGAAACCGTTGGATTTGCTACAGGCTTCAGAGGTGATCTATTTCACATTGCGCTCACTGTAGGTGGCTTTGCTACGTGGACCTTCCTGGCAGTATCAATTGCATTTTCCATGTATGCCAATATCGTCATCATTGGGAGGTTTAAGGGATTTCCGAAGGAGGGAGCAAAGGCGGCAACCTAACCAGCGGCTGCACCTGACGCCGCGCCACGGGCACCGGGGTCGCCGCCTTAGTCATTTATAGGTTTTGGCTGGAGATATCCAGCTCAGCAGTCGTTTGCGGCGCAGGTGAGCCGCGACCGTTAGGCCGATTGAGCTTGTCCGGCAATGAGAAAGAAATTAGTCCTTTTAGTTTTTGTGACCCTCGTTTTCACGGGCAGTGGCCTTTTCATGTTTTGGCCCATCTTTGAACGAGTGCCCACTCCAGAACGGGTCGCCCTTCAGATCAAAGAAACGGAAGAAGCACATTTGAGGCGAGAGGCAGACGAGGATGGGAAGTTGGCCGCCACAGGCTCATTGCCGAACCTGACGGTCCCAGAAATCGTTAGAACACCAGCCCGATACGACAAGAGACTCGTGCGTTTGCGTGGGTGTGTATTCATGGGGTTCGAGATATCATCACTGGTGGACTGTGAACGCCCTCGGGCCAATTACGGAGAAGTAATTTGGCTGACCACGATAGATCAAATCCTAAACGACGAAAGGATGTTAAAGGAGCCCTCGCTACAGGAAATCCTCGGCCACGAAATGATTTTAAATCAGAAGCAGCACTGGAGAGATCCGCTGCCTGAAACCGAATCTCAAGTTGCGCTGAGGAAACAGATCCTAGGGCCTCGTATGGTGTGGGCGCGCGTGGTGGTTGACGGTGAGTGTCAATCCAGTCGGGGTGCGTATGGTCATTTGGGTGCTTATAAGTATCAGCTTATACTGCACCGGTTTATTCAGGCCTCTACTCAAACGAGGGACAAAAACACAGGTCCACAAAGGTAATTACATTTGAGCCTTATTGTAGCGTTCTCATTCATCGAGGGACAGCCAACCCGCGCGTGCACCCGACCGGCGCAGGAAGCCAAAGCGCGCCGGGCAGGTGACGCGCTACTCGTTAGACTGCCCATATCAATGTTCCAGGAGGTGAAATACCTATGAAACTTGACTTCCTAAATTCTTTGAATGTTGCTGCGACCGCCGCCAAGTCGCTTGTCGATGTGTGGAGCACGATCAGGGATCGAAAAGATCGCGAAACTGCAAGTATGCTTGCTGACCTTACCGACCTGATGGAAGAACTGCGTAAAACCCATTCGACCATCGTTAAACTGGTCAGCCCTCTACGTCGCATTCCTGATTCCCCTTCAACTTTCGTCAATGACTTTAAGAACGTTTACAACGATTTTCGTGATTTCTACGATGCCCACGATTTCGGGGACGAGAGGACACATTGCCATAAGATCATCCAGATAGAGAATCGAATGCTAAAGCGTAAACCGCTATTTGGATCAAACCAACAGTGGACAGATTTGTATGCAAGTTTAAAGGCTCTCAGCAATGCTGATCTAGACATTATTGATTACCAGTTCAAGCCGTTTATGGCTTGGTTTGATCAGACAATGAACAGAATCAACTCCCTGGTAGATAACAATGATCTAACTCAAGCAATATCTGAAAGAAGGGCATTCCTTGGTAGTTTGGGACAAGAGTACGACAAGAATAAAGCGATGCTAGAAGAGATGACTGACACGGTGGGAAAACTAACAGCAGGACTGTGAATTCAAATTAACTGGCAATAAATAATCGTGCTACGCTCATCCGGCTTCTAACCCGCGTGCACCCGACCGGCGCATAATGCACAAGCGCGCCGGGCGGGTGACGCGCCAGACGTTAGACCGCCAGAGACGCCCAATGAAGTGGTTCGTGACCGTGCTTGTGATGAAATGTCAGGTCGGAAGTGACCCTCGCGAACTGTGGGACGAGCAAGTGCATCTTCTGCGTGCCTCGGGCGCGGAAGACGCTTTCGCACGGGCGCAGAAGCTTGGGAAAGGCGAGGCTCATAGCTATCTGAATTCGCACGGCGAAAAGGTATCATGGAACTTCGTCGGCATAGGTGAGCTTCAGGAACTGCTAGAGTCGAGAATTCGTTCGGGAATCGAGGTTTACAGCACGCTCAGTCGTGGGCTCAAATCGCCGCGCGTTTTGAGAAAATCTGAGCTGAATGTGTTTCGGTTTCAGCGAGACCGGAACAAAACGGCAAAGGAGCTACTGCCGAAGGAACTCAAACCCTTTGCGCCAAGGTGACGTGTTGGTTCCAGGCTGAGACCCACTGGCGGTCTAACCTGCTCGTGCACCCGACCGTCGCGAAAAGCAAGAGCGCGCCGGGCGGGTGCCGCGCTGCTCGTTAGACCGCGCAATCCGACGTGTTACCGGACGTATCAGGGGGAGAGTGTCGGTATGATGGAGACGAAAACATTGATGCACTACCGCAACCATATACAGCTCTTGTTGGGCGCTCTGGTTCTTACGATTGCATTGACCGGCAATCTGGTCGCTCAAAACGACCCGAGTTGGACTGAGGCCTTTCCCCCATTCCACATAGCGGGGAATTTGTATTATGTCGGAAGTACGGGTCTCGCGAACTATTTGATCACGACACCGCAAGGGCACATTCTCATAAACAGCGACCTTGAAGCGAATGTTCCGCTCATCAAGGCAAGCGTAGAGAAACTCGGTTTTAAGTTCAGCGATATCAAGATTCTTTTAATCAGTCACGCGCACTGGGATCACGATGCAGGCAGCGCGATGATCAAAAAGATTACCGGGGCCAAGTATATGGTGATGGATGCCGATGTTTCGGTTGTTGAATCAGGAGGCAAGACTGATTTTCAGTATGGCAACACACCCAACTCTCTTTATCCGCCCACAAAGGTCGACCGAATCCTACATAACGGTGATCAGGTCAAGCTGGGAGACGCAGTACTTGTCGCTCATTTGACGCCGGGTCATACAAAGGGATGCACGACCTGGACAATGAAGGTGAACGAGAATGGAAAGGCTTACAACGTTGTGATTGTTGGCAGCCCGAATGTAAGTAATGGTTACAGGCTCGTTGGCAATGCGCTGTATCCCGGCATTGTTCAGGACTATGAGCGCACATTCCGAGTTCTGAAATCATTACCGTGTGACTACTTTCTGGGCGCGCACGGCAGCTACTTCGACATGGAAACCAAATACGCACGACTGAAGGACGGCGTTTCCACCGCTTTTGTCGATCCCAATGGCTATAAACAATATGTCGACGAAAGGGAGCAGTCTTTTCGGGCCGAGTTGGCGAAGCAGAAGGCCGCGCCATAGGCGCTGAACTTACAGGAACGTTTGACATTTGCTGCCGTCCCGCGCGGTCTAACACGTTAGACGGACCTGAATCCAGAAGCAGCGCGGGAAGAAGTGCCGCTGGTTTTTGCTCTAATCCAATGGTAACCTCTGGGAGAGGTATCCCCATGACCACCATTACTATTCCCATTCCAGATGACAGAATGCGCAAGCTGCAGGAGCTGGCGGCTCGTTTCAACATCACTCCTGAAGACCTGGTGCGCGTCAGTGTGGAAGAGCTTTTGGCTCGCCCGGAAGAGCAATTCCGCCTCGCCCTCGATTATGTTCTCAAAAAGAATGCCGAACTGTATCGACGGCTAGCCTAATGCGCTATCTGACGCTCAGCGAGGTGCTCAACCTGTACTCCCAGATCATGGAGAGGTCTGGTGGTGCAGTCGGCATTCGCGACATGGGTGCGTTGGAGTCAGCCCTCGCACAGCCCCACATGACGTTTGGTGGCCAGGATCTTTATCCGACCTTGGGCGAGAAGGCGGCCGCCCTTGGCTATTCTTTGATAATGAATCATCCCTTTGTGGATGGCAATAAACGGACGGGTCATGCGGCGGTGGAGGTTTTTTTGTTGCTCAACGGGTTCGAGATTCGCGCCGCAGTGGATGAGCAGGAACAGCTTATACTCCATATGGCGGCAGGAGAGACCGCGAGAACTGAATTTTCAGCCTGGCTCCGTGCCCACATCCAACCCAAATCGTGACAAGTCAAATGGCCGTCTAACCCGCGCGTGCACCCGACCGGCGCAAAATGCCGAAGCGCGCCGTCGAGTGACGCGCTGGTCGTTAGGCTGATGGAAAGCTGGGCCGGATTGCTGTAGAATGCTGGGAGGAGCTTATGACCATGATTCGCACTGTTGAGGCTGTGGTGGATGATCAAGGAAAGGTAAAGCTGCTCGAGCCGGTACCTCTCGGGTCGACCCGCCGGGCACTTGTCGTGATTCTCGACGAACCGGGAGTCGGCGACAACGAAACGGGGCTACTCAGTGAGGCGTCCCTTTCCGATTGGAGCCGCCCCGAGGAGGATGCGGCATGGTCTCACCTGCAGTCGGCAAAGTAATTCTCGTTCCCTTCCCCTTCTCCGATTTATCAGAATCCAAACTCCGTCCGGCGGTCGTCTTAGCCGATGCCAAACGCGGAGATTGGATTCTGTGCCAAGTGACCAGCAACCCTTACGGGGATCCCCACGTGGTCAGCAGCACGGATGAGGCCTTCACTCACGGATCGCTACGAATTACGAGTTTCGCTCGACCCGGAAAACTGTTCACCGCCAGCTCCGGCCTGATGCTTGGTGAAGTTGGAATGCTGAAGGCAGATGTAACCCGGCAGATCATTAACACAATCATCGAAATGTTGAAGCGCGGAATGGAACAACGCGAGATTGGCCCCGGTATCACAGGCTAACCCGCGCGTGCACCCGGCCGGCGCAAAGAGAAGAAGCGCCCCGGACGGGTGACGCGCTACTCGTTAGCCTACGTGAAATGGAGAGACCCAATGGGGCGACCGGACGTGACTTTCAAACCTCCACCACAGGAAGGGCCGTACGAATTTGTGTTTAACAATGCCCTTGGGGGCCTCTGGTTTGTGACCGCTCTTTTGTTCATGCTTAGCCTCTATTTTTTTGTACGACGTTTGCAACATAGAAGTCTGTCATCGTCTCGGCACCAGTTCGCAAAGTATGCACTCTCTGCTCAGGCGATATTCTCCGTTGCCCTTCTGGCCACCTGCATTTATGAGATGATCAGGGCGTCTCTGCCAAGGGAAGACCTCGTTGTGTTTGCAGTTGTTATTGCACCATCTTTCTTTGGTGCGATCGGTTGGGCATCCATTCTTCGACATGCAACTGTTCGCGCCGACTTCATGAGCATTGCGCAACGGGCGGGTGACGCGCCAGGCGTTAGGCCGCTGGAGCAATGATCTTATCTCGGATTGGGAAGGAGTAACGATTGCGAAAAGTAACGTTCGGGGTTGCCAACAGTCTCGACAACTACATTGCTCGCAATGACCATGGGATTGGTTGGATCCTTGGAGGTGAGGAGGCATCATCCGCCATGACGGAATTCTGGAAGAAAATCGAGACCGTCTTGGTGGGACGCAAAACTTACGAGCCTGTGCTCAAGAGCGGCAAGCCCTGGCCTTCCTATCCAGGCGTGAAAACCTATGTCTTTTCGCGCACGATAAGAGAAAGCCCTGACAAAAACATTCAGATTATTTCCGAAGACGCAGCCGAGTTCATCAGAAAGTTGAAAAGTGAGAAGGGCAAGGAGATCTTTGTGATGGGGGGCGGGGAGTTGGCGAATTCGCTTTTCGAGGCAGACCTGATTGACGAGATCAGTCTGAACATCCATCCGGTGTTGCTCGGTTCGGGAATTCCGCTTTTTCTTCCCATGGGACGCCAGGTCGATTTGGAGCTTCTGGAATGTAAGAGCTTCAAAAATGGCTGTGTGGTCGTTAGGTATCAAGTGAAGCATTGACGTGGCCTAACAATGTGTTCGACCGGATCGCGGCGAGCGAGTTCCTGATGGTTCTGGTAGTGTCTCGCGCCGCGCCCGGTCAACACGAGCTTAGCGTCACATAAGGAATGACCATGCGAACCGAGAGCGAAGTTCTATCGCAGATCGCCCATTGGGCTCAAGGAAACGACTTGGTTCGAGCTGCAATTTTGACTGGCTCACGAGTTGATCCTAAGCCGAAAACTGACTTTCTCTCTGACTATGATATTGCGTTGTATGTGGCGGATCTCCGTCCTTTTAAGGAGGATGATGTTTGGTTGAACGTCTTCGGTTCCATCATGGTGCGTTGGCCGCTTCAATCGCGTTCAACATTTGACGACAAGTGGCTGACCCGACTTATTCTTTTTAGAGATGGCGTAAGAATCGATTTTCAAATCACAGACGAGAATCGGATCGACCCAAGCGCCTACGACAATGGCTACCAGGTACTCATTGACAAGGATGCTCTGGCTGCGGATATCAACGATCCGACATTCTCGGAGTACCTCATCAGGAAACCTTCCCGACAGGAATATGAAACGCTTGTTCATGACTTTTGGTGGGACGCAGCCTATGTGCCTAAATATCTTTGGCGGGGCGAATTACCTTTCGCAAAATACATGTTTGAGACAGTTCTACGTTATTCCTACTTTCAGCGAGTAGTGGAATGGTACATCGGCCAACGACAGGACTGGAAGGTGAGTACGGGTCTCTACGGGAAGTGGTTTAAGCGCTATCTCGATGCAGAAACGTGGTCAGAACTCGAATCCACATATGCGGGTTCTGGGATCGAGGAGAACTGGGAAGCGTTCTTCCGAATGGTTAATCTGTTCAGAAAGCTCGCAAGAGAAGTTGGGATGCAGCTTGGATACGAGTATCCTATTAATACGGATGAAGACGTAACAACGTACTGTTCAACCATCAGAGAGACAGGGAAAATGGGTGACGCTAACAATCGCATTCAGGCGGACGCTCGTACCTCGCGCCGCTGATGCTGGGCGTTAAACAGACGAGATGATATGACTGGAGACCCTAGGGCGGAGGTCGCACGGTTCTACGATCTGGATCGGGAGCCGCTGAAGGATGTTCCCTTCTATGCCTCGTGCATCACCAACGAGAACGCACGCATTCTCGAGCTGGGGTGTGGCACAGGCCGAGTGACGCTGCCCCTATCAGATTTCTGCCGCTTCATTCATGGTATTGAACTCTCCGAGGCGATGTTGTCGATTTGTCGCGCAAAGCTTCGAGAGGCAGCCATCTCTCCAAGTAAGGTCTTGGTGGATCACGGGGACATCACCCATTTTGATTTGGGGAAGACGTTTGACCTGATCATCGCTCCGTATCGCGTACTGCAGAACCTCGAGACAGATGACCACGTCGCAGGACTGTTTCGCTGCATAGGGGCACACCTTTCTCGACGGGGTACGTGCATTCTCAACGTGTTCAATCCGCGGTACCGAGATCGAGAGACTCTCGTTCGGGCGTGGTCCAGGACGGATGAGGTCCTTGACTGGGAAGTCGCTACGGGCACACAGGTTGTGACTTGTCACCATCGGAAGGGGAAGGTCGACCGGGAGAATCTTATCCTATACCCGGAGTTGATCTATCGTGTTCGTAGTGGAGGCGATCTGGTGGAGCAAGTTGTCTTCAACCTGGTAATGCGGTGCTACTTCCCTGAAGAGTTTGAGAGCCTGATAAAGGATCACGGGTTCGAAATCGTCGGTCGGTGGGGCGGATACGGCAACGAGGCATACGGCGCCGGCCCCGAACTCGTGATTCAATTTCGCAAAACGGCCTAACAACACTTGCCCCTGACGGCGGCTCGCTGCGCTTGCTGCCGCGATGGTTGAAAGCCGCCGCACGTGAAGCTAGGCGTTAGGCGCATTGTGATGATAGGTGCAATGCGGAACAGGTCTGACGAAAAGCTTCAAAGGAGAGTCATGATCTTCAATCGTCGGTTAGTCTTTGTCGTAAACGAATGTGTCAGAGCTGTTAGCAAGTGGTCGGGCAACTTTATCGCCCTGTTTGCCGTCGCTGCGAGCATAACGCTCCATGCCCAGTCGGGGCCCGCGATTGGGCCAGCCGGTGCGCAGCCTGCCACGAAAGTCGGTCGCTACCTCCTGCAGAGCAACCCGTGGGTCAACCTCCATCAGCGACTTCTTTACGCAGCTCGATTCAAAGCGGAGCCCCCGGCGGCGCTCTCGGGCGACGACCTCGCGAACTGGAATAAAGCCGTCGAAATGTACCGAGTGTTCCTCGGAAAACGAAATCCGATCGTCGACGAAGAGCTCAAGCGACTGAATGCCACGCTTTCGAAAACGAGCACGCCCGACCTGCCGAATTCGATCCCCGACGCGGCATCGGCAGCGCTTAGAATGGCGATGCCGCCCTACCGATCCCTCCAGTGGGAGGAGGACGACCGCGCGAATCGTTTTTGGATCGCCGTTGCCGAACCGATGCTTGCGTCGGCTGGCGAAGAGCTCGCCGAGGCTCACGCACGAGTGTATGGGATGCCGTTCCCGGCGCAAATCCGCGTCGACGTCACTTCTTTCGGATGGGAATTTGGCGCTTACACGGTCGGCGAGGGAGAGTCTGCCCACGTGGTCATTTCCACGGACCAGGGAAATCAGGGTTTCGCGGCGCTCGAGGCGCTTATGCACGAGCCGTCACACGCCATCGTGGAGCCCACCGCCGGGGCTATTGGCGCCGACCTTACACGGGTTGCAAGAGAGCTGGGCGTAAGACCGCCATACAACCTCTGGCACGCGATTCTGTTTTACACATCGGGCGAGCTTACTCGGCGCGCTCTCGCGGAACGCGGCGTAAGCAACTATCATCCTGTCATCCTCGAAATGTATGCCCGTGGCTTTAGCGGGTTCAGGCAGCCGCTCGAGACGCACTGGCAGGCTTACCTGGACGGCAAAGTCTCACGCGAAGTGGCGATTCGCCAGATCCTGATCGAAACCGCGCCCGCGAAAAAGTGAAACCACCGTCTTTCGAATTGGACAAACGCTGGAGCGGTCGCGCCTAACAAGTCGTTGGACCGGAGCGCGGGGAGCACGTTCTTTAACTTGATCGCTGGCTTCGAGGTGGTTGCCAATCGCCACGCCCGGTCAACTCCATCGTTAGCCCGTGTGAAAGGATTACTTCTATGGCAGAAAACAAGACCAAACCGACAAAGGGCACTGTGACTGCTTTCTTGAACAAAATCAAAGACCAGCCATTGCGAGACGACTGCTTTGTAATTCTCGAAATGATGCAGAAGGTCTCGCATTGTGAACCCATCATGTGGGGAAGCGCAATCATCGGTTTTGGGACATTTCACTATGTTTATGAGAGCGGACGAGAAGGAGATACGGTAGTTATCGGCTTCTCGCCGAGGAAACAGAACATCAGCATCTATTTAATGGGTGGACTGAATAAAGTTGAAGATGAACTTTCCAAACTAGGGAAGTACAAATGCGGCAAAGGATGCCTGTATATTAAATCGCTCAGCGATGTGAATGCAGAGGTTCTCAAGAAGATCTTTGCCAAAGCATTTAAGGAAGCACAACGTAAAAACGCGCACGCGGACTAACCCGTCGCTCCCCGCAAAAAACGGGGGGCACAAAACACGTGCAAGCTGACCCCGGCTAGAAACATGCCGGGGCAGGCTGTGGCGATCGCGGCCGCAATTTTGTCCTTGAAAGTTGAGAAGTCTAAGTACAACATACGTCAGCAGAAGTTATCAGCCAATTAATCAACGTGGCGTCCGCGTAACAACATCGCCACGTAGCTTAGCTCCATTCCGCTAGATGGACTATGAGGAGAACACCGATGCGAAATGCGATTCTGGCGATGACCGTAGCCCTAACTCTCATGACCGGACAGCTCCAGTCAGCTCCCCCCAAGTCGCCCCCGGCGGACGTCGGATCCGGCCGTATCGCCTGGTTCGACATCACCACGTCCAATCTGCCGCAATCCAAGGAGTTCTACGGCAAGCTCTTCGATTGGAAATTCACCCCGGTGCAGGGAACTGATCAGGCGGTCGAGATTGTCGCGCGTGGCGCGGCGATCGGGACGCTACGAGTTGCGGAAGGGAAGATCAGCGGGTTCAACGGAGTGGTCTATGTTCAGGTGACTGACATCCAGGCCAGCTGCAAGAAGTCGAAGGAGCTGGGGGGAACCGTCGTGCCCGGGTTCCCCTTCAACCTGCCGGACGGCACCGGCGCCATCGCCCTCGTCCTCGATCCAGCCGGCCATCCGGTGGGCATGTACTCCAGAACGCCCCTCCCGTCGGCAGTCCCCCCAGCCAAGTGACGATTCCGGCTCGATCCGGACAGCCTGTCCCAGGGTGACGCGCTCCCCCGGGGCCATGGCTGGCATCGAGTGGCGCCATCAAACTACGGCTTGCAGCGGACGGCGCTTCGCGCCCCCGCTGAAGCTGTGCGTTAGACGGGCAGAAGAAACCTTTCCATTCAACGGAGGTCTGCGATGAAAGGATTTTTCGTCATGCTGGTTGGAGTATGTCTTTTGACTCCGGTCCTCGCCGACAAGGGGGCGCCGAAGAACGGCGGCAAGGCACCGCTGATGGTGTCGTTCACGGATCTGAAGTGGACCGAGCTGCCCGAGAGGAAGGGCATGCAGATTGCGGTGCTGTCCGGTGACCCCAAGACGGGGGAGTACACGCAGATGCGCAAGGTTCCGGCCGGAGCTGACAACCCTCTGCACACGCACAGCAGCGAACTCAAGAACGTGATCATCAGCGGCGTTTGGTACACCGGGGCGGACGCGGCATCCGCCCGGGACTTCGGTCCAGGGTCGATCGTGCTGATCCCCGCCATCTGGGTGCACGTGAGTGGCTGCCGCGCCGGGAGCGATTGCGTGTTCTACCAGGAGGGCAAGGGCAAATTCGACTTCAAACCCGCTGCGGGAGTGCCCGCCGGCAAGTAGGGGGATGCCCGACGAAGATGCGGCCGACAGCATAGTCATGCGGACTCCCGTCTTACAACCAGTTGCAACGGACGGCGCTACGCGCCACTGCTGAACCGGAACGTTAGGCCGATTGTTTGTGTCTTGACGAACAGTACGATATCGCGTACCATTGGTTTGAGGTGACTCAAATGACCGTTCTTAAAGCCAGCAATGCTCGAGCCAAGCTGTATCGGCTTATTGATGAGGCGGCATCATCGCATCGGCCGGTGCTCATCACTGGTAAGCGAAATAACGCTGTCCTCGTTTCCGAGGAAGACTGGAGTTCCATTCAAGAAACACTCTATCTGGTTTCTATTCCAGGGATGCGCAAGTCCATCGTGGAAGGTTTGAAGGCGCCCCTCTCCAAGTGTACTCGAGAGCTCAAATGGTGAAGTGGAAACTGGTTTACACTCGGCAAGCACTCAAGGACGCCAAGAAAATCTCCGCAGCCGGTCTCAAGGAAAAGGTCATAGAGCTGTTAAGAATTGTTGAGGCAGATCCGTTCCAGGTCCCACCCCCCTATGAAAAACTGATAGGTGATCTGACAGGTGCTTATTCGAGACGAATCAACGTCCAACATCGTTTAGTCTATCAGGTGTTTAAAAGGGAAAGAGTGATCAAGATCATTCGCGTGTGGACCCATTACGAATAACGGCCTAACCCGCACGTGGACTCGCCCGGCGCAATCCGCTCCGCAGACCTCGGCCCGGTGAAAATCACTCCTCAGGCTCAAAATTACACCCACGGGTTCTCCGTGAGGGTGTAGAATAGCGTTTTTCGAAATCGGCACTCGTTCCATATCTTAGTCAGGACGGTCCATGAAACCAGGATTGATGGTCCGAAACGGCCTGAAGCAACTAGTTCATGGCTTTCAACGGCCGTTCATGATGATGTTCGAGACGACCTTGCACTGTAACATGGCGTGCGAATATTGCACCGTGTGGTCCAACGACCGCAACGAAAAGGTCATGACAAAGGAACAGGCATTTCGTCGTATCGACGAGGCCATCGATCTGGGCATTTTTGCGCTCAGTTTTTCGGGCGGGGAACCGCTGCTTAATCCTAATACGGGAGATTATATTGTTTACGGGGCCGACAGGGGATTGTTCGTCTCCATGCCCACCAACGGGCTGGCGTTGAAGAAATATGCATCGGCGCTTCAACGGCTGGATCTCCTGGAAGTCTCCATTGATACCCTGGACGCCCAAAAATTCGCCAGACGCCGCGGCCTGGACTCGCTTTCGAATATCATTGATCAGCTCGACTTTCTCATTGCCCACCACCGTCCCCGGGACATTCAGCTGAATGCCGCGGTGAACCTCGAGAATCTTGATGACCTGCCGGCCCTCGCAGCCTTTGCGGACGAACGCGGGATCCATCTTCACACGGAAGCCGTCCATAACGTCATGCGCTATGGGTTGCTGGAGGGCGATGGCGAAATGACACCCGATGACATCCGGAAGGTGGAAGTCTTCTTGCACCAGTTGAAGAGGGAGCACAAGTCAGTTCGTTTTTATTCCTACTATTACAAATTCTATCGCGAGGGGGGGTTCAGCCGAAAATTCCCCTGTCGCTCCGCCTCCCACCTGATCAACTTGAAGCCGGACGGGACGGTGCAATTCCCCTGTGCGTTTGTAATGAAGCATCGCGGCAATGCCAACATGACGCTGCAAGAGATCTTCAAGACCCCCGAGGTTCATTCCATTGTTGAACAGGAGACCAGGGGCATGTGGGACTTTTGCAAGGGCTGCAAAATAGGTTGTCCCTTTGAAGTTTCTTTGTACACACACCCCCTGCTTGCCATCCAGGGGACTTCGGATTTTTGGGTCGATCGCTGAAACGGATCGGATGAACCGACTTGCTTCGGGGGGGCGACGACCCTCACTCCCCCACAAAACAATCCTCAGGCTTACTCATTCCCTACGATTTTTTCCAATTCTCTTGTAAATTGGCTGGAGGCCGCGACCGCGCGATCTTGCCCGGAAGGCTATGGAACAGAGAACAATTCTTATTCTGACAATACAATTTGGCGCCGGACATCATCGTGCTGCGCAGGCCGTAGCGGAATCCTGTAGGAAGGAGTTTCCGGAATTCGACGCGAAGGTCATCGATGTGACCCCGTTGATGCCACGGTGGATGCGTTGGGTTTATGTTGACCTGTACCTTTTCGTTCTGAAATATGTTCCCTTCATTTGGCGATACCTGGAAGGGATCCAAAGAGAACAAGCCCGTACTTTTCCTGCCGGGTTGCTGCGTTCTGTGGCGGTGCGACTCTATAATCACATCAAGAGCTGGAACGTCGCCGCGATAGTCACCCTGGAAGTGGGTGTCAACGAGATTGCTTCGATATTGAAAGCCGAGTACCTTCCCAACACTCCATTAATGGCAGTCCTGACGGACTACGATGTCGACCGCGCCTGGGTACAGAGTGAAGTAAACCTCTTTTGCGTGGGATCAGCGGAAGTGCGCACCGAGCTGCTGGCCATGGGAGTGCCTTCGGAGAAGGTGGCGTTAACCGGTATCCCCATTGACGAGCAATTCTTGCGGTCGCCGGCACAGGGGTTGGCCCTCGAAAAGGGAGGGGGCGATTCTTCCAAGCTGAGAATCCTTCTGGCAGGAGGCGGGGAAGGGCTGCTGAAGGTCAAGCAGCTCCTGCGCGAATTGGATGGGATTGTGAATGCCGCAGAGGTCACTGTTCTGGTTGGAATGAACCAAAAGCTCCAACGGTCTCTAAGGAAACTCGAGCGGCTCAAGAATATTCAATTGCGCATCCAGGGGTGGACCGATGAGATGCCGCGATTCTTCCATTCACACGATCTCCTCATCTCAAAGCCGGGCGGAGTGACATTGACCGAGGCGATGGCGTCAGGTTTGCCTTTGCTGGCCTCCTTTCCTCTGCCCGGATCCGAAGTCAAGCATTGCGTGTGGACTGAAAAGTGGGGAATCGGTTTGGCGGCCCCTACGATGGAGGCGTTTCGAATCGCTGCAACACGGCTAGTCCGAGACGAACCTCTACGGAGGAAGCTTTCCGAGACAGCATGTCGAGTCTATCTCGAGCAGCATGCCCACCCCATTGCAGAGGTTTTACGGGAACATTTGAGACCCCGCCGTTCACCCTCTAAAGAGTTGCAGATTGAATTCGACGAATGGGCGCGGACAGGCCGTGGGGAGCAGATGGAAGTGCATCACGGCCCCTTCGCCCGGACGACCTTGGATCGAATGCAGTTGGCCTCCGGCGAGAGGGTATTGGACCTTGGATGTGGAACCGGTTGGGCCTCCCGGCAGATGGCAGGAGAGGTGGCACAGGGCTCCATCGTCGGCATCGATATTTCTCCTGAGATGATCAAGCGAGCGGTGACCCATCCCAGCAATCCAGCCCATGTGAGTTTTCTTGTCGCCAGCGCCGATGCCCTGCCATTTCGGGAGAATCAGTTTCACAAGGTCTTTTCCTGCGAGGCGTTTTACTACTGTCCGGATCTCCAGCGCGCGCTTCAAGAGGTCGTTCGTGTGCTGGCGGCAGGAGGGAAGTTTTACTGCCTGGTGAACTTGTTCCGTGAAAATCCGTATACTTACACGTGGGTGAAACTCTTGAAGGTGAAAGCGCATTTGCTTGGAAGAGTCGAGTATGAAAAAAGATTTCGCGAAGCGGGATTTGAAGATGCCGTGACGTCTCTAATTCCCGATTCGACTCCGGTGGATGAAACAAACTTCAAACCCGGTTGGGGGGTGAATACGCCGGGGGATTTGAAAAAGTACCGCGAGATCGGAGCGTTGTTGATCACAGGAGTAAAGGGGCGTTGAAGGGAATGAATCGAAGGAAGCCGCCGTCCACGCGGGCATACCACAGATGCGGCCGAAGAATCGCAAGGATTTACGACCTTGAGAAAGTCTGATATAAATAGGATTGCATCTCAGCACATCGGTCCCGGGAAACATACAAGGAGTGAGCATGAAGGAAAAGGCAGCCACAGCGGGCAAAGAGCTGGTAGAAAAGAAGAAGACGGGTTGGATGGACTCGCTATGGGAGAATGTAAAGTCGTTGGCGATGGTGCTTGCCGCCGTCCTATTGATCCGGGCCGTCGTGGTTGAGGCCACCGTGGTTCCGACCGGATCGATGCAGAACACGATCCTGATCGGAGATCATCTTTTTCTGGATAAAATTCTTTACGGTCCGCAGGTCCCGTTTACGGATATTCATCTGCCCGCCATCAAACACTATAAGCGGGGCGACGTCATCGCCTTCCGCTATCCTGTGGACCCTAATATCGTATTTGTAAAGCGGCTCATCGGGATGCCGGGCGACAGAATTCAAGTGAAACAAAAACAGCTTTATGTAAACGAAAACCTGGTCCAGGAGCCGTGTGTGATCCATCGAGACTCCCAGATTTATCCCGACAGCGAATGGATCCCCCGCGAGGCGCGCATTCGCGACAATTTTGGCCCCGTCACCGTTCCACCCGATCATTACTTTGCCATGGGTGATAACCGTGATGAATCCTTGGACGGTCGCTACTGGGGTTTTGTGCCGAGAGAAAACATGGTGGGTGAACCCATCTTTATCTACTGGTCGTTCGATGCGCCGACCGACGTATGGACGGCGAGTGATATATCGGATCGGATTCGGGGAGATGCGGACATTCTCTACCACTTCTTTACCCGCACCCGTTGGTCCCGGATGGGAAAGATTATTTTAAGCGGCTGTGGCGTACGGGACTAATCTGGATTCGGGCCGTGAAAAAGGCACAGATTTTCCTTCTAAGGCGGCGCAAAGTCCGCCGTCATCCCAGCACCGCGGGGTTTTGACTTTCGATTCCTCTCTTCAACCCCCACCTTCAACCCCTGTGGCTTGTCGAACAACAGCCTCCTTCTGTCCCGTCGGACAAATATCGAGGAAAGGACAGATCAAGCATTTGGGCTTTCTCGCCTGACAGATCCTGCGTCCGTGCCAGATCAATTGATGTGAGAATGCAATCCACCGATCCCGGGGAATGATTCTCATCAAATCCTGCTCAATTTTCTTGGGATTCTTCTGCCGCGTCAGGCCCAAGCGCTGGGAGAGTCGTTCCACATGAGTGTCAACGACAACCCCACTGGCAATCCCGTAAGCTGTCCCCAAAACCACATTGGCTGTTTTCCGGGCTACCCCCGGCAGGGTCAACAACTCCTCCATCGTTCGTGGGACTTTGCCGCTAAATTGCTTGAGAATGATCCGGGATGCGGCGCGGATGTTCTTTGCCTTGTTGCGAAAAAATCCGGTCGAGCGGATTTTCTTCTCAAGGCTAGATTGCGATACGCGGGCAAAATCGGCGGGGTTGCGATACTTTTTGAACAGGGATTGGGTCACGAGGTTCACGCGCTCATCGGTGCATTGTGCGGAAAGCATTGTTGCCACCAGCAACTGGAAGGGATTTCTGTGCAGCAAGGCACATTCCGGGGTGGGATAGTGATGATCGAGCCGTCTAAATAAAATTTGAATTCGCTCTGTCTTTTCCATGAGGGTAAGAGGCTCTCTAAGCTTCACCTGGTTGAGCAGATAGGGTTTGCTTCAACTCGAAAATTAATGCAAATCACCTGCTCTTAATGTCAGAGCACTCGTATCCAATGGAGGCGTCCAGAGAGTGGACCAGGCCCACGGCGAGAGCATCTGACTTCCGGGAACCGCTGCCCATTCACTCAAACGCTGGAATCCCGGTGATTCTCTGCCCGATGATCAGGGTGTGGATGTCATGGGTCCCTTCATAGGTGTAAACGGATTCGAGATTGCTCATGTGCCGAAAGATCGGATACTCGTCGGCAATCCCCTGGGCCCCCAGGATTTCACGGGCACGTCGGGCGCATTCCAGTGCCATCCAGACGTTGTTCCGCTTGGCCATGGAGATGTGCGCAAAATCGGCTCGGCCCTTGTCCTTGAGTCGCCCCACCTGAAGGACCATTAATTGTCCCTTTGTGATCTCAGAAATCATCCATACCAGTTTCTCCTGGATGAGCTGGTGACTGGCGATGGGTTTGTCGGCAAACTGTTTGCGGCCCAGGGCATATCGCAAGGCCGTGTCATAGCAATCCATGGCTGCTCCGATGGCTCCCCAGGCAATCCCGTAACGCGCCGCGGAGAGACACGAGAGAGGGGCCTTCAGGCCTTTCGCCTGAGGCAGGCGGTTCTCCGCCGGAACCAGACAGTCTTGTAACAACAGGCCGCTTGTCACGCTGGCACGAAGCGAAAATTTTCCATGAATATCGTAGGCTGAAAATCCGGGACGGTTTTTTTCCACCAGGAACCCGCCGATTTCGTCCCTTTCATCTTCGACTTTGGCCCACACCAGGGCCACGTCGGCAATACTGCCGCTGGTGATCCACAGTTTCTCTCCGTTCAAGACATAACCCTCGCCCTTTCTTTTCGCCCGGGTGCGCATTCCGGACGGATTGGAGCCAAAATCCGGCTCGGTCAAACCGAAGCAGCCAATGGCCTTTCCGGACTGTAATCGGGGGAGCCAATGGGACTTTTGTTCATGGCTTCCATAGGTGTAGATGGGGTACATGACCAAGGCGCCCTGCACACTGACGAAGCTCCGCAGGCCGCTATCGCCTCGTTCCAGTTCCTGCATGATCAGCCCATACTGAACGTCCGACATCCCCGCGCATCCGTAACCTTCCAGATTGGCGCCGAAGAATCCGAGTTCCGCCATTTTCGGGACCAGCTCCAAGGGAAAGGTCGCATTGCGGTTGTGTTCCGTGATGACCGGCAGCAGCTCTTTATCAACAAACTCGCGCACTGTCTTGCGGACTAACAGTTCCTCCTCTGAAAAAAGAGAATCAATCTCCATGAAGTCGACACCCTTGAATAAAGACATCGGCACACTCCTTTAGCGGTCCGTGAACGTGTAATCGAAAATGACTCTCGCCTGAATTCCGAAATTTTGACGACGGCGAGGAAGTTAATGACCTAATGCGCTCTGAGAATGTAATCCCCACCCGGGAATCCTCTCGAAGGGGGGACCTGTGCCTGCCCATTTCGCACCGGAGCTCGCCTGGAGCTCTCAGCGGCGAGCGAAATACCGGGGTACTCTCCCGTGTCAATTCAGAAATCAAGTTACAATCGTGTGCTGAGTGTAGACTCAGCAGAACAAAAATTCAAATGACGGGTGACTCTTCCTCCTACCGCTGGAGGACCCCGTGTCCATGCTATAATTGCCCTTCTTCCTGAGACCCGGGTTTGACAGAGAAAGGATGATCCAATTGAGGAGCACACTCAAATCGACCCTGGCGATTGCGTTGTGCGCATCGGCCATCCCGGTGACGGGTCTGCGAGGGTCTTGCGGCAGCGACGGAATCGCCAGGGCACCCTTTTTCCAGGCGGGCCGGTCTCGCATGAACCCCGTACAGGTGCAGGGCGCCGTGGATGGTCACCGCGTCGTTCGAGGGAAGCCCTTTTCGGTTCGCCTGTACGTAAGGATTGAGAATGGCTATCACATCAACTCCAACCGGCCGAGGGACAAGTTCTTGGTTCCCACTCAGGTGATCTTAAAGAACACCCCCGAGTTCACGTTCATGCCAGCGAAATTCCCTCCGGCCCTGGATCGCAAACTGGAATTTTCAGAGGATAAACTCCTCGTATTTGAAGGAGAGGTACAGTTTGAAGTCCCCGCCCTTGGGAACAGAGAAGCGTCATTGGGGCATAGAACCATCTCCGGAAGTCTGAAGTATCAAGCCTGCGACGAGAGCACCTGCTATCCCCCCAAGACCATACCCTTTGAGGTTGCAGTGGAGGTAGTCCAGTAGAGACTTCCGGTGTTCACGGGCCGTCGCGCTTGCGGGGTCGTGTTGAGGATCGGTCCCCCGGATCTAAAACTTTTCCGCGACCGCTTTTGACTGCAGGAAGAGCAGCAAGTAGTCACGTCCCCCCGCCTTGGAATCCGTCCCGCTCATGTTGAATCCGCCAAACGGATGAACATCCACGAGCGCCCCGGTGCATTTGCGGTTGATGTAGAGATTTCCGACATGGAATTCAGTTCGGGCATACTCGATGTGCGAGCGATCCCGTGAATAGAGCGCTCCGGTCAAGCCGTACTCCGTGTTATTGGCAATTTCCATGGCTTGTGAAAAATCCTTGGCTCGCAAAGCGGCGAGTACGGGACCAAAAATCTCTTCGCACGAGATTCGCGCCTTGGGATCCAGGTCTCCTATAACGGTCGGCTGGATGAAATACCCATTCCCCGCCTTTTCGTCTCTGCCTCCCCCGATGAGAAGCTTTCCTTCCTTCTTTCCAATCTCGATGTAATGCAGGATGGATTCATACGCCGACTTGCTCACGACAGGGCCCATGTAATTTTTCTGATGCCGGGTGGGCCCCACCGTAATTTTCCGGGTGCGCTCGAGGATCTTCTCCATCGTCGACTCGTACACCTTCTCCTCAATGATGACGCGGGAGCATGCCGAGCACTTCTGGCCCTGAAAACCAAATGCCGAGGCCACCACGCCCTCTGCCGCCGCGTCGAGATCCGCCGTCCGATCGACCACGATGGTGTCTTTCCCGCCCATTTCCGCGACCACTCGTTTGATCCAGTTTTGTCCCGGCGATGCTTTGGCGGCGAGTTCATTAATACGCAGGCCAACGGCTTTTGATCCTGTGAATGAAATAAACCGTGTGCGCGGGTGTGACACCAGGAAATCGCCGATCTGCCCGCCGCTCCCGGGCAGGAAATTTAGCACACCCGGAGGCAACGAAACACCCTGCATAAGTTCCGCGAACTTATAGGCAATGAGAGGAGATTCGCTGGAAGGCTTGAGCACCACACAGTTTCCCGCGACGATCGCAGCAGTGGCCATGCCGACGGTAATGGCCAAGGGGAAGTTCCAGGGCGGGATGACTACTCCCACCCCGAGGGGGATATAGAACGCGTCATTGTGCTCGTCCGGCACAGGAGAAGGAGTCAGCGGCTGGGGGAGACCGTAGCGAATGGCTTCGCGGGCGTAAAACTCGATGAAGTCGATGGCCTCACTGACATCGGCATCCGCCTCGTACCAGCTCTTTCCGACTTCAAACACCATCCATGACATGAATTCCATCTTGCGACGGCGCATTTCTGCCGCCGCCGCAAACAGGTAATTGGCCCGCCGGCGCGCTGGCAGTCGGGACCAGTCGTGAAATACCTCCCAGGCGGCATCGATTGCTTTTTCAGCCAGGGCCGGGTTCGCCCGGTGAAACGAACCCAGAACCTGATCTTGGTGAGACGGGTTGATTGAGGGCAGCAAGTCCCCCGTCTCGAATCGTTCGCCGCCAATCATGATCGGATATTCTTGACAAAACTGCTTTTCAACCGCCAAGAGGGCGGTTTCCATGGCAGCAACGTTCTGCTGGTCTGTGAAGTCGATTAAAGGCTGATTCTTAAAGGGATGAAACATAGAATAGTCCTTTCAATAGAGGCTATGATTGCGGGTTGAACGGTGCCAGTGGAGGAACAGTCTTCGACACCCCAATTCCTGACTGAACTCGGACACGCCAAGGCAACATAAATATCCTACGCGATTTTGACCGGGCTGCCAAGCGGCCAGGTCGGAGGGTAAAAGCCTCGCTTATTGGCCTCTACGGTTCAAGAGGCAAAGGAAATTGGGATTTACGGGCCGCGACTACCGCGCCCCTTCTCTCTTGAGAGTCGATGTATCGCTCATGCGGTCGGACCCTCAGACCGGGGGGCTGACCAAATCCAGATGGGCCAGGCACTCTTATCTTCTTGAAATACTGCTCGAAAGCTCGTTCCGGTAGACGATTTCAGGGGATTTTCACCCATGTCTGTATCGTGGCCTGTTTTTATGTATCCTTCATCTCCGAGAGACTCGAGACAAAATTGTAAATTCTTTGGTCTGGGTATATTTCCTATCCCTCATCCCCACCCTTAATACAATGAAAAGGGAAGTAATCCCGAATCTCCGGGGTGGTCAGCGGGAAATCCAAATCGGGGATGCTTCCAGGAATCATATCGAACAGGATTTTGACGGTTGATGGATCTGCTTTGAGATTTTAAAGACGGGTCACTGTCAAAGGAGAAAGGGGAGGAATTGTGGAAACTGTGATCGAATACAAGAACGAATACCATGGAAGGGCATACACCTGCCAGTACAAGATAGAATACCTTCAATTCCGAGGATGCTACACGATGACCCTTGTTCCGGAGAGTGTCCAGTGGGATGAGCAGGAGGTGCCGATCCTGGAAATGTGACCTCCCTCGTCGAAATACGAAAACGCAGGATTTTGGGTATTCTCAACATTCCTTTTTTACAGCCTGAGTCTTTGTATGCCGCAGTCTGAACTAGGGCTACGGCTCCCGCAATCGCCAACCTCATAGCCTCTCCGCACACAAGATTTTTCCTACGCGACCACACCATATGCATAAATCAGAAGAATCAATGTCCGCCCATCTACCCCATAGACTCCTGAGGGCCAGACGCAATACGGATTCAAATGCGTGAACACGGGGGAAGAAGGGCAACGCCCAAGGGGACGCAAATCTCCCATTGCCTTGCAAGGGGAACTCGCTAAGAAGGATTGCCCGAGCTCCCCCGGACTTTCCCTCAAGGCACATAGTCAGTTTTTAGCCTAAGGCAGTCAACAAGATGGATTTTAACGAGGGTAAGAGTCTCGTGCGTCCATGACTCCCGGGGTCCGCAAGGAACACTAGCTTCCGTTGTTATTTCGACAAATTCTGAGGGTATCCTCCAATAAGAACGGAGGATCCATGGAGAGCATCATTGAGTTCAAAAGCTCACTCGATGGGCGATCCTATTCCTGCCAGTACAGGCGAATGTATTCCGAATCCGTTGGTTGCTATACCCTCACCATGGTCCCTGGAAGTCTTAGGTGGGAATCTCTATCCTCGGAAGAGAATCCTCATCCTGATTCAGGACAGGCCATATACGAGCGATTCTCACGCCGCGTTCCGATCGAAGCCAGCCAGGTGGAATAACAGGGATAAGGCTATTCAACACGAGGTTCATTGGATCTCCGCGTCCATGTCCATCTCTGTGATCATGCGTCCAATGCTTGAGATCGAAAGAAAGGATGATGAGCTTGGACCCTCACTCGGAGCCCTCCTTAATTTTTGGCTCCTCGACCCGTGGCCTGAGGCCCAGTGCGGCTTCCATCATCGCCCGAAAAACCTGTCGCTTCAGGCGGCGTTTCAAGTTGACGTAGTCCTGGTCTTCGAAGAGTTGAGTCAAGATGGAATGTATACTCCGCGAAGCACGGGCGAATTGAATCATGCGGGTGGTGAACTCCCCTCCCCAGAAACGTCCCGTGTAGAATGTGGGCATCAATTGAGCCGCCCGTTGATGATTAATCCCGAAATCCTCCCGCACTCTGACCGGGTACTGATCGATTTGGCCTTCCAAGAGAGACTGAACGAAAAGTTCCGCCGAGCGAATTGCAAAGTAAATACCTTCCCCTGTGATGGGATCCACCAGCCCTGCCGCGTCACCGATCAGCGCCCAGTTCGGCCCCGCTATTTTCATCCGGCGAATCGTATCGAGTTCCGGCGTGGGAATCAGCGCGGAGTAGAAATAGGTGTCGCTGGGAATATCGTTTCCGTATATTTCCTGCGCAAAGTCCCGCAGCATTGATTTCAGTTCATCGGCACTGTGATCTGAGAGTTTGGAGCAAATACCGAGTGAAAGATGGTCGCTTCGAGGGAAAGTCCATATGTAGCCCTTGAACTGTTTAAGGAATTTGATCCGGATGAAATCTTCGCGGAGGGGGAGGTGGTAACCCATGGCAGAGCTGTAGTCCAAATGGGTGAAATTATGAGCCAAGGTATCAGCCAAAGAGCTCTTTGCCCCGTTGGCGATCACGACAAAGTCAGCCTCAAATGTTCCCTGGGTGCTGTGCAAGATCCAGGGGGCCATGGACTTGCCGGAGGACCCATTCAGACCCCCACCGGTTTCCTTTGGTTCGAGGGCTTTAATGTGAGTTGACACTAGACACGCGCCATGGGAGAGCGCCCTCTTGAGCATGAGTTCATTCAGCGCCTTGCGTGAATAGATAAAGAGGGGAACGCGGAGGGGAAGATGGATGCTTCGCCCTTCATGATCAAGGAGTTCGATGTGCCGGATCGATTTCTTCTCCGCCTTGGCATCCAGTAGAAAGGGATAGCGTTGAATCCCTTTGGCGGTGACTCCGCCGCCACAGGGCTTCTCCCAAGCTCCGCCTTTTCGCTCAAAGAGCGCTACGTCGTGGCCCGCCTCAGCCAACAGGGAGGACGCCATAGCGCCGGCCGGTCCAGCTCCCACCACAGCGATCTTCATTTTTGAAATTGTAGTAACCTCATCTCAACTTTCAAACCGGGTCCGAATCAATTTCCAATTCGAGGACGCCCGAGGAGTGCATGACGACTTCCCTTGGGACCTCTGCGTTGAAATTCATGGTTTTACTCCGGGGAGAGTTGAAATGGCCCGGGAGGTGGGATAAGCGATCGCCAATTCCGGATGTCCGGCGAGTGCTTTGAGTATGGCCCGGTTCATGGCGTCACGCATCTTGTTGCGTTCATGAACCCGTGTAAAATAAACGAGACGAACCTCAATGCCGCTTTCAGCAATGCGCGTGTAAACAGCCGGCATCGAGGGACTCACTCCGGTTCCCCAGTGTTTAAAAGATTCGTCCTGCGGGATTAGTTCCTGAACTCCCTGGTCGCCGCTGAAGAATTCATTCATGACGTTTCGAGCGGTCGCCCGTATCAGCTCCACCGCCGATTCCCAGTCGGTTTCGAAAGTGAATGTCAACCGGATCTCATCATTGATGAAGGGTTGGGGCTTGGTATAGTTGAAGAAATAGTTCTTAAACACGAAGCTGTTAGGGATGAAAACACGGCGGCCCGTGGGGACCTCGTTGCTGATCCAGTTGCCAACCTCCTGGACGACGACCCGGAGCACGCCGATATCGACCACATCTCCCCGCACGCCGGAGACTTCGATCCGGTCGCCGATGGAGAGACCCCGGCGTCCGATGATGAAGAACCACGCCATGAAGCTGACGATCACATCCTGTAAAGCAATGGCGATCCCGACGCCGGTCAGCCCTAGAAATGATGAAAATGAGCCTAGGTCTCCAAAGATCGTGTAGAGAAAGATAATCGTTATTATCAGGCGGCTGGAATAGGTAATGAGCTTGTGGATATAAAACCGATCCTGGTCTTGTGTGACTATGCGTTCGGGGATACGGCGGAGGAGGCGTGCCAGGATCCAGATAGTGAATGCAAAGATCAGAAACAGGAGAATCCTTCGGGCCAGAGCCAGCAGAATTGAATTGCGCTGGGCGCCTACTTCTTCGATGTCGTCCTCGGCCTGGGTAAGCCTTTTACTTGAATCGTGAAGCCGGGATTGCGCTGAGGCGAGTTTCTTTTCGAGCTGGCCGCGCCTGGGGTTCTCCTCGCCGGTTTTGCTTACGGCCGCTGTGGCTTGGACTCGAGTGGTGAGGTCATCTACCTCCGCCTGAAGTTTTTCGATTTCCGATTCAAGGCTGGATCGCTCCTGACGCAGCTTGACCAGCCGCTGCTGATCCTGCCAAAGGTGTTGCAACATCTCCACCACAGAATTCGGCGCCGTCGACGAATCACCGCCCCGTCGTACGCTGCTTTCGGCCGACAATGGAGTGGAAGTAAACGAAAGGCCGTTCAGTTGGAGAGAAAAGGACAGCAGCCCATAACAGAGGAGAGCTCCATACCGAATCCGCCAGACGCGTGCCTTCTTGTGCATTTCCACGGGACACCTGAGTCTAGATAGTTAAAGAGGCCAATCGAATTATAGGGACGCAAAGAGGAAATATAAATCAGTATTTATGTTCGAAGAAGGAGGAAGTCTGAACTTGATGTTCGCCAGCTGTAGGAGCGCGGAGGGGGAGGAGATCCTTGGATTTCCATGGAAAGCGAGTGATGGAATGTTTCTCTGCTTTCGACTGTGTTATGATTTCCATATGACCTTCGAACTCTTTCACGTCAGCTTCGGTTTTCGCAGAGCCACCGCGATGGCTTATGATGAAGACCGCAAATACTATCAGTTGTTCCTCGACCTGGACCAGAAGATAAGATCAGGGGACCGCTGGGTAGTTCCCAGGGAATTGCAGCCCGGCATGAAATTCGAATTGACCGCCGAGGAGATCACTCGGGCCAAAACCGCCTGAGTCCGGGAGTCTCCCCTCCGGATCCCTCGTGCGACCCGGGGGAGTATTTCATCGTTTAGCCCGAAGATAGAAACTTGATGCACGTGAGGGGGCCCCACCTCTTCCGAATACGAAATTTAAATAGCTGGCATCGCGGCCTTTCGCCGCAGCTTTCCGGATGCAAGATCTTAGATCCCGCGAAAGCGGCTGGATTGAAAAAGGGCTGCTCTTTCGGGCAGCCCAAGATCGACAGCACTTTCCCTGAAAATTCAAAAAATCAGTTTCAAAGCCATTTGAATATTTCTTGGACCGCCACCCCCCAGGAAGGGATTCCCAATACCCACATCCGGCGTGACGGTGATCGGCAGGAAGCCGATCCCCCGGCCCGTGACCGGATTAATACCATTCGTACTGGCATCAGAGGAGAAGCCCGGAAGCAGCGGCGAGCTGAAGTTGGGATGATTGAACAGGTTGAAGAATTCCGCGCGAAACTGCAGCTTCACTTTTTCGGTCAACGGCGTCATTTTCATGATCGCAAAGTCGAAGTCCTGATAGTGAGGACCCCGCAACGCGTTCCGGCCCAGCGTCCCGAAATGCTGCGTCCCCGGGATACATGAGGCCGCGCTCCCGTCGCCCGTGGGATCCAGTCGGCAGGGAACCGCGAATGCCGTCAGGTTCAAGAAGGAATCCGGCCCATGGGTCCCCGCGAAGGGGTCGCCGACGAGATCGGGGCGAGGAAAGAACTCTCCCGTTCCATTATAATCATCGAATAAATTCACATGGAAGGGCGCTCCCGACTGTAACGAAAGCGCGCCGCTGACCTGCCAACCTGCAGTTAGCCGTTTCCAACTTTGGGACCATGAGGGAATCTCGTAAGAGAAGGTCCACGACACGCGGTGTCGGATGTCAAAGTTGGAGTTGGCGCGCTCGAGATCCGGGCGGAAGCTGTTCTCCGGTTGCGTGGCGTTGGCCACGTAGTCTTGCCCGTCGCTGGCATTGTCGATGGAATGCCCGTAAGTCCAATTCACCCCGGACGTGAATCCGTGCACATTGCGGAACGACAGGCTTGTTTGCAGGCTGTTGTAATTGGAGGCGGCCGAGGTCTCCAGGTTGTTGACGTAGAAGAATGTGCCCCCCGAAGGGGCAAAGGGGCCGTTATCAAAAGGCCGTGAGGTCGACACCGCCGGGTTCGGCGGCTGATTGATGTCCCGATACCGGAACAGCTTGCGGCCTTGCGAGCCGACATAGCCGACTTGCAGGACAACGCCCTTGGCGATCTCCTGCTGGACATTCAAGCTGAAATTCTGGATGTAGGGTGTCCGCAAGTCGCGCTGGGTGGCGAAAACATCGGAGTCCGAGAACCCGTTGAATACGGGGACCCCTCGCTGTAATGTGTCGATCGTTGAAAACGAAAAAAGGACTCCCGAGGGGCCGATCGGATTGTAGGCCGCACCGGGATTGAAGGTGTTAAAGGGGAGCTGACCGACAAAGAAATCCTGTGAGAAGGCATCATAGAACAATCCCCATCCTGCCCTCAAGACAGTCTTGCCTTTTCCGGTCAGGTCCCATGCGATTGAAAGTCGCGGGGCGAAATTGTTGAGGTCGCGGTTGTACAACCGGTCGAGACCGTTGGCGCCGACCGGGACAAGGCCCAGCTTGGGATCAAAGTTGCTGAATCGATTCCGTTCCTCTCCGATGACTCCGTAGTAATCCCATCGCAGGCCGTAATTGAGAGTCAGATTTCGACGCACTTGAAAGCTGTCCTGAATGTACCATCCGTACGAGTTCTGAAACGTCCCTCGCTGGGAATCGCCGCGCGCACTGCGGCCGCCACTCAGGTTTCCCTGGAGAAAGTCCTGGAGCGAAGCAAAATCGAGACGGCCGCGGTAGCCGGCATCAAAGAAGCCGTTCACAAAGGTGCGCCTGAATTCATATCCCAGTTTGACGTTGTGCCTGGGCAGCTTCCAGGAAAAGTTGTCGATGAATTGCCAGTTGGTATCGACCCGACCGCGCGGGACAGAAAGAGTCGAGCCAATCGAGGCGAGCGAGGATCCTAGCGCGGGATCGTTGCGGATTCGAATGAAGGGCAAACCAAAATCACGCGGATTCACTGCGCCCGTATTCAACCCGATGGAATTTGGATCGAAATTATTGTCTTCCGGCAAAAACTGCTCCACAAAACGGTTGTACCCAAACCGCGCTTCGTTGACCTTGGTGGAGGAAAAAATGTGGATATAGGAGAGGGAAATGAGCTGGACGCGGGTGGGCGTGACCGTGTTAAAACCGGGAAGAACGTTGCCTGACAGGAGGGCCAGGGGAAAGCTCTGGCCACTATTTCCATAATAGTATCGACCGGTTACGGTATTGTTCGCGTTAAAGGTGTGATCCAGTTTGGCAATAAAGCTGTCGACGCTATTAAAGGCGCGGGTGGTGATGAAGGCATTGGGGGTGGGATCGAACAGGGGCACGGGCCGATTGGGAGCCGGCCACGGATTTCGGGCCAGAATTCCCTGGATAATCGGGTTCGTCGCGCCTCCCAGGGCTGCAATCTCCCTGGGATCGGGCACGCGGGCCACACTGTTGAGTCCGACACGCTCCCGCTGTCCCTCATAGTTCACCAGCCAAAAGGTCTTATCATGAATGATCGGACCGCCCAGGACAAAACCGAATTGGTTGTTACGAAATGCGGTTTTGGGGTCTGTGCTGGGGTTGAAGAAATTGCGAGCGTCGAGTTTGTCGTTTCGGAAAAACTCGTACACGCTGCCATGAATCTGGTTTGTGCCTGACTTGGTGACAATGTTTACCACGCTGCCGGCATTCCGTCCGTATTCCGGTTCGAAATGAGAGAGGACCCCCACCTCGGCGATCGCTTCGATGGGAAGAATGGTGGCGGGGGTGCCAAAGACACCTGCCTCGTTGATGGCCGGAAGATTACGATAGCCGTCGTTCATGTCCGTGCCATCCAGGAGGTAGTTGTTCGATCTTCCACGGTTGCCATTGACGCTGAACAGACCAAATGAACCCGGTGAATCGGTGGTTCCGTCGGGCGCCCCACTCGCCCCGGGGACCAACACGAGCAGCTTATTGAAGTCACGGCCATTGACCGGTAAGCTCTCGGCCTGCTGGCTTTCGATCAATCCCCCCAAGGTGTTATCGGTGGTGTCGACCAGCGGCACCGAGGCTTCAACTTCCATCGTCTGCTGGAGGGTGCCAGGCTTCAAGGTGACGTCTACTCGCCGCTCGCCCGCCACCTCAACCTTCAGGTTCGTAACCACGGCTTTCTGAAATCCTTTCACTTCAACAGTCATTTCGTAGGTTCCGATGGGAAGTTCCGCTACCACGAAATTTCCCACCGTATCCGTGGTGGTGGTTCGGATCAGCCCCGTGGCTGAGTTTTTTACAGTGATGCCGGCGCCCGGCACCACCGCGCCCGAGTTATCCAATATGGTTCCGAGGATTGTCCCCCGGAAGGTTTGTGCAAATCCCAGACTGGTCAAAAAAATCAGAATCGCGAGCGATACGGTTATAACGTAACGGGGACGGCGATTTAAGCCACACATGGTGACCTCCTGTTGCCGAATCGAGCGGTTGGTGATGAACGGTCTGTTGTCGGTTTTGTAACCAGCGGAGTACCCTCTAATTATAAGCAAAAGCGAGGGAGGAGAAGAAGCGTTTCTTTTTGAACCAAAAAGTCGGGCACCAGATTGTGCACAATGAGTCTTGACTTTGACTTCTACAGGATGAAATGATTCTTCCGCTCGGATGTCTTGAGTGGAGAAGAGAGGCCGCATCGTCATGGATCTCGTTGACTATTTCAGAAAGCAACAAGGTCAGATCGTTGAGATGATCAGGGAGCTGGTCGAAATGGAGTCTCCCTCGGATGACAAGGCAGCCATTGATCTATTCGTGGATCACCTTTCGACTCAGTTTCGCTCTGTGGAGGTGGCGTCGAGGGTCGTTCGTGCCAACGGGTTTGGAAACCATCTCCGTGTGGTCGCGGGCCGGGGACGGAGGCAGGTTTTCGTTTTGGGGCACACCGACACCGTATGGCCCAAGGGGACCCTTCAACAGATTCCTTTTAGAATCGAAGGGAATCGTGCGCGTGGGCCGGGAATTTTTGACATGAAAGCGAGTCTCGCAGCTTTCTTCTTTGCCTTAAAGGCGATCCGCGACTTGAGCCTGGAGACCCCTCGACGGATCGTCGCGCTCTTCGATTCGGATGAAGAGGTGGGGAGCCACTCTTCGCGAAACCTTATCCTCTCGGAAGCCAAGAAAAGCGAATACGTTTTTGTTCTTGAGCCATCAATCTCACCTCACGGAGGTCTGAAGACGGCCCGTAAGGGGGTGGGTGTCTTCCACCTGAAAGTTCACGGCGTGGCGGCACACGCAGGCATCGCTCATGAAGCCGGAGTGAACGCCATTGAAGAGCTCTCCCGGCAGGTGGTGAGACTTCAGGCCATGACCCATCGCAGGAAGGGAACGACGGTCAATGTGGGCCTCATTAATGGAGGCACCCGTTCGAATGTGGTCCCCGCACAAGCGGAGATTGAGATTGATGTGCGAGTGAAAACGTCGCAGGAAGGACATCGAATTACAAAGCGGATTTGCGGCTTGAGACCTTTTAACCGATGGGCTCGACTCGAAATCTCTGGCGGCATCAATCGACCTCCGCTCGAGCGCACTCCGGAGATCGCCGCTTTGTTCAGACGGGCCAGGACGATCGGCCGTGAGCTGGGCCTCCATCTCATGGAAGGTTCGACTGGCGGGGGCAGCGATGGTAATTTCACGGCCGCCCTCGGTGTGCCGACCCTCGATGGGCTGGGTATGATCGGCGATGGAGCACACTCCGTGGATGAATACATCGTGTTGGATCGATTGCCTGAGCGTGTTGCGTTACTCACACGGCTGTTGACCATGGAATAGAGTTCTCAACGAGCCTCGCAGGCAGGAGCGGGTGGGATGCGGTGGACCGAGGCGCTCTGCCTGAATTCATCTGTGTACAAAACTCAAAAGGACCGCGTGGTCCAGGCGTTTTCATGTCGGGTCATATTCCACCCCATCATAATAAACAACGCATCCTGAATGCGTCGAAGTTCCTCCATCAAAGCAATCGGCATTGGCTCATCCTGCCTTTAATTCTTGCTTGCCTGCTTGGCGGCTCCCTTTCTCCGGCTCAAAAGAAAAAGAAAGGGACTCTCGAGCCACAGTCCACCGGTCAGCCTCCGATTCGTGTGCAGGTCGACCTCGTTAATCTTTACACCGCGGTTTTTGATCAGAACGGAAAGATCGTGGCCGGCCTAAAGAAGTCTGATTTCACCGTCTTCGAAGACAATGTCCAACAGAATATCTCGATCTTCGATGTCGAGACCGACACCCCGGTGACGGTGGGGATACTCATCGATACAAGCGGAAGCATGGCCGACGGAAAACTCGAAAAGGCCGAAGAAGCAGCTCAACAGCTCGCCCACACCCTTTCCCCGAAGGATGAAATCTTTGTGATGGGATTCACCGATCAACCCTATCCCCTGGTTGACTTCACCTCAGCGGACACTGACCTGAGCCGGATCCTGTCGCGGCTGGTCGCCAAAGGCGCCACCTCAGTGGGTGCAGGGGTCGAAGAAGCGATTCTCAAAATGCGCGATGCGTCCAACAAGAAGCAAGCCGTCGTCGTGATTTCGGACGGGCTGGATATTCCCGGAGGCGGGGTGATCGATAAGATTCGAAGTCACGAGACCCTGGTCTATGCGATTGGTTTGAAGGGTGTCGGGGGCATCATGGGATTGGCGGCCCATCTCCAGGCCCTCAATGTCCGGGGCTCGTCTCTCAACGTCTATGCCAACGAGAGTGGAGGCAAGGCGATCTTTGTGAAGACGCTGGATGAAGTGCCGCAGGCGTGCCGGGACATCGTCTATGATCTGAAAGGGCAGTATCAAATCGGATATTATCCTACCAATATCGCGCGGGACGGCAAGTACCGGCGTATCAAAGTGCTGATTCATTCCCCCGAATTCACGGTTCGATACCGCCGGGGTTATTATGCGCCCCGTCGGTAAGGACAAGAGTCAGAGGCCGGAAACGATCTTATTGACAGCCGTCCCATCCCAGCGCTAGATTCATTCCTGTAAAACGATCGAGCGTTCGTTTTTTAATATTTTCGACCTCTCGGGGATGCTCTTTCCCCCGGGGTCCATCTGACGGAGGAGGCCGCCATCATGATAGAGACCGGGCTCAAGAACAAGGTGGTGATTGTCACGGGCGGATCGGCCGGCATCGGCCGCGCGACAGCCCATCGCTTTGCGAAAGAAGGGTGCCGGATTGCCGCGTGGGATGTGAAGGAGGAAGGGGCTTCAGCCCTGTTGGAGGAGCTGAAATCCGCCGGTGGGGAGGCCGTTTTTCAGCGCGTGGATGTGACGGACGCTGCAGCCGTGGAGGCCGCGGTTCAAACGGTCATGACCCAATGGAGCAGGATCGACGTTCTCATCAACAATGCCGGGATTACCAAAGATGCCCAGGTCGTGAAGTGGAAAGACGGGGCGGTGGCCTCGACCATGACCGAGCAGGCTTTTGATGCGGTCATCGCGGTGAATCTTAAAGGGGTCTTCCTTTGCACGCGTGCGGTAGTCCCTCATATGATAAAAGCGGGTTCGGGAGTGATCTTGAATGCCTCCTCAGTGGTGGGCTTGTACGGGAACTTCGGTCAGACGAATTACGCATCCACCAAAGCAGGCGTCATTGCCATGACCCAGACCTGGGCGCGAGAGCTGGGCCGTTACAACATCCGCGTCAATGCGGTGGCCCCCGGATTCATCGCCACGGAAATGGTCAAGGCCATCCCCGAAAAGGTGATTCAGTCGATGGTCTCGCACACTCCCGTCGGACGCATGGGAGAGCCGGAGGACGTTGCCGATGCTTACGTCTGGCTTGCTTCCAACGCCGCCACCTATGTGCACGGGGCCGTCTTGTCGGTCGATGGTGGAATCGTGTTGGGGACTTAATAAATCCTTCTTCGAATGCCACACTGTAGAGGACAATTCCTATGAACCGTTATGGAACGATCGTTTCGACGGGTCGCTTTCTTCCGGAGATCGAAATCAGCAACGACACGCTTCGAAAGCAATTGGCTCATGTGCCGGATTTTGTGGACAAGATGGAGGCTGGGACGGGGATCATGACACGCTGGCACGCCCCGGAGGACTGGACGACCTCGGATGTGGCTTTGCCGGCCGCGCGGCAGGCCCTGGAGCGGGCGCATCGGAAACCTGAGGAGGTCGACCTGATCATCCTGGGTACGGATTCCCCGGATTACATTACCCCTTCCACTTCAGTCGTTCTCCAGCATAAGCTCGGCGCAATAAATGCCGGCACGTTCGACGTCGGCTGCGCATGTGCCTCCTTTCCTACGGGGATTAACGCCGCGGCCGGCCTGATCGCAACGAACGCCTCGTTGCGCACAATCCTGGTCGTGGGCGTCTATCTGATGCATAAACTGGCCGATCCGAAGGACCCCATGACTTTCTTTTATGGGGACGGCGCCGGCGCGGCAGTGATAGAACCGAGCGAACATCCAGGTTTTCTTGCCGCGGCATTCAAAGCAGATGGGTCGTATCATAGCTATTGGGGTCTTTACTCGGGGGGGACCTTTGAACCGGCGAATGAAGACGCGCTCCGCGCCGGCCGGACACGAGTCAGAATGATCAATCGTTATCCTCCGGAGATCAATGACCGGGGCTGGCCGACCATAGTCCGTCGAGTGGCTGAGAATGGTGGTTTTGAGGTTGAGGAAATTGACTTCATCATTTTCACCCAGGTGCGAAAACCCACCATTGAGCTTGTGATGAAGGATTTGGGATTGCCGATGGAGCGCACTCATACCGTGATGGAGAAGTTTGGTTACACCGGGTCAGCTTGCATCGGGATGGCCCTGGATGACGCTCTAGAAAAAGGCAGGATCCGGTCAGATGACCTGGTGGTTCTGGTGGGCTCCGGGGTGGGCTACAATCAGGCGGCAACCGCCATCCGAATGCCTTGAACAAATCGCGCTTGTCTGGAATCCAGCAAGACCGGTGAAAATACAGGGGCCAGGTGTCGGGTGTCTGGAGAGGGAAGCCGGGGGCCGGAAGTCAAAAGTCAGAGATCAGAGGGCGGAAGCCGGAAGACGGAAAAAGTATTCAGACTTTGAACTTTGACCTTTGGTCTTTGAGCTGTCTCCTGGTCCTTATAGAGTATCTCCTTCCTAAATACATTCATGATTACTGCGGATATCCTCGGAGAACGATCTCGCCTCACGCCCGAAAAAACGGCGCTCGTGTATGTTCCCACCCAGGAACGATTCACTTATCGGGAACTGAACGACCGGGCAGTGCGTTGTGGCCGGATGTTGATAGAGGTGTGCGGATTGGAAAAGGGGGATCGGATTGGTATTCTGGCCCATAATCGAGTTGAATTCCTGGAGGCATTCTTTGCCGCCGGTAAGACAGGACTTGTTTTGGTTCCGCTGAACTCACGCCTTACCCCTCACGAGCTTGAGTTCATCGTGCGCGACGCTGAATTGAGTGTCCTCCTTTATGGAGGCGAGTTTTCGGAGACGATTGGTACCCTCAGAGGAAAGTTGGTTCTGAAACACTGGATTGCGCTCGACCAACCTTTTGACTCAGGCGATACAAATTACTCTCTTGCCATCGGCGCCTTACAGCCCTCCACTGAAGACGGTCCCTCGTGTGATCCAGAAGACCTTTATTGCCTGCTTTACACGAGCGGCACCACGGGAAAACCCAAGGGTGTCATGATTCCACACCGCATGGTCGTATGGAATGGGTACAACACGTCGATCTGCTGGGGCCTTCACGAGGACGATGTGGCTCCCATTTTTACTCCCCTGTATCACGCCGGAGGACTGGGTGTATTTCTCGTTCCAATTTTTGTGGTGGGCGGAACCATTGTCCTCCATCGCGGATTCGAGGCAGCGGAGGTCTGGCGCACGATCGAGAAAGAGAAATGCACCGTCGTCTTCGGAGTGCCGACGATCTTCAAAATGCTAGTGGAAGCACCCGAGTTTTCCCGGGTGGATCTCACCCATGTACGCTGGTTCATCAGTGGGGGTGCTCCATTGCCTCTCTACCTTATTGAGGCCTACCAGAACCGGGGCGTCGTCTTCAAACAGGGCTATGGGTTAACTGAGGTGGGTGTGAACTGCTTTTCGATGACGGTCAAAGAGTCGGTCAGGAAAGCAGGTTCCATTGGCAAGCCGATGCTGTTGACTGAAGCGAGATTGGTTGATGATCGAGGGATCGACATCCCAGAAGGTCAGGTGGGCGAGTTGCTGCTTCGGGGCCCGCATGTGAGTCAGGGGTATTGGAAAAATCCTGATGCCACTGCCGCTTCCCTCGACAAGGACGGCTGGTTTCATACCAGTGATCTGGCCCGGTGTGATGACGAGGGATTCTTTTACATCGCCGGCAGAAAGAAAGACATGATCATTAGTGGCGGGGTGAATGTCTATCCTGCCGAGATCGAAGGAGAACTGCTGCTTCACCCGGGGGTCAAGGATGTCGCGGTGATAGGAGTCCCGGATCCCACCTGGGGAGAAGTGAGCGTGGCATTCCTCGTCGTCGGCGAGGGTGGCAACGTTTCCGGGGAAGAGCTTTCCCGCTTTCTCGCCGGTCGCCTGGCCAGATACAAAATTCCCAAACAATTCATCTCGATCGAAATGCTTCCTCGTACACCCTATGGTAAGGTTTTAAAATCGGAACTGAAGAAACAGTACCTTCAAGAGAGGACGGAAAAGTCTTAAATCGTTATGGGGGCAAGGGTTAGCTGGACCAGCGAATCAGGGCAAGGCTGCTGTGATCATTTTCGCGGATCTGTATTAAAATACACCCCAAGTAACAAGGCACTTTTCGAGATCGTTTAAACGAGGAAAGGAAGGCATCATGTCAAAACCCATTTACATTGCATCATACCATCAATCCAAGTTCGGAAAGCTTATGGGCCTAACGGTTCCCGAGATCATTAAGAATTCTGTTGAGGGGGTGTGTAAGCAGATCGGAGTGGAAGCCGCGGCGTTGGATGTCGGCTCCATCGGGGCCGCCTGCAATTTCTCCCTGAACAAACAAGGGCTTTTGGCTGGTTTAATGGCCAGTGTTCCCGGGATGGAAGGAAAGCCGATCGAAGCGGTTGAGAACGCCTGTGCCACCGGCGGTCAGGCGATTCTTTCAGTCATTCAAAAAATCCAGATGGGCCTCGGTGAAGTGGGCATCGCCGTGGGATACGAGAAAATGCGCGATGCCGAGGGGAAAATGGATGGCAAACTTATTGGGGAGGTCTTGGGCTACTTCTCCCATCCGGATGAACGGGAAGGAAAGGTGTTTATCTTTCCTCATATCTTCGCAGAAGTCATGCATTGTTACATGAAGGTGCACAATGTCAGTGAGGAAGCACTGGCACAGATTGCCGTGACCGAATATGGAAACGCAAAGCACAATCCGTTTGCCCAGATGCAGAAGGTCCAGATTACACTGGAGCAGGCGATGAAAATTGAAGGGATCAACCGTTACGTGGTTGACGGTCTGCCGTTAAAGACCTATGACTGTTCTCAGATTACAGACGGCTATGCGGCATTGATTCTGGCCACCGGCGAGGGGCTGAAGAAGCTGGGCGTTCCCAAGTCGAGTTGCGTTGAAATCGCCGGATACGCGCAGGCCACGGATCCCTTGAAGAAAGAGGGCCGCGATGTCCTCAGACCGGCCGGCGCTTTTGGGGCGATGCGAAAGGCTTATGCCATGTCCCGACTCACACCTGCTGACGTGAATGTGGCCGAAATTCATGATTGCTTCACGGTCATGGGGGCCTTGGGAACCGAAGTGATTGGCAAGGCCGAATACGGAAAAGGGGCGCAGTACTGGGTCGAAGGCAAGGCGAGAGTGGATGGGGAATGCGGGATCAACACGTCGGGTGGACTCATCGCCAAGGGGCACCCGGTCGGAGCCACCGGGATCGCCATGGTCGGCTGGGCCGCGCAGCAACTCTTGGCCAACGTCCCCCCAGAATTACAGGTCAAAAATGCTAAGGCCGCTGCGACATTCAACATTGGCGGGCCCATTTGTGCATCCGTGTGTACCGTCTTGAAACCGGCGGCATGACCGAGAAACCGGCTGGACCGGAGTCGGCCTGACGGCCCATTCTTGTCAGGAGGGGGCCCCGATCATATTTCTTGGGGTGGGAGATCTCGCCAGTCATGCGCGCCCCGATCGATTTCCCCCATCTCAGGCCAGGGGGGAAAAGGGGCATGCTTGCCAGACTCGCAGGGGTGCCCATCCCGTTGTCCTCAAGGTGCAACGATCTTTCAATGCTTGGATGAGTGCAACGGTTCGGGCTTTGGAAGGGGCTCGAAAAACGTGCAGCCACCACACTGATCGAGAGTCCAATCGACCTTCATTTTTGGATGATCGCAGTGATGGCGCGTATCGTGAAATGGCTCGTCCCGCTTCGGGGCTCCCGGTGCCTTGGAAAACCGACATGATTTGAGTTTTTTGATCAGCGTGTTCATAGTCTGTCTGCCTGTAACCTCTTCAGGAACATTATAGACCATTTTTGATTTCAGGATGAGCGGGAATCGACACATTGATTGATGGCGGAGCGGGGCAATAAAACAATCTTGAACACCGGCTGGCGCGTGCAGGGTCCGGGGGAAAGGCCCATGACATCCATATACCCAATCTCAGGTTTCGTTCTGGCAGGGGGAAAGAGTTCTCGGATGGGTGAAGACAAGGCCCTCATTGAGATCGATGGACAGACATTGGGGGCGCGGGCGGTGGGACTTTTGAAATTGGTATGCGAAGATAACACTTTGATAGGGCCGAGGGACCGATTCGCGAATCTGGGTTTGGATGTTGAGATCATCGAAGACGCGGTGGAGCCCTGTGGCCCCTTAGGGGGAATCCTTACCGGGTTGCGTCATTCGAAACACGAATACGCCCTCTTTCTTGCCTGTGACTTGCCGTTTATGACCGAAAGATTCCTTCACTATCTTGCGGGCTCAGCCATGGCCGAAAAGCCGGACGTCGTGGTTCCTGTTGACGGTTCGGGGGAGTACGAGCCGCTCTGCGCGGTCTATTCACGAACCTGCCTGCCCGCGATTGAATCCTCTCTTGCGGCCCAGCAGTTTAAGGTGAGCTCGTTTTATGATTCCGTTCAGAAATTGCGGGTGATTGGTACCGGAGAGATCAGGCATTTTTCACCCAACTTCAGGATTTTTACGAACGTCAATACACCCGAGGAATTACAGGGAGTGAGGAAGAGGGGCGAGTCCGCAGGGTCGAGGCCACCCCAAAACATTCGTCATGAGTGAATCTCCTGAAGCGAAGTCAAGGGTCGAGGGCGACATGCCTTTCATCCAGTTTGAACACGTGTACAAGTCTTTCGATGAGAAGACGGTTCTCACGGATGTGTCCTTCGATCTTCGTAAGGGTGAAACCCTGGCAATCCTGGGACGCAGTGGCGTGGGTAAAAGCGTAACCCTGATGCACATGGTCGGGTTCATGAAGCCCGATCGCGGGAAGATCTACGTCAAGGGAGAGAACATTGTCGAAATGGAAGAAAAGCAGTTGGCGTCCTTGCGCCGGTGCACCTCGCTGGTGTTCCAGTCGGGGGGGTTGTTCGATTCCCTGTCGGTGGCTGAAAACGTGACTTACGCCATTAACGAAAAACATCCTCTGGGTGATGAGGAAACGCGCCGCGAGGCCATCCGGTTTCTAAGGATGATCGACCTGGAGGATCTCGTGGACCTTTACCCGAAGGATCTGTCCACCGGTCATAAGCGATGTGTGGCCATCGCCCGTGCCCTGGCGGCTGACCCGGAGGCAATCCTTTATGACGAACCGACGACCATGGTCGATCCGATCCAGTCACAGCTCGTCGCCCGTTTGATTCAGCGCCTCCACGACCAATTCAAACTGACCGCGGTCGTGGTGACTCATGATCTGAAGTTGACGCGGAGGGTGGCGGACCGAGTCGTGCTTCTGGAGGAGGGCCGTGTCCACTTTTTCGGAGCGCGGGATGAGTTTTTTACCTCAGAAGATCCGCTGGTTCATGAATTTGTAATGCGGGACCATGTGATGGCCCTCGAGGTAGGTGCTCCTTAAACAGCGGCCACGGGGTTATCAACGCAGAAAAGCACAAGAATAAGAGGCGAATTTCAATAGGCCAGGGCGTCTGGACGTCGAAATGGATCCCGTGCTTGTTTGTGCCCAACCTATGGAATGGTCAGCCTCTCCACCTTTGCCCCCAATCCCGAAAGCTTTTCCTCAATCTGCTCATATCCGCGGTCCAGGTGGTAGATTCGGTCGATGACCGTTTCCCCTTGGGCCGCAAGGGCTGCGAGTACTAGAGAAGCGGAAGCGCGAAGGTCGGAAGCAATCACATTGGCGCCGCTCAATGGGGTCGGCCCGCGCACGATGGCCCGCCGGCCTTCGATGGAAATATCCGCCCCCATCCGGATGAGTTCCAAGGCGTGCAAGAAACGGTTTTCAAAGATCGTTTCGGTAATGATGGAACTCCCTTGGGCCTGCGTCATCAAGGCCGTGAACTGAGCCTGCAGGTCAGTGGCAAAGCCCGGATATTCGTAAGTAGTGAGATCGACAGCGCGGATCGAAGCATGATTGCCATAGTGGATGGTGGTCGCATTGGGAATCTCGATTCGTAATCCTGCTTCAATGAGCTTCCCGACCACGGAGGTCAAATGGGACGCATCGCAGCCCTTGATCGTCACATCCCCGCCGGTAATGGCGGCCGCAATCAGGAAGGTACCGGCTTCAATACGGTCCGGAATAATCCGATGAGTGGCCCCATGGAGCGAGTCGACCCCGTCAATCGTGATGGTGTCGGTACCGGCGCCTTCAATCCGGGCCCCCATGGCGGTCAACAATTTCGCAAGATCCACAATCTCGGGTTCCCGAGCGACATTCCGCAAGGTGGTCCTGCCCTTTGCCAGCGTAGCCGCCATGAGGATGTTTTCAGTGCCCGTGACCGTGATCTTGTCGAAGTGGATGTCGGCCCCGTGCAGGGACTCCGCCTTGGCGACCACATAACCGTGCGAAGTAGATATCTTCGCCCCCAGTTTACGCAGCGCCTTAATGTGCAAATCAATGGGGCGGGCGCCGATGGCACACCCGCCGGGCAGCGAAACCCGGGCTTGACCAAAGCGGGCGACGAGCGGCCCCAAAACGAGGACGGAAGCGCGCATGGTTTTGACGAGATCGTACGGCGCCTCCAGGGCAGAAAGCCGTTCGGCACGGATGGAGCAGCAGTGGGTTTCGAGTTCTTCGCGGCTGGAAATTTCGGCCCCCATGACCTCGAGAAGCTTGCGGAGGGTTCGAATGTCCCAAACGTGAGGCAAATTCTCCAGGCGCACCTCTTCCGGTGTAAGCAGTGCCGCAGCCAGGGCGGGAAGCGCTGCGTTCTTCGCTCCGCCAATCGTCACTTCGCCCCGAAGAGGAACACCGCCCCCAATGCGAAGCTGATCCATGCTGATCCTAACCCCTTTCTGTCGCCGCGCGATGGTAACACAGCCGCTCCTTCACAGCAAAGATGCGTATCAGAGTGCGTATCAGAGCGGTTTTGGCGCGGCGAGGGGCTGCCCAGGGTAGGCGGGGGCCCCGCGGTCCCATCCTGCGGATGCCGGGAATGGGGGCAGTTCTATAGTAACTTTGAAAGCCCCCGGGATCGATGGACCAGGCGCCGCGGGTGAGTCTCTCCTCGTTAAGGCGCCTCCCCCGCTCCTTCCATTCAGATTCGTTCAGGTGGGATGGATTCGTCGCTTCTTCACAATCTCAAAAAAGACTTGACAAAATTCGTAAATATTATTAAAAAACAAACGTTCATTTTTGTTGGAATACACCCGAGATCGCCAGGTTTCATCCGGAGCATCGATCCAGTCCAGAGAGGGATGAATGCCCAAGCTGCATCCCACCGTCATTAATGCGAATCGTGAAAAGATTGAGCGGGTCGCGTTGAGGCTGTTTTGCGCCCAGGGCTTCCATGGGACCTCCATGCGGCAGATCGCCCAGCAGTCCCGGGTGTCCCTTGGCAACATCTACAATTATTACAAGACGAAGGACGATCTGTTTACCTCTATCGTCAATCACTTTGCGGTGGTGATGAACCGGGAGAGGCAAAAACTGCTCGAGTCCGTCCAGGATCCCTTCGACCCGCGCCAGATCGAGGGCATGGCCCGGCTGATCCGGGACCTTGTTTACCAGTTTGGTGATTTTTGGTTGTTAATGTATGTGGATGTGACGGAGTTTGGAAACCGGCATTTCAAAAAGTTCTTTCCGGGTCTGACCGATCTGTTCAGGCGCCAATACGGAAGGCAGTTTTCGAAACGGTCCAGAGCGCGAATAAAGAAAGAAGTCGACCCCGCGGTAGTTTTTGCGGCGACGTGGATGCAATTCTTCAATTACTTTCTCGTTGAGCGGCTGTTCCGAGGCTCCCATCATCTGGGGATGAGCGACGAGCAGGTGATCAAAACATTCTCGGACTTCTACCGTCGGCTGCAATGCCGTTGACGTGGGGATGGGCATCGAGGTGTGTCGTTCAGGAATGCTTAACGGTCAATTCTAGAAGGGCCGCTCCTCAAAGTGGTCTATTCAGGAGGATGTTATGAAGATAAAGAGAATGATGATTTCCTGGCTGGCGGTGATGCTGGTCCTTGGCGGGGTTTCCGGCACAGCGCTCTGGGCGCAAGAAACCACGGGAACCTTGCGCGGGGTGGTCACCGACGCGACCGGCGGCGTAATTCCCGGGGTGACCGCCGTGCTTATCTCCGAATCGGGCGAGCGGCGCACTCTGACCACAGATGCAACGGGAAACTACGTGGCCGCGTTGCTCCGTCCGGGAACTTACACGCTTGAGCTTTCGATGAAGGGATTCACCACCAAAAAGATCGAGGGGGTCAAGGTGGCTCTCACAGAAGTCCGTGACCTCGATGTGGCCCTGGAGGTTTCGCAAACGCAGGAAACGGTCACCGTGACGGCCAACGCGGACATCGTGCAGACCTCCACCCCGACGGAGGGGCGTGTGATCGAAGAATCGACCATTCGACAGTTGCCCCTCCCGACCAGGAACTTTCAACAATTGCTGACACTTTCGCCCGGCACGGTGTCCTCGCTGTCCAACAACACGGATCTTGGCCGGGGGGATGCCACGATCTCGGTGAATGGTCAACGAACCACGTCTAATGATGTTCGCATCAACGGGGTGGACGCCAACTCCATCGGGACCAACTCCACTCCCAACATCGCCACGCCCTCAACGGACTCGTTGCAGGAGTTTAAGGTTCAAACCAGTTTGTATGACGCTTCCGGAGGACGCAATTCCGGAGGGGCGGTGGCTGCCATCACCAAGTCCGGGACCAACGGGTTTCATGGGGATCTGTACGAATTCTTCCGGAATCGCGTTCTCAACGCCAATGATTTCTTTCTAAACTCAGCTCACCAGCCCAAACCCATTCTGACAAGAAATCAATTTGGGGCGACCCTGGGCGGCCCCCTCAAGAAGGATCGCACCTTCTTTTTTGTGTCCTACCAGGGGACACGGGAGCGAAATGGGGCCTCGCTTTCAAATTCGATCTCCTCGGCATTCATTGATCCCCATTTGACCGACAGCAACCGGTCGAAGGCCGGGCTGGCCACGGCCTTCGGTTTGCCGGCCGCCGCCATCAGTGACGTTTCGGTGGCGCTATTGAATGCCAAGCTGCCCAATGGGCAGTTTGCGATCCCCTCGGCGGCCACCCCCAGTGGGGTGACCCCCATCTCGGCAGTCTCCCGGTTTCGTGAGGACCAGTTCAACATCAACCTGGATCACCGCCTGAGTGACCGCGACAGCCTCTCAGGAAAATTCTTTTTTGCGACGAACCCGACCTTCCAGGCGTTGTTTAGTTTTGCCGGGCTGTTCAATGCCAACCAACTGCCCGGGTTTGGCGGGAATCTCGAGAATGAACAGCGGTTGCTGAGTCTTGATGAGACTCACATCTTCAGTCCGACCCTGATCAATGTATTTCGGTTCGGCTTCAGCCGTCTGAGGGTGACCTCAACACCGGAAGAGCCGTTTACCAACGCCCAGTTCGGGATCACCAATCCGATCGCGGGCTTTTTCCCGGGAATGTCAACCATCGGCGTGGTGGGTCAATGGACGATTGGATCGAATGCTTTTGCGGATCAATCCTCCCGTATCAACATGTTCCAAATTGGAGATACCGTGTCGCTCACCCATGGCCGGCATCAGCTCCGTATCGGGGGTGAGGCCCGGCGCGCCCAGGTCAATTTCTTCTTTAATGCCTTTACGCGGGGCCAGATGAACTTTGCGTCAATGCCCGCCTTTCTTTTGGGGGCAGGGGTCGGCATCCTGGGTTCGGGGGTCAACAACCGGGCTTTGCGGACGCTCGATTGGAGCGGATTCATTCAGGATGATTTCAAAGTCAGCGAACGTCTCACATTGAACTTCGGTGTCCGCTATGACTTGTACGGAGGGGCGAGTGACATCCACGGACGATTAGTAAACTTCATCCCGTCGCAATTTGTGGGTGGCACGATTGCCTCCCCGGCGGGTCCGCCCAACGGATTTGTGCAGGCCGGCAATGCGGATCCCGGTTTGCCCGGAGTGCCCAAAGTGGACAATACGCTGATTCCGAACGATAGGAACAACTTCGCTCCACGATTTGGATTTGCCTGGCAACCCTTTCGCGGCTCGCACCTGGCCATCCGAGGCGGCTATGGGATCTATTACGACCGGACTTCCACCCGCGTCTACAACACGTCGTTCCTGAACTATCCTTATTACTCGGTGGCCATTGCCGTCGCCAAGCCATTTTCCAGCCCTTTCCCGGCGCTCCCCGCCCCCACCCAGTTTCCTGTCAGTGCGACCATCCCTTCCACCCTGCCAGGCTTTCCACCGCCGTTCCCGGCCGGAATTGCGGGTGTCTTCTATAACCCCGACTACCGCACCCCTTATGTGCAACAGTACAATTTGAACATCCAGTGGGAACCCCTTAAGGACTACTTGCTGGAGGTGGGTTACGTGGGATCCAAGGGGACGAAGTTGCTTCAGGTCTTCAGTTTCAACCAGCCAATTTTCACATCGGCCCTGGCGCTTCCGGTGACTCCGTTTTCATGCGGATTGGCTGTTCCTTGCCTGTCCACCCAAAAGAATGTAACCGGTGGGGTTCAACAGGTCGAGTCCAGCGGTAATGCGCACTATGACTCCTTGCAAGTGAGTTTGACCAAGCGTTTCAGCCGTGGTCTGCAGTTCCTGGCGTCGTATACCTACGCTAACTCCATCGATACCTATTCTGGCTCGGCGATCAACGAGGTATTCAATGCCCCGGGAGACCAGCGGAACCTGGGATTGAACCGTGGAAAGTCCGATTTCATAAGGACGCAACGCTATGTGACCTCGCTGGTCTACGATCTGCCGCCCTTCGCCGATGAGGGGACGAAGGTGGGCAAGTATCTGGCGAACCATTGGCAGATTTCGTCGATCGTGACCTTGCAGTCCGGCCTCCCGTTTTCGGTGATTGAGTCGAACGGGACCTCGATCATTTCGCGGGCGAATTTCGCGCCGGGGGGAACGGCGGCCAGTGCGGTGACCAGCGGCTCGGTCAACTCGAGGCTGAATAATTACATCAACCTGGGATCGTTCGCGTCGTCACAGCAATTCATTGGGACTCCAGCCGCAGCGAATCCCAACTTCAGCTTGGGAGAGCCTTTCGGGACGACGGGGCGAAATATCTTCATTGGCCCCGATCAACGCAATATGGATTTCTCGATCATCAAGTTCTTCCCCATGAGCGAGCATCGCCGGGTTGAATTCCGGACGGAATTCTTCAACATTTTCAATACGGTGAATTTCGCTCAGCCGCAAGCGAACCTATCGACGCCCGGGACGTTTGGAAAGATCTTGTCAACGGCTTCAGGTCCGCGGGTGATCCAGTTCGCACTGAAGTATTCGTTCTGATTGAGTTGAGGGGTGGGCTTTCAACCATTGAGAGAGCCTGCCCCTTTTTTTGTTTCCATGGAGCTGAGGAACGCGATCGACTCCTTGAGTGGGGGATCCTTAGGAGAGACAGTCGTGCCAACCATCCCGGTTAACGACATCGAAATCTATTACGAGGAACACGGTTCCGGTCGACCGCTGATTCTCATTCAGGGACTAAGCTATGCCACGCCGATGTGGTATTGGCAGGTTGCTGACCTGAAGAACTATTTTCGGGTGATCATCTTTGACAATCGCGGTTCGGGACAGTCTTCCAAACCCGATATCCCGTATTCAATGAAGTTGTTTGCTGCTGATGCGGCGGGCCTGATGAATGCATTGGAGATCCCTAAGGCAAGTATCCTGGGCATATCGATGGGGGGAATTATTGCGCAGGAAGTGGCCCTGTCATTTCCGGACCGTGTGACCCATTTGATCCTCTGTTCCACCCTCTATGGAGGCCCCACGGCGTCGCAACCCGACCCGGAGACCCTTGCCTACCTTGCGGAATATCAGGAAAGTCCGAGCGATGAGCTCTCGAAGCGCGAGATTGCATATGGGACAGCCCCGGGATTCGGGGAACGCCATCCGGACCGCGTCGCGGCGCTGGTGAGGTTCAAACAACAATCCCGGCCGCCACGATTTGCCTATTACCGGCAGTTAATGTCCGCCATGGGATATGTCAACGAAGACCGGCTACCCTCCGTCAGAATTCCAACCTTGATTATTGCCGGGAAGCAGGATCGTATCATCCCGCCTGAAAATTCCGGACGCCTCCATCGAATGATTGCGAATTCGGAGTTAATACTCACCGACAACGCCGGACACCACGTCCATATTGAATATCCGGGGGAATTCAATCAAGCAGTGATTGAGTTTCTCAAGCCATCCCCCCATCCCGAGTAACGGGGCTTCTAAATCTCATATTCTTGCAGTCTTAATTGAATGGCGGCTGACTACCGGAGACGAGGGGAGCGTGTGCTCGAAGATCGAACCTGAGGAGGATTCGGCTCAGGATATCTCGAGAGAGGACGAGGAGGAGATCCGTTTGGTGGTTTGCTGAATGGGGGATGGCCAGAAGAAAAGTGAAATCTTCTTACTGTTACTCGAAGGCCTTCGTTTCCACAAATGCCAAGTTTTGGTCATAGAAGTTGAATCGTGCCGGCATGCCCGCAGCAATGCAACCGTGATGCGCTTCAATCCCCATGAGGTGGGCGATATTAAAGGAGGCGGTCTGTAAGGCTTCCCGGAAACTGCAACAGTGCCAATCCACGAGATGCTTCACGACCCGGTCCTGGGTAAGCGTTGATCCGGCCAACTGGCCGTCCGGTCCGAGGCACACGCCATTCTTGACCTCAATTTCAAACCCTGCCATTTGATAGCGCCCATCGGGCATGGATGTGGCGCTGGTGGCATCAGTCACCCCCAGAATCTTCTCATAGGACTTCTGCCGAAAAGCGATTTGAACATTCAACGGATGTACATGAATCCCGTCGGCGATAATCTCGCATGACAGACGGGAATCCGCCAGGGCGGCGCCCACGATCCCCGGGTCGCGTTGATTCCAGGGTCGCATTGCATTGAATAGATGAACGGCATGGGTCGCTCCCGCATTAATGGCCCGTTCCGTTTCTTCAAAGGTGGCGTTGCTATGACCTAACCCGATCTTGAGATCCAAGGATTTTGCATACCGGATGAATTCGACGGCTCCCTCGATTTCCGGAGCGATGGTGAGGATCTCGATGCGTTCATCAGAGGCATCCAGCAGGTCGTTGAGAAACTCCTTGGAAGGGGGCGTGATATGTTGAATGGGGTGGGTCCCGCGCTTGGTTGTGCTGATGAAAGGCCCTTCGAGGTGAATGCCGAGCGGTGTGGCCATCTCTTCCCGGCCCGGGCTGGAAAACTCTCCGGCCTCCATCCTCTTGATGGCTTGGGCCAGGTACTCGACCGCCCTGAGGGTCTGGTCCCTCGAGGCTGTCACCGTGGTCGGGTAGTAGGCAGTCGTGCCATGTCGAAAAAGCGAAGCCGATACTGCCGACAGGACCTCGTCTGAAGGTTGCATCAGATCAAATCCTGCCCCCCCATGGACATGGATGTCAACAAAACCAGGGACAACAATCCGGTCAGGCGCATCAATGAGCCTGGCTCCCACGGGAATCTCCAGTTCATTTTTGGAGGCCAAGCGCTTGATCATGCCGTCTTCAACCAGAATCACGGCTTCCGGGATTTCTTCATGGGGCGTAATGACCGACTTGGTTTGAATGGCGGTTAACATGGCTTTCAATCCATATGAGAGGAGGATATTCGGTTCAACTCATCGGGAAGATCTGCGACGCGTTTCTGTGAACCCGGCCTTTCCCAGCGCTTTTCGCAGATTGCCCTTGACCTGTTTTAAGATGTTTCGGGCGGTGAGCACATTGCACTTTCGCCCCACCATAACTGCGGCGATCCTCAGATCGCCGTGGACTGACGCCAGGGCTCTTCTGGCCCCGGCCTCATCGGTGCCGGTGATTTCCTGCAGGATGCAGATGCCACGTCTCACCAGCTTCTCATTCTTCATGTGCACGTTTATCATCAAGTTCGAATAGACCGCACCCAGCCGCACCATGGTCGCGGTTGAAAGAATATTGCATATCATCTTCTGTGCCGAGCCGGCCTTCATGCGCGTTGAGCCCGTCAGAGCCTCTGGGCCGGTCAGGGCTTCAATGGTGAGGCCGGCGATCTTCTTCATTTCGGAACGGGGATTATTAACAAGGGCGATGGTCTTCGCTCCCATGGCATTGGCAAACAGCAACGCCCCGCATGTGTAAGGGGTACGCCCGCTGGCGGCAATCCCCACAATGACATCTCGCGCCGAGACCGCCTTTTTGAGCAGGTCACGTGCCCCGGCATTAGCGTCGTCCTCGTTGGCTTCGCTGGCGCAATAACAGGTCTCGAACCCGCCGGCGATGACCCCCTGAATTTGCTCAGGTTCAGTATTGAAGGTAGGCGGACATTCAACGGCATCAAGGATTCCGATCCTCCCGCTGGTTCCCGCGCCTACGTAGATCAACCGGCCCCCCCGGATCATCTGATTTGAGATGATCTCGACCGCGCGGGTAATCTGAGGGATAGAGCGGCGGACGGCCTTTGCCACTTCTTGATCTTCATTATTAAGCAACTCAACAAGCCTCCGCGTCGGCAGAATGTCTAGTTGCCACGTGCGGGGATTTCGAGACTCGGTCGTCGGTGGGACTAGGTTTCTTTTGATTTTCACGGCTAAAAGGATCTCTCTAATCGCTGCGAACTCCGATGCGCTGTTGAAGAAGAACCCGGACCTCCTCTAATCCCTCCCGCCTCGTTTTGCCCTCCGGAACCTCGAGGATGATCCAGATCGAATCACTCGGCAAAGCGTCTGATGCGCTGAGTTTCAGAATCACCATGCCCAGCATCGAAACCGTGGAAAAGCATTCAATATCATTAAAGGCAATTCCATAAGAAGGGAGGTGTGAAGAGAACACCTGGAACCCGCTCTCGGTGATTTCCACTTGCTTGAGTCGGCTTCCCAATGGAGCGAGGGCCGCAACGACCCCAAGGATGATCACCAACACTGCCGTTCGCGCAACAGAATCTGCGATGAGTTTCTCATAAATTACATAGCTTCCCACCAAAATAAGAAAGAGCGGCCCCGCAATCGATACCACGTGCAAGGTATCGGTAAGGGCAATCGAAGAGCGAATGAGTCGTTTGGGATTGGACACAAAATTCTCGGGAGAACGAGTCATTCAATTCGAGCCAGTGGCCGAGTCGGTTCATGGAATCAGGCGTCTGCTGTTGCCCTGACCCGATCCATCAAGGGAATACGTCCTCCCGAAGCTACTCCAGGACTGTTTTCCAGCCTCGACGGTTGAGATCCCAATAGATGACGTACCCGGCAACCACGGCGATAACAAGAAATCCTATCCCCATTCCCATCTGCCCAAAAATGATCTTACCCACGCCGAACAGGGTCATATAGACCATAACGCAACCCGAGATCCAATCGAGGAAATTGTAGAAGGCGTCATGGTTGGGTGCAACGTCGGCAGCTTCCCGCGCGATGGGTCCCCACAGGGCCGCGCTCGGTCGGACCCGCCGATAAAAAGAGAGCAAAATCTCTTTCTTCTCAGCACCGGTCATCAGGGTCACGGTGAGCCAGACCGTGGTTGAACAAGCGACCGTAATAATGACAATCCACGCAAAGTCGCGAGGGTTGTTGCTGCTCATTTTGAAGTAGAACTGCAGCCCTAGCGAGACGACAAACGAGGTAGCCATTGCCGCGACCTCGCTCCAAGCATTGATTCGCCACCAGAACCAGCGCAAGATGTAAACGCTTCCGGTCCCTGCCCCGATCGCTATCAGGAACTTCCATGCACCTGCGATCGAGTCCTGGTAGTAGGTGACCACACAGGATATCAGCATGATGAAAATCGTGGCCACCTGGGAGACCGTGACATAATGCTTCTCGTTTCGCCCCTTCAGCAAAAAGCGTTTGTAAAAATCATTGACCAAATATGAGGCGCCCCAATTCAGCTGCGTGCCGATGGTGGACATGTAGGCGGCGGCGAATGCAGCGATCATCACCCCTCGAAGCGCCACGGGAAAAACGTTGGGGTCGACAATAGTTTTGATGAATCCGGATTCCTTGTCGACCAGCGTGGGGTATAAAACCAGCGAGCAGAGCGCCGTTAAGATCCACGGCCAGGGTCGCATCGCATAATGGGCGATATTGAACCAGAGGGTGGCCAATAATGAGTTCTTCTCATCCTTGGCACAGAAGATTCGTTGAGCAATGTAGCCTCCGCCGCCCGGCTCCGCCCCCGGGTACCACGTAGCCCACCAGTTTATGGCAATGTAAACAAAGAAGGTGATCATCGGCATCCACGGCGACCCAACGGTAGGGGTAAATGAGAGAATCGAGCCTTGACCTCCGCTTGCGGCCTCCTTGGCCGCATCGAGTGCCATCAGCTTTTCCTTCAACATGCCCATGCCCCCGACCGCTTTGACCGAGAAATAAGCCAGAATGATGACCATGCCCATTTTTAACACAAACTGAAAAAGGTCCATGACCAGCACGCCCCAGAGTCCTGAAAGAGTTGAAATCATGGCCGTCACAAGCATAATGGCAAAGACGAGCATGAGGGCATGGAGTTTGGTGACTCCGAAGATGATCATCAAGATCTTGACCATGGCAAGATTAACCCATCCCATGATGATGCAATTAATGGGGAGCCCAAGGTAAAGCGATCGAAACCCGCGGAGGAAAGCCGCTGGTTTACCGCTATACCGGATTTCTGCAAACTCGACATCCGTAAGGACACCTGCCCGGCGCCAGAGACGGGCATAAAAGAACACGGTGAGCATCCCACTCATCAGCATGCTCCACCACAACCAGTTACCCGCTATGCCATAGCTGGCTACCATTCCGGTGACCGCCAGGGGAGTATCCGCGGCGAATGTGGTCGCCACCATTGAAGTTCCCGCCAACCACCAGGAGACATTCCGCCCACTGACAAAGAAGTCTTCAGTCGAACCTGTGGCACGCTTCCGGTAATAAAGGCCAATGATGATATTGAACAGAAAATATGCCGCGATGGCGAGCCAGTCAATCCAGGTGAGTTGCAAGTGAAGCCTCCAAGGAGATAGGAGTTAGAAATAACAGCCGTCTTTGATCGGTCTCATGCGCTGACCCGAGTTAGCCTTTGGTGCTTCGCGACGATCTTCCGACCGATCCTGCTTGCGGCGGGAACGGCCAACGGATGGCACGACATAGGCCCTTAGAAAAGTCTATTACCCAGGAAATTCGCTCGGGCCAGCATGAGGGCTCCCTCCACTGCGGACTTCCTGGGAAAGCAGACGTTCGCGCGCGGAGCAAATCGGTGAACATACCATGCGAAGGAATCGCGGACCTGCCTGCTGGAGTGAAACACCCCGCCGGCAGTGCCGCAGATGAAATCCTGGTTGTGCAGGTCCAGTTTACGAACGACCGCTTCAGCGGTGGAAGAAAGATCGTGCCCAGCCCGTTCAAGAAGTTTGTTGGCAATGATATCCCCCCCGTCAGCCACGGATTGGACAAGAGGAAACAAAGAGGCGATTCGACCGGCGGTGGTGTAATCCCGGTGAATCGCGATCAACAGGTTATCGACATTTTCGGCGCCGAGTTCATCGAGAAAAGCCTGCGTCAGCCGCGTTGGCGGCTCGAGTCCGTCATGAGCTCGAAAGACTTCATTGAAGGCATTCCGGACGATGTCGTAGCCGCTTCCGAAATCATCGACAATGTGACCCCATCCACCGGCCCGCGCACGTTGACGCTGAGCGTTCATGCCATAGGCGATAGACCCAGTGCCCGAAATGACCACCATTCCCGGTTCTCCCTCCGTGGCTCCCATCAGAGCGGTGGTCGCATCACCGACGACAGAGATCCTGTCGATGGGAATGATTTTGGAGAGGATTTCGATGATCTGTTTCTGGATCGTCGGCCGATCGACTCCTGCCAACCCGGCGCATATGGAGACGACCTCCGATCGGGAGGCCCGGGCATTCGTGAGAGAACCATCAATAACGTTTTCGAGTGCGGCGGCCGAGGCCGCCGCGTCCACCTTGAATACGTTGGACGGACCGGCTTCAAACCGGCCGAGAATCTCGCCGTCTTCTCTCGCGGCAGCCGCTTCGGTTTTGGTTCCACCCCCGTCGATGCCGATCAGGATCTTCATAAAATAACTTCTTCCGATTGGCGCTCTCCAAATTCATCTTTCCGCGGGATCCCAACGTCGTGGAAAAATCCCCCCCGGGCCATTAATCTCATGATCGAGCCGATCCCCAACCAGAAAAGACACAGCCGCGTCATTTCAGACTGTACGGGTGATCTTACTGAGAGACCGCGGTGTGTCGGGACTCAGTCCCTTCGTCTCCGCGAGCAGGGCGGCGAACAATTGGCCGGGAACGATGTAGGGGATTGGAGAATAGAGATCATCGATCCGGTCACGCACTCTCAGGGGGCGCGTTGCGAACTTAAGGATTTGAGGTTCACTCGATATGATCACAGTCTCAGCTTTTAAGCCCACCAGTTGGCGTGTGAGTCTGAGCATGCCAGGGTAGGCTCTTCCAGGCGCAGCAAAGAGAATGACGGGGAAACCGCCTTCAACCATGGCAATCGGACCATGGAGAAAATCGGCTGATGAAAATCGCTCCGCCATGACATAGCAGGTCTCCATCAACTTGATGCCCAACTCAAAGGCATTGGCGTAGTTGAGACCCCGGCCGACCACGGCGCACTGTCGCATGAAGCGGTAGCGTTCCACGATCTCGCGAATGGTCTTTTTCAACATGAGGGATCGGGCCGTCCATTGGGGGATCCGCGAGAGGGGTTTGCTCCATGCATTGGGGAAGCCTCGGAGGGATGCCGCCAGAAGATAAAGCACCATCAACTGGGTCGTGTACGTCTTGGTTGCGGCCACACTTCTTTCCTGCCCTGCCCGCGTCACAAAAACTTCATCCACCAGGGTTGCCAAGGTCGAACGGGAATCGTTGGTAATGCCGATGGTCAGCGCCCCGCACTGCTTTGCATGCTGGATCGTCAAGTTAATATCGGTGGATTCTCCGGATTGGGAGATTCCGATAGCCAGAGCGTTGGAAAGGCGCAGCTTGGCCCGGTAGAGGGTGTGAACTGAGGGGGCGGCCAGGGACACGGGAATACCCGTTGTAATTTCCAGCAGGTAGCGCCCGAATTGAGCGGCATTATCGGATGTTCCTCGGGCGACCAACACGATCAGTGAAGGATTCTTTTTCAGGAGAATTCTGCTCAATCGCTCAGCATGCTTCCATTCCGAATTCAAGGTGCGTTCGAGTACTCGAGGTTGCTCATCGATTTCCTGAAGCATCAAGGACATGAAGATGATCGCCCCTCCATTGGGCGAGTCTGCCGTGGCGGACGAGACGGGTGCCTCTGCACTGCTCGTATTCGGCAAAGCCCGATCGTTGCGAAATTGTAACACAAAAAAACCATGGGAAGGTTTGGGGCTGACATTTCCGGGCTATGCGCCGGTGTCCACGAGTTCCTGACCCTGAGAGAACCTCTGCTCATTTGCATCCATGAAATCTTGAGTGAGAAATGGGTTTGGAAAGACCGCCAAGGCTAGACCGGACTCTCTCTATTTTGAACGATTCAAAGCATCGTTCAATCCCTCCCCAAAGAGATTGAAGGCCAGGACGACAAGAAATATCGCCGCCCCTGGTGCAAGAATCCATGGCCGCTCCGTGAGCGCCGTTACATCGAGGGCCGTGGCCAGCATGGTCCCCCAGCTTGGATCAGGTTCCTGAATTCCCAGTCCAAGGAAGGAAAGGGCAATCTCCCCCAGGATGTAATACGGAATACTGAGCAGGGCTTGCGCCGTCAGGAAAGGTGCGGTATTTGGGAGTACGTGCCGGTAGAGAACCCGGACTCGGGTGGCTCCCACGGCCCGGGCGGCCTCAACGAAATCATTTTCGCGAAGCGAAAGGACCATCCCGCGGATGACGCGGGCAATGGATCCCCAGTTGATCAGGGAGAGAATGCTGATGATCAAAAAAAAGCTTGCCGTGGACGAAAGCTGTTTGGGAAAAACGGACCGCAGGGTGAGCAGAAGGTAAAGTCCCGGCAGGGCCATGAACAGCTCTGAACCGCGCATGGTCACCTGATCGACCCAACCTCCCAGGAATCCCGAAAGTCCTCCCAGCAGCATCCCGAAGAAGAAGGAAATGACCACGCCCAGAACGCCAACCAGAAGCGAGATTCTTGCGCCAAACAACAGGCGGGAAAAAATATCACGGCCGAAATCATCGCTTCCAAGTAAAAAGAAGGGATGTTCGTTCCCTGAGCCGAACAGGTGCCACCGCGATGAAACGAGCCCGAGCCATCGATAAGAATCCCCAGGGACAAAGAAACGGATCGCCGGGCGACCCCCTTCGGGAAGGGCACTGTCAGAGAAGGGGGCCGAGTTGAATGAGCTCCGATGTTGACGAGTTGGGGAATAGGGGGCCACGAAATCAGCTCCCAGAGCCATAAGAATGAACAGGAGGAGGAGCATCGATCCTCCTAACATCCTTCGATTCGGTAAGACCCCTGTCTTCATGACTGGAAGCTCCACTCCCGTGAAGGAACCATGGGCCTCCGAATCCAGAACGTCAAATCAAACATCATGAATGGATCCTCCGGCCTCAGAAACTCTAAACAGAATCGATCTTGATCCTTGGATCATTCAACGCGATCAACAAGTCAGCTAACAGATTTCCACCAATCAGCATGAGAGAAGCCAGCGTGAGAGAACCCATCACAAGATACAGATCGCGACCCAAGAGCGCCTCATAGGTCAGGCGCCCCAATCCTGGCCAGGACATGATGATCTCCACAAGAAATGCCCCGTTGAGCAGGTTGGCCACTGAAAATCCGAAGAGCGAGATGAGCGGATTCAGGGCATTGCGCATGGCATGACTTAGCAGAATGCGCGAGGGATTCAATCCCTTGGCACGGGCGGCCATGATGAATGGATCATCCAGCACGGTGGAGAGGTTGGCGCGCGTCTGACGGAAATAGACAATAGCCGGATTGACCGAGAGCACAAGGGCCGGCAGGGCAAGATGGTGAAGCAGGTCACGGCAGCGATCCAACCACCCCAGTTCTGTTGCGTCCAGCCGTTCCCGTCCCCCAATGGGGAACCACCCCGTCTTTGCGGCAAAAAGGAGAGCGAGCAAAGCGAGCAGCACCGTGGGCATGGAGACGCCCACCGAGGAGAGGAAATGGATGAGACGATCAGACCAGGAATCCTTCTTGACAGCGCAGAGGATACCCAGGGGGAGAGCCACGATCAGAGCCAGGGTGAGAGCGGCGGTGGAAAGTAACAAAGTGTTGGCAACATAAGTTCCGATAACTTCCGTGACAGGACGCTGATAGGCAAACGAATAGCCGAAATTTCCCCGGGCGATCTGGCCCATCCATTTGACGTATTGGACATACCACGGTTGATTCAGCCCAAACTTCAGCCGGGCGGCCTCGATGGTCGAGGCATCAATCTGCGGATTAAGCTGCATGGATGAAAGAAAATCACCCTGGGCGGTATGCATCAGGAGAAAAGAAAGAAGAGTCACTCCCAGGAACAGAGGGACCGAAGCAAGCAACCGGGGCATGAGACGGCGGAACATGGTCAGATTATATCGGGCGGTTCTCAAATTATGAATGGAAAACAAGACGGGATCGAAAAAAAAGCCCGCGCGGAGGAGGAGACGCGCAGGCTGAGGTTGTTGCTTTGGTTGGAAGAGACCCGTTCAGTGAATTAATATCATTGGATCGGAAACGTTTTCTCCTCTTCAGAAGTATCCATGGCGAATTCAATTTGCTCGCGCCGTTTCTTTTGGGTGAACTTGTTGGCATACATGCGCGAGTCGGCGACGGCGAGGAGGGTATCGGCGTCGTTCCCATCCTGGGGAAACGTGGCGGCCCCAACACTGAGGGAAAGCTTAATGAATCGACCAAACCGTTTTTCGGATTGGATTCCTTCGATGGCCGCTTGCACCTGGTCAATTTTTTTGTGGATATCCTCTCCCACAAGTCCCGGCAGCGCAGCCATGAACTCATCTCCCCCCAGGCGCGCAACAAAATCGTAGTCGCGCAATGTACTCCTCAAGAACTTCGCAATTTGGCGGAGCACCTTGTCGCCGACCGCATGGCCGAAGGTGTCATTTACTTCCTTGAAGAAATTCAGGTCCATCGCCAGCACAGTCAACGGCGTTCCGTTTCGCCGGGCGCGCGCAATCTCCTCGTCCAGCTTGAGAAACATGTGTCGAGAATTGGGAAGGCCCGTCAAATCGTCAGTCAAGGAATTCTCATAGGTCTGCTCAAACGTAATCGCGTTTTTGATGGCGAGAGCCGTCTTGGCGGCGATCAACTCGAGCACGCGGAGGTTGTCCCCGACAAATTTGTTGGGGGTTTCATCGTAAAGGGTAATAACACTGAGAACTTCCTCATTGACCTTGAGGGGCACTGACATGGCGGATCGCATCAGGGTAAATCGTGCGGGGTCCCCCAGGTACCCGAACTCCACCAGTGGATTGGCGTTGATCAGTGGACGTTTGTTCTCAGCGACCCAGCCGGTGACGCCCTCTCCCAGGGGAATGGCCAAATCGGAGAAGGTCTCTTTCTCTTTCCCGTCGATATATTGGGGGACCAGTTTGTCCTCCTGACGCAGGTAAGTCACGCAGCAATCGCAGGGGATGACCTTCCTGATCTTTGAGGCGATGAGGTTCAACGTCTCCACTAGATTGAGGCTGGTTCCGACGGTTTGGATAAGTTCGTACAGTGAGTAGACCTCCTGGTTGGCAGCGGCGATGTTCCTGAGATGATTGATCTGGGTGACCTCGCTGTAACCGGTGGCGGGTCGAGCCAGGGCCTCCGCCCGGGGGTTCGTGTGATAAGAGAAGGAGGGGAGATTTGCGGAAACCCGGTGCGCTTCCTGGGCAGCGGCCTGAGCCTCATTCTCGAGGCTGGGGTATAAAGTTTCGAAGAGTTCGACGACCTTCGGATCAAACGCCTTTCCCTTCTGCTCGTGGATATATCGCATGGCTTCTTCCGTAGGCAATGCCCGGCGATAGGGGCGATCCGAAGCAAGCGCGTCAAAACAATCCACCACCGAAAGGATGCGCGCGGTGATAGGAATTTCTTCCCCCGCCAGGCCGTTCGGATAACCTGTGCCATCATACTTTTCATGATGACACAGAACCACCGGCACAACAGGGTATGGGAAGTTGACCGCTGAGAGAATCTCTGCCCCCACGAGAGGGTGAACTTTCATGCGGTTGAATTCCTCCGGAGTCAATTTTCCGGGTTTGTTGAGAATGTACTCCGGCACTGCCAGCTTACCCACATCATGGAGCAAAGCCCCGGCCTTGATCGAGTGGAGTTCATCCTCACTCAGATTCATGGCGGTGCCCAGCCCCGTCGCAAAGATTCGAACGCGTTGCAGATGCAGGTGCGTGGTTTCGTCTTTGGCATCGATGGCCAGCGCCAGCGTTTCGATCGTTCGCAAATGGAGATCTGCCATGTCAAGTAAATGCCGGTGACTCTCCTCCAGGCGGCCCATGTACATCTTGTGAGTATAATAAGTGAGGTATAGAGGCGGAAGTGCGAGGAAGACGACGGCGATCCCGTACTTCTGATAGAAAACGGTCAAGGCCCAGGCGATTGAAGCACCCACATAAAAGCTGGGAGCCGTCCAGTAGAAGTTTTCCAGCCAAACGTGCCGCAGATTTCTAGTTTGACTTAACGAGATTACAATGCTGAGCAGAATAGTGCTGACCAAAAAATACACTGAAGTGGCTATAACTAGTGGAAGTATTAGGAAGCTCCCGTGGGACCAGCTCAGCCCGTTGGCGACCGCGTGGATTGTGGCGGAAGCGAGCATTACACTGATCACCAAGTTCCCAACATTGAAGGTAATACGATCTACCCGATAACGAGTTTTTTCTGCCTTAACGTACCCGGCTAGGGCGCAAACAGCGGCTATGAGTATAGTTTCGTTTGATCCAAGGAGTAGCATGCTCGTAAACACAAAAGCATACGAAACACTGATTGAGCCAGTTGACGAGGGAAGAGGAACCTGGACGGACGCTGATATAGCACCGAGAACTGCCAAAGTGAGAAGTTCTTTCCAGTGAGTCTGGTACGATGCGTTGATGGCAGCGTTTATAAGAAGGTACCCGCCTATAGTTGAAGTAAGAAGTATACAAATATTCAGGACAGGTATCTTTTGGGACACCTTACTCAAATTCAAGTTTCCTCCTCAGGATACTACTCGATTTCAGAGATGAAGGATCCTGCACAATGGGGGCACATAACCCTTGCTTAAAACCATCCTTAGTTTTCACCTTGAATTAACACCGATGAACTCCACAACACGTTTCCACTGCTCCAAAGAACATTGCCGCTGGCCCCCACGGGTATTCCGTCATGGAAGTCAGAACTCCATAAAGAACTGGATGTTTTGACGGGATCTACATTCTGGATCATGCTCGCGCCAATATAGCTGCCTCCGCTTACAAAATTTCCTCCCCAGACCACATTATTACTCCAGAGCATGTTCGCGCTGCTCCACAGCACGTTGCCACTACTCCACAGCACGTTCCCGCTGCTCCATAGGACGTTGCCACTGCCCCAAGTAATCTCGTTGCTCCAAATCGTCAAATTGCTCTCGATGATTCCACCCCAGAGAAGGTTTTGGCCCCAGATAATATTGCCTCCCCAGTTGATGGTTTCCCCCTGAATAAGGTTCTGAGTGCTCAGGCCTCTTCCATTGTTGATGAGTTGCGATGCTCCCAAGGGAATCCTCGAGAAAAACAGATTTCGAGCCAGCATGACTGCCCCGTGACTGTTCAAGTACCCTGCGCCTTGGATGACAAAGGGCAGCCGAAGATCCTGAGCTGTCAGCATGAGGATCGCTTTGACCAGGTTCGGAGTGAGTCCGGGGTGAGCCTGCAACATCAGCGCAACCGTGCCTGACACGACAGCGGTCGCCATTGAGGTTCCACTCAGAGTAAAGTAATGCACCTTCCTGATAGCATTCATTTCAGATTGGCTGTAATAGGATGGGTCAACCCGATTCTGAGGGTAGAGATCGAACAAATCGTTCTTACTCGAGCTGGGATCAGCGATCGATTTCACGCGATTTCCTGGGGCAATCAAATCCGGTTTCGAGAGGAGATCGATGGCGGTTGGTCCGCGTGAACTGTAGTCCGCGATCGCGTCATCGGAGCGGATGGGTGTTCCCTGAGACTTCGCGGCACCGACTGTGATCACCATGGGGTCATGACCGGGGCTTGTTATGCCACCGAATACTATGTTCCCGAATTCATCCTTACCATAGTTGCCGGCTGCAACAACGACCACGATCCCAGATTTAACTGCCGCCTCACAAGCTTGCGCGAGGGGGTCCGTCTTGTAGGATTCCGCAACGGGATGCCCTAAGGAAAGGTTAATGATCTGAATGTTGTACTTGCGTCTGTTCTGAATCACCCACTGGATGCCTTCGATGACATCACTCACATAACCCGATCCGTCATCTCCCAGGACCTTGACGTTAATGATATTCGCCTTCGGTGCGATGCCCGTAAGCATCCCCTCGGATTCATCTCCGTTACCGGCAATGATCCCGGCGACATGAGTTCCGTGGCCATAGTTGTCGTCCGTCGTTCCGGCGGTCGCCAGCGCGTTACTGGCGGATCCAACGGTGCTCCACTGAGCCAGAATCCGGTTACCAGACCGGCGAGAACCGTCTAAATCCTTGCCATGGGGAGATACGCCGGAGTCAAGTACTGCAATCCCGATGCCTTCTCCGTCGACCCCATATCCCATCCGGGCAAGATCGGCGCCCACGGTCTTGGCGGTGATGTCGTTCATGGGACTTACGAGGTGATCTTCGGAGATTCCTTCGACGCCGGGAGTTTGTGCCAATTCCTCCAGGCCTCTGAGCTCCACCTCAGCCGCCAAGCCATTGATGGCCCAGAATTCCTTCCTCACTCGCCCCATGCGTTCTTCCAGCTTGCGGTAAATATGTTGCTTGGGTTGTGGTTCAGAAGATATGAGATCGTTGGAAGGGGGGGCGGTCCGAATGATAACTTGAATCAGGCCGCGGTCTCCGTTCCTGACTCTTGCGCGCAGAGATGCGTCGAGTTTTCCCAGGTCTCCTCCAAAGCAAACCAGGGGGAGTGATAACATGACTCCGATGAACAGCCTGATAGTGAAACGACGGTGTCGCATGGGCTCCGTTCTTGCTTCTATGGGTTGGTGGGTTATTCGCCGGAGCATTGATTTGACTCGCCCAGGGAGAAGACAGGTTGAAAGTCCGCCAAGCCAGGAGAATTCCAAACTAGGCGAGCCCCACGAAATGTCATAGAATTGGATTCAAGATCTACGATCGGTCCCAGCGACCACAACGGTTGACTTCTTCGGCTGCTGTCTCCACCCTTTGCGTTTCGAGTTACTAATTCTTTTGGACTCATGAAAGCTCCTTCTTGAGTTTAGATTGGTCTTCATTCAGTTTGAACAAAAGACTGGCAGGACATGGGCAACTCCGCAGTTACAGCTCAGCAACCTGGCCGCCAAGCTTTTCGCTCTGAAATTTCAGTGGGTTACGATGACATAAAGTCAAAAGACTCAGGATTCTGGTCAAAATGACCGACAGAACTTGAGTCAGTTTGACCGAACTTGAGTCCCTGAATTTTCGAGTGGAGGAGGGGTTGTGGGAGAAAAAAGGTGTATTGGCGATGAAGAAACCGACCGGAAATCAGAGCGATCAATCCCTCTTATGGGAGCTATGCGATGAAGAAAGCCAGCTTGCCTAAGCAGACATCCGGCCACGGTTTTCACCGCCTGATATCTCGTCGCAATCGTCACTTTTGTAGTGATGGGATAATATTGAATTCATATCGGGTCCCCTAGGGTTGGAAGCTGTTGGAAAGGGTTATTTCAGCGACGCGAGCGCATTGAGCCCCTCTAATTCATAACTCTTGCTGGATTCAAGTGCTTGGAGGGACACACTCAGGGGGAGAGTTTTTCTTCCGGGGTTGACTGGGGAGGGTCCCAAGTAACGACAATTCTCCTTCGTTGAGAAGGAGGGATGTGTGGTGGACTGTATGAGACGGCAGAGTGGCAGAAGCGGAAGAACGATAATGCAAAACTAATACCACGACCAAAACTCGGTCCGAATGAATCTCACCATCCTTCGAGTGACAAGCTCTCCAAGGGTCCTCTTTCCACAATAGATCTTTGCGTAGCCTGTCATTTCAGGTTTCAAAAGAAGGTCCGGGTTGTTAATCTCACTTCTGACCATGAGCACCCGCACATTCTTGTCTTGAGGATCGGCAATGTCGGAGATCTGAGAAACCCGCCCATCAAACTCTTTGCTGGGATACGCGTTGGCCTTTAACTTTACGTAAAAACCAATCTTCACATCTCCAACTTCCTTCTCAGGGACGGGGATTTCAGTCAGTATCTTTTTCGTATTGGCAACTTGACAGATCACATCCCCCTGTTCCAGATAGGCCTTTTCCTGCTGTTTAAGGAAGTGCGTGGTAATAATGCCATCAATGGGACTCCGGATCGCGGTAAAAGTGCTCTCGGTATCAAGCAGGGTCCGCTGGGAAGTCAGCCCCTCAATTTCGGCCCGCTTTGCTTCGATTTCTTCCGCGCGACTGCCTGCCAGCACCTTGGCCAGGCCCTTTCGGGCTTCTTGGTATAGTTTCCGTTTTTCTTCGACGTCATGCTGGACCTCGTCGGCCTCCTTTTTTCGAATGTTGAGGTCGCGCTGGGCCTCATCGAACGACATTGAAGCGAGCAGCTTTTCATCAAACAACCGTTTGACTCGCTCATAATTCTTTATTGCATATTCGAGTCGTTCGCGGGCGATGGGCGCTTGGGCCTCAGCCTTATTGATGGATGCCTCGGCCCGATCGACCTGCGATTGGGCTAGCGCGATCTCCTCTTTGGAGGGACCCGCCAGCATGAGGTGCAATCGCGCATGGGCTTCTGAAATCCCCGCTGAGGTTTTGGCCTTCTCTCCGGTGTATTTGTAATCAGCCAGGCGGGCAATAATATCACCTTTGTGGACCGTCTGACCTTCGTCAAAATAGATCTGCTCAATTGTCCCTGAAACCTCCGCTCTCACGTCTGCGCGTTCGTAGGGTATCAATGTACACTCACTCGCCACTTTCAGCTCCCAACGGCCCAAGGTGAGTACGAGGACTCCGCATAGACAGCAAAAGCTGGTGACAAATAGATTCTTATGTCGCGCCGCACTTTGTTTTTTTTCGGTCATTTTCTTTGGAAAGACGTTTTGAATGGTTTGAACCAGCGGTTCGCTGGCGACGAACAATGCCACTCCCCAGAACAACATAAAACCTGTTCCTTGGTATTTATCAACAAAAAACTGGGAGAATTTGAGGACACAGTATTTGATCAGGCTGAATGAATAAATGAAAGCAAACACTCCATAAATCCAAAAAACTCTCCGCTCCCGTGCGGCAAGCCCCTTCCAGGCAGTAGGTTTTCCATTGAAAATGGATTTCGCCTTAGCTCGGAGCCAGGAGAAGGATTTGGCCCGCAGATTCGGAATCGCAAAGAGCTCGGCGAGGATATAGTACCCGTCAAGCTTGAGGAGGGGATTGAACTGTAAAATGGTGATTAACCCGGTGACCGCAACCGTGACAAAAATGGACTGGGCGATTAAGCTTTCTGGTGTCAAGATTCGCCATAGGATTGTTAAGACCGCCCACAGGAAGGTCTGGACGAAAACTCCCGCTGCCATCACCCGGATTCGCTCGGATTTCTTCTTGAATAGATAGCTGTCACTCACGTTGCAAAAGCATGCAGGCTGGAAGTAAAGGAGGAGAAAACCCATCTCTCGGACCTCTCCGCCATAGTGTTTGCAGGTCAATCCATGGGCCATTTCGTGGACGATCATAATCGGCATCATGACGATGAGCGCCCAGAGAACGGACTTGGCTGAATACAGCGTGGTAATCTGATCTGTGATGTCATCCCAATTGTAGACGGTAATACATCCGGCAATCAGGATCGTTACAGCAGCAGAGAAAAAAAAGGCCGACGTAAAGAAGAAGCGAACATGGGGCAACAGTCGATCGAAAAGAGCGTTCGGATCAAAATATGCGACCTTCCAATAAAGCAACTTGTTCAACCGCGAGCGTTTCTGACCTTCATGGAAAACTGAAGAGAGGCGCGAGTTGGAACTAATGCGCGGCAAAGTCGTCGCTCCCCCTGGGGATGACGCCTGCTCCGGTACCTCGAGTAAATGGTTTGCATCCAGCTTACTGATAAAGCCTGAAAGCGTCTCCTCAGTGACGTTGAGATTCAACTCATCCCTGAGAGAGCTTACCAACTGGGGCAGGCTGAGCGTCCCCATAAACCGACTGGCGATCAGGAACTCCTGATGTCTCAATCGAAAATACCTTCTCGATTGTGGATCCTTCAAAATATAGACAGTGTGATCCCCTTCAACCTGTTCGTTGATGATCAAATCTCGGCGCAGTCGGGGGTACTCTGACAAATTCATATCCAGCCTTAAAAGTCTATTTTCATATTTGGGAATGTAATCGGCCACCTATTGAGCAAGTAATCTCTTGTCGAGTTAGGTGCGTTTCTTTTCAGGAGAGGCTTTCAGAAGGGTAGCTCGCGACTACGAACAGTGCGATGAAACCAAAGGGGAGGTCCGGACTTTGCGGCGAGGATCCCCATGCTGCTTAGGATAGTGATGAAAAAAAGTAGGGTCAAGAATTGGGGGCCGAAAGTGCAGACCAACCCAGTTTCAACTGCTATTGCAACGAAACTTAGCGCCCATAACTTTTTTGAATGTTTGTGCAACATTGTCGCGAAACCCCATTTTTTCACATTATCAGTAATACTGGGCGGTCCATGAATTTCGTAATTCAGGGCCGCCCTACCCATTACCTCTGGGAGTCGTCAATTCTAATTGGCCCAAATGACGTTCGGAGCCACTTTTTCCTCCAACTCCTCAACTTCAAGAACCAGAATCTCTTCCATTTTCGTTTCCTCCTCATAAGAATACAAAATCAGCTCTAACGGTGTTTCTCAACTTCTGCCACCCTGTCGTTTTCTTTTGGGGTAAAACGTGTGACCAGTCGGTTGACGGGAACTTGGGTTTCCCGTGTAGGGCTTCCCCCGTCCCCGTCTCCCACTCCCCTCGTCACTGAGGAGATCAATGAGCGGAGAAGCGAAGGTACCTTCTCAACGACTCCAGAGTTGATTCAATCAACTCTTCAAAGCTCTTTGCTCTATGCTTAATCACGAGAACGGCCAAGTCGTTTAGATTTTTAAGAAATTTTATAATTCATTGGATTTAAGCATGTTATTTGTGTTTGATATGATCAGGATTGACTGCATCATAAGTTTATTTAATAGATTAATTATCTTACTTGGTGATTATAATCTTAAAGGGTGATTTATTGTTTGTTAACTTGGTGGGCGGAATGGAGTATGAAGGGAGCGCCGTTATGGCATGATTCGTGGTGGGAATCTGTTTCGTAATTGAATGCTATCTGGGGAGGGCCGGAGTGCTTTGAACCTAGGATTATGTAGGTGAGATCCTTTGGCGGTAGGGCTTGTAGTCAACCTGACAGGAGTGTTTTTTTAGAAAGTTCATAAAGACAGTGTATTCAGTGTCTTGGAGGTTGAATGATCCCAGCAAGTCCTTGTATCTTCCCCTCGACTCTTGAAGTCCAATCTTAATAACTTCTCGAACCAGTTCCTTTGAAATTTCCCTATTCATGAAAGGCTCCTTAACGGCCTTCCAAAAGGAGACTTTGTCTTGCTTCATCAATTGAAATAGCCGCATGGCTTGTTCCGTTTCCTCAAAACGACGCTCCTTTTGCAGAGGTGAGGCTATCAAAGGACCTGACTCATTCAAAACTGAGGGGACCGCCGCTCTTGGGGGAATCAGATCTCCTTTTTTCACGGAGATCTCCGAGGGGAAGTCTCCCCCTTGGATTTCACTTTCCTGTGCCATATAAAACGCGCTCTCTACAAGGTTTTCCAGTTCGCGCACATTTCCTGGGAAAGGGTATCCCATCAGTACCTGAAGAGCATCGCGACTGATGGTGTGCCGCATCGCGGGGTTTTGCCGTTCGAGCTCTTTGAGCAAGTGGTTCACCAGCAAAGGAATGTCCTCTTTGTGTTCCCTGAGCGGGGGGACGTTGAGGGTCAACACATTGAGGCGATAGAAAAGGTCCTCACGGAATTCACTTTGTTGAACCATCTGTTTAAGATCCCGATTTGTGGCCGCGATAATTCGCACGTCCACTTTGCGATCTTGAGAATCACCGACTCTACGGATTTCGCGCTCCTGGATGACCCGGAGGAGCTTGGCTTGGAGGGCGCGACTCGTGTTCGTGATTTCGTCCAGGAAAATCGTTCCACCGTCCGCCTCTTCAAACAAACCCTTCTTGTCAAAGATGGCCCCGGTAAAGGCACCTCTCTTATAGCCAAACAGCTCACTCTCAATCAGGTTTTCGGGGATCGCACCACAATCGATAGCGATAAACCGTTTTTCTTTCCGGGTGCCGTTGTAGTGAACGGCACGGGCAATGAGCTCCTTTCCGGTTCCACTTTCGCCCGAAACGAGGACATTAGCTGAGCTGTTCACAACGCTATCGAGCCTGCGGAATAGCTCCATCATCTTGGGGCTGCGGCCGACTATATTCTCATACGCATACTTGCCCCGTACTTCCTGCCGAAGATAGATGTTTTCCTGGCTCAGTTTCTCGTATAAGCGCGAATTCTCGATTGCAATCGCGAAAAGGTTCGTAAAAGACAAGAGAAAGTTGACGTCCTCCTCATTAAACGGGAGAGTGGCCACCGGGTTGTCGATGTAAACCGCTCCGATGATCTTTTCCTTAACTTTTAGAGGGATACACAGCACCATGCCAATTCCGAAGTCGACGATGGAGTGCCGATCACGCAGACGCTGGTCGTCGTGGGCATTTACGGAGATAAGAGGTCTGCCCCCGTGCATCACTTCTTCGAGGACCGTCTTGCTGATTGCCGTGGCGTCATCCAGGGTGGCTTTGCTGATGTTTCGAGCAGCCTTCACCTCCAATTCTCCAGACACCTCGTCAACGAGAAGGATCAGACCGCGTTCCACGCGGATAGCCTCCAACACCAGATCCATCACCCGTTCGAGCAAATCGTTTTGGTTGAGAATCGAGTTTACGATTTTGGAAATCTGAAAGAGGGTAACGGAGTAGTTCTGGCGATTAAATGGTGGATTGGCGAACTTTTCGATTCCCATGGCTTGATTCTTGTCCTCCGGGTTGTCCTTCGGCGGGGAGGGCTCCAGAGATCCTAATATAAGGGCCCGCTGTTTCTTTTCCAAATACTTCTTTCTCAAAGTCTCCGGGAGGTGTTCTGCGATGCCTGTGAGGATGGAACGCGCATGCTGGACTTGAACATCAGCGCTATGGGGATCCCCCTGTGCCTGGTACCAGAGACCCAGTGAATAGCGCGTCTCCGCAAGCAGGTCAGCTTCCTGTGTCAATTCTGCGTACCGGAGAGCTTGGTGCAGATCTTCAGCGCCAGAATGCTGAAAAGAATCTGCTTCAGCAAGTGCCAATCGGCCTCGAAGTAAATGGAATTGTGCTTTGAGCAATGGATTCTGGGTCTCTTCGACGAGGGATGATAATTCGTCAGCATTTACTCGGGATTGGTCAGGACTAGATGTACTCAACTCTTTTCGATTGCTGAGTAATAGGGCTTGTAGGAGCCAGTCACGGTGATTAAGCTGCTTGGAAAGAGTTATAGACTGAAGAACTGAGCTTTGCGCATCGGGCCACTCTTCTTGTCCTATTTTGACCTTCGTTCGATTAATCCACCCTATGAGCTCTTCAAGCTTACTGCCAGTCTTTACGGAAAGATCAATTGCCGAATCAGCATATCCCTGAGCCTGTTCCCAGATTCCCAATTTTTCGTAACATTCTGTTAGCCGATTAAGAATCGAGATCTTTGCTTGCTCATTGTGAGTTCCATTTGCTAACCCGAGCGCTTTATCGAGGGCCTCCAGCGCCTTCTCAAATTCACCTAGATGCGTCCAGTTTTCTCCCCTGTTAAGCCATACCAACATTTCCACAAATTTCTCCGGGACGATCCTATTCAACTTTTCCGCGAGGTCAACATATTCAAGAGATGTTGTGTACTCGCCCAGCTTTGAATGGATACTGGAGAGATTTATGTAAGACTGTTTCATTCCGCGGTGATTGAAAATTTTCTCTCGGAGCTGTAGAGAACGACGCTGGTAATCAAGAGCTTTCTTGTAATCATGCAAGTAATCTTCATATAGAGCACCCAAATTCGCAGTAACACCGGCGATCCCAGTCATCCAACCGAACCTCATGAACACTGCAATAGCTCTGTGTCCGGCCTCGATCGCCTTGTTGTATTCTCCTAAGCAAAAGTAGATTGCAAATTGACTGTTAAAAATATCCCCAAGGCCAAAGAAGTTCTCCAGATGTTCCACTTCTCTCAACGCACGATTCACATAGTCAAGTGCAATACGAAAATTTGACAAGTGTTGATATTGCCAGCCGATTCTCGAAAGAATCTCAGCCCTTGTCATAGGTTCTGGAAGTGATTGGATCAACTCGAGTCCACTGTTAAACAGTTCGATCGCTCCTCCATAGTCCCCACGGATTTCGGCTAGCATCCCGAGGCGCAAGAGCAATTTTGCGGATCGACCTGGTGAAAGATATTGTTTCCCCTCATCCACTAAAGATCGATAAATTTGTTCTGCTTCATCAACTTCACCCAATTGATAATTACAGAAAGCAATTTTTTCTCTGATTTCAAACAACCTCAAATCAGATTCTGTTGTGAACTTTTCCGCGATCCGATACGAGGCAATCGCGTCGGCATAGGAAAAGAGGTGCCGCAATTTATCTCCCGCTCGGATAGAGTACAATCTCGCTTTCTCTTCGTTTCGCGCTGCTCCAAAGTGGTACGCCAGAGTCTCGGAATGATCCGATGCTCCCGTGCTTGACTCTTGTTCAAAAAACTGAGCGATCTTGGAGTGGAGGGATTGTGCAAACGCTCCAGTTACTTCAACCTCCAAGGTTTGTTTCATTTGGGCATGTTGGAAGAAATAATGAGGGCCCTCAACGGCATCCAATCGTGCCAGGATCGCTCTCTCCACGAGGCGTTCAAGCTCCACTTCAACCTGGGACGAATGATTGCCCAGCACGTAAGAAAGGGCCGCCAGGGGTACGGGCTTGATGAAGAGGGCCATGATCTGGAGGAGGTCGCGCTCGGATTTTGAAAGGGAGCGGATGCGACGGAGGAAGGCATCAGCCATGGTTTGAGGAACCCGCAGGGAATCCAGGTCCGCAGGCTCAGGGTTCCACGCCCCCGATCGGGGAGAAATGATCTTCTCCTCCATCCAGGTCCATATGACTTCCTGGATGAAGAAGGGATTTCCCTTGGTCTCATTGACAATCCTTTGAACCAAGCTCGCGGGAGCACGTTCGGTACCCATCATGGAGTTGACCAAATCGCCAACCTCTTGCTGTGACAAAGGTCTCAGCAGGATAGAGTCACAGAATTCAAGGCCGCTCAAAACGGGTAACGCCGCTTCGAGCGCAGAATCCTTAACTTCATCCGATCGATAGCTGACTCCAAGAATCAATCGCTGCGATTGCAGACTGCGAGCGATCCGCTCGAGGAGCTGCAGGGACAGTCCGTCCGCCCAGTGAATGTCCTGGATCAGGATGAGCGTGGGATGTTCCGCGCACACTTCCATGACAAATGCCGCCAGTGATTCCAGGAGCAGTTCCTTTTCATTCGCGGAGGGAGAGGAAGGTGTTCCCGGTTGGGGCTTCCCTTCGAAGAGGCCGGGAAGAATCTTGCTGAGGACCGTGTCATACTTATTGGAAAGTGACCGGTTTGCCGAAGTGGTCTGTTGGGCGCTCAAAACCATAATGCGCAATATGTCGAGAAAGCACTGGAACGGCTGCGTTATTTTTTCATAGGCAGCGCCCTCGAATGTTCTGACCCCTTCCAACTGGGCTTGAACCTTCAGTTCTTCCAGAAGTCGGGTCTTTCCGACGCCGCTCTCCCCACCGACCAAAACGAGACGGCCACCCGCCCCCTTCAGCACGCGCTGAAGTGCCTTTTTCAGTTGGGTCTGCTCTGCCGCGCGCCCAACGAACCGGCCACTTCGGACGTAGTCTCTCGCGGTTTCGTCCGTCTCAATTTCAAATTGATATCCAAGACCTTGGTTAATGGCTTTGACAATCTCATCGGGAGACTGAAACCGGTCGTCAGGATCTCTTTCCAAAAGACGGAGCAAGATGCCGTCCATGGCAACGGGTAGCGTTCCGTCCTTTTCGGTCGGGGGCGCAGGGTTCACGTTCAGCTTCATTTCGACAAGCAACTGTGGATCGATGTCTCCATAAGGGGATTGACGGCTGAAAAGCTGATAAAAGGCCACCCCGAGGGCGTACAGGTCAGAACGGACATCGAACGGGCGTCCCTTGATTGCTTCGGGGGCCAGGTAGGCCAGGGTGCCACTCAGGCGATGTCTCGCTTGGTCATCGATATGGCGAGCCAGGCCGAAATCCAACAGCTTGATGCTGGCGTTCTCGGTCCGAGTGCCGGGAAGAACCAGGATATTCTCGGGCTTCAGATCGGCGTGTATGTATCCTCTTGCATGGATGTACGCGAGGGCCCGGCAGATTTCGACAGCACGCTCCAGCTTCTCGCTGAATCCCATTTGAGCGGTTCCCGTAATCAAATCTTCCCCCATACAATACTCAGAGGTGAAGAAGGGGTCTCCTTGTGGTGTGTACCCGAAATCATAGACCGACGAGAGGTTGGGATGACGAAGCTGTTTGAGCGCGGTGAATTCACGCACGAAGAACTCCCGTGTCGCCTCCGAAAGTACTCCGCGCCGGAGTTTCTTTAGAGCCACTTGGCGGGCATTCTCCCAGAGATCTTCCACGAGGAAGACTTCACCCATTCCCCCTTCGCCAAGGGGGCGAACGATCTGATATCGCTTTGTAATCATGTTCCGCGGCATGGTGATCGTTGGAGAAGCGGGAGCCTACCTTAAATAGAGCTGTTCACAATTCCACAGCGTGTGATGGTCGAGTATGGTTGGACGAAAGTTTCCGACTCGGCTCTTTGCCGCCACCAGAACATCGCGGGAGACCAAGTAGACAAAGGGGACCTGTTCATTGATGATCGATTGAACTTCATCGAACATCTGCTTGCGCTGATCCTTGTTTAAGGTCCTTGATTGGGAAAGCATCAACTCATCCAGCCGTGCCTCCCAGGTGGTGGCCGGTTTCTTCTGGTTGGGAAACCATTGGTGGTTTGGCGCGCTCGACAACCAGAGGTTCATTTGCCCGCTCGGATCCGTGTCGATATTTGTCGGGCCCAGGAGGCACGCATCATAATCAAAGCTTTCCATTATCCGCGCAATCAAAGAGCTGAATTCGACGGGAGTGAAGTCGACGCGAATCCCAATTTTGTCGAGATCGTTTTGGAGCACTGCCCCGATCTTCTCCCGTTCCCGGTTCCCAGCGTTCGTGATCAGTGAGAACCGGACAGGATGTTTAGCTCCGTCCACCAGCTGGAGTTGACCTCCGGAGGTGACGAATTGAAAGCCCGCTTCGGTGAGTCGCTTCTTTGCAAGCTCCACATCATAAGGATAGGGTTTAATCAATGGATTGAACCAGAACTTGTTGGAAATGGTCAGGGGTCCATAGGAAACAGTGGCACGGCCCAGGTAGACCAGGTCAACAATGCTCTTTCGGTCTATGGCATAGGAGATGGCCTGCCGGAATCCTGCGTTGGTGAACCAGTCCGACTTGGGTGGCCTGAGCAATGGTCGGTGGGTTTTGGGATTCGAATTGCGGTTTTGATTAAACCACATGAGCTCACTCCCCAGGCTCGGCCCCAGATCCTTCACCACGGTCCCCTGGGATTTCGCATCGCGGGAAAGAGCGGAATAATCTTCTGCGCGAATTTGATTAAGGATGTCCAGTTCCCCGGCCTTGAAATTCAGGAATTGTGTTTCCCGATTGGGAATAATCATAAGGACCATTCGAGATAGGTAGGGAAGCCTCCGGTTTTTAGCATCAATCTTCCAATAATGGGGATTACGCTCCAGCTCCACACGTTGTCCCGGTGTATATCGGCTGAATTTGAATGGCCCAAGTCCCACAATATCCCCTGGGGGAGACGACATGGCCCAGGCCGAGGCAAAATTTCCAGCTTGGTATGCCGATTCGAGTTTGTGTTTCGGTAACATGAAAACGGAATCGAAGACCCGCTCGATGCCCGCCGCAGCCTGGACAAAATCGAATTGGAGTGTGGAGTCATTCGTTTTTCTGATCGCAAACGGCTGCCCATCTACTTTCAATTGGTCCGCCTGGGGAGAATTGATCTTCGGATCGTAAATGATTTGGAAGGTAAATAACACATCCTCCGCGGTAAATGGATGGCCATCCGAGAAAAGGACCCCCTCGCGGAGGTGCATCGTCATGGATCGCCCGTCCGAAGAGAACTCCCATGATTTCGCCAGGGAAGGCTCAGCGCGTTGAGTCTCACGATTGATGTGGATCAAATCGGCGAAGATCCGGTCGGTGACATCTGCAGTGGCGGTATCGCTGGATACAATCCGGTTAAAAGACCGAGGTTCTTGACCGATCGCAGTGACCAACGTCCCGCCATAGAGACCTTCTCCCCCTTCCACTTGTAAGGCGTCCCTTGTCAGAGGCCCCCACTTTTCAGCCTGTTCCTCCGCTGGCGGTTTACGGGAGCAGCTTGAAACACAACATAAACAAACGATTAATACAACGATGCCAGTCCAGGGTTTGGCGATTCTGCAAATCATGGGCGCTCCTTGAGGATAACGGACAGGTGAGCAAAGCCTGTGGAAAGGGGAGGTATCAAGGGCAAAATGTAACAAATTGTGAAGTTTTGACCTGGGCCGTAACAATTTCGTAAAGAATTAGAGTAAAGATTCTACTGTCAGATGACGAAACAGTAACTAGCGACGCCTCCCGCTAAAGCCAGCCACCTTGGAGGAACAGATTCCGCCGCATTTTAGAACACTTTAGACCCACGAACAACAAGATGAGTGATTCGTCAAAAGGGGTAGCCGAAATGTCTTCAGAATGTCCGGACACAACAAAGAGTTCAGGGGACCAAGACTCTCTTCCCACGAAGGTACGAGTGCTCGTGGTCGATAATGATTCTACAACGATCCGTCTCCTGCAACAGCACTTTCCACAAAAGGATTATGTTTTCATCGTGGTGAATAATGGGCTTTCCGCCATTGAGCTTATCCAGAGTGAGGAATTTGACATCCTCCTGGCCGAGTTGACGCTGCCGCGCATGACCGGATTGCAATTGCTTTCCAAGATCAAAGCTCAAGAAAACAGCCCGGAGGTGATCCTGGTTTCAAACCAGCCAGCGGTGGAGGCCGCCGTGGAGGCCATCCGCATGGGGGCGGTCGACTTTCTGACCAAACCTCTTCGACTCCCCTTACTGCAAGACGCCATCAATCGAGCTTATGAAAAGCGCCGACTCGTCATTGCAAACAATCCTGCCATCCGGAGACCACGGGGCCCTCAATACATGATCCCTTCGATGACGCGGAGTGCAAAAATGAAGGAGATCGCACAATTAGTGACACGGGTGGCAAAAAGCAATTCGACCATCCTGATTACCGGTGACAGTGGCGTCGGCAAAGAAGTGATTGCACGCGCGATCCACGCGGAATCCTTGCGTTGCAATAGTTCCTTCACGGATATAAGCTGCGCCGCAATTCCGGAGACCCTGCTGGAAAGTGAAATGTTTGGACATGAAAAGGGGTCCTTTACGGGAGCGGACAGTTCCAAGCCTGGGCTTTTTGAGTTGGCGACAGGAGGGACCCTGTTTTTGGACGAGATCGGAGAAATCGGACCGATCCTACAAACCAAACTGCTACGCGTGATCGAAACCCGGTCGTTTTACCGCGTCGGAGGGACAAAACAGATTACCGTTGATGTTCGCATTTTGGCCGCAACGAACAGGGATTTGAAACAGGCGGTCAAAGAAGGGAAATTCCGAAAGGATCTATTCTACCGGTTGAACACGATCAACATTGAAATTCCCCCTCTCCGGGAACGTCGGGATGACATCCCATTGCTCATCCAGCAGTTTCTGGAGGAGTTTGATCGCACGCATCAGCGCCGCTTTTCCGATCTCGCCATGGAACTCCTGAAACGGTACCCGTGGCCGGGCAATGTGCGAGAAACTCGGAACATGGTTGAGCGCGTCCTGTTGATCTCTCCGCACATGTTGATTGATGTGGAGGATTTGCCCCCGGAGATTCTGGATTACCAATCGACTGTCGGCAAGGATGACAAGGAATTTGCCGGCGGGCCAGTCTCGCTGATCGAGGTGGAGAAGCGGCAAATCGCCAATGTTCTCCAAAAAACCCACTGGCATCGCGGCAGAGCGGCAGAGATGTTGGCCATCTCACCCAAGACCCTCTACCGCAAGATCAAACAATACGACCTCGACAAATCATTTGAGGTTTACTAAGGGCCACTTCACCATCGAGACCAAGGAGGGCTTTAATCCCAGGACCCGGAAAAGGGGTCCTGGGCCTTTTCTCCCTTTCTCCCCACCGAGATCCACATCTGACTCCCGCCCATTTGACATTTCCATCTGCGAGACGATATAAGACACAAGCGCTTATCAATCAGGGAAGGGAATCGACATTATGCGACTGAGGCCATCCAATCCCACGATGGACGGACCCGGTATCAAAGGATGCTCACAAACCAGAACACCCTCTCTGAGGGATGCGTCTGCCCAGAAATCGGCTGAGGGTGCTTATGGTGGCATGCAGGGCGGAGGTCTTCTCCCTGCAAGGAACCGAGTGGGCATTTGGGCCCGCTATTTGGTTCTGAGTGCGTCCCTTCTTACCTTGTTGCCCCTTTCCTGTCTTGCGGCCGAGGTCCAAACAGGTCTGGATGTGCTTATCGCTTCGGATTTTTCTCAACTCCAGGGGCGACGAATTGGTCTCATTACAAACCAGAGTGGTATCAATCGCGAATGGACGAGCACAATTGATGTGCTTTCAAACGCGCCAGGAGTCAAATTGGTTGCCTTATTCTCGCCGGAGCATGGAATTCGGGGGATCGAAGACCGTCCGGTGGCCTCTTCGGTTGACGAAAAGACGGGTTTGCCCATTTATAGTTTGTACTCGGAGAAACAGCGTCGCCCCACCGACGAGATGTTGGAGGGGATCGATACCCTGGTCTACGACATTCAGGATGTTGGAGCGCGCTTTTACACTTACATCACGACGCTGGCCTTTACCATGGAAGCGGCGGCGCAGCACCATCTTAAATATATTGTTCTTGATCGACCGAATCCCATTACGGGTCTGCGGGTCGAGGGACCTGCCCTCGATGCCAAGCACGTCTCGTTCGTGGGCTATTTCCCCGGAATGCTCATTCGCCACGGCATGACCGTGGGCGAACTCGCCCAAATGTACAATGAAGAAAAGAAGATTGGTGTTGATTTGAAAGTCATTCAAATGCGGGGTTGGCGACGGTGGCAGTGGTTTGACGAGACGGGGCTCCCCTGGGTTCTGCCCTCGCCCAATATGCGGAACATGAACGAGGCACTCCTCTACCCTGCGGTGGCAGTTCTGGAGGGGGCGAATGTCTCTGTGGGACGAGGAACTGATGCCCCGTTCGAGATTTTTGGTGCGCCTTGGATCGACGGGATTCAGTTGGCCAAGAAGGTTCTGGCTGCACGGGTGGCCGGGCTGCGGGTTTACCCTATTCGTTTTACCCCCAATGCCAAGCCCTTCGCAAATGAACATTGTGGAGGCATCTTCCTCATGGTTGTTGAGCGGGATTCGTTCGATACGGGAAAGGCGATGCTGGCCCTCGTTTCCGCCTTGCATCAGCTTTATCCGGGCAAGTTTCAGATTGAAAAAATTCTACCGCTCTTGGGGAGTGAAGCGCTCTTTCAGCAACTGAAGGATGGCGCCGAACTGAAGAGCCTTCATCACGCTTTGTCGGCCGACGAAGATCATTTTAAGAAAATCCGCGGAAAGTATCTGATATACAAATAGCATCCCTGACCTCCTTTTCACGAGAGTGAATCCATGCATCCCTTTAAAAGAATTCTGATCGTGCTCCCAAGTATTCTCCTGATGGCTGGGGGAAGTCATTCGGGTTATGCGCGAGCCATTCCACCGGGCACTCCCCCCCAACTTCAGCAGATTATTGATTCATTCAAAGGAAACGTTGCCCTCGCTGCCAAGAATCTCCGGACAGGAGAAGTCATCGAAATCAACGCCAATGAAAGGGTGCAGACCGCAAGCGTCATCAAGCTTCCGATCATGGTGGAAGCCTTCTATCAGGCGGCGCAAGAGCGAACCCCATTGGATCGGCTGCTGATGTTGGATAAGGACAACAGGGTTCCGGGCTCGGGCATCCTGCAAGACCTCTCCGATGGTTTGATCCTGCCATTGCGCGATGCCCTTACCCTGATGATTGTCTTGAGTGACAATACCGCCACAAATATGGTGATTGATTCCATCGGCATCGAAGCCGTGAACGCGCGGATGGAAACACTGGGATTGACCCAAACAAGGCTCTACAAAAAGGTCTTTCTCCCGCCCCCCAAACCCAGTCCGGAGCAGAAGAGATTTGGGTTGGGGGTCACCACCCCTTCAGACATGCTCCGTCTTCTTGAGATGCTAGCGCGAGGTCAACTTGTTGATCAGGCTAGCTCCGAGACCATGATCTCGATCCTGAAGAAACAGCGAGACCGCGATCAGATCCCCCGCTTTGTCAGCTATGACGACCTTGGACAGAACTCGGGGGGAGTCCAGGTCGCTGACAAGACAGGGGCATTGGACAACGTCCGCAATGATGTTGGGTTGATCATCACCAAGAAGGGAACCTATCTTCTGGCGATCTTTACCTGGAACTCCCCCGACACTCGGTGGACTCCCGACAATGCGGCAACGCTTACAGTCGCCAGGCTTGCCAAGGTGCTCGTGGACCACTTTGAGCAAGGGAGCAATACCCGATAAGAGTTTTTTCTTGATTTTTTGATTCCGCCCGAACTAGGATAAGGAATCCAGATCGCAGGACACAGGTTCAAGGCTTCCCCTTGGAGCGGGGGGCGTCAGTGGGTGAGGACGGATGCTCGATCGACGTTGGAGCGGATGGGATTTATTGTACCAGTGGAACAAGAGATCCTGAACAAGGCACCCTGATGAACAAACCATTGATTCTTGCGTTTCGCGAAAGCCGCTGTGCGGTCGCTTTGAGCCTGCTGACTCTGGTGTCTCTGTTATTTCCCACCTTTTCGACCGCTGATGATTTTCATGTTTGCCGTCTTTCAATAATTCACCTATTTGATTCCCATCCGGCGGGTGCCTCACTTCAATCCTTTTCCAGGGCGCATCCACAGGATGAATCCCCATGTATCGCTTGCCTGTGGTCTACCTTCGACAGTACACCTCCAACGGCCACGATCATTTTGAATTCGGTTCCTTCAAGGAACGGAACCTGCCTGCTTCCCGAAACCGTGTTGCCTTTTGTGCAGAATTTCTCGTCGACGACACAGCGGGCCCCTCCTCTCGCCTGAGCCATAGCCTATTCAAGTGCTTTTAGCCGCGGGTTTCATACCTCGGTTGTCCCCGGGTTGGATTCATGGATACTCGGTGGGGTCCGAGATTCGCTTTCCACCTGTCCCTGACAATAGAATATCGAATTTGGTTGTGCCTTGACGGTTTGATAGGGTTTTGTGGGAAGGGCGCAATACCATGGCTTGTAGCCAGAGGCGTCTTCCGATCATAAATCAAGTGGCGAATTCATATGCTCTCCTATCCCCAGTCCTCTCTTACATTACCTCTGTCAAATAACTTCCCACCCATAGAACGGGGGAGATCGGCGGTCTCCCCCGCTTTTAGATCCACTCCATTTAGGTAGCGAATTCAATGCTCGAGGAATCTTGAAGTCCGTCGGGTTTCAATGCAGGTGTGAAAGCGGATTCCACTGCGCAGATTCCAGCGACTTCCGAAATCTGAGGTTATTTCAGAAGCGGCTAATTCCGGGAACTCGATTTTGATTTTCCTAATCCCACTCGACTTTCCATAAGCGTCGTTAGGCTCGAATGCAGGATTCGGTACTCAGCCCTGTGCTGCTGGACCAATCGTTCCAGCATCCGTTCCCCTTTGACGGTCAATTCGATGAAGACTTGACGGCGATCTTCTGTGCCGGGGCGCCGTTTGACCAAGCCGAGTTTCTCGGTCCGGTTAATCAGTTCCACCACGGTGTGATGGTTGCGCTGAAGCTGCTCGGCAAGTTCTCCGACTGAGGCGAAATTGCGTTTGGGGAAACCTTTAATGGCCAGGATGAGGTGGTATTGTTGGGGGGTGACGCCTTGGTCGCGAACCGCCCTTTCACTGTGGCGCAAAAAACGGCGGAGGGTGTGGCGGAAGGCGGCAATTCGCTCGAATTGTCGTTTGGACAAAAGCATTTGAAGAGCTCGGGTCATGCAGCAACCTCCAACTGAATCAGGTTGGCAATATCATATCGTTGCACGATATGATGGGCAACTGTTCATTACTTCTTATCACAAACCCACAGCATCTTGTTTGCCCAAGAAGGATGCAGCCGATTCAAAGATTGGGCATGTGCATTCGCCGCGAACGTGCCGCGGCGACAAGACGCTCGGTTATTTATGGTCCCTAGTGAACGTGGCTATCGTGATCAGAACAACGGCGGAGGGGTCAGGTCCCCCTTTACTCATCCCTAGTTATGGCGGTGGAATTATAAAAGAGAGCGAGACGGGAGTCAAAGGGGGGAATTGCGGGGATAAGCTGGGACTTCATGGATCAGATGCAACGGTTGGGGTCTCCGACCGTTGAGTCCCCGTTGATTGATTTTCATTTTAACTTGTGAGAGTATCGAGTCATCTAAGGTTACTTAATTCGGATTTAAACAGCCGGCGGTCTGCCCAGTTTGGGGAACCTGCGGGAGAGGAGACGGTGTCGCTTTAGTCGTAAGCCGACCAGTCAGAGGACACTCCGAGGAGTGCGGTTCCGGTGGGCAAGATTGAGTCGAATCGATGGAGTAATTGATCTTCTCTGGCAGGTGTCTACTCAAGGTCAAGATGGTCAACATACATGGTCTGGTTGTTTCCGACGTCGATGGGACATTACTTACGCCCGAACATGAGCCAACGCTCCGGGCAAGACAAGCCGTGGCGCGCCTTCAGGAGCTCGGTCTCGGGTTTACAGTGGCGAGTTCTCGTCCTCCGCGTGGCCTCGACATGGTCCTCAGGGCCTTTGGCATCATGCTCCCATTTGCCCCGTTCAACGGCGCTCAAATTACCAGTCCGGATGGAAGAGTGATTGAAAAGCAAGTTATTCCAATCCCTTTGATTGAACGCGTTCGGTCCATCTCCGATAAGCTTGAACTCAATCTTTGGACTTATCAGGAGTGGGATTGGTTTGCACGACGTCGCGATGAATTCGTCGAACGTGAAGAACACACGGTTGGATTTGCTGTGAAGATTGTCGAACATATTGAAGAGCGCTTTGACGACTGTCCCAAGCTCACGGTAGTGGGTAAACCGGAGATCACCGCCTTGTGTGCCCAGACCATTCGTCGGGAACTTGGGGCACAGCTTACAGTGACGCAGTCCCAACCTCGATTCGTCGATATCACCGCAAGGAATGCGAACAAGGGATCGGTGATCACGAACCTATCGCGGATCCTTCAGGTTCCAGTGGCCCGGATTGCCGCCATAGGGGACGGACCGAACGATGTAGAGATGTTCGCCCGAGCCGGGCTCTCGATTGCCATGGGCAATAGTAGCGAGACGGTCAAGAAGACAGCTCAATATACTACGGCCTCGAACACGGAAGAAGGGTTCGCCAAGGGAATCGAGACGTACGTTCTTGGAGGGGCCCTAGCTGCCGGAGGGTGAAGGAGCTTGTTCCAGGCCAATCCGGGGGTCGTGGATGGCTTGTTCATGATTTTTTCCACCGTCTGCACCCAGAAACTTGGGAGAGGGATCGGTTCAAAGGCTATGTGCGGAGGATCCCTCGGCTGTGTGCAGCCATGAGAACAGAAAAATAAACGCGGGGTCCACAGGAGGACGGATGAGGGCTGCTGCTTTAAACCAAAAACAGATTGACGAGCTTTCGATCAACACCATTCGCACTTTGGCCATGGATGCAGTTCAAAAGGCAAATTCCGGTCATCCCGGAATGCCCATGGGGGCGGCCGTCATGGCTTATGTCCTGTGGGATCATTTCTTGCGTCACAATCCCGTCAATCCCAAGTGGCCCAATCGCGATCGCTTTATCCTTTCGCCCGGTCATGGGTGCATGCTGCAGTATGCTTTACTCTATCTGACGGGATACGATCTCCCGCTGGAACAACTCAAACAATTTCGACAGGCGGGATCCATTACACCCGGCCATCCAGAGTATGGAATTACGCCTGGCGTGGAGTGCACGACCGGTCCTCTCGGCCAAGGCTTCGCAAATGGCGTCGGTATGGCCGTTGCGCAAAAGTACCTTGCCTCTTACTTCAACCGGCCGTCGCACTCGTTGGTGGATTACCTCATCTACGCCATCGTCAGTGATGGCGATTTGATGGAAGGTGTGACTTCGGAGGCGGCGTCCCTCGCCGGCCACCTCGGCCTGGGGAACCTCATTTATTTATACGATGACAATCACATCAGTATCGAGGGCGACACGGCATTGGCCTTCACTGAAAGCGTGGACGAACGCTTTGCCGCCTACCAGTGGCACGTGCAGCGGGTGGATGGCAACGACCGCGAAGCTGTCCACAAGGCTATTGAGACCGCCCGCGAAGAAAGGGAGCGTCCCTCCATCATTTGTTGTCGGACACATCTCGCTTATGGCAGCCCCCACAAACAGGATACGGCCGGCGCCCACGGTTCGCCTCTGGGGGCCGATGAAGTAAAACTCACGAAGAGAAATTTGGGCTGGCCCGAGGAGGCGCAGTTTTATGTTCCTTCTGAGGTCCTTGCCCATTATCGCGAGGCCGTCCGTCGCGGTCAGGCTTTCGAGGCGGATTGGGAGTCGAGGTTGAATCGGTACGCTCAGGATTATCCCGAGTTGGCAGCGCAGTGGAAACACATACAGGAAGGAAAACTGCCCGGTGGATGGGACAAATCCCTGCCCAGCTTTAAAGTTTCTGACGGGCCCCTGGCGACCCGCGAGGCCTCAGGCAAAGTCATCAATGCCGTGGCCCAGGTCGTCCCTTGGCTGGTGGGCGGGTCCGGTGACTTGGCCCCTTCCACTGATACGCTCATGAAGGGCCTTCCGGATTTTGAAAAGGGGAGTTATCAGGGACGCAACTTCCATTTCGGGGTCCGGGAACATGCGATGGGGTCGATTACTAACGGGATTGCACTGAGCGGACTGATCTCTTTCAGTGCCACGTTCTTGCAATTTTCCGATTACATGCGCCCGCCGATGCGGTTGGCCGCCTTCAGCGAATATCCGTCCATTTTTGTGTTCACCCATGATTCCTTGGGGCTGGGTGAGGATGGTCCAACGCATCAGCCGGTCGAACACCTTGCTGCCCTGCGGGCCATTCCAAATCTGACTGTGATCCGACCTGCGGATGGGGATGAGACGGCCCAGGCATGGAAGTATGCTCTCGAAAACCGTAAGTCGCCCACCGTGATTGTCCTCACCCGTCAGAAACTGCCACCCATCGATCGAACGAAGTATGCGTCGGCCACTGGCCTGCTTAAGGGTGCCTACGTCCTGGCCGAGGCGGATGGAGGTGGTGCACCCAACATTATTTTGATTGCCACGGGCTCCGAGGTCTCTCTTGCTGTCGACGCACGCCTCGAACTTGCGAAAGCAGGAATTCGAGCGCAGATTGTCTCTATGCCAAGCTGGGAGCTGTTTGAGCAACAACCGCAGGCCTACCGCGACTCGGTGTTGCCCCCGACGGTAAAAATGCGGCTGGCCATTGAAATGGCGGGACCCATGGGCTGGCAGAAATGGATCGGAGAAGCAGGGGACATGATCTTTGTCGATGGGTATGGAATCTCTGCTCCCCTCAAGGTGATCTTAGAGACGTTCGGTTTTACTGTTGGCAACGTCGTGGCTCGTGCCCGGAAATTGCTAGGGCGGTAAGTACCACGAGGTGAATTGAGGGAACCGACTAAGGAAATGGGGAAGCGCAATGGCATTCAGGCCTTGGTCCATTCCTCTGACCAGTGCGCTGGATAATTGAAGTTCTCAAACTGAGGCGCTGGGGTTCTGCTCATTCACATTGGGAATGGGAATGTCCTTCGGGACCGATCCAGCGACATTGAACTCATAGAGCTGGAGAGGTGAGATCGGATGACCTTTCCGCACTGACTTTCGAACATGGGGACTCCTTGACGTCCTGGGCATGAAGGAGGGTTCTAATATGGGTGACAATCCTATTGTCGAACTGGCTGAATATGGCCAATCGGTTTGGTACGATAATATTCGACGATCCCTGATCACATCGGGTGAACTCAAACGTCTGATCGAAGTGGATGGTCTTCGCGGGGTGACCTCCAACCCCACCATTTTTGAAAAAGCCATCTCGGGATCCACTGACTATGATGCAGCGTTGGTACAGGTTGAGTCCGTGAGGGACGAGGAACCGGGGCGACTCTTCGAGATTCTCGCCGTGGAGGACATTCAAAAAACGGCGGACCTCTTTCGTTCCCATTACGACCGGACGGATCATCTGGACGGCTATGTGAGTCTGGAGGTTTCACCTCTTCTCGCTCACAACACGGCGACCACCGTGAGCGAAGCCCATCGATTATGGAAGCTTGTCAATCGGCCCAACCTCATGATCAAGGTTCCTGGAACCCCGGAGGGGCTCCCTGCCATTGAAGCTTTGATTGCTTCGGGGATCAATGTCAATGTGACGCTCCTGTTCTCGGTAGGGGAGTATGAAAAAGTGGCGAACGCTTATATCTCGGGCTTGGAAAACCGGGCGGCATCGGGGGAGTCACTTGAGCAGGTAGCTTCCGTCGCCTCCTTTTTCGTGAGCCGCATAGACACGAAGGTTGATCATCTTCTGGAGGATATGATTCGAAACGACAGCGACACGAAAAAACAGCTTCTCTGCCAGTCCCTCCTGGGCAAGATTGCGATTGCAAACGCGAAGATGGCGTACCAGAAATTCCGGGAAATTTTCACGACACCGAGGTTCCTCGCTCTCCGAGGGAAGGGGGGCCGCGTGCAACGGCCGCTGTGGGCCTCCACTGGAACCAAGAACCCGCATTACTCCGATATTCTCTACGTCAGCGAATTGATCGGCCCACACACCGTGACGACAGTGCCTCCGGCGACCTTTCTAGCGTTCCATGATCATGGGAAATGCCATGCAAACCTCGAAGCCAATCTCGAGGGCGCCCGCATGCATCAGACGCAGTTGGGGACCCTGGGGATTAATCTGAACCGGGTTACGGACGAGTTGTTGGAAGAGGGAGTAAGGCTGTTCGCCCAATCGTATGAATCACTGATGCATGTCATCGAGGAAAAACGTGAGCGGCTGCAGGGAGGCAAGATCGATCGCCAGGCCTTCTCGCTAGGAAGCCTGCAATCAGGTGTGGACCAGGCGATGCATGAGTTGCAGGCGAAGGATGCAACGAGGCGCGTCTGGATGAAGGACGCGACCTTGTGGAAATCGGAGGGAGCCCATCAACGAGTCATCAAGAATGCTTTAGGCTGGCTGACGATCGCCGAGCAAATGCGAGATCATGCCGAAGTGCTTGTGGAATTTGCCAACGAGATCAAGACTGAGGGGTTCACCCACGCCGTCCTCGCAGGCATGGGAGGATCCAGTTTGTGTCCCGAGGTGTGCCGCACTACCTTCGGAGTGAAGGACGGATATCCGGACCTGCATGTTCTCGACTCGACGCATCCTGTAACGATTTCGCGCCTTGAATCGGCCATTGATCTTTCTCGAACGCTCTTCATTATTGCTTCAAAGTCCGGCGGCACAACAGAGACCCTGTCTCACTTTAAGTACTTTTGGAAGAAGGTAACGGCCCAACGGGGGGAAATGGCCGGGAAGCATTTCGTTGCCATCAGCGACCCGGGAAGCCCGTTGGAAACCCTGGCCAAGGAACACAGTTTCCGTCGGATCTTTAGTTCTCCAGTGGAGATCGGTGGTCGTTATTCAGCTCTTTCCTTTTTTGGTCTTGTGCCGCTGGCATTGCTTGGAGTGGACTTAAAGGAATTCCTGGAACGTACATTGCGAATGGTCCACAGTTGCAGTAGTTCGGTCCCGGTCAGCGATAATGCGGGTGCCCTGCTGGGAGCGACCCTTGCGGTACTCGCCAGGCAGGGGCGGGACAAACTCACTTTTGTGCTGTCCCCCGAAATCAGCACTTTTGGATACTGGGTTGAACAGCTGATTGCGGAATCCACGGGCAAAGAAGGGAAGGGGATAGTGCCCATTGAGGGCGAATGGCTTGGAGAACCCGTCCTTTATCGCCCGGATCGTGTTTTTGTTCATTTGAACCTGACTTCTTCAGGGACCGATCGGGAGGCTGCCAAGCTCGCCGCTATCGAATCGGCGGGTCATCCCGTCATCCGAATCAACATGGAAGAGCTGATTGATCTGGGGGAGGAGTTCTTCCGTTGGGAATTTGCCACGGCGATCGCAGGGGTTCTCCTCGGGATCAACGCGTTTGATCAGCCGAACGTGCAGGAGTCCAAGGACAATACAAAACGAGTTCTGGAACAATTCCAACATACCAGCCACCTTCCGGAACAGACGGTTGTGGCAAATTTCGGGGGGCTGAGGCTATTCAGCGACAAGAAATCAACGGACCCGCTGGTGCGCCAGGTGGCAGCACACTTCTCTCAGGCCAGGGAGGGCGACTACATTGCCGTGATGGCCTATCTGGATCGAACGGAAGCTTCCCAGGAACTGTTGCAGAGAATTCGAATGCATTTGCGTGACACGTTAAGGCTGGCGACAAGCCTGGGGTTTGGTCCACGCTTTCTTCATTCCACGGGACAGCTGCACAAGGGGGGACCCAATCGCGGGCTTTTCCTTCAGATTACGGCCGACGACGATCAAGATCTCGAGATCCCCGGCGAGGGCTATACCTTCGGCATTTTGAAACAGGCGCAGGCTATCGGGGACATGCAATCGCTGGCTGTACATCAGCGCCGGGCGCTTCGAGTGCATCTGGGACTCCCCGTTGAAGCCAGCCTGAAGCAGCTTTTGGAGGTCATCGAAGACGCCGTGCCCAAGGGGCACGCCAAGCGAGCAGGATAAGGCGGGAGAGTGTGAATTACTCGGGGTGCGGTGTTTTTTATTGCCCCCGCATGAGGATATGGGTCAACGCAGGTCGAGGAAAGGAGAGATGCCATGCAATTGGGATTCATTGGGTTGGGTAAAATGGGAGGGAACATGGTGCAGCGGTTGCTCAAGGGAGGACACCAGGTCGTCGCCTTTGATCGCAACCAAGAGGTCGTTAAGGCTTTGGGTGCCCTGGGAGCAACTCCCTCCACATCCGTTGCAGAGATGGTGACCCAGCTTCGTCCGCCGCGGATCGTATGGCTGATGGTCCCGTCAGGCAACCCGACACAGGAAACAATCAACGAGGTGGCATCCCATTTGCAAAAAGGCGACAGCATTATCGACGGCGGCAACTCCATGTTCAAAGACAGCATCCGTCGCGGTAAGGAACTGGGTGACCGCGGTATCCATTTTGTGGACTGCGGCACCAGTGGGGGAGTCTGGGGACTGCAGAACGGCTACTGCATGATGATCGGTGGCGAACCGGCCATTCTCAAATCGGTCGAGCCGGTTTTTAGGACCTTGGCCCCCGAAAATGGCTTTGCCTTTGTGGGCCCCTCGGGGTCCGGCCACTACGTCAAGATGATTCACAACGGAATTGAATACGGACTGATGCAGGCCTACGGGGAAGGCTTTGAGATCCTCCACAATTCGCCGTTCAGTCTGAACCTCCCCCAGATTGCAAAGCTGTGGAATCATGCAAGTGTCGTCCGCTCCTGGCTTTTGGAACTGGCCCAGGATGCTCTGGAAAAGGATCCCCACCTCGAAAACATCAAGGGCTACGTCGAGGACTCCGGCGAAGGCCGTTGGACCATTTTGGAAGCGATCGAACATAATGTGGCGGCACCAGTCATTACCCTCTCCCTTTTCGAACGGTTCCACTCCCGTCAGCCAGAGTCATTTTCCGCTAAGGTATTGGCAGCCCTTCGGAATGAGTTTGGCGGACACGCCGTGAAGGCCGCAACAAAATGACTCCGGCGAAGAGATTGAGCCCGCCGGTGTGAAGAGGGGTCCAACGAGGGCGATCCTCTGCATGGGACCACATCCTTCGGGAGTTTCTTAGGCCCGGGGAAGGGTCCTGCAGGATGGCCCAGCCTCTTTTGGATGGGGACTGGGGCGATCGCTTGCACGTTGCAAGAGGATCGAAGGGTCGGATCTTTTTCCATTTTTGAAGACAGAGGAGATCATGACATCGACAACGCTACTGACCAATCCGCTTCGTGAGGGATTACAAGTGGAGCGCTCGGCGGACCCGTGCCTCGTGGTCATTTTTGGGGCCACGGGAGATCTCACCAAGCGAAAACTGATTCCGGCACTCTTCAGCCTGGCAGAAAACCAGTTACTCCCTTCCTCGTTTGGAGTGGTGGGTTTCTCTCGCAAATCCTGGACCGACGATCAATTCCGCCAGTCGCAGCGCGAGTTCATTGAAGAGGATCGTCTCAAGACTCCCGTTTGGAACTCATTCGAGGAGGGGATGTTCTATTGCCCTTCCGATTTTTCTGATCCTGCGGGATACAAGAAGCTGGGGGAAATGCTTGACCGGATCGACCGCGAGAGAGGAACACAGAACAACCGATTATTTTATCTCTCTACTCCCCCCGAGACTTATTCAGAAATCATTCGCCAGTTGGGGGCAGCGCGGTTGGTGGCCGGAAGCGGATCCAAAAACTGGACCCGCATTATTATTGAAAAGCCCTTTGGCCGAGATCTTGAAAGTGCCCACGCCTTGAACGAGGAAGTGAACAGCGTCTTCAGGGAAGATCAGGTGTATCGCATCGACCATTATCTGGGCAAAGAGACAGTCCAGAACATCATGGTCTTTCGTTTCGCCAACGGAATTTTTGAGCCGATTTGGAACCGGCGGTACATTGATCACGTGCAAATCGCTGTGGCCGAGACCCTGGGAGTGGAACACCGTGCGTCCTATTACGAAACGTCCGGGGCAACCCGCGACATGGTACAGAACCATATGCTGCAGGTTCTAAACATCGTGGCGATGGAGCCTCCTGCCGCGATGGATGCCGATGCCATCCGGGATGAGAAAACCAAGGTACTGCGGGCCATTCGGCCGGTCTCCGTAGAGGAAGCCCGGAAATACTCGGTGCGAGCGCAGTATTCCCAGGGGTTTGTCGCCGGGAAGCAAGTGCCGGCCTATCGCCAGGAAGAAGGGGTCGATCCTGCCTCCCTGACAGAAACGTACTGCGCTTTCAAACTCTTCATCGATAACTGGCGTTGGGCGGGAGTCCCGTTTTATCTACGGTCGGGGAAGCGGCTGCCCAAGCGTGTTTCTGAGATCGCGATCCAGTTCAAGAGTGTTCCGCACCTGCTTTTCGGACAGACTGCCGACGACCAGCTTGAGCCCAACATCTTGGTCTTGAAGATTCAGCCCGACGAGGGAATCACCCTTCGCTTTGGCGCGAAGCTTCCGGGTCAATCTATGCATATCCGCTGGGTGAACATGGAATTCCGATACGGCACTTCATTTGGAGTCAAGACCCCTGAAGCTTATGAACGATTACTTCACGACTGCATGCGGGGTGATGCCACGCTGTTCGCTCGCCGCGATGCCGTTGAAGCGGCCTGGAAAGTGATCATGCCTTATCTTACGACGTGGCAGCAATCGGGGGAGAAGAATCTGCCTTTATACGAGGCCGGATCCCAGGGCCCCACTGAAGCCGACGCATTGATTGCCGAAGATGGACGCCGGTGGCGGCGTTTGTGAGCCTGTTTCGGGGAATTCCCACATGATGAGGCCTTGGTCGATAGCGCTGTTTCTCATGTGGAGGCAACTATGGACGCATCATTAAACCCGGTTGATGGAGTATTGCAGGGGCAACCGCTTGAGGTTGACATTCCTGCAATCGAGGAAGAGCTGCGTGAGCTCTGGAAGGGAGCTGCGCAGGAGGACTCCAAAGACCCGGAAACCGCCGGCCCTGTGGCGCGAGCCAGTGTCCTGAATCTGGTCGTCTATATTGAGGATGCTGCCCAGGAGCCCAAGGTTTCCGAAGCCATCAGCGAACTGACGGTCCAGAATCCCTGTCGGGCGATTGTGGTCACTGCCGTCCCCGGGGAGGATAACCTCAAAATGGAGGCTTGGATCTCCGCGCATTGTCACCGGCTTTCTCCTGCCAGCAGGGTGATGTGCTGTGAGCAAATATCACTTCGAGGATCAGGAAGAGCGGCGAAGGAGATGGCTGCCACAACGATCCCATTCCTCATTTCCGACTTACCGGTGTTCGTGTGGTGGCACGGAAGCGGGTTCTTCGAGTGCAATTTTCTGGCAGCCATCTCGAGCGTTTGCGATCGGTTGATTTTGGATTCGAAACATTTCGCGTCGCCTGAGTCTGATTTTTCACGCTTGGAGGAGTATGTCAAGGCCCATCAAGGACGTTTGGCCGTGAGTGATGTGGCCTGGCACCGGCTGGTGCAATGGCGTGAGCTGGCCTCCCAGTTTTTCGATGCCCCGGTGCTGCGCGGGCATTTGGGGCACATTGAAAGCGTTACAGTGGAGTACAACAAACGCGCTGTGGACGGATCGAGGGTGCCTCCCCAGGCTTACTTGCTTCTGGGATGGCTTGGTAGCCGACTCCATTGGGAAGTAATCGGCGCTGAAATTGGGAATGAGGGACGCAGTTTTCATCTGCGCCCTAAAGCGGGAGGGCCTGAAATCACGGCGGTAATTCGTCCCGCGGATGCCCGGTCCGAACTTTCAGGCCACCTGGTCTCGTTTGAAATGGGTACAGGAGAGGAGTGGGCAACGACCTTTCGCATTGCCAAGGGAGAGGATCCCAACTGCGCCCGGACGGAAATTGCGTTTGCGAAACAGCCTCCGTTTCGTCGCACCGTACCTCTACGAATCTACAACGAGGTGGAACTGATCGCCCGGCAGTTGGAAATCTTTGGTCACGACCGGGTTTATGAGGAATCGATTGAAATGGCGGCAGCTCTAGTGAGAGCATTGAAGCAGGCCTGATATGAGTGACCCTCGGGGGGTGGATGGATCGGGCCGAAGCGAAACGGTTATGGAAAACGAGGAGAATCCGGATTTCTTAGCTTATGTCCGCACAACAGCCATCAAACGCCTTGAAGCGTGAAATCGAAATCTACAAGAACCTTGAAGAATTGAGCCATGCCGCCGCGGAGCGGTTCATCTCGGCCTCGAGTGCGGCAATCGAGGCGCGGGGCCTATTTACCGTTGTCCTTTCCGGCGGCTCAACTCCAAGGGCCCTTTACGCGCTTCTCGCGACCGAACCCTTCTCCTCGCGAATCAACTGGCTGAAAGTCCATTTTTTCTGGGGTGACGAACGGTCGGTCCCGCCCATCCACAAGGATAGTAATTTTCGAATGGTGCGAGAAACCCTGCTGAGCAAGGTGAATCCTCCGCTGACCAATATTCATCGTATGCCCGCTGAGAAGACCGTGGCGTCTGAAGCAGCGAAGGCCTATGGGGAGGAGTTGAAATCCTTCTTCAACCTCCGCGAAGGCGAATGGCCGCGGTTTGATCTAGTGATGTTAGGGATGGGGCCGGATGGGCACACCGCCTCACTGTTTCCCGACACCCTGGTGTTACACGAGGCGACGTCACTGGTTGCTTCGCCGTGGGTGGACAAGCTTAAGAGTTATCGGATTACCCTGACCCCTCCTGTGTTGAACCACGCCACTCAGATCGTGTTTTTTGTCGCTGGCCCCGACAAGGCCCTCGCTCTCTTTGAAGTTTTGGAAGGCAGTTATCGACCCGAGACCTATCCGGCACAGCTCATCCGCCCCCTCGATGGGGAGGTTATCTGGATGGTGGATCGAGAGGCGGCAGCTCAGCTTCGCGCAGGAAGATGACAATGCCCTCCCCAGAGATTGGGTTCAAGAGACATCGAACTTCCAGTGCCTTCCCTTGAGGAGCCTGTTCGAATCGGTCACAATCATCTCGCAGCATCCATCATCAACTGCTCCAACCGCGACCTGAAGCGCATTTCATCAGAACATCCGTTTTACAATTCACCTTGAGAGACGAGTCCCGCCATGTTATGCATCTCACAGTGCACAGGCCAGCCGATGTGGGATAATAAATGGTTCTTGGACATTCTTTCGCTTAAGTATCAAAGATTCCTTGCACGCCCGGAATGTTGGGGCAGGAGAGGTTATGTCTAAACCGTCAGATTCATTGCCCGTTTCCGATCGCCGCTCTTTTTTAGGAAAAATGACGGGTTTGATTGCGGGCTTTGTTGCCGCTGTGGTGGGCGTCGCGACCGGTAAGTATGCATTATATCCGGCCTTCCGGAAGGCCTCCGAGGAACAAAACTGGCAGGTCGTGTGCCCCTTGGAAGACATTCCCGAACACGAGCCTGTCAAACGGAGCGTTGTCATCTCCCAGGATGCGGGTTGGGGGAAATTTAACTCGCAACGCCTCATCTGGATCCTCCGCGATGGTTCCAGGTTGGTCGTTTTTTCAGCCACCTGCCCTCATCTGGGATGCACCGTCAACGCAGCATCGAGTGGGTTCATGTGCCCGTGCCACGGGAGTGCGTGGACTCGTGACGGGCAGCGCCTGGGGGGTCCCACTCTTCGCGGCTTGGACACACTCGATCATCGGGTCGAGGAGGGGGTTCTCAAGGTGAAGTATGAGTTTTTCAAACAAAGTATTGCTGCGAAAGAGGTCATTTCATGAACCGGGAGGAATCCTGGCCAGCCGGATGCTTGGTGATCAGCGCCCCCGAACCAGATCCTCGAAGATAAGGGAAGCATTCTTGATACTCCATCTTATTTATTAAAACCATTCGAGCCGACGACAAGCTATGTGGAAACAATTCTATTCCTGGTTAGATGAGCGGACGGGCGTGGAAGGCCTGATCCGTAAGATTAACGACGAACCCATCCGGGGCGGCGCTCGCTGGGCTTATGTGTTTGGCAGTGCGGTTTTGATTTTGCTGGTTCTCCAATTTTTTACAGGAGTCTTTCTAACGATGTACTACGTCCCCACGAGTGATCACGCCCATGCCAGCGTAGCTTTCATCCAGAAAGCCGTGTCCGGTGGAGCGTTGTTGCGGGGGCTTCATTATTATGGATCCAGTGCGATCATCATCCTGGTTATCCTTCATTTCGCGCAAACTTTTCTGTTTGGGGCTTATAAAGAAAAGCGCGAACTACTCTGGATCAGCGGCCTCCTCATGTTATTGCTCGTGTTGGCTTTTGGTTTTACCGGATACTTACTGCCGTGGACTCAAGAAGCCTATTTCGGGACCAAGGTGGGAACGTCGATCATGGGTGAGGTGCCTGTGGGCGGCCCTCTGGTGCAACGCATTATGCTGGGGGGAAGAGAAATTACAACACTCACGCTCTCACGGTTTTTCACGTTGCATGTGTGGCTTCTGCCGCTGATTGTGATCCTGTTGGCGGGTATACATTTGGTCGTCTTTCGGAGGTCCGGTCCGGCAGGTCCATACCACCATCGTGACGATGCCCGAACCGAGTTGTTTTATCCACGGCAGGCTTTCTTAGACGCCCTGGTTTTTCTGTTCATTTTTATTGTGCTGGTGGTTCTCTCTTTGAAGCTTAAGGCACCCCTCGGACAACAAGCTGATCCCGCCACTGATTATCTCGCCCGACCCCCGTGGTACTTTTTGCCCTTGTTTGAATTGCTGAAGTACTTCCCGGGCAACCTGACACTTGTTCCGGCTGTGGTGTTGCCCGGGATTGTTTTTATTGTCCTGGCCGTACTCCCATTCTTCGACCGCAAGGAAGAGCGTCACCCGCTGCGGCGGCCTGTGGCGACGTTGATGATGCTGTTGGGACTCTTCGGGTCCGGAGGCCTGGTCATTCTGTCCAAGTATCAGGATGATACGAATCCGGATCTCCGCGCGAAGATTGAGAGCCAGAGGCAAGAAGAGCGGGCTTACCTGGAGGCGCCCTTCCAGCCTGAGGAGATCGGGCGATCACTTCCCATCACAGTCCCGATGGTGCCGGTCGTCGGCAACCAGCGAAACCCCGTTCTGAAAATCTATTTTGCAAATTGCGCCAACTGTCATGGCCGTGACGCCACGGGAGGCGCCCTGGGGCCTTCGTTAATCCGCCTTGCCTCGTCACGTCAACTCTCCAAAGACTTCCTTCTGAAATATATATCCGGGCACGTGAGAGAACCATCCTCGGATTCCATGCCTCGATTCCAGCAGCTCAGCCTGGATCAGCGCGGTGATTTGGCGGATTGGCTGCTAAACCTGCGCTCACCGGATCAGTTGGGTGAACCGGGAGGGACTACGGTCCAAACGTCATTGCCATCGGCTCCAAAACCCGCTTCCCCTGCGGCACCCGCACAAGGGCCCAAGAAGACAGCGGCAATACCGAGTACTCCCGAGGCTTTTTTGAAAACTTGCGCGTTCTGTCACGGCAATGATGCCGGCGGGAATATCGGTCCGTCGCTGGTAGGTATCACGGCCAAGCCACAGCGATCTCCGGAGGATCTTTTGAAACTTCTGGATGATTCCCGCGCGTACGGACTGAAAGATCCGATGCCGGCAAGTTTTCCGAAATTGAGCGCGGACGATAAGAAGGCGATCATCGATTGGCTGTCGAAGTTGCAGTAGTTATATTGGTCCACAGATTCACGCAGATTAGCGCAGAGGGTGGGGTGGTTCATGAGCAAAGCAGCGACTTTGAAGGAACTTCAACAAATCCCCGGTGTGGGGAAGAGTATTGCCGGGGACTTATGGAATCTGGGTTTTCGATCCGCTCAGGGTTTGAAGAACCAGAGTCCGGAGAAGCTGTATCTCAAACATTGCAGGCAAAAAGGGATGAAGGTGGACCGGTGCATGCTGTATGTCCTTCGCTGCGCCGTGTACTACGCTTCCCATGATCGACATCAGCCGCGGCTCTTGAAATGGTGGAACTGGAAGGACCGAGAATAGCCGAGTTTCTAGGGTCACATCTTTGCGTGTTGTATTTGCTTACAGCCGCCTCTGCTTTGAATTGTCCATTGCCTCCAATGAAGATGTTGAGTTAGGTCAGCCGTGATTCTTCGAGGTTTTGTGATTGAAGAGAAATACAGTGCTAATTGAGCCTTATCGTACAGAGTGCCTCTAACACGGGTGATCGCAGTGATCAAACTAGAAGTCAAAATAATTGGGGTCTACGCTCTGGGCGGGTCAATCGGACTTCTTGAGTTGAGGGAAGGCTTCGTCGGGCAGGGCGGGACACTCTTCGGCCGGCAGCAAGGCTTCTTGGCTCGTGACACCGGCTTCTTTGGCGCGGAAGGTGGTGATGAGCACGACGGCCGTGACGATAACCGCGGTCGACAGAAGCGTTCTCAGGGTAAGTGGCTCTCCGGCAAACGCCCAGCCGACTAAAACAGCGATCACCGGATTAATGTAGGCGTAGGTCGAGACATGGGCGGGGGTCGAAACGCGCAGTATCCAAATGTAGGCAGTAAAACCCACCAACGAACCGAAGGTGATCAGGTAGATCAGGGCAAGAAATGACTTGGCCGACAAGGCTTCGAGGTGCAACCGGGTCCACTCACCCGTGGCGCCACCCATAACAAGCAATAGCGCACCTCCCGCGAGCATTTCCATTGCGGTCGCCAGCAGGGGTGAAGAAGGAAGGTGAGCTCTGCGAGAGTACAGCAAGCCGCCGGCCCATGAAATGGAGGCGACCATGAGGACCACGGCGCTCAGAGGATCGACATGTCCTCCTCCGCCTCGACCTGACGGGACAACAAGCATAGCGGTCCCGACGAACCCCATTACCAAGCCAATCGAAAGTCCAAGGCTCGGCCGTGCGGAACGGTGCCAGAGCCAGCTCAGCAGCACCATCCAGAGGGGAATGGTCGCGACCATCAGCGCGGCAATACCTGATGGAATACGCTGCTCCGACCAAACCACGCCTCCATTCCCGACACAGAGAAGGAGAATGCCCACGACAGCCGCCGATTTCCAGTGGGCACGGGTCGGACGCGGAGCGCCACGGAGACGAGACCATACATAAAGGATCACGCCCGCCACAAAGTGACGCGTGCCCGCCATGAAAAAAGGGGGCAGCGTTTCGATGGCAAAGCGAATCGCGAGGAAGGTCGCACCCCAGAAGAAGTACACCGATCCGAAAGCAGCCACGAGCAATGCCTTCGATGGATGCGTTGATTTTTGCTCTTTAGGCATTTTCAGATCCATGGTGAATCACGTACAAGGATGCACAGGGGAGTTCCAAGCCTCGATTCTCCATTGGGTTAATCGTCCAGTCTCCGTAGGGCGACTGACCAGACGTACCGAGGAGCCCTTTGACATGGCGTCAAAGCCCATACCCCAAACCTCCTCGAAGGCATGTGGTGCGGTGAAGCCGACTGGCTTTACAGGTTGAAATACAGCTTGTATTCGAACGGATGGGGCATCGTCCCGATGGATTTAATATCCTGCTGTTTGATCTTCACCCACTGATCGAGCAATTCATCCGTAAAGATTCCCCCGCGCTTGAGAAACTCATGGTCAATGGCCAGGGCATCGAGCGCTTCTTCGAGATTGCGGGGCAAGAAATGAATTTGCTCCTTCATCGTCCCCGCCGAGAGATCTTCATCGAACGGGCCAAATCCTTCCTTGACCGGATCAATCTTGTTTACGACCCCATCAATCCCCGCCAACAACATGGCGCTCAGGCAGAGGTACGGGTTGGCCGTGGCATCCGGCGGGCGGTATTCAAACCGCGTTTCCTGCGGGTTGGTAACGTACTTGGGGATACGGATGGCGGAGGCGCGATTTCCCTGGGCGTATGTCAAAGCCACGGGTGCCTCGAACCCGGGCACCAGCCTCTTGTAGGAATTGGTGCTGGGATTCGTAAAGGCTGAAAGCGCGGCCCCGTGCTTCAGCATGCCCCCGATAAAGAAGCGCCCCAGCGCGTTCATGTTCCCGTACTCGCCCTTCTTGTAAAAGACATTCTTGCCATTCCGCGTAAGGTAAAGGTGAAGATGGAGACCGTTGCCGGACTGTTGATACATGGGTTTGGGCATGAACGTGATGAACAGATCCCGCTGGCGTGCGAAGTTGAAGAGAACGTATTTTGCCGTCACCACGTTGTCTGCCGTCGTCAGCAGATCCGTGAAATACGTCTCAATTTCCTGCTGTCCTCGCTCTCCGGCCTCGTGGTGGTGATATTTCACCTCGATGCCAAATTGCTTGAGCAGCTTGCTGGCCTCGTCCCGAAAATCGTCGTAGACATCGAAAGGATTGACGGCGTGATACGCATTGCGGAAGAACTCTTCGGCATGCTCGACTTCGTAGTACGAGGACGCGGTGCGGGTATCGAAGCGGACCTTGGAGAAGATGTAGAACTCAAACTCCGGTCCCCACCAGGATTTGTCTGCCGGCACCATCTCCTTCAGGAGTTGTTCGGCCTTCCGAGCGAGCGTCCTGCTGTCTTGCGAGAAGGAAGTGCGTTTTTCGTCTGTCAGAAATACGTTGGAATAGAAGCTCAACGTGGGCGCCTCGCGGAAGGGATCGAGGACAGCCGTCGCCAGGTCGGGAATCAGGATCATGTCGCTGTTCTCAACTTTGCGAAAGCCATAACTTGATCCATCGAATCCGACCCCTTCCTCGATCAGCTTCGTCAGGATGTTTGGAAATACCGGCAGTGAAATATGGTGTAGGTGTCCCACCAGGTCGATGCATTTGATATCGATGACTTCGATTTTCTTACTCTTGATAAGATTATTGCAGGCTTGCAGATTCCCAACTGCCATGAAAACCTCCAAGAATGCGAATGAGTAGCCACGTCGACGATTATCAGTGGGAGCCATTTAATGGCCGTGATTCGAGCGGGGGCCATCGACGTAATTCTAGTTCGTGAATTCCTCTACCCGGGAACCCAAATGCTCTTCGCCTTGATGATCTCACAACGATTTCCAAGTTCCAGCGGGGTGGGAGCCTTCGTATAGAAAATGAGTCCCTTGTACGCGCTCAGATACTGATAATTCGTTTTCAGAAATCCCCCTTCCGCGACAACCACCAGAGGGTTTTCTGTCTTCCAAATGATTGTTGTGAAATCGGACGGCTCAACTCGAATGATGGCCCCTGACGCCTTGATGGCCTCCGCAATCGCTGCTTGGGCGGCTGCTACGGCCCCTCCGTTGGTCATGGAAACCTCCTCGTCATCCCCTTATGAATTCCGCTGCACCGTTCCTGTTCATCCTGAGTTCGTCCAAGGTTCAACGGAAGCGCAAAGGGCACATGAGGATATCACAGATTTCTGATGATTATCCTTGTCGTCTTCGGGAGCGCAACAACAGGAATTTGAGGTTTGTTTCGCTAGGTCTTGTGGATGTGACTTTCGGTTAACCGCAATGGTGAAATGCCGGCTCCGCGGATCAGCGGTTTAGATACTCCTTGATAGCGGAGGGCATTCTTACAGCTCCAATTCCATGAAAATCGCTCCCGCGACTGGATTGTAGCGATAAGGCTCAATCGGTTTGAAGCCAAAAGAGTGGTAGAGGGGGATGGCTTGCTTCATCGAAGGGAGAGTGTCGGGGCGCATGCGAAGATACCCGCGATTTCTGCCTTCTTCGATGATTCTCGTGGCGAGGGCGCGACCGATTCCCTGCCCTCTGAATTGAGGTCGTGCAAACAACCTTTTCATTTCGCAGATGTTGTCGGAGATTTTTCTTAAGGCAACGCAGCCTGCCAACTCCGGTCCTTTGAATGCCAGGAGCAGAACGCCCTCGGGGGGCGAATATTCGCCCGGCAGTTCTCGAAGCTCCTGGTCGAAATTCTGAAAACAAAGATCGACGCCCAGTCCTGCCGCATACTCCTTGAAGAGCGCCCTCACCAGTTCGATCTCTTCAGCGGATGCTGCTTGAACAAAAGTTACTCCCGCGTCTTCATTCATCGACCAATTATGCCATACTCTGAGGAGGGCAAGGTCTCGCGATATTCGATTGAAGATGTTACAGAATCGGCATAATTCAACGTAGGGGCGTCCACCGCGGCGGACGCCCCTACCGCAAAGATTCCACAATTATCCCATGCAACTCCAATTCCAACGTTTGTATTAACACTGGAGTGAAGCGGGTTCATGGAAAGCTTCGCACAAGCCATCGGCTTTTCATGCAACCTGCTTATCTCCAATACCCATCGCATTGAGAAAACGGTCGTGCAGCTTACTCAAAACCAGAAGAGAGGTGATCGATCCCAGCAGACACATTGCCATATCTTCCTGTGTATCCCACACGTCGCCCTGCGTCCCCAGAAACGCATCAGCAGCGGAGCCGGTCGCCACTGAAACACGCCATTCAATCAGCTCGTAAAATGCGCTGAAAGCGAGGCAAATGGAAATGATGATGAATGAAAGCCATTTCCCCCTTCTCAAGGGTGTGCATCGCAAAAGGACTTCCCGGACAAGGATAGCCGGCACGAATCCCTGGGCAAAGTGGCCCAGCCGATCGTAGTGATTTCGCGCCAGACCGAAGTCGTCCCGAATCCAGTCGAAGAGGGGGACCTTGGCGTAAGTATAGTGACCGCCTACCATGAGGACGATCATGTGCATCGTGATCAGAAGATAAACCAGGCTTGTCAACTTGAACCGCTGGTAGGTAAAGGCGAGAATGATTACTCCCAGGAGCGCAGGCAGCACTTCCAAAAACCAGGTGAATAGATCGTTCGGGTGAATCAAGGACCACACGAAAACGACCACGAGAATCGACCCCAGCAATGCCAGATACGATTTGTCGCTCATAAAATCTCCTCCGGTCAGCTCGGGCCAAAGTGAGGGATCGATGTTCGAAGCGGCTGAACCGGCACGCATGACTATCCCCAGGGGCTGGAACGCCCGCCTTCAGGCTGCCTTTAATTCGGAAGTGCAATTCGGGCAACGGGTGGCCTTAATGGGAATCGCCGACACGCAGTACGCGCACTCCTTCGTACTTGCGGGCGCCGGTTCGGGCTTCCGGTTCATTCGATTGACCTGCCGGATGAGAAGGAAGATCACGAAGGCCACAATCAGAAAGTCAATGACCGTGTTGATAAACAAACCATAATTCATGGTTGCGGCCCCCGCAGCCTTCGCTTCGGACAGCTTGGCGAAGTGCTGGCCGGAGAGGTCGAAAAACATATTCGTGAAATCCACCTTGCCGAGCAGCAGTCCAATGGGTGGCATCAGGAGGTCACCGACGAATGAAGTGATGATCTTTCCAAAAGCTGCACCAATGATGATGCCGACAGCCATGTCGAGCACGTTGCCGCGCATTGCAAATTCCTTGAATTCTTTCAACATTTGGAGCCTCCAGGTGTGGATTTGGTTTGGTCGGAACGCTGGCTATCAATCAACTGAATCCTCGCAGTCGAACGAAAGCCTGATGAATGGCATTAATCGAGTGCAAGGTCGATGGAAAAACGCTTTCATTTTACCATAGGTGATCAACGGCACTGAGTGAGGAACGCCACGGATCTCCGACCTCGTCGAGGCGGTTGAAGGGATGGGCCTGCGGTCCCACTCTGCTCTCTTTCTGAGGTTTCATGGCAGCCTTTCAAGATTTGGACGCCGGATCTGTATTGTACTTTTCCCTAGGATGGTTTAGATTTCTTGACCTTGTGACGAGGTGACTTTAGAGGCCGTAGCCCGGTGTCTCGCGAGGGGAGATCCAGGTTCACGAGTCCCACAAAAGGATCGAGTAGGTGTCGTTGACGGCAATCCGAACATGGAAGGTGGCAAGAATTGATTATTGCCTTTAGCGATATTCAGCTTCTGATTCCGAATTACATTTTCAATGAATTCGGTCAGTTGACGGGACATTACGTCCACGCCGATCAAATTGTCTGTGAAGCTCAGAAGGGTCGGGTTCGGATCTGGCTGAACCAGGAGGCCTTTGAGATGAAGGACCCCGAGAGGCTAATCTGTGATTATGATCAGGAAGAGTTGCGGCGATATAACGGGGGAAGGGGTTAAAGCATAAAAGGGCGACCCAGCCCTGTGGGGCCCAGCATCGCCCGACCTTTCTGAATCAGTTTTTTCCTTCCTTCTCCAGCAATCGCTTCCGTGTATAAGGAATCAATCCTCCAGCGTCGATGATCGCCTGCCGTGCCTTTGGCAGGGCCACAGTCGGATAGCTCTTCAGGGTCGTCCGGTTTACGACGCGTCCTTCAGAAACTTCCAAATCATCTCCTTCGGAAGCTTCCAACTCCGGACAGACGATTGTCCTCAGCCCCAGATTGATGGCATTTTGCAGGAAAATCCGCGCAAATCCTCTTGCCACAATCACCAGTTCATGTCCTTTGAGCGTCGAGGCGGCCTGCTCGCGAGAGGATCCGCAACCAAAGTTATTCCCGGCGACCAGTATGCTGTGGGGAGGGAATTCTTTCTTCTTTAGCTGGGTGTTAAATTCCACGAGGTCGGCGAAAGCATACTGCGGGGTCTCCACGGGTAACACGGTGGCCATAAAGCGGCCGGGATAAATCACGTCGGTTGAAATGTCGTCGCCCAGTTTGAGGATGACCCGGCCAACGATCGTGGAGGACTGGGTTTTCATTTGAGTTGTCATGTTAGTGGGCTCCTTTGCCCGGATCAGTGATAACCCCGGTAATGGCACTTGCTGCGGCAACCGCCGGGGAGCAGAGGTAGACCTCTGATTTCGGGTTCCCCATTCTCCCGAGGAAGTTGCGATTGGTGGTGGAGAGCGCCACATCGCCGTCGGCCAGGGCGCCCTCGTGCACGCCCAGACAACAACCACATCCGGGGTTCATTATTACGGCCCCCGCATCAATCAGGTCAGTCAGATATCCACGTGCCAACGATTCCCTATAGATTCGCCAGGAAGCAGGGAAGATGAGCATGCGGACGCCCTTCGCCACTTCTCGGCCTTTGAGGATTTGTGCCGCAATGGCAAGGTCATCCAGGCGGCCGTTGGTGCAAGACCCAATCACGATCTGATGGACCGGCGTGCCTTGTACCGAGAGAACCGGTCTCACGTTATCTACCGTGTGAGGGCAAGCGACGTGAGTGACAAGTTGAGAAACGTCGATCTCGATGACCTGATCGTAATCAGCATCGGGATCGGGCGAGACCATGTCCAGTGCTTCCCCTACTCCCGCTTCATCCCGCAAATACCTTCGTGTTTCTTCGTCGGGCGGGACGATCCCTGAAGTGGCTCCCGCCTCGACGGCCATATTGCAGAGCACGAGGCGACCGGAAGTCGACATCTTGCGAATCGTTTCCCCGTGAAACTCGATGACCTTGAAATTGGCGCCTTCCGCGGAAATCATGCCGATGAGATGAAGAATGAGATCCTTGGGCGAAACATAGGGGGCGAATTCCCCATCCACCACCACCTTGATCGTCCCGGGGACTTCGACGTTGAGCACATTCCCCAAAGTCCAGATGCTGGCCATCTCCGTGGCGCCGATCCCGAATGCAAAAGCCCCCAGTGCGCCGTGGCTGGTGGTGTGACTGTCGGTGCCGACCACCACGGCGCCCGGACGCACATAGCCATTCTCGGGAAGGATCTGATGACATATCCCGCCCTCATCCCCCCGGATGTCATGGAATTTTGTGATGCCTTGCTTGCTGACAAACTCCCGCACCTTTTTTTGGTTCGTCGCCGTCTTGGCACTTTCAGCCGGCACCCGGTGATCAAAAATGATCGCGATCCTGGAGGGATCCCAAACCCGCGAGGGTATTCCCGTGCCTTGGTAAATCTCGGTGAACTGGTTGATGACCAGCGCCGCATTCTCATGCGACATCGCCAGGTCAACCGCCGGCTCCACAACGTCCCCGACCTTGACCGATGTTTGCCCCGTGGCCCGAGCGAGGATTTTTTGAACGACTGTCATTGCCATGGTCTGCTTTTCTCCTTAGAAGCTGCATGTTAACGAATAACCGAAATTCCAAATTCCAAATAAATTCCAAACGCCAAATACCAAGTTCCAAATCCAGCACGTTAAACTGTTCAGAGGAGACTCATATTTTGGAATTTGGGTTTTGTTTGGAATTTGGACTTTGGAATTTGGATCTTCTCCTCAAAGTGCGTTTCAAATAATGTGCTCTTCTTTAAAGGACTTGATTTCCTCCTTAGTATATCCCAGACGATTCAGTATCTCCTCGGTGTGTGCTGAAAGTCGTGGCGGTGGACAGCAGATTTCTCCCGGCGTCTTTTCGAACTTTGCCGTGAGGTTGAACAGCTTGAGGACACCGAGTTGCTCGTCTGGAACACTCTTAAGGGTTTCCCGATGCACAATTTGAGGGGCGTTGAGTGCGCCCTCGAGTCCCAGTATCTCCCCTGAAGGAACTCCTCGTTTGTTCAGTTTCTCCACCCAGGCCAAGGTCCGTTGCTGCTTCAGCTTGCCTTCGAGGATTGCGGTCAGTTCTTTTCGGTTTTTCTTGCGCGTATCCCGTTCCTGAAAGCGGGGATCAGTCTTCAGCTCAGGAACTCCAAGAACTTCGATCAAAGCTTCCCATTGGTCCTGTTGATTGGCGGCAATATTGATGTGGCCGTCCTGAGTCGAAAAGGTGCCTGACGGCGCGGCGGTAAAGTTATCGTTTCCCATAAGGGCGGGCTGCTGGTTTCCGATCAAAAGATTGGCGGCGACCCATCCCATGAGCGGCATGATGGAGTCGAGCAGGGCGACATCGATGAACTGTCCTTCGTCCGTCCGTTCCCGATGGTAAAGCGCGGCCATAATGGCGAACGCGGCGTTGAGTCCGCCGACCGTATCACAGACCGGAAATCCGCATCGCAGGGGGTTCAATCGCTCGTCGCCATTGATTGCCATGACCCCGCTCAGTCCTTGAATGATTTGGTCATAGGCGGGCTTGAAAGCGTCCGGACCGGTTTGCCCGAATCCCGAAATTGCGCAGTAAATCAGCCTGGGATTGATCTTGCGCAAACTGTCATAAGAAAGGCCCAATCGATCCATAACGCCGGGGCGGAAGTTCTCGACCAGAACGTCGGCAATCTCTACCAGCTTCCTGAAGATCTCCTTCGCCTTGTCTCCCTTCAGGTTCAAGGTGAGCGATTTCTTGTTGGCATTCTGAGCGAGGAAACTCGTTCCCATCAGTTGCTGGTTGAGTTTGGGGACATTTCCCAGTTTGCGTGCCAGATCGCCGCCCTCCGGGTTCTCGATCTTGATAACCTCGGCCCCCAGTAAAGCAAGATGCATCGTCGCAAAGGGTCCCGCCAGGACATTGGTCATGTCCAAAACTCGGACGCCAGTCAGAAGCTTCATGATTGCGGACTCCTTGAACAAATCTGGACCAGGATATATGAATTCGATGTGGTCCCTGGCTCGGTCAAAGAACTGCCGCTCTGAGTACCGAAGTCAGAGGCCAGAAGCCGAAAGTCAGATTGAACATCCTCAATTCGTAGAGCCCGTACCAGAGCGTGTGCCTTTCTTCTGACTTCGGCAGCATGGTCATCAAGAATTGAACTGAATTTAACTTGTCGTGGCCAGTTCCTCAGGCTTACAAGCAGAAATGGGCCCTATCTTATAAATCGTTCCTGGAAGATCTCTTTTGAAAAAATGGCTGACCTGTTGGGCCGTTTCAATGAGGCGGTCCAGATGGACATCCTGGCGCAGGCCCAATAGATGGAATAGGTGAACCAGGTCCTCGGTGCAGACATTTCCTCCAGCGACCGCGGTGAAAGGACAACCTCCAAGTCCGGCCACGGCTGATTCGAAGTGCTTCACGCCGGTTTTCAGAGCAGCATAACAGTTGGCCATCGCCAGTCCATAGGTATCGTGAAAGTGGCACGCACAATCAATCATGGGATCAAGCGTAATGACGGCTCCAAAGAGTTGTTCAACCTGCTGAGGATTGGCATGGCCAGCCGTATCCGCCAGGCTGATCGTCCTCAGGCCCGCGTCAAGAAAACGTTTGATGATACCTAGGACCCTCTCTTCAGGGACGATGCCCTCGTAGCCGCAACCAAAAGCGGACTGAACGGAGACTTGAACTGACTTCCCCGCTTCAGTGGCCTTCCGGGCCATGGCAATGATGCGAGGGATCGCCTCCTCTGTCCCCATCCCTGTATTTTTCCGGCTGTGGGTATCGCTTGCAGAAACGCCCATGCAGAACTGTTCGACTCCGCAGGCCATTCCCCGGTCAAGGCCCTTTTCGTTTAATACCAGCCCTGCAAGGATCACTGTCCTGGGTTTTTTCCCGGGCTGGGCGAAGTAGGTAAACAGTTTATCCGTGTCGGCCATTTGAGGGACCTTCTCGGGATGAACAAAGGACCCGAGCTGTATGGCATCAACGCCCGAGCCCATGAGACCTTCAATCCACTTGATCTTTTCTTCAGTGGGAACAATCTGTTTTTCGACTTGCAATCCGTCGCGGAGACCGACTTCATGAATCATGATTTGGGTCATTGGTTTATCCCTGGCAGGGGCGAACAAGCCGCCGTATCGGACGCCCCGCGGCCCCGGTCCACGCCGGGCGCTTCCTTAAGTTAATTTCTGCTAGCGGCTGCTCCGACTTCCAGCTTCTCCGCCACAGCCTCGGCGATGACGAGGGTCTTATCACTGCCCCCCATGTCGTACGTTCTCACTTTTCCTTCCTTGATCACCTCAGAAACCGCGGTCTCCAGGCGTTTAGCCTTCTCGGTTTCCCCAAGCCAATCGAGCATCATCTTGGCGGCCAGAATCGTGGCGATGGGATTGACCTTGTATTGACCTGCGTATTTGGGTGCGGACCCATGGGTGGGTTCAAAAACTGCCAGCTTTTCTCCAATGTTCCCGGAACAGCCGAACCCGAGTCCGCCCACCATCTGTGCGCAGAGATCGGAGATGATATCTCCGTAAAGATTAGGAGCGACAAGGACATCGTAGTTGAAAGGGTTCTTGAGCAACCACATGGTCATGGCATCAATGTTGGCGTCATCCATCGCAATTTCGGGGAAGCCCCTGGCGACTTCCTTGGCGGTCTCGAAAAACAGTCCATCCGTCGCCCGCACCACATTCGCCTTGTGGACGACAGTGATCTTCTTGCGCTTGAATCGTCGCGCAAATTCAAAGGCCGCGCGGACGATACGTTCTGAACCTTTGCGGGTATTGATCTTGCAGGAAACTGCGAACTGGTCTTCCGGGAGGTCCTTGAAGGCTGCAAAGGGCTTGGAGAGCTTGGTCAAGGTCTCTGACAATTCCTTCGGCACCGGATTAAACTCCACACCGGAATACAGGTCTTCGGTGTTTTCACGAAATACTACCAAGTTGATGCCTTCCTTGTAATTCAAGGGGTTGCCGGGATAGGCAATACATGGCCGGAGGCAAATGTAGAGGTCAAACAGCTGCCGCATCCGAACGATGGGGGAACGATAGACCAGACCTTTTCCCTTGAGCCCTGGGACGAGTTCGGCTTCAGCTGCCTTCACCGGCTTTGAAGTAATCGCTCCGAACATGGCTGCATCGACATTCTTGAGCAGGTCGATGGTGCGTTGTGGGAAGGCATCTCCTTCTTTGCACCAGAACTCCCAGCCAATGTCTCCGTGTATGTAATCGGCATCCAGAGCCAATGTGTCTAGTACTATCTTTGCCGCTTCCAAGACTTCGACGCCGATGCCATCTCCCGGCAGCCAGGCGATTCTGTATCTGGACATAAGAACTCCTTATTCAGTAGGAAGGTATGGCTTGTTCTAAAGTAGTGTCCGGTTTTTGGGTTTGAGATTCGGGACAAAAACGGACTTCACTTTTCAGCGGACGGAGTTTATTCGGGGATAGTTTGAATGTCAGGGGATAAACCGCCTCTTCAGGCACCGCTGGCTCTCCAAACCATGAGAAAGCCTCCGTTTCAGGCTTCAAGCCAATCCAAATCGTCATTCCTGTACATAGCCTCGGGTGGGCCTTGTGCAAGAATTCACACAAATCCTACCACTAACGGGGCTGTGAGTTCAAACCCTATCTCAGGACAACACTCTTCTTGAGTAGAATTCATCAACTTCCGAGCATCAATGCAAGGCAAGAATTCATCACAAGAGCTGAATTCCAAGCGTTGGCCGCTGAGGATGACCAAGTGCAGTAACAGGAAGGAAGGTAGAACCGCGATTCGGCAGAGCCGTTTACCTTCACTGGAGGGACCGTCTCACGGGACGGTTCCTTATCCATCCGATATGTTCACATTGCCGACAGGTTCCTCAGAGAAATGCTGAGGATTCTCACCTCTGATCGATGAAATGGTGTAGCAAGGGATAAATGGCTGGGGCCAGCAAACTGGCCCCAGCCATTGTAAGGATCAAAAGACTACTTAAAGGTCGTACCTCCCTTGGAAGGAATGTTGAAAATGAAAGAGCCGCTGACCTGGTCATTCAACGGTAAGGCCAGGGGAGAACCGGTGTCGCTGAAGAACCTCAACGTGCCGGATGACGCAGAAGATCCCGATGCATTCAGCAGAATCAGTTGCGTCTGGTAGCCTCCGAAGGCAACCAACTGCGGGAAGAAGACTGGAGCCGTGGAAGAAGACTCTGTCGCCACCGGCAGGGTGGTTAAGAGAGCATCCCCGCGTTGATTGTTTGTTTCGAGGAGTGTTAAAGCAGAAACGCCATCGGAGCTGACAGTCTCAATGGAAAGGGTCCCGGTGAAGTTGCGGGCCTCGTTGTTGGTGAAAATCTGGTCAACGAACAGCGCATCGTGGCCGTGCGGTGGCAGGGCACTATGCCCGGGAACCTCACTCAGATTCTTACTGGCCACCACCAGGCCATCGCTCAGCCGGTGGAGCTTGAATGAGACGTCCGCCGTTTGCGTGGCCGAAGGGTTGGCCAGGGCCACACCGGTATCCTGAGCAAGTCCACTCACGTTGGGATTCGTATCCGCGAGGATCAATCCCTCTCGAATCGCGGGAGACGCCGGCACGCCGGCCGTGGTGAAAGTGAACCCGTTTTGTGTCTGCGTAAACAGCCCCGTCCCGACAGGCGTGGCCTTGCCGGCATCCGGCACCACAAGGGCAAACCCTGTGGTCAGCGGTCCTGTTCCCACGGAGAGCGCCGAGAACTCTCCTTGCGGAGAAATGCTGTACGCGAGCTGAGCCACAGGTCCGCTGCCATTCATATTAAAGCTGGCAGGCGATCCATTGTCCTTGAAGAATAGAATGTTGCCAGTGATGGCGCTTCCAGTGGTATTCAAAAGAATAATTCGGGTTTGATATCCTCCGCCGTCCACCAGTTGGGCGAACACCAGATTTCCACTTGGGGCCGGCTGAGTAAGATCTGCCACCGGAAATGAGGTGAACAAGGCTTCGTTCCGAGGTGCCTGATTGTTTGTCAATTGCAGCGTGAGAGCGCTGACCGGGACATCGCTGTCGACCTTGAGAGTGCCGGTAAAGTTAGCCACCCCGCTCCCAAAGAAATCAGTGATGAACCCTTGGTCATGAGCTCCCGCGATCAGGTCCTTGAATACCGGAGCCATGGCCGGGGTCCCATCCGGATTGAGCAGCGTGTACGTCAAATGGGCCGTACTGCCCGATTGATTGATCACCGCCAGGCCCGTATTGTTTTGCAGCGCGCAGTTCGATAGAGAGCAAGCGAACGGTTTGGAGTCCGCAAACATGAGCAAGGATGAGGTAGGGCTCGCAGAGGCGGTTCCCACCGTAGTGACCAGGACATTGTTCTGGGAGAAGCTGAATATGCCACTGCCGGCGGGTGCTTCCCCCGTGGCTGCCAGTCCTGCCGATTTGGACGTTGGATCCGCCGGAGTCATATCCACCCCTGATCCAATTTGCCCGGCTTGCTTGCTGGCAATGACCGTTGCGACTGCATAAGCGGTTTTGAGTTGAGTGTCATCGAAATAAACGAATGCGCCGGGCAGAGTAGCTGACTGGCCATCCGGGTTCTGGATCTTTAGGTCTACTGTACCCGCGCCGCTCGCGGATGGCGAAACAGCCGTCAGTTGGGAGGCGCTGACGAACGTGGTGTTGGCCTGATTCGAGCCGAAAATCAATTTCGCCCCATTCACGAAGTTTGAACCATTGATGGTGATTGGGGTCCCCCCATGAATGCTTCCGACGTGAGGGAAGCTTGCATTGGAGGCAGCAAACTGAGGAGCCGAAGTGGATGTCGCCAGGTTGTAGGTGAATCCACCGGGAAGCGTCGCAGACTGTCCGTCCGGGTTTTGAACCTTCAGCATCACCGCGCCCGCCACTGCGGCAGGGGGTGAAATCGCCGTGAGTTGAGACGCACTCATAAAAGTCGTGCTGGCTGAGGCACTGCCAAACGATACCGCAGCGCCGCTCACGAAGTTTGAGCCGTTAATCGTCACCACGGTTCCACCCGCGATGTCCCCGCTGTTGGGCGAGACCGGGTTCGACGCAGCGAACTGGGGAGCTAGCGCGACGACCTGGGTGTAAGTGAATCCGTTGGGAAGCGTTGAGGACTGTCCATCGGGATTTTGAACTTTGAGTGTAACCGCCCCGGCCGCTGCGGCAGGAGGTGACATGGTCGTAAGTTGAGTTGAACTCACAAAAGTTGTACTGGCTGCCGTGGTCCCGAAGGAAACCACAGCCCCAGTGACAAAATTGGATCCGTTAATGGTGACTGTCGTTCCGCCTGCGGTGCTCCCACTGCTGGGTGACACCGGATTGGTGACAGCGAACTGGGGTGCAGGTTGGGACGCCTGCGGGGTGCTGGTCACTGACTTTTGAGCGAATTGACCACTGGTGTGTCCGGACACGGCTGCAACATCAAACTGAACCGTACCTGCCGATGCTGCAGGCGCAGTCCAACTCACGTTCCAACTACACGAGCTGGCTCCCGAACATCCGGCGGAGGTCTGTCCGACATAGGTCACTCCACCCGAGGTGCCATTTACGCCCGTACCTGGGCTGAGTCCTGCCAGGGTCCCCGCCTGAGCTCCACCAGGCGTGGTGCGAGAAGAAATCTGAAATCCAAATCCGGAACCGGAGCTGGACGCAACCATGGTAATCGAAATGGTGTACTGTTGCCCGGGAGTATAACTTGAAGGGATTCCGGAAAGGTTGAGAGTGCCTGCGGACAACTGGTGACACGAAGTGATACAGGTGCTGGAACTCATCCCTCCGTTCCTTCCTGCAGGGGCACCGTCTGGATAGGCAAATAAAAATACCGCTGTGGCGAAGGAGATCGTGATGATCGTCACGAATGCCCATAATAGAAATCGCTTTTGGTTTACATATCTCATAATAAGTCTCCTGTTGAAAGTTGGTTTAGCCAGAGAAATCTTAGAAAAATTATTTGGCCCTGTTGCTCGAAGGGGCCATGGTGAAAAATTTCCCATGCAGTGGGAGCATCCTGCGTGATGCGCCGGTACCCTCTGAATCTCTCTTTAAAATTCCCTTAAAGGGAACTATGTGAAATGAGCGTCTCTCTGTTTGTGGTGATCCGGGTAAACTATCAGTTCGATCAAAATCGACTTGTCATCAACTACCACTGCGGGAATTGAGTAGAGTGGTTGTACAGAAACACGAATCTGAGAACGTGTCTGCGGTCTGTAACCACTTCGGGTTTGTTAAACAAGTTTCCTCGAAGATTCTCCTTGATTAACAAACTTGTTCTTTACGAGCCTCCTCTGTCTTAGCCTCCTGGAAAAGAATCATCTGGCGTGCGGATGGCAGATCGGATTCAGGGAGTCTCACTGCCTTAGGGGAGTTTAAGACTCCAGAACTCGTTGACACTAATTCTAACGTTGGCGTTAAGTGTTGTATCATCAAGATCATCACCATCCACGCACCTGACAAAAGCATCCTCAATTCCAATGTGAGAAAAATCTCAAGCAGTTGAATTGTCCGTGGTTATGAATCTCTGAAGTTGAGATCCATGCACATTGGTAGAGGAAAGAGGGGAAAAACTACCTGTTTCAGAGATGTTCTTGTGTCGGTCCTGGTAAGGATGAGCTTGCTGAGGAATACCTTCTGTTGGTAGGAACGCGACTCTCGATGTTCCATTAATGTTTCTAATGATTAAAAGACAAGGATCTTTCATAGTTCACCCGGGGTCGATACTGAACCCTCGAAGAGTTCGAATCGTCGGTGACAATCGAGCGGAGCTTTCATGGGGGTCAAGTTTAGATCCTGATGCCCTTCACCCAGCGAAGAGGGCGTTCAATCAATAAGAGTGATGGGAGAGAGGCCCGAATTACTTGACTCTCATTCTTGAATTAGCGTAGCACAGACCAGGTGGAGGCCTACCAAAAACTGTAGATCAATTCCAGATTTGTGAATACCTCAACCAAACACGGGGAAGATCTTTCACCGGGGAAATGGAATAAAAGGCCAAAAACCTGGGTTTGTCTGCCCCTTAGTGTATCCGCCCCTTTTCATAAGCTGGTTGATAATTAATGAGTTGACAAGATTTAGACGGGCCAGAATGAAAGAGGACGAATTGCGCTTTTCACAGGCGCCGATCAATGAAAGATTTGGCCTCATAACTGCTGAGATGTAGTAATGACCGGGTTGACAAAGTTGGGGGCATAGTAATTAGGCGCAATAATATCGACATCCTACAACTCGTATCCTAGAAACCGGACGGAAGAAATCTACGAAACAATCACCATAGGCGTGTCGTGGCAATTCTTCGCGTATCGTGGTTTTCCTTTGGCCTCTGCAATTTATCAAATCATCCAACTAAAGCGTTTTCCACATTCAGGAGGTAGTTTTATGCAAAAGCGACTCGTAATGCTTGTTGCATGCCTGGTTATGTTTCTTTGGGCGGCAACTGCGTTCGGACAAACAATTACAGGAAATATTAGCGGCGCTGTGAAGGATCCCAGTGGCAGCGTGATCCCCGGAGCCACCGTCACCTTGACGAACCTGGACAAAAACATTGTGGTGCGGACCTTGACGACGGACGCCGATGGAAGCTACGTGGCCACACTTTTGGAAATAGGCCGCTATACTGTATCGGCAGAAGCCCCGGGCTTTAAGAAGACTGTGCAGACCGGGATTGAACTTCACGTCAATGACAAGCTGACTATTAACCTGGCTATGGAGGTGGGGGCCATCTCTCAAGAGGTAACGGTGGAAGCCGCGCCGGTCCAGGTTGAATTGCTGAGCCCGGTCGCTGCGGGCTTGATCTCGGGGACTCAGGTGCGCCAACTGTCCTTGAATAATCGCAATTACGAGCAATTGGTGGCGCTGATGCCGGGTGTCACCTCGAGTGCCTCGGATCAGCTTTACATCGGGACTACCAACCCCTCCGGGCAGACCAATGTGGTGAGCTTTGCGATCAATGGGAATCGCAACAGCGCTAACAACTGGACGGTCGATGGAGCTGATAACGTGGATCGTGGTTCGAATCTGACCCTGCTGAATTACCCCAGCATCGACGCGATCGCCGAGTTCAAAGTTCTACGTGGGGGGTACAATCCGGAGTTCGGAAGAGCTGCGGGCGGGCAAGTCAACGTCATCACAAAGTCCGGGGGAAGCCAGTTTCATGGCAATGCTTACGAATTCTTCCGTAATGACGTGATCTCCGCCAATACCTTTTTCAACAATGCCAATAACATTAAGCGCCCCCCTTTACGATACAACGATTTTGGTTACACGATCGGCGGCCCAGTTTATATTCCCAACCATTACAACACGAACAAGGAAAAAACCTTTTTCTTCTTTTCGCAGGAATTTCGAAGAGTAATTACCTATGGCACGGTCAACGGCACCGTGGCGACGACTGCGGAGAAGAGCGGGGTTTTCCCTCATCCGGTGTGCGTTGCCTTTTCGGGTAGCACGTGCACTCAGACCGCTTCACAGATCACCAACATCAACCCCGTGGCGGCTGCGTACATCAAGGATATATTCGCAGGTGTTCCGGATCCCCAGAACACCGTGACCAATAACCTGTTTGTTCCGCTTCGGAATGTCTTTAATGCCCGCCAGGAGCTGATTCGAATCGATCATATCTTTGGTCCAAGACTCTCCCTGTCAGGTCGCTACCTTCAAGATTCGATACCCACTATTGAACCCGGAGGCCTCTTTACGGGAAGCGTCCTACCGGGAGTGGCCACGACCAGCACCAATTCGCCGGGGAAAAGTTTGACAATACGGGCAACCTCGACGTTATCACCGACTTGGCTGAATGAGGTGGGATACGCCTTCTCTTACGGCGCCATCATCAGCAATGACATTGGATCGAATTCGACCAGCGCGTCTCCGGATATCAAAATTCCGTTGCCCTTCCCGGTGACATTGGGCCGGGTTCCAAGTGTAAGTTTCACTGGCGGGTCCGGAGTCGCGGGTTTCGGCCCCTATCAGGACTACAACCGGAACCACAATATCTGGGACAATATGACGAAGATCTGGGGGCGACATACCACTAAGTTTGGATTCACTTACTACCACTATCAGAAGACCGAAAACGCAGGTGGGAGCAACGTGGGCAGCTTTACTTTTGCCAACACGGGTAAGCCCGCCGCAGCGACCAACTTTGAGCAGAGTTGGGCGAACTTCCTTCTCGGAAATGTGTCCTCGTTCACCCAAGCCTCCCTGGATCTGACCCCGGATATTCGGACTCACCAGTATGAGATTTATGCTCAAGATGAATTCCGACTCCGGCCGAATCTGACCTTGAGTTATGGCGTCCGGTATTCACAGTTTCGACAACCCATTGATCATGCCGGTTTCATGACCAATTTCGATCCCTCGACTTACAATCCAGCGAACGCACCCAAGATCGATCCGGTGACAGGCAACATCCTGCCGGGGAACTTTGATCCTAATAATGGGATTATCATTGCCGACAAGAATTCCCCATACGGCAGCAAGGCTGGGAACGAAAGCAATAAGAATTTTGCTCCCCGCATCGGCTTGGTCTGGGATCCCTTTGGAGATGGCAAGACCGCCATACGAACGGGGTACGGTATTTTCTATGATGCGATCCTGTTTGGCGTCTATGAACAGAACATTTTCGCCAACCCTCCCTTCGTTCAAAGCATTAACATCAGCAACACACGTTTCGAAAACCCGACGGCAGGAACACCCGTGGTGTCGTTGGCGCCAAAGACCGTGCATGGAACTCCGGTGCCTGCAAGCACGCCGTATGTTCAACAGTGGAGCTTGGATGTCCAGCGGGAGTTGGCACGCGGGTTGGTGCTGGATGTGGGGTACTTTGGAAGCAAAGGCACCCACTTGCTCGGCATCGTCGATCTCAACCTGTTGCCCCCCGGTGCAGCCATTGCAGCGGGCTTGGTCCCCGCGGGGACGCAGTTTACAACTGCCAATGAACCGCGGTTGAACGCACTCCGTCCTTTCCAGGGGTACGTGGCAGTCAGTTCTCTGGAAACGTGGTTCAACTCCAATTACCACTCCCTGCAAGTGAGTTTGCAGAAGCGATTCAGTGGAAGTTCGTTGTTCAATCTCTCCTACACATGGTCGAAGAATCTGACGGACAATCAGTCTGACCGCAGTAATGCACCGCAGGACACCTTCAACCGGCATGGCGGGGAGTATGGTCTGGCATCGCTGAATAGAACGAATGTGTTAACCGCCAATTACGTGTATGCCTTTCCTTGGTTCAAGAACCAGGGAGGCGCCATGGGTCATCTGCTTGGAGGTTGGGAGATTTCGGGAATCACAACTTATGCCTCCGGGAATCCTTTAACGGCAACTACTTCGAGTGTCGATCCGGCCGGTATCGGGTTCCTTGGCCCCAGCTCGGCAGGCCCTCGTCCGGACATGGTCAGCGATCCGAACAGCGGCGCCTCGCATACCATCGGGCAGTGGTTCAATACCTCCGCATTTGCCAATGTGCCTGCGGGCGTGATACGGCCGGGGAATGCAGGTCGGGGAACAATTCTAGGGCCCGGTTACGGTCGCTGGGATTTCTCCATCTTCAAGAACATCAAGGTACGGGAACCTCTTAATATCCAGTTCCGGACTGAGATGTTTAATGTCTTCAACCACACGAATCCACTCGCGGTGAGCACCAACGTCACGGCGAGTAACTTTGGACAGATTACCACCACACGCGATCCTCGAATCATCCAGTTCGGATTGAAGTTTAGTTTCTAGCCTATTTCAGAGGAGTAATGGAAATACGCTTTAGGGCCTGGAGCGTTTGATCTCCAGGCCTTTTTTATGTTTTTGAATACGCTCATTCCAAGTTTTGGAGCTGGTTCTTCGTACTGAAGATGAAATGATTTCAAGAATGCAGGTGTTCCTCGCGACTTTCCCAATGCGTCCTTGTTGGGCTTACCCTCCGATATACCGCCGGTTCTCTTGTGTGATATTCTGGGCGGCGTTCGATAAACCGTATCTCCTCATTAAAAGGCATTGAATGGAGCAAGTCGCGGACAGGGTGTCGGTGATCGTCCCTTGTTTCAACGAGGGGGACCGGATCAGAAAGAATCTCTCCGAGATCTGCGATTTCCTGACCGCCTTTGCCCCGGACCACGAGCTGATCGCGGTGGATGACGGGAGTTTAGATAACACGGACGCAGAGATTCGAGCGGCATCCACTGCCTATCCATCCATCCTTCCGGTTCATTACGATGAGAATGTGGGCAAAGGCTATGCGCTCCGGGAAGGGTTCGGGCGAGCGACTGGCCGATATGTCGTCTTTCTTGATGCCGATCTTGACTTACACCCCCGCCAGATTGCATCCTTCTTTGAGAAACTTCGCCAAGAAAATGCCGATGTCGTCATCGGCAGCAAACGACATCCCCTGTCAAAGATCGATTATCCTTGGAAGAGGATGTGCATCAGCCGTTTCTATAGTTTTTTTCACCGTCTGCTCTTCAATCTGCCTTTGCAGGATACCCAGACCGGACTAAAACTCTTCAAGTACGAAGTTCTGGAAAACGTCTTTTCCAAAATCGTGTGCAAACGGTTTGCCTTCGATGTGGAATTGCTCGCCAACGCGCACCGTTTGGGATACCGGATTGTGGAGGCGCCGGTGGAACTCAGTTTCAGCCGGATTCTTCACCTCGGACGGATTACGCTGGGGGATTTATGGAGAACAGGATGGGACACCCTGGCGATTTTTTATCGGATGCACCTGCTGAAGTACTATGACCGGGCTCATCTCACTCCTTCGCAGTTTCCGACCATCTCGATTGTCATCTCGGCGAGAGGGAACGAGAGAACACTAAGTAGATGCGTTGAGCGGTGTTTGAATCAACAGTATCCTGCGGAATTCGAAGTCATCCTCGTGGCAAATCAGAAGGTGAGCTTTAAAAGAGAAGCCACGCTGAAGGTGATCGTGGCTGAGGATCCAAGGGTTTGCGCCCAGCGGAGACTGGGCAGAGAGCTGGCACAGTATGAGATCATCGCGTTTCTTGACGCCTCATCGGTCCCGGCTGGCAATTGGATGGCCCGCGCCGCTCGAAACTTTGGTGATCCCCGGATCGCTGCCGTCAGCGGGCCGCGTCTGAATTCTCCCAAGGCGGATTTGCCTCGTCAGCCCGCCTGGAGATGGTTTGGGGCGCTGCTGGGCCGTGACTCTTTGCGGTACCGCTATATCTCGAGGACGACACGGTCACGGCCACAAGGCATAGGGGAAAATCTTTTCGTTCGAAGGACAGTCGTCGATCAGATTGCTAAAAACTCCAGCACCCCGGAATGCTTCGACGGGGCAACCTTGGCTTGGACGATTACGAGGCGAATGAAACAGGTCATCGCTTACGATCCGGAAGTCGTGGTGTATCGATCTGCCGATTGAGCGTCCGAGTCAAAGACTTTATCGCGGGAGTGTTGTTTGTCTATCCGATGAGGCTCCCGCGCGAACAAATCTTGATAATTGGATGCATTAGGGGCAAAATAGGCTTTTTTCCGCAACTGCTTCAAGCGGGTCTGGTCACCTAGTTATCATTTCCAATCCTCTGTGCACAAGGAGCCCTGATGAACAAGGACGAGATTATTCTGGCCCAAAAAGAGTTCATTTTCCCTGCAGTTTTTACTTACTACCAAAAGCCTCTGGTGGTCGATCATGCTAAAGCACAGTTCGTTTATGACATCGACGGCAAGCAATATCTCGATTTCTTTGGCGGCATTGTCACCGTCAGCGTGGGACACTGCAATGAGCAGGTCAATGCCAAGGTTCACCGGCAGATTGACAAGTTGCAGCACGTCTCGACCGTGTTCGCGAATGAGCCGCAAGTGGCTCTGGCGAAGAGGTTGGCAGAGATAACCCCCAACCGGAAGCTCACCAAGACATTCTTTACGAACAGTGGCACCGAGGCCAACGAGACCGCCATCGTCACGGCGCGCTGCGCGACCGGGAACACGGAGGTTATTGCGTTACGCCACTCCTATCACGGGCGGTCAGCTTTGGCGATGACCCTGACGGCGCATGCTTCCTGGAAACTTGGCGGCGTGATGAATCCGGGCATTGTCCACGCGGTGAACGCCTATTGTTATCGCTGCCCGTTCGGGTTGACCTATCCGAGTTGTGAAGTGAAGTGCGCTCAGGACATGGAGGAGACCATCCGAACAACAACCTCGGGGAAGATCGCTGCATTCATTGCTGAGCCCATTCAAGGGGTGGGAGGGTTTATCACTCCCCCGAAGGAGTATTTCAAAATCGCAACGGACATCGTTCGGAAGTATGGCGGCTTGTTCATCAGCGATGAGGTCCAGACCGGGTGGGGACGGACCGGGGGCAAGTGGTTTGGCATTGAGCACTGGGGCGTTGAGCCCGACATCATCACCAGCGCCAAAGGCCTGGGCAATGGGGCCCCTGTGGGAGTGACCATCGCCCGACCCGAGGTGGCGGACGCCCTCAAAGGTTTGACGATTTCAACGTTCGGGGGAAATCCAATCACCATGACTCAGGCCAAGGCGGTGCTGGATTTCATTGAGGAAAATAAATTGAAGGAGAACTGCACGGTGGTCGGTGCTTACCTCCGCGACAAGTTGCTCGAGCTACAGAAGAAATACCCGATCATCGGCGAGGTGCGGGGGATGGGATTACTTCAAGGGCTCGAGCTGGTGCGCGATCCCACGACGAAGGAACCGGCGACGAAAGAAATCGCCGCCTTGATGGAGCGGACCCGTGAGAATGGCATCCTGGTGGGGAAGGGTGGTCTTTATGGGAACGCATTGAGGATCTCTCCCCCAATGAATATTGGAAAATCGGACGTGGACGATTTCATCAAGGCCCTGGACAAGAGTTTCTCGGAAATTTAGAGATTTGGAAAAGATCTTTAACCGCGGAGGCGCAGAGGCACAGAGAGGAAATTGGGGGGGTAGGAGTTCATCAATGCATAGCCTCCCACAGTATCCATGTGCCTTTGCTTTTGACTTCTCACCATGACCAAATCAACTGTTGCACTCACTACGTACAAGAATTTTATCAATGGACAATGGGTCGAATCCCGTTCATCACGCCGCGTCCCCAACGTCAATCCCGCAAATACCGAAGAAATCCTCGGCGAGATCGTATTATCAACCCGCGAGGAGGCTCGGCTGGCTGTTGAGGCGGCTGAGAGGGCGCTGATAGGATGGCGGAATACGCCGGCGCCCATGCGCGGGGCCATCGTGATGAAAGCGGCCCAGCTCATGGCGGCTCGCAAGAACGAGCTCGCCCGTGCGCTCACCCTGGAGGAAGGCAAAACGGTCTCCGAGTCACTGGGGGAGCTTGCGCGGGGCATCAACTGCGTGGAATTTGCCGCTGCCGAAGGGCGTCGTCTCAAGGGCGAGACCATTCCCTCGGAACTCCCCAGCAACTTTTGTTACACCCTGCGTCAGCCCATCGGCGTGGTGGCCTGCATCACCCCGTGGAATTTTCCCATTTGCATTCCCGCCTGGAAGATCGCGCCGGCGCTGGTGTGCGGCAATACGATCGTCTTTAAGCCGGCCACGCTGACCCCTTGGACGGCGTCGCTAATTACCGGGATTTTTGCTGAGGCCGGCCTTCCCCCTGGGGTCCTGAATCTGGTCTTGGGGAGTGGTGGGGAAGTGGGTGAAGAGCTGGTCAATAACGAAAAGGTTCGCGCCCTCTCTTTTACGGGTTCGAATGACATCGGCGGCCGACTCTACAATCAGGGAGCGGCGCGGGGGATTAAATGCCAGTGCGAGATGGGAGGCAAGAATCCCATTGTGATCCTCGAAGACGCCGACCTGCCCCTGGCCGTGGAGTCCACCGTGACGGGGGCCTTTGGCTCGACCGGGCAGCGATGCACAGCCACGTCCCGGGCCATCGTCGTTGAAAAGATCGCCGACACATTCGTCGAGCGGCTGGTTGACCGAACGAAGAAAGTGACGGTAGGCAACGGATTGGAGTCTGGAATTGCCATGGGGCCTTGTGTCGATAAGAGCCAAATGGAGACGGTGCTCAAATACCTTGAAATCGGGAAAGGCGAAGGAGCCCAGGTTCGAATCGGTGGAAAACGATTGGAGGGTGAGAAATTTTCCAGGGGTTATTTTGTGGAGCCTACCATCTTCGATCGTGTGAGGCCGGACATGCGTATCGCCCAGGAAGAGATCTTCGGTCCTGTTTTGAGCGTCATTCGGGTAAAGGATTTTGAGGAGGCACTGGAAGTGGCCAACGGAGTGAAATATGGCCTTTCCTCCGCCCTCTATACCAACGATGCCTCCAGGATATTCAAGTTTATTGAACGCATTGAATCCGGAATAACGCATATCAACTCCGGAACGCCGGGAGGCGAAGCTCAGCTTCCCTTCGGGGGCATCAAGGCCACGGGCGTTGGCGCCCGCGAGATGGGTTCCACCGCGATTGAGTTTTGGAGTGAAGTTAAGACCGTTTACATTGACTTTACCGGCGCCAAGCGAGAAGGGAATCTGTATTAGCCGCTTTTTCCTCGATCGCATGTTGAGTCAAGGAAATCAAGAATCTCTTCCGGGCGTCGGCCCTCTGCTGATGTTCCCGACGGGACATGGTCCTCTTCAAATATCTCCTCACGCTGGTCACTGTGGGATTTCTGTTTGTGGGGCTCATTTATTTGATGACGTTCGTCCTGTTGGGCGTCTTTCAAGCGGTCATCGGCTACAGTGCAAAGAAAAGCTCAGAAGAACGAAAACAACAGTTGATCAGGCGAAGTGAACCGGTTCTTTTGGTGATCAACAGCTATCTTTATGCGACCTGCGTGGCAGCGCTTACACGGGCGACCCTGACGGCCCGGCCGGCGGGCCGGCCGTGGGTCTATTATTTATTTTCGTTTGCCTTTCTTCTCGGGATCAGTTCGCTGCCTCAAGAAAAGGCGACCGGTGACTCGACGGCCCGGATGCGATACTTCCTCCTGACCTTTCTTGCGGCGGGCTATTTGTTTCCCGATTTTATTGCCCCTTTTTGGAATCAATTGTGGGGGTGGTGGTTATCGTAAGAGAGATCGGATCGCGGCGCACTCAGCGACCCTGGAGAAAGATCACGCACTCATCCCCGGTGAAAAACTATGGCGACCAAGAATAACTTCGTGCGAATCTCTGCGGAGGAGTTCGACCGGAATTTTGCTGACCTCCATCCTCCCCTCACAGGGAATTCGGCGGTCATCGAGGCCTCGCGGTGTCTCTTTTGCTTCGATGCGCCGTGTACCATTGCCTGTCCCACGCATATTGATGTTCCCAAGTTCATCAAGAAGATCGCCACGAGTAATCTCCGGGGCAGCGCCCGGACAATTCTGGAAGCCAACATCCTCGGTGCGAGCTGTTCCAAGGTGTGCCCCGTTGAGGTCCTGTGCGAAGGGGCGTGTGTGATGAATCATCACAACGAAAAACCGATTCAAATCGCGCTGCTACAGCGCCATGCGATGGACTGGGCGCATGACCACCAGTTCCAACCCTTCGTCCCCGGAAAGAAGAATGGGAGGAAGGTCGCCTGCATTGGCGGTGGTCCGGCTTCACTGGCCTGCGCGGCGGAACTCGCACAATTGGGCTTTGCGGTAACCATTTTCGAGCGGAAACCCCTTGCTGGAGGATTGAATACTTACGGGATTGCGGAATACAAGCTCACTCCCGCAGATGCCTTGCGGGAGGTGGAGTTGGTCCGGAAGTTGGGTGTCCGGTTCGAATGCGGGGTTGAGATCGCAGGAGAAGGCTCCGGGACAACGGGGAATTTGATCACAAAGTCCGCCCTCCGCAATTTCTCACTTCAGTCGCTGAAAGCGGAGTTTGACGCTATTTTCATCGGAATCGGGCTGGGCGACACAAGTGACTTGGAAATTCCCGGGGAGCATCTCGAAGGCGTGGTGGATGCGCTGACCTTCATTGAAGATTACAAAACGAAGCGGACGAAGTGCAAGGTGGGGAGGCGCATAGCCGTCATTGGCGCGGGGAATACCGCGATCGATGCTGCCACGGCGGCGGTCCGCCTGGGCGCCCCGGAAGTGCGAATGGTGTACCGCCGTAGTGAAAAAGAGATGCCGGCCTTCGCTTACGAGTATGAGCTGGCCAAGCGGGATGGCGTCATCTTCAACTGGCAAACACAACCCATCAAGGTCCATGGAAAAAAATCAGTTGAAAAGCTCGAGTGCGTGGCCATGCGCCTGGGAAAGCCGGACAAGACGGGACGCCGCCGTCCTGAGCCCGTGCCGCGATCAAAGTTTTCAATCGAATGCGACATGGTGATCAAGTCTCTGGGCCAGACCAAGCACAATGATTTCTTGAAGACGATCCCGGGCCTGAGGCGGTCAAAGGATGGCTGCGTTCTGGTGGATCAAGAAACCTATCAAACTTCAAATCCCCCATTCTTCGCCGGCGGTGATTGCATCAATGGGGGGCAGGAAGTCGTTGACGCGGTCGCCGATGGGAAGAAGGCGGCCCACGGGATTGAGGCGTGGATTCGAAGGAATGGGTAGAGACGAACCGGCAGGTCGTCTCTACGGGAAAAAGAATGCGAGGTAGAAATGGCAGATCTATCGATCACTTTTGCAAAGACCATCAAATCTCCCAATCCCTTCTGGTTGGCCTCGGCGCCGCCGACCAACTCCGGGTTTCAGGTCATGCGCGCCTTTGACGCGGGTTGGGGGGGGGCGGTCTGGAAGACCATTGGGGAGCCCATCGTCAACACGACTTCCCGCTATTCTTCCATCGACTACAATGGTGTGCGAATGATGGGTTTGAATAATATTGAACTCATCAGCGACCGTCCCATTGAAGACAATTTGCGCGAGATCTACGAGGTGAAAAAGCGATTTCCCCGTCATGCGGTGATTGCATCGCTGATGGTGGACTCAAAACGTGAGACCTGGCACGACATCGTGAAGCGCACGGAGGATGCCGGGGCCGACGGGCTGGAACTCAACTTCGGGTGTCCGCATGGCATGAGCGAACGCGGCATGGGGAGTGCCGTCGGGCAGGTGCCCGAATACTGCGAGATGATCACTGGCTGGGTCAAGGAAGTGGCCAGGACCCCGGTGCTTATCAAGCTCACACCCAATGTCACCAACATCGCGCTCATCGGGCGCGCAGCCAAAAAGGGAGGCGCGGATGGCCTCTCCGCCATAAACACCATCAACTCCATCACCTCGGTCGATTTGAATGATCTGACCCCGCGCCCCAAAGTGTCGGGCAAGAGCGCGCACGGCGGCTACTGCGGCCCCGCGGTCAAACCGATTGCGCTCAACATGATTCACACCTTATGCGCCGATCCTGAAATTCAGATCCCCGTCAGCGGGATTGGCGGCATTGCGACCTGGCAGGACGCCGCCGAGTTCATCTTGCTCGGTTGTACCTCGGTGCAGGTGTGCACCGCAGTGATGCATTATGGTTTTCGAATCGTCGAGGACATGATTGACGGACTCTCCAACTGGATGGATGAAAAAGGATTCAAAACCATCGATGATCTTCGGGGAGGTTCAATTGCGAAGATGGACGATTGGGGCAATCTGGATCTCAACTACAAAATCATTGCGGCCATCGATCCGGAGAAGTGCATCGGCTGCGACCTCTGCCACATTGCCTGTTGGGATGCTGCGCACCAGTGTATCCACATTGAGGGTGAGGGCCGGGAGGCACCCACGCGGGATGAGAAGGAGTCCGCCATGAATTTTCTGGCACCGCCGGCACACCATCCGTTGAGCGTGCATGAGCCCATCCTTCACACGCGCGGAATCACCAGCCGGTATGTCGGGCTGAGCGGGAATGGCAGGCAAGGTCAGGCCCCGCCTCCCGTGACTGCACTACATTCCTCGACCCAAGATGCCCCCCCCGCAGTGCGCTCGAATCGTATTCCCCGCGTGGATGAGGAGGAATGTGTTGGATGCAACCTGTGCTGGCTGGTGTGTCCTGTGGAGGGTTGTATTACGATGAAGGAGGTGCGGACAGGACAGCCATTCGAATCCTGGAACGAACGAGTAAAAAGGCTGGCCAAATCCAGTCCGGCCTAGACCCTGGTCAGATGAACTTTGGAACGAGTTCTGACGAAGAATGGCCCCTGAGCCGCATCGGGTCGCCTCAATGCGCTCATCCCTGAACGACGGGGGGGAATCTCCTCCATCAATGACCTGGCCCTTGTCCTGGGGCGAATTTCCGTTGAGGAGTTCAATCCACTTTTACGGAGCAGACCCTTGCCCGACTCCATCCAAATCATTCGTGCCACACGAGAAGATGGCCCCACCCTGCTCGCGTTGATTGACGCACTGGCCGATTTTGAGAAGCTTCAGAAACCCACCGGAGAGGCCCGCTCACGGCTCATCGAACACGGCTTCGGGGGCCAGCCGAAATTTGAGACTTGGCTGGCCAGGGTGGACGGTAAAGCGGTCGCCTACGCGCTTGCCTTTGAAACCTACTCCTCGTTTCTGGCGTTGCCCACGCTGTATTTGGAGGACCTTTTTGTCCTGCCAGAGTACCGCCAGAGGCGAATCGGCTTGGCTCTTTTCACGCACCTCGTCGCGGAGGCGCAACGCCGCGGTTGCGGTCGCATGGAATGGGCGGTCCTCGACTGGAACGTAAACGCCATCCGGTTTTATGAACGGTTGGGCGCCCGATGGCTAGGAGATTGGAAGGTGTATCGCCTGACACGAGATGACTTCCCCGGCATTGTCAATGGTTCGCAACACGGGGTGACGGACGGTCGGGACCCCGTTAAGAACGCTTGATGTTCATCAGCGTCATATCGTCATGGGGTTTGGCATGCCCGCAAAAGGCCAGGACATCTGCAATCAGGGTGTGAATGAGTTGATCTTCAGAAAGGTCACGCCGCGTCTTTAAGAATTCTGTTAATCGATCCTCGCCGTATTCAACTTCTTCCGGGTTAAAGGCTTCAGTAATGCCATCGGTAAAAAGGAGCAGGCGATCTCCAGACCCCAGTTGCGTCTGACTGTCAGGAAAGGACAACTGGCGGGTGATCCCCAAGGGAATGGAGGTGGAGGGAAGGCGTTCCAGGGATTGGTTCTGCCGAATCACGAACGGCGGGTTATGGCCCGCGTTGACGTAGTGAATCTCGCCGGTCGCCGTCGTAAGCTCACCATAGAAAAAAGTCACCAGGCTGTTGGAGGGAATATTGGTGCACAGATAGTCATTGAGCTTTGAGATCAGTTCTGATCCACGAAATCCGGCCGTGATCAGCGTGCGAAGACTTCCCTGAAGGAGCGCCATGAGCAACGCGGCCGGCATTCCCTTGCCCGCCACATCACCAATGACAAAGCCCACGGTGGTTTTGTCCAATTCAATAATATCGAAATAGTCCCCCCCGACTGTGTTTGCAGGCCGCATGTGACAATAGATGGTGATGCCTTCCTGTTCGAACGGCTTCGTCGGAACAAGGCCCAGTTGGATCTGCCGGGCGATTTCCAGGTCCCCCTTGAGATCCAACTTATCTCGCAGCTCCATGCAGAGAAGAACGATCAGAAAAACAAGCGAGATCAGCCACCATGTCCCCCCCGAAATTCCAATCCCAATGACTACCGCCCTTCCCTTCTGACCTTGAACCTGGACGCTGAGGAATTCGAAGAGACCCATCAGGAATGCAAGGATGGCGATCGCGAAGGCAATCCGCCGTGGGGGACTGAGCCGGTAAGCCAGCGCCTGGAAGACTCTCCAAAAGGCCGTGGGGTATCGTTTGTACCGGGGAAGAGGTCGCAGGGAATCAAAGTCTATCTCCCGGGTAAAATATTGAAACGTCTCGCGCGTGTCGTGTTGAACCATCTTGCGGAGGTCTTGGCCGGTGACATCCTTGGTGAAGAGGTCCCGCAGATTCCAGTAAACCGTATCCACACGGCGATGCCCGGTCGGGCCCTTTCGCTCTTCCTTCGAAGGTCTCACCGTCTCCTTGAATTGCCCGGCAAGATCCGCAAGGCGTTGGCGCATGTCCGCAAATTCATCTTTGAAGTTCATTTTCTTAACCAGACCCAAGGAGAATCCTGCTCTTGAAGTCTTCACCTAATTGTGATTTTATTAGGAGAGAGAGTCAATCAAATTGGAGGAGGGGCGGACTGATTGACTGATGAAGAATCTCTTCAACCCCGGCGCTGTGAATTCACCGCTCCTGTTTAAACTATCCTCCTGACTTCCTGTATAAAGAGATGTAGAGCGATTGTTTCCCTGAGGTGAAGTGTCTTTTTGTTTGCCCACCCCTTCCGACGACCCTCGTCAAGGAGGTCAGCTGTGAAATTCACTTCTTTTTTTAGACATGTCCTGATCGCAAGCGCTTTCTTCGTTCTGCTCCTCTCAGTTCCTTCCATTCGTGGAGGGGGAGCCCAGCAGCCCGCTCCTCCAGGGACCATTCGAATCCGTGTTACGCTCATTCCCGTCAATGTTCGAGTGACAGACAAAGATAACAAACCCATTGTGGATTTGAAGAAAGAGGATTTCGTGGTGTTCGAGAATGGTGTCCGGCAGGATATCCGGCACTTCTCTCTGGAGACCTTCACGGCGACCGTGCCCGGCCCCGCGGACAAACCTCTTCTGAGGAAGGTTCCACGCCTGGAACTCATCCCTCAGACGGCGCGAACTTTTTTGATTCTGCTCGGTCGAGGTCGGCTGGAACGTCCTTTCAAAGGCGTCGATGCCCTGGTCCAGTTCGTGCGAAAAGACCTACTGCCCCAGGATCGCGTGGCTGTATTTGCTTACAATCGTGCCACCGATTTCACCATCGATCACGAGCAGATTGCGCAGGTGCTTGAACGGTATAAAAAGATCCATGAGAAGATCGAATCGCATCTGGAGCTGCGTTTCAGCGGGCTCGCTGCCATTTATGGAAGTAAAGAGATCCCCAAGTCGTTCCAGCCGGATATCGACAAAATCTTCGAAGCCCCCGGGGCCGTGAGCTCGCGACAGGTGCCTCCCGGACGCATCACCGATTCAGGTCAACTGGCGAAAGATTCAAATCAGGTGAGCGACACTTTGCAGCGAGTGGAAGCGAACAATGCCGTTGGAGCACCCGTCCCCTCGGTCTCGCCCTTCGACCAACTTCAAGCGGAGGCGCTCACCGACCTTCCCTTCGAGGAATACGTGAGCACCAATGCGATGACAATGCAGGATCTCCAGAACATCTATACCTCTATCGAATACCTCCGGTACATCGAAGGGGAAAAGCACCTGCTGTTTTTCTCCGAAAACGGCCTGTTTCTTCCGCGACTGGAGAATGATCGGAGTATCGCGTCCATGGCCAACGATGCTCGTGTGTCGATCGATACGTTTCAAACCGGCGGAGTCTATCTCAATCCCAATCTGGCCGCGAACACTGGGGCTTTGCCGCAACGCTTCCCGGGCTCGGGGAGTTCGAATCCATCCCGGATGACCCTGGGGAGTACCAGCCGTACATTTGCACTGTCCTCGCTGCGCAACATCTCCCAGATGACGGGAGGCTTGGCATTTATCCATGAGGATATTTCCGGCGCCCTGGCGCGGGTGAACGAGGTGACCCGCGCCGAGTATCTGTTGGGATACTATCCAAGAAACAACAGCTGGAGCGGACAATACCGGCGCATCACGGTGAAGGTCAATCGTCCGGATGTGAGAATCTCGTTCCGCCACGGCTATTACGCTCATGAAACGCTTGAGCCGTTTGACCGCGAGGCCTTTCTTTCATACAGCCGGATCACGGCGGCCGCAGGTTACGCCCAGGATGTCAAGGATCTTGCGTTCAAGGTCCAGGTGACCGAAGACAAGTCCTCACCGGACAACCCCCAGGTTCTAGTCGATCTCAAGATTGAAGCTTCTCAGGTCCCCTTCGAGACCGTGAATGGCCTCCACAAGGGAAAGCTTTATGTCACCATTTTTTCCGGGGACTCGAAAGGGAGAACTTTGGGAGATGAATGGAAAACCATGGAAATGAATCTGCGTGAGGAAACGTATCAGAGGGTATTGAAGGAAGGCATTCCTTTTTCGCTGCGCCTCCCGTTGCTGGTACCCAATCAGAATCTCCGGGTGGTCGTGTACAGCTTCGGCAACGACAAGGTGGGAAGTTCATTTGCGAAGGTTCGATAGTCGAGATGGGATTTACCGCCTCACGGTCCGGGGTCCCTTGGGCTTGTGCTTGGATGGGGCTTTCCGAATCTTTCCGGACTGTGGTGAACGGGCGTGAGCAGCCTTTAAAACATCGACATCTTCCTTGAGCTTGGGCAGCCCGCGCCAGAGCGCGTTGATCACCTTGTACTCGGCCAGGGGGATGGCAGGAATTCCCCACACGACCTGTCCCTCGCGAATGATCTTCCCCGGAAGAATGCCGCCTTTGCTCCCTACCACCGCACCTCGTTTGACCCGGGCATGATCTCCCATGCCCACCTGACCGCCAATGACACATTGATCTTCGATGACGGTTCCGCCTGAAATACCGGTTTGTGCCGCGATGACCACATCTTCACCGATCTCCACGTTGTGGGCAATCTGAACGAGGTTATCGATCTTCGTGCCTCGGCCGATGCGAGTCGATCCTAAGGAGCCGCGATCAATCGTCGTATTGGCGCCAATTTCCACGTCATCTCCGATGATGACGGTCCCCACCTGTGGAAACTTGTAATAGCGCCCTTCGTGAGGCACAAACCCGAACCCATCGCTTCCGATGACGGCTCCTGCGTGCACGATGCACCGTGTTCCGAGGCTGATGTCGTGGTAGAGGGTGACATGGGGGTAGATCTGGCACCCCTCTCCCAGGGTTACTCCGGCTCCAACAAAAGTCCCCGCTCCGATCTCGCAGCGATTACCAATGATGACCCCCTCTTCGAGAACAGCGTAGGCTCCTATCGCCACCCCTGCACCCAGATGGACCGTGGGCGCGATGTGGGCGGTGGCATCTAAGCCCTGACAGATCGCCCGGCGGGGGTGAAATAAAGCGGTGGCCTGAGCAAATGCCAGGCGCGGATTGGGAACCTGGATGAACGCCCTAATCGTCCGCTCCGACGGGGGATATGAGGAAACCTTGACTGCCAGAGATTCAGCCAAAATAACAGCTTGGGCCTTCCCGCCTAAAGCGCGGGTAAGATTCCTCTCCGAATCGACCCACACGACTGTGCCTGGCTGGGCATTCTCCAGCGACGAGACGCCTGTGATTGTTTGCAAAGCGCGACCCAGAATCTTTCCACCGATGTATTCAGCGAGTTTTCTAGCCGTTATTTTCACCTGAACCTCACAGTATCGTTCGGGATTCGACTCGAACGGGTGGGAGCCATGATAGCGCAAGTTCGACGGAAGAGAAGAGGGGTGAAAGTGAGACGTGTTGTTCCGCCCGAAGGAATCGCAAAGCAAAGCGGAATGCCCCCGAAAGGCGTGCGCCAGTCATGTCCGCGGGAATTGAGCACGCCCTGGTCACCGGATCGGTCCCGATTTGTTATTTCTTTTTTGGAACGCCCGGTTCAAAGCACCGCCGGCATCTCGCCTCGTACATGCCCTTGGCGCCCACGACGACGCGCTCATCACTCTCGATCAATCGTTGCGTATGCATGGCGGGGTTTCCACATCGCATGCAAATGGCGAGGGTTTTGGTGACTTCTTCAGCGATGGCCATGAGGATCGGCATCGGCTCGAACGGTTTGCCCAGGTAGTCGGTGTCCAGCCCCGCCACGATGACCCGCTTGCTCATGTTCGCCAGCGTATCAGCGACCTGGGGCAACGCCTCGCCGAGGAACTGTCCCTCATCGATGCCCACGACCTCCGTTCTCGCGTCGGTTCTTTGAAGTATCTCTTTGGCATCAGTCACGAGCTCCGCCCGGATTCTCACATCACTGTGGGAGTAAATGTGTTCCTCGCTGTACCGGGCGTCAATTTTCGGCTTGAAAATCTGGACACGCTGCTGGGCAATCTCGGCACGACGGAGCCTCCGGATCAATTCTTCACTCTTGCCCGAAAACATGCACCCGCAAATCACTTCAATCCAACCAATGTTTCCTTTGGTGACATTCATCTAGGAAGCCTCTCATAAATAAGCGCGCGGATTATAAAACGGGGCAAATGCATTCAGCAATGCTATTTTGAAGGCGTCTTTGCGTGAGATCAAATCGCGAGTCAGAATTCCCCATGTGCCTTCCTGGCTGCGGACATCATGCCGGTTCGAGAACTCATCGATCACCTCCGCCAGCTCGCGGCCTCCATCGATGACTTCATGGGCGATGGATTCGGGGATGGCAATCGTCCCACTGGCCCCATAGGCGCCCCGTTCGCCGTCACTCACGTAAGCCCAGTTTTGCAGGAAGCAATGCCGGCCCTCATTTCCCTGGACGATCAGAAAGCCTCCCTCCATGCCCAGGTAGAAGTCGGCCCGGATACCCTCCATTCCCAGCATGCGGCGCAAGAACTTGGTGCGATTACGGGCGCCTTCCATCAACTCGTCGTGCGAAAGGGGCATGGCCGAAACACCGCTGGGTGTTTCCCGCTCGAGGAATTCCAGTTCGCCAGGGCTTGTGATGAGGCGGCGGCCCTTCAGGACCGAGCAGACTTCCTTCGCCGCATCAACTTTCGGTGCCCGCGTGGATCCGATCGCGATCAACATGGGGTGGTCATGCTCCGAGGTCAATTTCCTCCCGGTAGGGAGGTCAGAAGTCAGAAATCAGAAGTCAGAACATCTCTTTCCTGTCATCCGACATCTGACTTCTGTCCTCTGACTTCAGTTTATGGGCTGAAAAAATCCTTCAAATCAAGGCTTGGCTCCCCGTACTTCTTCTGTAGGAACCTCCGCAATTCGGAAAAATTCGGAAGGATCAGGTCGGCACATCCCAGAATCCAGCCACTTATGTTTTCCAGGGGTACATGACTGACCAGATAGACCGGGATAGAGCGGTGAAATGCCACCGTCAGTTCTCCCTGCGTGCCTCCTCCCTTGAACACGTGCTCATCCCAGTTGCAGATGACGTAGCTCGCCCGGCTGGTCAGAACCTCTAGATCATGTGTGATGATTCGACGCACCGTAGTCCGAAACCGATCGGGATCACTGGTTTTCCATGCACGAAACGATTCATAGGTCTCTGCGCCTAATAACTGGGGAATCGCTTCAGCGGGATCATAGACTTCGTGCCGGAGGGTCTCGGCCAGAAACGGCTTTAAGGCAGCACGCCAGGCACGGCCGCCGTCGGGAGAGTTTTCGATTGAGCCAGACAGGTAAGCAAGCATTGGGGCGTGTTAGACGGTTGCGAGAAGGTTGCACAAAAAAGCAATTGATTCTCGCCCGCCCTTAGAATACTGAACTGCTTTGATTCTGTAAACTGGAAGTTCGCCGGCCATGGGTGATGTTTACGCGGCCATGAAGATCCCCGTCCCAGGGAGATCGGACTGCTTGTGCCCCCCCTTTAAACCGGGCAGAGTAGACACCGTCCCGTTCCCCGGTCTATGTTTGACCGTGGCTAGGTTGATTGGGGGAAACCAAACCCGGTTTAAGTGGCGATCGACACAACCTGCTTTTTCGGATTGTCCTCCTTGCGCGTCGGTTGTGCTCGCGACCGATGATTTCCCCGTTGCGGCCCCGAACCAATCCGATCGGGATACCGCTCTCAGCGAGGTCCCTTCTTGCTTCGACGATGGCCTTGTACCCGAATTGATCGTCCATTCCCGAGTCCCGATCATCAAAGGTTCAATTGCTTAACCGCTCCGAGGGTGGGCTCGATGATCGTTCCGGCGCCTGCGACTTTCATTGCGCTCGAGATGTCTTTCAAGCCGTTACCGGTCAACAGGCACACGATCGTCTCATCCGATTTCACGAGACCCTGGTGGGCTGCTTTTTTCAATCCGGCGTAGGCGGCCGACGCGGCAGGCTCGCAGAAAATTGCTTCGCCTCGCGCGAGTTCCGGTATCGCCGCGAGAATTTCATCGTCGGTCACGGTAAGGAAGGCACCGCCGGTTTCACGCACGGCACGGACGGCCCGCACACCATCACGCGGCAAATCGGCGCTGATGGAATCGGCGACAGTCTGCGCGTTCACGGGTGTGATTTGTTCTGTTCCCGTTTTCCACGCGTTATAGCACGCCGCCGAGCCTTCCGCTTGGATGCCCAGCAAGCGCGGCATCGTATCGATCCATCCCAGCATGAGCAAATCGCGCAGGCCCTTCCACACACCGCTGATGACATTGCCATCGCCGACTGAAACAAGGATCGTGTCGGGGGGCTCCCATCCGAGTTGCTCGCACAGTTCAAGGGATGCGGTTTTCTTTCCTTCAACCGTATACGGATTGAAAGCCGTGTTTCGGCAATACCAGCCGAATTCCTTCGACGCCTCCAGGCAGAGATCAAAGGCCTGGTCGTATGTTCCTTTAACCAGGAGGACGCGCGCTCCGAAAATCAGCAATTGCGCGATTTTCGCCGGGGGTGCGGTTTGCGGCACGAAGATCACTGCCGGCATTTTCGCCGCTGCGGCCAGACCGGCGAGTGCCGCGCCCGCGTTGCCCGTGCTTGCGGTCGTGATGATTTTGACCCCCAGTTCGCGCGCTCGGGCGACGACGACGGCGCTCGCGCGATCTTTGAACGACGCCGTTGGATTGCGGCCATCGTCCTTGAAATACAAACGGCTCAATCCCAGTTGCGTGCCAAGGGTCGTTGAACGGTAGAGCGGGGTCCAACCAACGTGAACCGGGGGTGCGGATTCCCGCGCGTTGTCCAGCGGCAGGAGCGGGGCGTATCGCCACACCGAGAAGTCGGGAGAAGCGGTGATCGCACGAGGTGAAGTTAATTGGTTGATCTGACGGTAATCGAAAATCGTATCGAGAATGCCCTCGTCGCCGTGTTTCGGACACACGTAGGGCATGGTTCCCGGGTCGTACTCGGAACCACAGAGGATACATTTAAAATGATAGTTCATCAAATCTCCAAATTCACGTTGCAGGGTTCAAGTTGAAAGCGTGGAGCTGCGCGGACGTATCCCCGGGTCAGGCGGTCATGCGGATTCCGGGGGCCGACCTTCCATTGGAGAGACGCGCCGTCGATGGCAACGAAGTGCAGAAGAAGGGAAGGGTTTCGACGACTCTCATTTGAAGAGTTCCATCCATCCCGCATCACAGTGAGTTCGTCATGCGGGTTGCGGACGGAGAGACCCTACTTCCGGAAAATGTGCGTTCCGGTTTCCCCCCGCAGGGCGCGGCCGATGTTTTCGGGATTCGTGATGATCGCGTGTTTGCCGCCCGCTTCGAGAAACCACAGGATGGCCTGAATCTTGGGCGCCATCGAGCCTTTGGCAAAATGCGTTCCTTCGGCAAGGTATTGTTTCGCCTCGGCCATGCTCATCCGGTCGAGCCACTGCAGATTCGGCTTGCCAAAGTTGAGGGCCACCTTTTCAACAGCCGTCGCAATCAGGAACAAATCAGCTTTGACTTCCTGTGCGAGCAGACTGCTTGCGAAATCCTTGTCGATCACTGCCGCAGTGCCGCGATATTCGCCACGACCGACATCCACGACGGGAATACCGCCGCCCCCGACCGTGATGACGATGATCCCCTGCTTGAGTACGGCCTGAATGGTCTCGAGCTCGACAATTTCTTCAGGGAGAGGGGAGGGAACCACGCGGCGCCAGCCTCGTCCTGCATCTTCGACGACGCTCCACTCCATTTCAGTCTTGCGCCGCATCGCTTCGACTTCATCCATGAATCCGCCGATCGGCTTGGAGGGATTCCTAAACGCGGCGTCATGTTGATTCACCAGGACCTGTGTTATGATCGTCGCACAGCGTTTCTTGATGCGGCGATGATGCAACTCGTTCTGCAGTGCCTGCTGGAGCTCGTACCCGATCGCCCCCTGCGTGTCCGCGCCACACACATCGAGGGGAACTTCATGCATGCCTTCGACCTTGGCAGCAATTTCGGAACGGCGCAGAATGAAACCGACCTGCGGTCCATTCCCATGTCCGATCGCGACATCCCAGCCCTGCTCGATCATATCGGCGATGTGACGTGCGGTTTCACGCAACGCGCTCTCCTGATCCTCAACCGTCTGATGCTGTGAATCTTTGATCAGCGAGTTGCCGCCTACTGCAACGACCGCGAGCTTGCGTTTGGGCGCGCGCCTGGCAGATTTCTTTCCGGCTGACCGTCTGGTCTTCTTGATGACTTTCTTTTTCATGGCCATCGTTTGTTTCCTCCTGCAGCCGGTCCGCCGGTTGAATAATCGAATAGCTGGATCATCCGACGCTGCAACCGCCTAGCTCATGGTCAACGCCATGACCGCTTTTTGTACGTGCATGCGGTTTTCGGCTTCGTCGTATACAACTGAGTTGGGTCCATCCATGACCTCGTCCGTTACTTCGATGTTGCGGTCGGCGGGGAGGGGGTGCATGTAGATGGCGTCGGACTTCGCCAGCTTCAATCGTCGTTCATCTGTAATCCACGATGCGTACTTGCTGATGATTCGGGCCCCTTCCTTTTCGTCCGACGTGTGCACCATGGCCCCCCAGGATTTGGCGTAGACGACATCGGCGTCCTTGAACGCCGCATCCATATCGTCCACGACCTCGAATCCCGTCCCGTATTTCCTCGCCTGGTCGCGGGCTTGATCCATGATCTCGGGCATCAGCTTGAACTCCGGCGGATGCGCAAGAACAACATCCAATCCGAAGCGCGGCATTTGCAGGATGAGCGACTGCGGGACCGACATCGGTTTCTGGTACGACGAGGCGTACGCCCAAGAGACCACCATCTTTCTCCGGCGCAAATCACGCCCCTTCTTCTCGATGACCGTCATCAGGTCAGCCAGAACCTGGAAGGGGTGGTAGATGTCGCACTGCATGTTCAGCACCGGCACGCGGGAATACTTCGCCACCTCGTTGATGTACTTGTTGCCGAGCTTCCAGTCCACGTGGCGAATCGCGATCCCGTCGAAGTAGCGGCCGAAAATCTCGCCGATTTCCTTTGGGGTGTCGCCGTGCGCAATCTGCGTCGCGCGTGATTCGATGAATGCACCGTGCCCGCCGAGCTGGGCCATCCCGGCTTCGAACGATCCGCGGGTGCGAGTACTTGAGAAAAAGAACATCATGGCAAGAACCTTGTCGCGGAGAAGCGCGTGCGGTTCGTTCAGGGCGCGCTTGCTTTTCATGTCGAACGCGACGTGAAGCACCGTTTCAACCTCTTCCCGGCTGAAATCGAGATCCCCGATGAGGTCACGGCCGTGCAGGAAAGTCTGCATTTGATTGTCTCCTGTTGAGTTTTGTGGATGGAGCGTGCGTTCGCTCGGTGATCGGCTCGCCGGCGGACCAAGCAACCCCCTCGCATCCTTTGTCAAATCATTCGACAGCGCCCAAGACGAGGGCGAACAACCCCATCTTCAAGACGACGCCGTAGAATGCTTCCTGCCAGTAACGTGACCAGCGGGTGATGTCCACATCCGGCGGAATCTCGTCCATGCGCGGGAGCGAGTGGAGTAAAACCATATCGCTCTTCGCCTTGCTCATCAACAGTTCGCGCGTGATCTTGAAATTTGCCGGCGTGAGCGGTCTCTCCTTGGGGGCTTCTTGTCGCGACTGCGAATAATCGGCCTGAATCACCGGCTCGACCAGAATCACATCGGCATTCGCGATGGCTTCCTCGACGTGTTCGGCTTCGCTGAAGTTCAGCGCGTACTGTCGAAAATCCGCCTTGTACTCCTCCGGCATTCGCATATCAGGAGAGCTGGGGAAGAGCGCATTCGCGGGGGGCCCGACGAAAGTGACCGGGCAATCGAACTGTGTCAGCGCATATCCGAGGGAGTGCATCGTGCGCATTCGCATGTCACCCAGGGCGAGCCAGCGCAAACCGTCAATTCGACCGCGTTCGCGCAGCACGGTGTAGAGATCGGTGAGAATCTGGGTCGGGTGTTCGCCCCAACCATCGCCGCCGTTGATGATCGGTACGGACGACCATTTTGCGGCTTCATGCGGGGCCCCTTTCTGGAAATGGCGCATGGCGATCACATCGCCGTAGGACTCGAGCATCTTGACGGTGTCCTTGATGCTCTCCTGATAATAATCGCCGGCGCGTGTCATCTTCGCGTCTGCAAACCCGGTCACGTGTCCGCCGAGGCGGTGCATGGCGGCTTCGTGGGAAAGACGCGTGCGCGTGCTGGGCTGGTAGAACGCCGTCACGAGCGTCTTGTGTTTGAGCAGGTCGCTATTGCGGCGATCGCGCGCGATGGGCTCCAGACGTTCCGCAATTTCAAAGATGCGCAAGAACTCGCTCCGTTCGAATTCCTTCAGCGACAGGATGTCGCGACCGATAAAACTACGCATGGTGAATGTCTCCTTGTGTTTGAGTGAACCTTGTTTTGAACCGGGACCGCCCATCCTTCCACCCAGGCAGCCATTGAAACGAAGGCAGCGATACCATCACGCACGACCGACCGTGTCGTTGAATTCATTGATCAGCTTATCAAACTCCACCACTTCGTCTTCCAGCAGCTTCTGCCAGTACTCCGGATTCCACTGGGCATCCAGCTCCTCCACGGTTTTCCCCTGCTGCTCGACCCAGGTAAAGTACTTGAGATTGTGGATTGCCTTCCGTTCGTAGTGCGTCAGTTCCTTGTAGTGATCGATGCCCTGGTGCAGCAAAAAGGCCGTGTGGTCCTTCGCCGCATCGATGGCCGAATACTTCCCGCGTTCGTGTTCGAGTTCTTTGAGACGGGAACCATACAGCTCAACCGAGTCGGTGAAGATCGTAAAGACGACATCCTGCTCGTTGAGCTCGAAGTACTTCACCGTCTTGATGGACGCGAGCAGGTTTCCGATTGATGATATGCCAAGAAGCGGCAACATGGCCACATCGGAGTCTGATATCCCCGCGGCCTCCATGTACTTCCGGCCGGCGGCCTCATTGAAAAGGCGCAGGACCCGCATGCAGTCCTCATCGTCGATTGCAGCAATGGCATCCGTATTCCGGACGTTGTGCACCCAGGGCACGTGCTTGTCACCGATCCCCTCGATGCGATGACCGCCAAAGCCGTTCATGAGCAGGGTCGGGCACTGGAGAGCCTCGCTCGCAACCACCTTGAGGTGGGGGAACTGCTTCTTCAGGTGATCACCGGCGGCAATCGTTCCGGCGGAACCGGTCGCCGAGATGAACGCTGCGGCACGCTTCCCTTTCAGCTTCAAGCCATTGAAGGCTTCCTCGATCGCAGGACCCGTCACATTGTAGTGCCAGATCGGGTTGCCAAACTCCTCGAACTGGTTAAAGATGATGTTTGTTGGATCCTTTTTCAACTCCCAGCACTTATCGTAGATCTCCTTCACGTTCGATTCACAGCCGGGTGTCGCGATGACCTCAGCACCAATCTTCCTCAGCCACGTGAAGCGCTCCTTCGACATTTCTTCCGGCAGAATCGCGACTCCCTTGCATCCCAGAAGCGCTGAGTTGAACGCGCCCCCGCGGCAGAAGTTGCCCGTCGAGGGCCAGACGGCCTTGTTTTTCTCCGGGTCGAACTCGCCGCTCACCAATCGCGGCACGAGGCATCCGAAGGACGCCCCCACTTTGTGCGCTCCGGTGGGAAAGTACTTGCCGATCAGCCCGATGATGCGCGCCTTCACACCGGTGATCGCCCGTGGTATCTCGAGGTAGTTCACACCGCCGTACAATCCCGACTTGACGTCATTCTTCCATGTGATGCGGAAGAGGTTGAACGGATTGACATCCCACAGTCCGACCTTGGGAAGTTTTTTCAGGACCGCTTGCGGTACCAGACTCGGGTCCCTCATCTGCGCGAAGGTAGGAATGACGATATTCCGTGCCCGGCAGCGGGCGGCAGTTTTCTTAATGATGGATGGATTGAATTTGTGGATGATTTGCGACATAGTTGGTCTCCCACATGAATTTATTAGAATTGTAATATCACGTTCGTGCATTCATCCGCTTGGCGGGCAGGTTGCCAGAGGCTGCGGCTACTTTCCATTGAGCACGTTCGCCGCCTTGATCGCACCCGCCATCTGTACGAAACCAGCCCCGTGGCGGAGATTGACGGAGATTGCCGTTCGGATCAAACGCTTATCGTAGGGAGTGCCGACTTGTGCACCACGGTTCGATGAAAGACGCGAGGAATGCGGTTCTGGCAATTATATGACTCGTCGGCAGATGCTCTACTCAGTGTGACGTGTTGTCAGTGACCAGCCAATCATCTCGTCCGGATTTTCCTCTTTGACAATGCAGACGGCAAATCTCGAACGTCAAGGCGGTGAACTATATCAAAAACGGCGTCAAGGTGTTGCAGGAATGCGGATATGTTGGGATGGCCCGTCAAGTCAAGTAGGAGAGAAACTGTCCCGAGCCACGGCGTTCACCGGTTCCCCGACCGGATGTAATCATCTGTCCCGTTCACCCAGTCCCCTCGAACCGGGCTGAAGATGTCGAGGTCAATGGTATCCTCCAACGCCTTGGCTGCATGAGGCACGTGGGAAGGGATGACCATGGACTCTCCCTTCCGGAGCACGATCGTTTGGTTGTTGATCTCAAATTCCAGGGCGCCGTCAAGGATGGAGGTGATTTGCTCGCTCTCGTGGGAATGCTGCGGCACGATGCATCCCTTCTTGAGTCGCACGATGGCCACCGTCAAGCGTTCGCTCGAAAGCATCTGTCGGGTGAGCAGCGGGGTCAATTGCTCGACCTCGATATCGGTCCACTTTTTAATTTTGATGTCCATAGGATGAACTTAGATCTCCTTGGGAGTATTCGCACAAGTTGATGGCATGCGAGTCCACGGGTTATTGGAGAATATTCTCACCGGCCCTGAAAATGCTCAACAACTTTTTTGGTGGCCGCTGGACCCACCTCGCCGCTCAGAGCCTCAAACGACGCCTCCTTAATCTCTGCAACGCTTCCGAATTTACGCAACAACCGCTGTGCGGTCTTCGGCCCGACCCCGGGGATGGCCACCAGCTCCGTGGTTAAAGTCCGCTTTGCCCGCCTTTTCCGGTGGAACGTCACGGCAAATCGATGCGATTCGTCACGGATTTGCTGAACCAAGTGCAGCACGGGATTGCTTTTCTCGAGCGACACGGGTTCATTTTCCCGCCCGCGGAGGAGAATGATTTCTTCGCGCTTGGCGATCGCCGCCAGCGGTTGAGCCACGAGGTCGAGCGAATCGAGGGCCGCTGCCGCGGCATGAAGCTGACCCAGCCCGCCGTCCACAAGCACCAGATCGGGCAACCTCTTTTTTTCGTCCAGGAGCCGTCGATAACGCCGCGCGACGACTTCCCGCATCGAGGCAAAATCGTCGGCGCCTTCGACGGTCTTGATGAGGAACTTGCGGTAGTCGCTTTTCTTCATCCGGCCATCTTCCCAGACCACGCAGGAGGCCACACTGTCCGTGCCCTGAATGTTTGAAATATCAAAGCATTCAATGCGTCGGGGCGCGGCCTCAAGGTCCAGGGCGTCCTGCAAAGCGGCGCTGATGGTTTTCGAGGAGGGCGTCAAAGTTCGAAAGCGCTGGTCAAATGAGATTTTAGCGTTACGCTCGACCAGCTCTACAAACTGTCTCTTGGCGCCGCGCTGAGGGGTAACGATGTCAACCCTTCGCATGCGTTTTTCGCTCAAAATCTCCTCGAGCACAGCGCGGTCTTCAAAGTCAAGCGGCACAAAGATCTGAGCCGGGGTAAACGATTCGCTCAGATAAAACTGCTTGAGAAACGCCGCCAGAAACTCTGCCGGATCGTAGCGGCTCACATCTTCCCAAAAGTACTCCCGACGCTCAACCACGCGTCCGCCCCGCATGTGAAACAGGTTTAAGGCAGCCAGCGGCGGCTCGGCATGGACGGCTACAATATCAATGTCATCACTGCGCGTGGAGGCCAGTTTCTGCCGTTCCCCCAATTCTGCCACGGTGTGTGCCAAATCACGGTATTTGGCCGCCGCTTCGAACCGTTCCTCCCGGGCCGCTTCTTCCATGCGCGCGTGGAGCTGCTCCGTGAGGTTTGAGGTGCGCCCCTCCAGGAGCAGTTTTACGTCGTTGACCGCAGCATCATATTTCTCGATGGAGCACAGCTCGGCAACACAGGGGCCGAGGCAACGCTTGATGTGGTACTGCAAACAGGGCCGGGGAAGCCCATGGTCAATGTCGATGGAGCAGGATCGTATCCCGAAATACTGATGCCCCAGTTTCTTGGAGCGAATGCCCAGGCTGGCAGGGAAGTAGGGGCCAAAATAGAGTGCCCCATCGTGACGCAGGCGTCGAGTGTAAATCAGGCGGGGAAACTTCTCCTGGACCGTCAGCTTGAGATAGGGATAGGTTTTGTCATCTCTCAGGAGGATGTTGTAGCGCGGCTTGTTCTGTTTGATGAGATTGTTCTCGAGCGCAAGGGCTTCGTGCTCGTTATCGACGACAATCGTGCGGACATCGGCGATTTCCTGCACCAGGCGACCGGTCTTGTCATCGCGGCCGCGGGATTCCTGGAAGTAACTGCGAACACGACTGCGGAGGGACTTGGCCTTCCCGACATAGATGATCTCCCCGGCTGCGCCCAGGAACAAATACACGCCCGGCTCTGCGGAAAGGCTGCTGAGAATTTCGTCCGGAAGCATCATCGCGCTGTCCCTAGAACCCGTGAGTCACGAACGGGAAACCCGGTGTCACCCGCTAACCCCGCCCTATTATAAAGTAAAAGGGGTGTTCCTGATGATATCGGAGGAAGCACTCGGGAATTCATCCCCTCCTCGGGAGGCGGGTTCGCCCAGGCTTTCTCCAGGGATGGCGTCGGAGCGCGGCTGGAAAAGGTGTGGCGGGGACCCTTCCACTTAGGGGGATTCAAGCAGAAACCGGCCTGCCCCCCTACTATTGCATTTTTCCTGGAGCCTGTGTTAGCCTTGGTGCGTTTACTCATCATAGCTCTAGAACCATCAAGAAGGAGACTCTATGTCCATCGCAAAATTAATGCTCCGGTGTGCCATGATTGCGACGCTCACCTGTGTGGGTGTTTTGGGTGTTGCCGGATGCGCCACCAAGAAATATGTCAAGCAGCAGATTGATCCACTGACGGGCAAAGTGGCTGAAATTGAATCCATCACCAAGAAGAATACCTCGGATATCCGGGATGTCGATAGCCGCGCCCAGGCCGGGATTCAATCAGCCACGGCAAAGGCCGAAGCCGCCGATGCCAAAGCGGCTACTGCGAACCAGAAGGCAGAGGCAGCCCAGTCTGCAACGGATCAGATTGCGAAAAATGTGAAGGATGTTGAATCGAAGATCGGCAATGTCGACACTTACAAGCTCGCCGATTCAACCGAGGTGAATTTTAAGAGCGCCCAATTCGAGCTCAACGATGAGGCCCGGGGGAAGCTGGATGCCTTGGCCGCAAAAGTCAAAGACCAAAAGGGCTACGTATTGGAAATCCAGGGATTTACCGACAATCGCGGAAGTGAGTCGTTGAATCTGCAGTTGAGTGAAAAACGCGCCGAGACCGTCAAGCGGTACCTCGCGACCCAGCACGATATCCCGCTGTTTCGAATCTCCGTGATTGGTGTGGGTGAAGCCAAACCGGCAGACGATAATAAGACCAAGGAAGGGCGTGCCCACAATCGCCGTGTCGAAGTCCGTCTGCTTCGAAGTGCGGTTTAGGCTGCTCTTCTCCATTTGTTCTCGGGAGACGGCAGTCAGCGCACCCGGCGAACGGGGGATTGCAGCTCCATCGGTCTTCTGAGCAAGCAGAACCCCAACCCTAAACGAAGGCGCCCATCGAATGAGATTCGATGGGCGCCTTTACATTAGGAATCCAAGAGTCTGGCGGATGACTCGATCTTATGCGTAGATCCCCCTCAATTTCGTGGTATACGCGACACGATCAATGGCGAGCATATAGGAAGCGATCCGCATGTTCACTTTGTGCTTGTCCGCGTAAGACGCCACGGCATTAAAGCTGTCCACCATGATCCGCTCCAGCTCGGAATTGACCACCGCTTCCGTCCAGAAGTAACCCTGCCGGTCCTGCACCCATTCAAAATAGGAAACCGTCACCCCTCCGGCATTCGCCAGGATGTCGGGGATCACGAAAATTTCTTTGGATTCGAGGATGTCATCGGCGGCCGCGGTGGTCGGACCATTTGCACCTTCACAAATAATTTTGCACTGGAGATGACTGGCATTGTGACTGGTGATTTGATTTTCGGTCGCTGCCGGAACCAGGATATCGCACCGGGCTTCCAGCAGTGCCTCGTTCGTGCAAGGGGCCGTTGCGGGCAGGGAGGCCAGGGTGCGCGCTTCCTTGTAGTGTCGGATAGCCGCATGCACATCAATCCCGTTTTCATTCAAGACCCCCCCGTTAATATCGGACAGTCCTACAATCTTGTATCCAGCTTCAAACATCAGACGTGCTGCCGTGGAACCCACATTTCCGAACCCCTGCACGGCCACGCGCGTCTCTTCGCGCTTCATGCCAATGCGCTTGATGGCCTGGTCGCAACAGATCATTACACCACGCCCAGTGGCATCCGCGCGCCCCAGGGAGCCTCCCAATTCGATGGGCTTGCCGGTGACGACCCCGGTCACGGTATGGCGTTGATGCATGGAGTAGGTATCCATCACCCACGCCATGACTTGTTCGTTCGTATTCATATCCGGTGCGGGGACATCCCGCTCGGGACCGATGACATCAATCAGCATGGCCGTGTATCGACGGGTCAGTTTTTCTTTTTCACTCATGCTCATGTGCGATGGATCGCAAATGATACCGCCCTTGGCCCCGCCGAAGGGAATGTTGACGACGGCACACTTCCATGTCATCCAGGCGGCCAGAGCCCGCACTTCATCGATCGAAACATTGGGGGCGTACCGGATGCCACCCTTGCAGGGGCCGCGCGCGATATTGTGTTGCACTCGATACCCTGTGAATACCTTCAGTTTGCCATTGTCCATCATAATGGGGATGGACACCGTGATCTCCCGGTCGGGAGCTCTTAGAATCTCATAGAGGCCCGGATCCAGCTGTAATTTTTCAGCGGCAATGTCGAATCGCGACATCATCGACTCGAACGGATTAGTTTCTTTATCTTGCAGGATTGCTGTCATATCAGCTCCCACGATGAAATTTTAGACATGAAGTGTCCAAAAAGTATATTGAATTGCTTGCACCATATCAAGGGAAAACGGGCTCAGAGCGATTCAAAAACCCGGGAAACAGGATGTCATTGGCTCAGGGAGGGACTGAATTCACGGGGGAGGGAAGAGAAACAGCGGAGGAAACTCGTTTTAGAGAAGGGAGGGAACGGAACCTTTCTCGGTCCGATCTTTCCAGAGGGCGTCAGCGCCTCCAGCTTCATCTTTCGCTTCGAGCTCGACCAACTCCCAGAGGGTCCGATCCTTGAGGATCCTCGAGACCAGCGCTGTGTGCAACGCATGGCCTGCGCGGTGGGCATTGACACGGGCCAACAGGGGTGAGCCCAAAAGAGCAAGGTCGCCAATCAAATCAAGCACCTTATGACGCACAAATTCGTCCTTAAACTGGAGGGTCGGTTCGTTCATCATCCCGTCACGCGTCAGCACAATCGCATTCTCAAGGGACCCCCCACGGATCAACCCGTTGCGCCGCAGCATCTCCACTTCGTCATAAAAGCCAAATGTGCGCGCGATGCCCACCTCCGCACGGTAACAGTGAGGAGTGATCGTCCGCTCAAAGTGCTGCCGGCCAATCAGTGGATGGGTGAAATCGATGTCGTAACAAAGATGAAATTCATGGGCGGGAGCAATCGAAATCATCTTCAGGCCGTCTCTCAATTGAAATTCCCGCTTGATCTTAAGAAATCGCTGTGCCTCGTCCTGGCTTACGATTCCGGCGGAGTCAATGGCCTCCATATACAACCGCGCGCTCCCATCCAGGATCGGTGTTTCCAGGTTGTCGATCGCCACGATAGCGTTCGTGACGCCGCATCCGTGAAGCGCCGAAAGCACATGCTCCACCGTGTAAATCAACACGCCTTTTTTCATGAGCGTGGTTGCATAGCTTACTTTGGCCACGTTAGCTACCGAAGCCTCGATTAAGAAATTGTCAAGGTCGGTACGCTGAAACACAATGCCCGTATGGACGGGGGCCGGCAAAAGACGAAGTGTGACTTTTTGACCGGTGTGCAAGCCTATCCCGGAAAGTTCTGAGGATGAACGGAGGGTCGTCTGTGGATGGAGCAAAACCAATTCTCCTGGCATGACAACTTGAGTTCTATCTTACTTCTATCTTACTTACTTAAAGGCCCGAGGCAGCACTATGAATACAATAAGAATTCCAAGCAACTGCCAGGCCATCCCCAGATAGAACCTCGATCTCCTAGAATTTGAATGGCTTAATCAGGGTGCCATGAGAACTGCCGCGACCGGAAGTGTTGCTAATTAGACACGTTCTTTACGGGGTACGAGGCAAAGACACAACGACGGCGATCCGGTTCCCTGCAGAGGAGTAATTTGCTCGACGAGCGGCAAGTTATGGTATTTTTAGGATTGAAATAATTAAGCAAAATGGCGAATTTAGATTTTACTGCAATTCTCCGGAGGCAGGTGACCCCAAGTCAAGAGATGGAGCAGAGGGGCTTTCTGGACGATTGGCGGGTTTGTGCATGGCCGGATGGAGTTATGAGAATTCCGCGGGCTAATTCCAGGAGGGGATAACCGAAGACGATGACAAAGAAAATACTCGAGCAGCAGTACTTAATTGACGACTTTGCACCGAAGGAGTCCTGGCGGCTGTTCCGAATCATGGCCGAATTCGTGGAAGGATTTGAAACCCTGGCACAGGTTAATCAGGCGGTCACGATTTTTGGATCCGCCCGGGCGAAGCCGGGGTCCCATGAATATGAAACCGCGCGCGCCATCGCCTCCCTCCTGGCTCAGAATGGGTATGCGGTCATTACCGGCGGCGGACCGGGTGTCATGGAAGGGGCGAATCGTGGTGCCTTCGAAGCCAAGGGGGAATCTATCGGATTGAATATTGAACTGCCGTTCGAGCAGAAATCGAATTTCTTTATCACGACCTTGTTGAATTTCAGGTACTTCTTTGTTCGCAAGGTGATGTTTGTAAAGTACTCCCAGGCCTTTGTCATCCTCCCGGGCGGGTATGGCACGATGGATGAGCTCTTTGAGTCCCTCACCCTGATTCAAACCAAGAAGATCAAGCCTTTCCCTGTCATCCTGGTGGGCCGCGACTACTGGAAAGGTCTCATCGAGTGGGTACGGAATACGATGATCGCCCAGGGGAAGGTCTCCCCCAGTGATCTTGAACTCTTCAAAGTCGTGGACACGCCGGGAGAGGTTCTCACAGCGATCAAAGAGAAATTCATCCCCGAGGGGGTCAGGGTTCCGGTCATCAATGGCGAAGACTCCGGGGATGGGCCCCTCCCCCAATGACATGCCGCAATTCGGTCCAGCTCCCCTGTCCAAGAGGGAGGTCGGCTAGGCGCAGGTTGCGGGGTTCCTTCGGGCCGCGAGTTTCCAGATCAGCTAAGCCGACTTCAATTTGCGACGCTCCTTAAGATCTCGCAAGAGGCGCTCAATTTCGTTTTCCTTTTCGAGTTTGGCAAATTGATCTTCGATGTTGTCGCCCAGCAATTCAGCCTTGGCCTCGCTGATCGCCTCGCCGCGAACCACCTTGTCCTTCATCCGCTCAAACGTGGCCACTTTAGATTGATCCCCGATGGCCGCCTGGGCGTCCATCGCCTTGGAGGCCGCACGAGCTCGCCGATGGCGCGCGATCAGAAGATCCTTCTTCGATTCCGCCTCGGAGAGTTTTTGTTCCAGCTTGTGAAGGGCGCTCTTGAGGGCTTCCACTTGACCTTGCTGGTATCCCACCTGCTGCCTGAAGTTTTCGGATAATTCCTGAAAGCTCTGGTGTCGCGATAGGGCCGCCCGCGCGAGGTCGTCCTGGTTCTTGTCCACGGCCAGCTCGGCCTTGCGCATCCATTCTCCCATCTTCTCCTCATGCTCGAGCTGCTTCTTTTCGAGCAGGTGTAGATCCGCGATGGACACAGCCACTTGCGTCTTCACCTGGATGAGCTGGTTCTGCATGTCGAGGATGACCTGCTTGATCATTTTTTCGGGATCTTCAGCCTTGTCAATCAGGTCGTTCAGATTCGCGCGAATCAATGTTGAAACACGGTCTAGTAATGCCATGGTCTTTCTCCTTTCTTCATCGAAAAAGCTGACTCCAAATCAAGCCTCGGTCTCGCCCCGGGCAGGATGGAAGCAGACCGTATCTCCTCGGGTGACCTTCAACCACCAGCCTGCCTCCATTCACCAGGAAAACCGGGCTTCAGCTGCCATTCCGAACCGAGCGATTCCTACTGATGCTCGGGCTTCTCGCTCTTGTCACCAATCGTCCGTACCTTCGACATCAAGTCAGTGAGCTTCATCCCCGTGAGTGTTTCAAACAGGGCAGGAACCTGGGCGACCATTTTCGTCATGTCTCCAGTCACTTTGTTGATGCCCGCCGCGTCACCGTTGCCGGTCGAGACGATGGTGATCCTGTCGACTTTGGCGAGCGGTTCAGCGAGCGCGCGGACAATTTCGGGCATCCCCGTCAGCAGCTTGTCGAAGACCGCTGCCTGGTTGTACTCCTGGAAAGCCGCGGCCTTGACGTTCATCGCCTTGGCTTCGGCTTCACCCTTCTTGAAGATGATATCGGCTTCTGCCTCACCCTGGGCGCGGATGGCGTTGGCGTGGCCCTCGGCTTCGACGATGAGTTTCTGTCTTTCAGCAGCAGCAAGGGTCTCGATGCGTTGACGCTCGATTTCGGCTTGTTTCAATACCGTCGCGATGAGTTCTTTTTCGACGCGCAGGATCTCGGCTTCCTGAACCTTAATTTGTTGCTCTTTCTCCACTTGCTGAATTTTGACAGCCTCTGTGGTCACTTGCTGTTGCATGATGTTGGTTTGAATCTCATACGCCTTGTCAGCCTGCGCTTGCTGTCTCTTGACCGATTCCTGATACGCCGCCTTTTTGATTTCCAGATCCCGTTGAGCTTCGGCCTGTTTGGCGAGCGAAAGGGTCTCCGCCAGTACCCGTTCCTGATCGGCCTGGGCGCGCGCGATGGCGGCCTCCCGCTGGGCCAGGGCGCGGCGGATGGTGGTGTCGCGATCGGCTTCTGCCGCCGCCACGTCCGCATCCCGGCGAATCCGGGCCACATCCGGTTTTCCCATGTTCGCGATATACTCGTTCTTGTCCCGTACTTCCTTGATGGTAAACGAAATGACCTCCAACCCCATTTTGTTCATATCGTCAGCGCAGGTGGATCGCATGCGGTCGGCGACCATCTCGGGCTGCTTGACGATCTCCTCGACGGTGAGCTGACCGATGATGCCGCGCAGATGCCCTTCCATCACGAGCCGGATGAGACTCTCCCGCTCAGTGGGGGTTTTCGTCAGGAATTGTTCCGCTGCCGTGCGCACTGATTCCGGATCGGATTTCACCTTGATCTGCGCCACGGCTTCCACCGTTACGGCCACCCCTTGCTTGGTGTAGAGATCCTGCTGTGGCGCCACGTCGAACGACATCAGCTCTAGAGAAAGGTCCCGGCAATTTTCGACCATCGGGAAAATGATCGTCCCGCCCCCCTGCACAATCCTCGTCCCGCGAAAACCATAGACGATGAGCGCCTGGTTCGGTCCTACCTTCCGAAACATGGATGCCAGGAGTCCCATGAGAATAACCAGACCCATGACCATCATTCCCACCAAGACCCACATCCCGATTGTGCCTTCCATAAATGTTCCTCCTTTGGATTCTTTGAGAACCGTTAAAATTGATGTTTGAGCTTGCCCCCCACCCCGTGGAACCGAAAGGCGGAGTGGGTGGCCCCGTCATTGGACTTGAATCCCTGCACCCCAGCCGGACTAATCGGGAGGGAGCATCGTCGGTGCGTTTCGCGCGCTTCTATTTTGTGAATTCCTCCCATCGTTGAACATAGGCAATCCCTTTTTCATACTTTGTAATGACGACTTCAGTCCCTTTTTCAATGGCACTCCCGTCCGCGCTGCGGGCTCCTGAGGTCTTCCTTGACCCCGCCTGCGAGAAAATAATCTCTCCCGTGCCATTCGAACGGATGGAACTCGAGATTCGGGCGAGCAGGCCGATCAAGTCAAAATCAGCGGGATCGAGTTGAGTCTGGCGAGGCGCCAGGAATTTCGCCATAAAGACGAAGACCGCTGCGCCTCCTGCCAACCCGCTGATCGTCGCGACCCCAAGTCCCAACAGGAGCCAGAAGCGATAATAGTGACTCAGCAGGTATCCCATTCCGCCAAACCAGGTGAGAAACGCCATGGCCGTGGAAAAGTTGATGGGGGAGATATCGGCTTGGCTTCCCTGGGATAAGCCGTGGTGCGCAGGGCCCAACCCGTGATGCAGCCCGTGGGCAGAAGCGTTGAAGGGGTGGACATGGAAGTGAAGGTTCAAGTGCCCCATCACCAGCGAAATAATGGTCAACGCAAATCCCACCACAAAGCAGATCAAGTAGAATGTCGTCATGAGAATCTCCCCCTCGTCTGAGAAAGAATCTTCTGCACGTGTCTCCACAGCCCCAGTATCATCGTTCTTTCAGCCCCCCGCCCGCTTGAAGCCCGGAGGTCAGCCCGCTGAAACCCCAACCAACCCCGGGTCGTTGCGGCCCGATTAGGCCAAAAGCCGTATCAACTTCTCCAGCAAATAGAAAATCACCAGGATGAGAATCCAGAGCCGATGCAGCATAAATCCTCCCTGATCGCGGGTCCGCCGGTTATGGTTTTTCTTCTCCCTCCGGCTTCAGAACCTCCAGAAGCCGATCGGGAAGTTGCGGTGTTTCCATAATGGCGCCCAGTAAGAGCACCAGCCTGCGTGAGTCATCTCGCTGGGCAATCCGGAGCAGCACTTCACTCAATTCGCTGTCGTCGCGAAACCGCTCCGCTCCATCAATGAGCCAAAGATCCAGCTGGTCCTCCGCCACTCTCAGGTCGGAAGTGAGCTCGGTGTGATATCCGGCCGGGTCATCCACCAGATAGCCGGGATGCACCTTGAAGAATCGCGCCAACATCATGCGGGTCTGGTTCGTCAAATGAGGACGGACTCCCGTTTCGATCTGCGACAGGTAGGCCTGGCTGAGCGTTTTACCCTGCTGCTTCTTCATGGCACGCACCAGCTCTGCCTGGGTCATCGGCCTTCCCAGTTCGCGAAGCGTCCCCTCGACCGACCGCAAGTAGCGAATTTTGTTTCCAAGTTTCATTGTAGTATAGCAAATTGCGATTAATATATAGCATTTGGCTATATTGCTTGTCAAGTAAAATCGAACAGCGGCAGGTCTATCCAAAATCAAGACGACGAGGTCCGCCCCGGGGGAGGCGGTTCAGCAGAGCCTGAGGATCTTCGATGCCTGGAAAAGGACATTCAGCGCATCATGAGGGGGTTGATCGGGGGAATCCGGGCCGCCGGGATTCAGGCCGGAGTTCTTTGGGTAAGCAGAGAACCTGCAATCTGAATTGTCTTTTCGATGTCGTCCCGTGAGACATCGTAGTGCGTGACCATGCGCATGTGAGTGGCGTCAATGCCATTTGCCAGAACGCCTCGATCCTTCAGCCGCTTTGAGAATTCAAGGGTATCCAGGCCGGTGGAGGAGATATCAAACACCAGGATATTGGTTTGGACTTTGGCCGGATTGATCCTGATTCCGGGAAGGGCAGCCAGCGCCGTGGCCAGTCGTTTTGCGTGGGTGTGGTCTACGGAAAGTTTGGCGGGGTGCTTTTCGAGGGCAATCAATCCGGCAGCTCCCAGAATACCCACCTGTCGCATCCCTCCTCCCAATGCCTTGCGGTAGACGCGAGCTTTCTCAATGAAGGCCCGGCTGCCAACGAGCAGCGATCCGACCGGGGCGCCCAGGCCCTTGGAGAGGCAGAACATGATGCTATCGAACTTCCGGGTCAAATCCGCTACGGATTTCCCGGTGGCGACTGAAGCGTTAAAAATGCGTGCCCCATCGAGATGAACCGGCAAACGGGCTTCGTGCGCATGGTCACAGATGTTCTCGGCCTCGGCTTGCGGATAGATCGTTCCTCCTGCCATGTTATGCGTGTTTTCAAGGGTAATGAGGCTTGTGGGCGCTACATAATAAATATTGGGCCGGACATGCTTCTTAATCTGGTCCCACGTGATGACCCCATCTTCGCCCTGGATGGGCCGACCCAGCGCCCCCGAAAAAGAGGACATGGTGGCCATTTCATAGTTAAAGATGTGTCCGGATTCTTCCAGAATGACCTCACTGCCGGATTGGCTGTGGATCTTGACTGCGATCTGATTTCCCATTGTCCCGGTTGGAACAAACAGGGCGGCCTCCCGCTCAAAGATCTCGGCGGCACGCTCCTGCAGGTGGTTGATCGTAGGGTCTTCCATGTAAACATCGTCGCCCACCTCGGCGTTCATCATGGCTTCGCGCATCTCCCGGGTGGGCCGGGTCACCGTGTCACTTCGCAAATCAATCCAGGAGTTCATAAGGGCCACCGCCACAAGGGTTCTGATAGGTAAAACAAAACCACATTCTGACAAAAAAAGAGAGGGAATTCAAGCAAAGACCGGTCGAGGATTCCTTGAGCCGGCTTTGTCAATGAACCTCCTCCTTTTGCTCCTCGGCACCAATAAACCGCTCAAAAATTTCATTGGACACAAGGAAGGCCTGGGGAGCCAGGCGCAGCGTGTCTTCCCGTTCGATGAACCACCCCTCTGCCAATAGGGGATCGATGACCGGACGAAACAGTGACCTCGCGTCCCTGCCCAAGAGGGTGGATAGTGATGGGTAGTGGATTCCCTCGGTCTGCCGGAGACCAAAAATGAAGGCATCTTCGGCGAGTCGCGCCAGGGAAATCTCATCGATCTCACGCCGTGGATCATTCTTCGAGAGGAGAGATTGAATGTATCCCTCGGTGGAATTTTCATTTCGCCAGCGCTCAGGAAAGAGGAAGGAATGGGCTGCGCAACCCAACCCCAGATAGGGATGCATGTTCCAGTACTTCAAGTTGTGTCGGGAGCGGAAGGAGCCTGGCGGGGAGGGCCAGGGGTCAACCCGGCGTGCAAAATTCGAGATCTCGTACTGTTCATATCCGAGACGGTCGAGTTCCAGAACGGCGAAATCATAAATACGCTTCACTTCGTCCTCATCAGGGAGGTTCCACCGGGTGCTTCCTTGGACCTTATCCTCGGGACCCACGGCCCGCTGTAATCTCTTGCGGCCCAGGGTGCTTCCCTCATCCTCATCGAACAGGTAAAGTGACACATGTTCAGGCCCAAGGCTTGCGAGATGCTCGATGTTCGCTTTCCAATGGGACATAGTTTGTCCGGGCAGCCCCGCGATCAGATCAATTGAGAGGTTATTCATCCCGCTCCGGCGCAACTGCCGGAGGGCCTTCTCGGCATCCCGTGCGCTGTGCGTGCGGCCCAGGCGTTTCAATTCCTCATCATGAAACGATTGCACTCCCACGCTGATCCGGTTAATTCCGACCTCTCGATAGGCTTGAATCTTCTCTTCGTCGATGGAATCGGGATTCACTTCAATGGTCGTCTCGGCCTCGGCATCAATCAGGAAATTCTCTCGCAGCGTTCGAACGATCCCTCTGATTAGATGGGCGGGAATCCATGAAGGAGTTCCCCCGCCGATGTACAGGCTGTCCGCCCTTTGACGGCCTTGGCTCGACAGGCGTTGTCCCCACTGCGCAATTTCCGTTGTCAATGCGTCCCCGTAACGCTCGTGCACCTCCCCTCGGGCCAGGTCGATGACAAAATGACAGTAGGAGCAATGGGCGGCGCAGAAGGGGATGTGGACATAAATGCCGATGGGTTTCATATTCGAATGCCAAATTAGCACAGATTGGGAGAGATCGAAAACGAGGATACTGTTTTTGCTTTTTGCACGCGAGTTCTCCCGCTATAATCCGCGTGATTATAATCAGGAAGGAGCTCGTATGAAGCGAATTGGAGTTGTTACAGGCGGGGGGGACGCCGCCGGTCTGAATGCTGCCATCAAATGGGTCGTGTATGGGGCCATCTCGCGCTATGTGCGCGCGAAATTCGGCAGCGAACTGGAGGTCTATGGTTTGAAGGAAGGGTGGGAGAGCCTAATGTCCCTCGATCCTCAGAAGGGTCTGCAGGATGACCGTTATGTCGTCCTGCTGACCGCCCCGGTGGTCCGGAGGATCGATCGCGACGGCGGGACTTACATTGGCACTTCCCGCACGAATCCCTTTGCGATGAAGAATGAAAAGGGTGAGAAAGTGGATCGCTCCGAAATTGCGGTGAAGAATTTTCAAGCCCTGGGGCTGGATGCCCTGGTTGCCATGGGCGGCGAAGACACCCTCGGGGTGGCGAATCGCCTGTCGCAAAAAGGAGTTCCCTGTGTCGGCATTCCTAAGACCATTGACCTCGATCTCCCCGGAACCGACTACTCGCTGGGGTTTGACAGCGCCGTGAATAATATCAAGTCGCTAATCGATCATGCGCGGTCCGTGGCGGGCTCGCACCGGAAAGTCGCGGTCATCGAGGTGATGGGACGGCATGCCGGTTTCCTCGCTATCTTCGGCGGCATCGTCTCCAGCGCGCATTTCATTTTGATCCCGGAATACGAGTTTGACCTGAATCTCCTCAGTGATTTGATCAACCGGCGCAAGAACCTGAAATCCCGCTATACACTGGTCGTCGTGGCGGAGGGCGCCAAGGAAAGCGGCGGTCAGATTGTGGCGCGGCGGCAGGAAGCCGATAACTTCGGCCACGTCAATCTTGGAGGGATTGGGGAGCACCTGGCAGACGAAATCAAGAAGCGCACCGGGCTCGACAGCTTTGGCGAAAAACTAGGCTATCTGCAACGGGGGGGCGCGCCTTCGGCGTTTGATGTGAAGATGGGGTTCATGTTCGGAATCACGGCGGTCAATCTGCTCGTCAATAAACAGTTTGGTCAGATGGAGGCCGTTGAAAACGGCAAAATCACCTCGAAACCTCTCTCGGCAGTCAGCGGCACGGTCCGCTCAGTCGATGTCGATTTAATGTACGATAAAGACCGGCTCAATGCACGAAGGGATACGGCAATGGGATGGAGGGTGATTTGAGGAAGACAGGTGTCGGGGGCCGGGTGTCAGGTGTCAGGGATTAGGTTTTAGGTGATAGGTAATAGGTGATAGGTCGTGGTTCCAAGGCTAATACACCGGCCACGAAGAACGACATACTTTGGCCTGTTCTCTAAAGCAAACCTACCGTCAGAGCCCCTAATGGGGAAGGCAATTTTTTGAGGAATTATCTGGCGTCGACATCTCTTGAATATGACATCCAGTACGTGAATATCGGGCCTGCCCCCTAACATCTAAAACCTATCACCTATCACCTCTCTAAGCTCCCCTCACGCCACGGTTACATCCTTGCACAAATAAACATCCTGGATCGCGTTTAGGATGCCGATGCCTTCTTTCATGGGGCGCTGGAACGCCTTGCGGCCTGAAATCAATCCGGTTCCGCCCGCGCGCTTGTTGATGACCGCAGTTTTCACGGCTTCGTTGAGATCACTCTCACCGGCGCTGGCGCCTCCTGAGTTGATCAATCCCGCCCGGCCCAGGTAGCAGTTGATCACCTGGTAGCGCGTCAAGTCGATGGGATGGTCCGTGGTCAGTTCACTGTACACCTTCTTGTTCGTCTTGCCGAATTTCAGGGCTTCGAAGCCCCCGTTACATTCAGGCAGTTTCTGCTTGATGATGTCGGCCTCCAGGGTGACGCCGAGATGGTTTGCCTGCCCCGTCAGGTCGGCCGCGACGTGATAGTCCGGCCCGCCTTCCTTGGTTTTGTTAAATGCCGAGTTTCGCATGTAGCACCACAGAATGGTGGTCATGCCGAGCTCGTGGGCGGCATGGAAGGCCGTGGAGACTTCTTGAATCTGCCGTTTCGATTCCTCCGACCCGAAATAGATGGTCGCGCCCACTGCGGTCGCGCCCATCTCAAAGGCCTGTTTTACGTTGGCAAACAGGATCTGGTCGAACGAATTCGGGTACGACAGGAACTCGTTGTGATTGACTTTCATAATGAAAGGAATCTTGTGGGCATACTTGCGGCAGACTGACCCCAAAACGCCCAGCGTCGAGGCCACGGCATTGCATCCGCCCTCGATGGCCAGCTTGACGATGTTTTCCCCGTCGAAGTAAATCGGGTTAGGCGCAAAGGAAGCCCCCGCGGAATGCTCGATCCCCTGGTCGACAGGAAGGATCGAAAGATAGCCGGTGCCGCGCAACCGGCCGTGATCAAACAAAGACTGCAGACTGCGCAGAACAGCGGGCGGCCGGTCGCTGCCGATCCACACCCGGTCGATGAAATCAGGGCCTGGCAGATGCAGGTGGTCCTTGGAAACGGTTTTGCATTGGTGCTCCAGGAAATAACTGGCTTTGTCCCCGAGCATTTTTTCGATGGTGGAAAGGGTGCTCGAGGTCTCGTGCGTGGTGGTCATGGTCATATTGGACACTCCTCTATGAATTCGGGCCTGGAAATTTTGAGAATAATTGCAGGCGACCCTAACTGACGGGTTGGGCGCACCCATCACGGAGAGCGCCCATCGCGAGCTTCATTATATCGACGCAAGGGATGAGATTCAAGGGAGGCTTTCGGGCGGCGATCCTGTCGTTCGCACTCGTCGCCCGAATCAGAGTTCAAAGAACGAGGGTGCAGTCACTCTACGGCGAAAATTCAATCCCTGAGTTCCAACAGCCGCAAGACCAGACGAAACCGCGAAAGGTCAGCCCGCCTGCTTCATGGCAATGTCGCCAATCACCGGGAGTTTGAACATCTCGTTGTTGTAGGCCTTGTACATCAGGAACAACCACACGAGAAACCCTCCCAATGCGACGACGAGGTAGAGTAAACTGGCGAGAAAGTGAATCGACCAGGGGAGGGAGATCGCCAGCACGCTGTAGACGATCCACAAGACAATCCAGGAAACGTGGAAAAAGATCGACTGGAAGGCGTGGAAGCGAACAAAGCGGTTCTTGTTATGAGGTTCAATCACCAGAAAAATGATCCCGGTGACAAGACCGAGGATGTAGCAAAGCAGCCCGGCCACATTGGGCTGCATTCCGGCCCCGACGGGAGCCGCCTGATAGGGAGGTTGTTGATATCCCGGGGGTGGCTGTTGATACTGCTGTTGGTATTGCGGCTGTTGGTACTGCGCTTGCGGCGGCTGGGGAAGCGGTGCCTGGTACTGCGGTGGCGGCGGAGGCGGAGCTGCTTGAGGCGGTTGTGGGGGGGCGATGGTGGCCCCACAATTGGTACAAAATCTCACGGTGTCGTCCATTGCCGCTCCGCAATTGGTGCAATACTTTGCCATGAAGTCCTCCTTTAGAGTTCAGGTCGGAAAGTAGGTACCCCTTCTGGATCTGCGCTAGCCTGTTCTCGCTCGATGTCTAAGTCCGGGATTTCATTTTGAGAGCGTGAATTCCTATCCGCCCGGCAAGCGAAGACCACAACCCATCCTCGCTCCGGCGGAATAATGTCCTGCAGAATAGATGCCCGTAATCTAATCGAGGAAGGGGAAATTGTCAAAGGCGATCTGAAAAACAGCGATCAGCCATCAGCGGTCAGCTATCAACTTACAGCTGTCAGCTCTCAGCCATCAGCTATCAGCTTTCAACTGACTAACATTGTGTTCCCTGTGGATGGATCGGTCTGTAATTCGCATTTTTCTTTGCAAATTTCCCTTCTACTATAACTCTGAACTACTTTCCCAAGGTAGAATAGTCAAAGCTGAATGCTGATGCCTGATTCCATAGGGCGGCGCAGGATCTTTGGCTATTTGGTTGAAATAGCGATCGTCGAAGGCCTTCACCTGGGGATGAAAAAAGCCGAGTTGCGGGAGATTATTGAACGAGTGTTTAAAGAATCTTGGGAGATCATACAAAGGAAATCAAGTAGGACTGGGGAGCTCAGTGACCCGAACCGGAGTTTCGTCCGGGGCGGATCATAAACAACATTTTAGTAAGATCGGAGGACACAACAATGGACTCGTGCACAGAGAAGGATGTTCGAGAGTTTTCAATTCCTGAACTGGGGATACTTGTGGCAATTGTCCTGATCCTTGCCACCATAGCCATTCCGAAGTTGCTGGCATCCGAGCAGGCCGCCAATGAAATGGCGGCTGTGGGTGATGTGCGAACCATCAATGCGGCTGAAATCACTTTCGCTTATTCGCACGACAAGCATTACACGACGCTGCGGGAACTTGCAGAAATCGGTTTCCTCGATAGCCGGTTCAGTCAAGGGATTGGTACAAAGCTACATGGGCAGATCTACACAGACGATGGAGCCCCCATTGCCGATCCCAAAACGGGAAAGGTGGTTGGGGGCAAGCAGCCAAACCTTTACGGCATCACTACTGAGGTCGATGGAAACGCTGCACGGTACAGTTTCGCTTCAGGAGCAGATGCAGTGATCCGTTACAACACTAAATACCCCGAAGGATGCGGACAATTCCAGATCATCGGTCGATGTGAAGACCGCGGGCAAAAGTAGGCCAACAGAACACCATTCCAGGAGTTTTGGATTAAGACAAGCGGGAATGGCTTCCTCTGGCTTTGACGCTGAGAAATCGAGTCTGACGGCAGAAATTTGATTATTTTCGATTGACCGCTGAGGGCCCGGCGCTGATCATTTTCCCTGCATGATATTCCTGCAGGCTTTTGACCGTGATTTGACGCTGTTGAAGTGCGCGGATCCCTTCCACACACGCGGCGGCCGCGGACAGGGTGGTAATGCAGGGAACGGCGTGATTGAGGGCGACACTGCGGATAGCCTTCTCGTCGTAAAACGACTCGCGCCCCAGGGGAGTGTTGATGACGAGCTGGACCTTTCCGCTTTTGATCAAGTCGGCAATGTTGGGTCGGCCCTCATTCACCTTGTTAACAGCTTGAACTTCGATCCCCTGGTTTTTCAGCGCCTCGGCGGTTCCCCTTGTGGCGAGCAACGAAAAACCCGTATCCCGGAGCTCCCGGGCGATCCTGATGACCGACTTCTTGTCGTGGTCATTCACGCTGATGAAGGCCGTCCCTCCGGTAGGCAGCCTCACACCTGCGCTCAACTGGGCCTTCGCAAATGCCATCCCAAAATGATCGGAACAACCCATGACTTCACCGGTGGATTTCATCTCAGGGCCCAGCAGGGTGTCCACCCCGGGAAATTTGCTGAAAGGGAAAACGGGCGATTTCACAAAATAGCTTTCCACTTGTAACTCGTCCGGCAGGTTGAATTCCTTCAAGGATCGTCCCATCATCACCTGGGCCGCGATCTTCGCCAGAGGAACGCCGGTGGCTTTGCTGACGTAGGGCACCGTCCGGCTGGCCCTGGGATTGACTTCGAGGACATAAACGACATCATCCTTCATCGCAAACTGTACGTTCATCAATCCGATGACGTGCAGAGCCCGTGCGAGGGCCTTTGTTTGCTCCCGGATCGTGGCGAGTTGAGAGGGTTTGATGAGGTAGGCGGGGAGCACGCACGAGGAATCGCCCGAGTGGATCCCGGCTTCCTCAATATGTTCCATGATGCCAGCAATGATGACATCGCCCGCCGCGTCGGCGAGGGCATCCACGTCGAATTCAAAGGCGTCTTCGAGGAAGCGGTCGATGAGGATCGGCCGCTGCTGTGATATATCCACCGCCTCGCGCATGTATCGATCGAGCGTGGCTTCGTCATAGGCGATAACCATGGCCCGGCCGCCCAGAACATAGGAAGGTCGCACCAGAACGGGATAGCCGATCCGGTTTGCTTCCACGCGAGCCTGTTCGATCGAAGTAGCGGTGCCGTTCTCCGGCTGGGGGATCTTGAGTTCGCGAAGCAAGGCGCCGAACCGCTTGCGGTCCTCGGCGAGATCAATATTCTCCGGGTCGGTTCCGACAATAGGAACCCCGGCATGTTTCAAGGGGAGCGCCAGGTTGAGCGGTGTCTGACCTCCGAACTGGACGATCACCCCCTCCGGCTTTTCCTTTTCCACGACACTGAGGACATCCTCCAGGGTCAGCGGTTCGAAATAGAGGCGATCACTGGTGTCATAATCGGTGGATACCGTCTCCGGGTTGCAGTTGATCATGAGTGTTTCGAACCCCATTTCCTTGAGCGCGAAGGAGGCGTGGCAGCAGCAGTAGTCGAACTCGATTCCTTGACCGATGCGGTTGGGCCCGCTGCCGAGGATGATGACCTTACGGTTTGAAGTCGGCGCGGATTCGTCCTCGGTCTCGTAAGTGGAGTAGAGATACGGCGTGTAGGACTCAAACTCTGCGGCGCAGGTATCCACTCGCTTATAAACAGGCACAATCCCTTCCTGCTTTCGTCGATGGCGCACGATGGACTCGTCGATCTTGAAGGTATGGGCGATGCGGCGGTCAGAAAATCCCATTCGCTTGGAATCCCGGAGCATCTCCGAAGAGACATCATCAAACGACTCCATGGCGCTCATTCGATTCTGCATCATGGCGAAATCGCGGATCTGGTTGAGGAACCAGGGATCAATCATCGTGATGCGGAAAAGCTCTTGGATCGACCATCCGATTTGCAGGGCGTGAATGACGTAGCGAAGACGATGCTGGGAAGGCGCGCTCAACAGCCGCCGCAGCTCGTCGTCCGGCATATACGCAATGCGAAGGGGTTTGACAGCCTCCAGCGAGCGCAGCCCTTTGAACAAAGCCTCCTTGAAAGTACGGCCGATCGCCATGACTTCGCCTACCGATTTCATTTGGGTCCCCAGCGTCGGGTCACTGCCCGGGAACTTTTCAAAGGCCCATTTCGGAATCTTCGCGACGACATAATCGATCGAGGGTTCAAAACTGGCGGGGGTCTTCTGGGTAATGTCATTGGGGATCTCATCGAGCGTGTACCCCACGGCGAGTTTGGCGGCAATCTTGGCAATGGGGAAGCCGGTGGCCTTGGAAGCGAGCGCTGAAGAACGCGACACCCGGGGGTTCATTTCGATCACCACCATCCGTCCATTCTCAGGATTGATGGCGAACTGGATATTGGACCCGCCCGTATCGACGCCCACCTTGCGAATGATGGCAATGGCCGCATCGCGCATGTGCTGGTATTCCTTGTCGGTGAGGGTCTGGGCCGGGGCCACGGTGATGGAGTCGCCGGTATGGACACCCATGGGATCGAGGTTCTCGATGGAGCAGATGATGACGACGTTATCGGCAAGGTCGCGCATCACCTCGAGTTCGTACTCCTTCCATCCGATCAAGCTTTCTTCAATGAGCACGCTGCGGACAGGGCTCAGCATCAGTCCCCGGGTAATGAGCTCGTCGAACTCCTCGGTGTTGTACGCCGTGCCGCCCCCGGATCCCCCGAGCGTGAAAGAGGGACGCAGAATCACCGGAAAGCCGATGCGTTCGGCGATCTGGACGGCCTCTTGGGCGTTGGAGGCGATGCCACTGCGGGGTGTTTCCAATCCAATCTCCCGCATGGCATCCTTGAACAGGAGCCGGTCCTCGGCTATCTGGATCGCCTGGGGAGAAGCTCCAATCATCTGAACCCCATGTTTATCAAGAACGCCGCTTTCGAAAAGTTGCATCGCGAGGTTGAGGGCCGTCTGCCCGCCCACGGTCGGCAACAGCGCGTCCGGCCGCTCCCGCTCGATGATCGCCTCCAGGAATTCCCGGGTGAGCGGCTCAATATAGGTCCGATCCGCCATCTCAGGATCGGTCATGATGGTGGCGGGATTGGAATTGACCAGCACGACTTCAAACCCTTCGGAGCGCAAGGCCTTGCAGGCCTGCGTGCCGGAATAATCAAACTCGCACGCCTGCCCGATGACAATCGGGCCGCTGCCGATGATCAGAATTCTCCGGATGTCGTTTCTTTTGGGCATCAAGAAGGCTGTTAAGGCACGATTGAACTGCGTGTTTTCAAACGTCGGCGAGGAGTATAGAAGGGGCTGCCAATTTCGTAAACTGAAAATGCAGGGAAGGAAGGATCTTTTTGCGGTGCTACATGGTCCGCTATGGAAGGTGCCCTCGCGGCATCTTGCTAAGTGCCTGAAGAAGCGGTGGCCCGTGCATATTTTTCCCGCAACTCGAGGGGAGTTCGCACAGGCTTACCAGTGTCGAGGCGAATGAATGCCCCCGACTGCCGGGCGGTGGCAACGACCTCGCCATTCACGATAAATTCCCCCGCCAGGGTCCACGTGGCGCGGGTCAGATCCTCCACCCAACATTTGCCGATGACCGGATCAAATAGCCGCGTTTGCCGGCGGTAAAGAATCTCCGTGCGGGTCAGCGCGGGAGCAAAACCGGCTGCCATCTGAGCGTCGAGAGGCGAATGCACCTCGAGGAATTTCATGCGAAGGTCTTCCATCCATCGAATGTAAACAATATTGCTGACGATTCCCGCGAAGTCGATGTCATAAGAGCGGACAAGGATGGGGATAGACACTTCCATGGGGCGAATGGAACCCCTGGCTGGTTTCTCGGTTGCGCTGTGCATCGGTGGAATGATCCCTCTCCCGGGTCGTGAGGACCCCAATCCATTTCTGTTCTCAAGGCCGAATTCTCGCGTCTCATAATAAATGTGAAGCCCATCTTTTAAAAGCAGGATTTTTTAAGTGATTGATTGTTTGTCGTCATAAAGATCAAGTCTCACCGCAGAGGCGGGAAAATTGACATGAGATCATCTGAAATAAAGCAGTCCGCTCGGGTGCCGGCTAAGCCTTATAGCGGGTTCCGAAGATGTAGTCGCAGATGGGGAACGTAATGTTAAAGTTGTAGTTCGACATCAGGGCGGGGTCGTGATGCTTTGTGTGGAGTCGCCGCAGCGTTCGCATGAAAAGAAGCCGACCGGGCAGGGAGTCTTCACGGAGGTGATAAGCAAAATGCAGCCATTCGTAAGTGAGAAAGTAGCCGATGGAGGTCGCCACGAAGAGGTACGCGACGTTGCGGGTGACCAGGTAATACAGCAGAACGCCGACCGGCACCGCGTGAAGTCCCACGAAAAAGAGAATCATGACCGGGGGGAAGAGGACCATTTTGTAATCTTGTGTTCCTTCGTAAGCCATGGCTTCATGCGTGAAAAATCGATGGTGTTGCAGGGTATGCCGCACGAAGAGGATCCTCAGCAGGCGCGAGGGGTGGTGCATCGGGCCCTTGTGGCCCAGGTATTCCACGGCGTTGGCATAAAGGAAAGTCAGCGGGAGGGTGAGCCACTCCGCGGCGGCCAACCCGTGAAGGTTCCAGAGGGAATACACGATGACCGCCAGTGCGGTCAGGCTCGTGAAGAGGAAATGCAGGATGCCCGAATAGGAACGCGAAATCTCCTCAGCGCGGTATTCGGCCCTGAACTGGGCGACGGGAGAAGGGATCGCTTGAACGTCCATGCGGGTCCTGCTTTCATCCTTGGGACATGAGCTTGATAAAATCGTTGAAGAGATAGCTGGCATCATGCGGACCGGGGGAGGCCTCGGGATGATACTGAACCGAGAAGACAGGGAGCGATTTGTGGCGCAATCCTTCGCAGGTATGGTCGTTCAGGTTCAGATGCGTGATCTCGACGCGATTCTCCTTGAGGGAATCCGGATCCACGGCAAACCCGTGGTTCTGCGCCGTGATCTCCACCTTCCCCGTCAAGAGATTCTTCACGGGCTGATTGCCGCCATGGTGGCCAAATTTCAATTTGTAGGTTTTTCCTCCCAGAGCGAGGCCGATGAGTTGATGCCCCAGGCAAATACCAAAGATTGGTTTTCGTCCCAGCAGTTCCCGGATGGCTCCCACGGCGTAAGTTACCGGTTCCGGGTCGCCCGGACCGTTGGAAAGGAAGATGCCATCCGGCCGCAGCGTCAGGGTATCTTCAGCCGAGGTCTGTGCCGGAACGACGATAACGTCGCATCCCGCATCCGCGAGTTTTCGAAGAATGTTGTACTTGATTCCAAAATCGTACGCGACCACACGAAACCGCCGCGAGGGTTCGGCCTGCATGGAAACCGATGGTCCCGCGGATCCACAGAAGGATGAAGTGCCCGCCTTGACCGCGAATATGTCGGTGCTATGCTGGTTCCAGTCATATTGTTTTCGGCAAGTCACGATTTGGGCGAGGTCCTGCCCAACCATGGAAGGGGTTTGGCGCGCCTTCTCCACCAAACTTCCCGGATCCAAATCAAGAGATGAAATCACGGCGCGCATGGAGCCCCGGTCACGCAAATGTCGAACCAGCGCGCGAGTATCAATTTCGGAAACGCCGGGAACCCCATGCTCTTTCAGGTAGTCCCCAAGCACCCACTCCGACCTCCAATTTGAAGCGACCAGCGAGTGCTCACGCACCACCAGCCCTTCAATGAAGGGCTGGCGGGACTCTTCATCAAGGCGGTTCAACCCGTAGTTTCCGATTTCAGGATTGGTGAGAACAACGATCTGCCCGCAGTAGGATGGGTCGGTCAATATTTCCTGATATCCGGAGAGTGATGTATTAAAGATCACCTCCCCGGTTTTTTCAACCGGCGCCCCCAAGGCACGCCCCTGAAAGCAGCGCCCATCTTCAAGGGCCAGGATGGCAGTCTGAGAATTCATATCAGCTGATCAACAGAAGTCGAGCCGTTGAGGAAAATGTTAATCATGAAGAGACCAGAAATACAGAAAGTAAAGAACCATCAATCTGAGGTGACCATGATTTTCGGAGAAGTTACTCGTTGACCTCGACCCTCAGGTTTTCTGGCTCCCGAGTCAGACCCGGTTTTGGGCCCGGCCCGTCCGAATGGTGGCTTCTCAATGGATGAGGCTGAGCTTCTCCAGCGGCCAGTAACAGAGTACGGCCTTCCCGTAAATGTTGCGTCGGGGCACAAGCCCCCACGAGCGGCTGTCGTTGGATGAATTCCGATGATCCCCCAGCACGTAAAAATGCTCGGAGCCCACCGTGATAGGCGGGTCATTCTCGGGGGCTTGGAATTTCCTGGGGATGTACGATTCCATCAGCTCCCGCCCGTTGATCATCACCTTCCCATCCCGGATCTGAACTGTTTCGCCGGGCATGCCGATGACCCGCTTGATGAAAAAGCGTTGGGGGTCCAGGGGATAGGAGAATACAATTACATCACCCCGCGCGATCGGTCTGAAACGGTAGATAAACTTATTGACGAAGATGCGTTCTTGATCCTCGATGCGAGGCAACATCGAGACTCCCTCCACTCGCACTGGCTGATAAAGGTAAACAATAATGACGAGGGCAAGGCCGACCGCTACAAGTAGATCACGCACCCAGGCATGGAGGTTGTTTGCGACACTTCTGGCGCCATTTTGTGAAGCCTTTTCAAGGGTAGATGGATCGTATTCAGGGGTCATCAAGGGCTCTAATTTTGAGTTCGATGGGGTAATCATGAAAGCGGGGAGCTCATCTCGAGGGGGATCGGTGGCTCCCCCCGGTGACATCCCCGACAGAATTTTTAGATTCATATAGCCACAAGGAATTGTCAAGTGGTTTGATGACTCGGAAGTCTCCCAGCCCTGCCTTAAGCCAGCGAGCATGCTTGTTTCCTCGCTTCGGATCCGATGGATCCTGTCCCGGGTCCGGCACTTGAGTGATGGAAATCCGCGAGGCATTTGATATACTCGTTCCTGAATAGACAATCGAATACTCTTGGGCAACCATGACTCCAGCAGAGATTAAGCGGATCTTGGAGAAGGTCAAGGCGGGGCGGCTCGGTGTGAACGGAGCCATGGAGTCCTTGCGGAGGCTTCCCTTTGAGGATCTGGGTTTTGCGCGTATTGACCATCACCGCTCGTTGCGGGTAGGATTCCCCGAAGTGGTGTTGGGGCGCGGAAAATCGACGCAGCAAATCGTGGGCATCGTCCGTGGGATGTTAAGGAACACCCACAACATTCTCGTTACACGGACTGATGAGACGACCTTTCGAGCGATCAGGAAAATATCGCGCCTTGCCGCGTTTCATCATGCCAGTGGCGCACTCACGATCATCAAAGACAAAAACATTCATGGACGCGGGAAGATTCTGATCATTTCGGCAGGAACCTCGGACATGCCGATTGCCGAGGAGGCCCTGGTGACGGCGCGGGTGATGGGCAATAGCGTGGATGCGATATTCGATTGCGGGGTCGCGGGCCTTCACCGCTTGCTTCAAGAAAGCCAGCGTCTTCGGGAGGCGCGGGTGATTATCTGTGTCGCCGGGATGGAAGGAGCATTGCCCAGTGTGGTCGGTGGCCTGGTCGCAGCCCCGGTCATTGCCGTTCCCACCTCGGTGGGCTATGGGGCGTCCTTTGGAGGGATAGCCGCCCTGCTGGGGATGTTGAATTCCTGCGCGTCCAATGTCACCGTCGTTAACATTGACAACGGGTTTGGCGCGGGGTACGTCGCCAGCGTCATCAATCGGTTGTGATATGAACAGCAAAGATCCATCAGCCTAACGGGAGGTTATATGAACACAAAAACAATTCGAGACATTCACCTGTTGTTTCTGGGGGTTCTTCTGGTAGTGGCCGCAGCATCCGTCCTCCTGCTCTCCCATTCTGTAAAGATGGATGCAGCTCCGTACGACTCCAGGCTCGGTGTGCAATGGCAGGTGATCGAAGAAGGATGGACGGGGGTGTGGGTCCGCCGCGGCGATTCGAGCACCTTCGATGGACAATGGACCATGCCGGGTCAGTCCGAGATACGCGGCGTCATCGAAATGCACGTGGATAATCGTAATGTCCGGATGGCACGAACTGATCAGTACACCAATCAACATTGCGAATACCAAGGACAGATTTCAAGAGACTGGCGCACGGCGCAGGGTTGGCTGAGTTGCAACAACGGGCCGCGTGTCAACTGGAATGCCAACATCTACAAGCAGGGTGAGCGATTTCATGGGAACACCGAGGTCTTGAATCCACCCTCCCTACCAGGGGTCAGAAGGGAAGGTCCCATTATCCCGCGGTACAACCAGGAACGCGGGAGCTGGAGTTACGACCTTACGGGCGCCTGGAGTTGCAATGACGGAGGGACATACTACCTCCGGCAACTGGGTGGCAACGTGTGGTGGTACGGCGAAGCCGCCAATGGTCAGTGGTCGAACATTTTTCATGGGGCATTGGATGGAGAATGGCTGGAGGGATTCTGGCTGGACGTTCCCAAGGGTCGCGATCGAAACAATGGAGGGATGCGCCTGCGTATTGACTCTCGCGACGAGTTCCATGCTGAACAGAAGACGGGAGACGATTTTGGTGGCTCCCGGTGGCGACGGGTTCGCTGAAACCCGGCCGGCTTTTTGTGGCCTGCCGTCCGGCAAACGTTGCGAGGGAAACTCCCTCCTGGGAGGAGAAGGGCGCGCGCTTCGAGCCGGATGGCTGAAAGGGAACCCCCTCACGAGGATGCTGTTCTCTCAGGACCACCCTTTATCTCAACGTCCCTCTTCCGCGGCAACCCTGCGTTGACGTTGCCAAAATGGCTGTGTTATAAACGCTTGTTTACCCGTGTATGGATCCGCTTTTCCATGCCGATAAACTCTTGAAATCCCTGATTCCCGAAGCTTCAGGTTTGCTGGCCCTGCCCCGTTCTGCCCGGGTTGATCTATTCCTGATTCAAGCCACAGGGAGTGGAGACGCGGTGGCCACCCGTTCTCCGCGTCACACATTCCATAGGACCTATAACTTATGAATTTTGACCTGAATGATGAACAGCGGCAAGTCCAAAAAACAGTGCAGGAGTTCACGAGGGCGGAGATCGCGCCTCATGTCATGAAATGGGATGAAGCCCAGGAATTTCCACGGGAGATCATGCGAAAGCTCGGCGAACTCGGGTTTTTGGGCACTGTTTTTCCGCCGGAATACGGCGGCGCGGGAATGGGGTATCAAGAGTATGTGATCCTCATCGAAGAGTTGGGTCGAGTGGATGGTTCAATTGGGTTAAGCGTTGCAGCCCATAATTCGTTATGTTGCGGCCACATCTACCTGATGGGCAACGAAGAGCAAAAAAAGAAGTTCCTGGTCCCCCTTGCTCGCGGAGAGAAAATCGGGGCGTGGGGACTTACGGAATCGGAAGCAGGGAGTGACGCAGGAGGGACGAAGACCACCGCGGTCCGCCATGGCAACTTTTATGTTTTGAACGGGGCGAAGACCTTTACCACTCACGGGAGTGTGGGTGATTTTTGCGTGGCCATGGCCGTGACAGACGTCTCAAAAGGCCACAAAGGAATTTCGGCGTTTGTGATCGAGAAGGGAACTCCTGGTTTTCATGCGGGAAAACATGAAAACAAACTCGGGATGCGGGCCAGCGATACTTCCGAAGTCATCTTTGAGGATTGTCGGGTGCCGGTGGAAAACCGTTTGGGTGAAGAGGGTGAAGGATTTACGGGAAGCTTGCGGGTGTTGGATGGGGGGCGCATCTCCATTGCGGCCCTTGCTCTCGGGATGGCCCAGGGGGCGCTGGACGTCTCGCTGAAATACTCGAAGCAGCGGCGACAGTTTGGGAAGCCGATCAGCGAGTTCCAGGCGATCCAATGGAAACTCGCCGACATGGCCACGGAAATTGACGCCGCAAGGTACCTCACCTACCGGGCGGCTTGGATGTATGACCAAAGGAGGAAAACCACTCTGGAATCGTCCATGGCCAAGCTATATGCCAGTGAGGTGGCGGTCCGAGCCGCCAATGAGGCGGTTCAGATTCACGGCGGATACGGTTTCATCAAAGACTATCCGGCAGAAAAGTTTTACCGGGATGCCAAGCTATGTACCATCGGTGAAGGGACCAGCGAGATTCAACGCATGGTGATTGCCAGGGAGTTGTTGAAGAAGATCTAGTTCTCAGTTGTAAGAATAGTTCTCAGTTCTCAGTTGTCAGTTGTCAGATGAACCGAATCATGCTCCGTTAATGCTCAAAGACAATTGGTGTGTGGAATGTTTCATTGCGTTACCAAGCGGAGAAATTGACTCAAGTCTTTAGCTGGCAACTGACAACTGAGAACTGACAACTGACCTATGCCCATCGACATCGACAAGCTGCTTCAAAGCGATCCCAGAACTGTTGCCCGGGCCCTCACTTGTATTGAAAGTGACCGCGATGGCACCGCGGTTATCCTGAAGTCGATTTTTCCCCACACGGGCCGTGCCTTTGTGGTGGGGGTGACCGGAGCGCCCGGCTCCGGAAAAAGTACACTGGTCGATCGTCTCGCACGGCACTATCTGACTGGGCAGAAGAAGTCGGTGGGGATTGTGGCCGTGGATCCCACCAGCCCGTTTACGGGCGGGGCCATCCTGGGCGACCGCATTCGAATGCAGAGCGTCGCGCTGGACGAAGGAATTTTCATTCGGAGCATGGCGACGCGCGGCTTCCTCGGAGGGCTTTCACGCGCCACCCACGACGCGGTTTCGGTATTGGATGCGGCAAAGAAGGAAGTCATCCTGGTGGAAACTGTCGGTGTCGGCCAGGACGAAATCGACGTGATTAAGCTGGCCCATGTTAACCTGGTTTTGTTGGTTCCGGGAATGGGTGATGATATCCAGGCAATCAAGGCGGGAATTATGGAGATTGCCGATGTGTTTGTCATCAACAAAGCCGACCGCGAGGGGGTTGAAAGGATCGAATCTCAATTACAGGCGATGCTTTCCATTTCGCCACGCCCCGACGGCTGGGTGCCTCCCATCGTCCGCACGATTGCGACATTGAACGAGGGAACCGTCCAGCTCGCAACAGCCGTTGAGTCCTATTCCAAGTTTGCCAAAGGTTCTCCGATGTTTCTGCAAAAAAGGCGCAGTCATACGCGCGAACGATTGCTCGAACTTCTGAGTGAGCAACTGGTGGGCAGGGTGGTTGACGAGCATCTGGAAAATGGCACCTTCGAACGCTATGTGGATCAGGTGGCCTCACGACAGAGCGACCCCTATTCCGTGGTGGAAGAGATCATTACGGACTTTTGCGGGAAATCCGCGCGGGACCGGGAAGGGACTTGAGTTATGAAGATCCTGCGCATCAGCCATGTGGGGATAGCCGTGAATTCACTGGACCAGGCGAGCCGGTTTTATACGGAGTCGCTGGGGATTCCCCTGAAGGGACGAGAAACTGTCGGAGAGCAAAAAGTGGCGGTGGCGATGCACCCTTTGGGTGAGAGCCGCATCGAATTGCTCGAACCGACGGACCCGCTTTCACCCATCGCCAAATTCCTGAATAAGCGTGGTGAGGGGATGCATCATCTCTGCCTTGAGGTGGAAGATCTGGAGGCCTGGCTCAGGGAGCTCAAGGCTCGGGGGGTTCGTTTAATCGATGAGACCCCCAGGACAGGCGCCGGAGGCTGCAAGGTGGCATTCATCCATCCGGAATCGACCCACGGTGTGCTCATCGAACTTAATGAGGAAGCTAAATAAATGAAACATATAAATTCCATTCGACGTTGGAGTGTCCTTTTCCTGACGGTCCTTATTTTCACCGGCGCGGAATTGTCACGGGGGGCGCAAGATCCCGCGCGTGATTCAACCCCGGCGAAGACAGATCAACCCCCCCAGAAGGTCGAGAGCCAAACCGACCCTGTGGTGATTTCCCTTGATGACCAGAGGATCAAGGCAAGTGAGTTCAAGCAAATCCTGTCACACCTCCCGCTGCAACAACGTAGTCAGTATGAGGGGCCGGGGGGCGCCAGGGCCTTTGCAGAATACCTCGGCCAGATCCTTGTGTTGAGCCGGGGAGCAGAACAGGAGAACCTCGACCGGAATCCTGATACTGCGGTCCAACTGAAATTCGCCCGCGCCCAGGTCCTCGCCATTGCGGAGCAGCAGGCCATCCTCAATCGAGTGTGGGTCAGTGATGAGGAAGTGAAAAAGTATTACGATCAGAATCAGAATCAATTCGTGCAGTTGCACCTGCTGCATATTTCCCTTCGACTGACGGGATCAGATGTGCAACAAGGTACCCGGATTCGGAAAGGGTTGGAAGAAGTACGCCAGCGCGCGATGAAGGGAGAGGACTTCAGGGCTTTGGCCCGGGAGTTTTCAAAAGATAGTGATGCGCGGGCAGGTGGGGACCTGGGCTTTCGGGGGAAGGGAAGGTTCGGTGAAGCAGTGGATTCAGTCGTTTTCCGATTGAAGCCTGGAGAAATCAGCGACGTGTTTGTGGCACCTGGCGCTATCCATCTTTTCAAAGCATTAGAGGAACGGCCGCAGCCTCTCGCTGAAGCGCGCGGAGTGATTGTCGAAACCCTTAAGAACCGGATTTTGCAGGCGTCCATCACGAGCCTGATTCACGAGGTGCGCCCTTCAGTGAATGAAGAATATTTCGCCCGGGAGGGTGGAGATGCGTCCGCCGGGATGCCCATGACCGTGCAAATTGAGAAGAACGGGAAGCCCGTGGGTGGCCCCAAAGTGATTTCGCCCTCTTCCCCGACGAAAGAGAAGAAAAAGTGACTTCAAGCGCCGCCCTGATTGATGCGCCCAAGCAAGAGGACTGGCTGCGCATGTTTTGTCACGACGTGCAATACCTCATGGACTTGCTGGTGGAGCAAGACGGAAATATCATGGCCGAGCCGGCCGAGTAAGATTTTCACGCCGGGCAGTTCGCCAAAGCAAGCTGCCAATTCGAACCTAAATTCCTGAACTCAAGGCCCATCATGCCCGCCCACAAAGCAAAATCAAGGTCTCGAAATCAAGGGAGACGATCAGAAGAAGTCCGGATTGGAGTCATCGGGGGCAGCGGTCTCTACGAGATGGCCGGGCTCTCCGATAAGAATGAAGTCTCGGTCTCAACGCCTTTTGGCAAGCCCTCGGATCAATTTGTTATTGGGACGCTCAGCGGTCGGAGGGTGGCCTTTCTGGCCCGGCACGGGCGCGGTCATCGACTCATGCCGACTGAAATCAACTTCCGCGCAAACATCTATGCCATGAAAAAGCTGGGGGTGGAACGCATCATTTCGGCTAGCGCCGTGGGGTCTCTTAAAGAAGAGCACAAACCGCTGGATATCCTGCTGCCGGACCAGTTTTTCGATCGTACACGTCACCGTGAAGGCGAAACCTTTTTTGGGAATGGGCTGGCCGCACACATCTCCTTCGCCGATCCGGTTTGCCCTCAACTCGGAGACGTTCTGGAATCGTCCGCCCGCAGGGAGTCGGTTTCGATTCATCGCGGCGGAACATATTTATGCATGGAAGGTCCGGCCTTCTCAACAAAGGCGGAGTCAAATGTTTACCGGAGCTGGGGGATGGATGTTATTGGGATGACCAATCTGCAGGAAGCCAAGCTGGCCCGGGAAGCCGAGATCTGTTACGCCACTCTGGCGCTGGTGACGGACTACGACTGCTGGCACCCCGACCATGATGCCGTCACTGTGACACAGATCATCGATAACCTGGTTCGCAACGCGACCCAGGCTCAGACGGTCATTTCCGCCGCCGTGGCCACCCTGCCCGCGGAACGGACATGCAAGTGTGGCTCAGCGCTGTCGCACGCGTTGATCACCGATCCCCAGAAAATTCATCCGGCAACGCGACGCAAACTGGACTTGCTAGTGAAAAAATACCTCTAAACCCGCTATGGATTTTGTCGTCATGCACAGAACCAGTGGCCCGCATCCCCTCCGGGTTAGAATTGCCTTTATGCTTCTGGCCATGGTCTGCGCGGCGCGCATGGTCCTGTCACAACCCGGGAATGGGGTTCGTCTCCAGGTGACAGTCACCGATGAGACAGGCGCTTTCGTGCACGATCTCGCAGCGTCGAATTTTGTGGTCTCGGTCGACAAATCGAAGCTTGCTGTTCGAGAAGCCAAACTCAAATCAGACTCGGCGCCAAGTGATATCACGCTGTTGATTGATACGAGTGTGATTGCCGGCCAGATTGCAAATCCATTGATAGACATCACGCAATTGTTTATCAGGAGCCTGGGACCCAGCGATCAAATGGCCATTGTCGCTTATGATTCCTCGGCCAACCTGATACAGGATTTTACTTCCTCCAAAACGCTGCTGACCGACGCCGTGCGCGGGATGAAATATGGGAACGGAGCCGCCCTGCTCGACGCCGTCTATGCCACGGCAGAGGGTGGTTATGCCAATTCCACCGGACGCCGCGTGATGGTTTTACTCTCCACGGGGATTGACACCGGCTCCCGGGTTAGGCTCAAGGATGTGGCCCCGCTGCTTCAGGGAGAGAAGATTACGCTCTACGGCGTGTCGCTAGGAGGTCGCGGTTTCTTTGCGGGGGGAAGCAGCGAGATCTTCGAGAAACTGACCGTGGCCACCGGGGGACGGGCATTTTACCCGAGAAAGGCCCCCGATATTGCGGGGATCGTCAATCAGATCCTGGGCAGCACGGGCGGACGCGAATATTACGACTTGGTGGTCGAATCGCCGGTAATCAGCCTCGAAGAGGCCCAAAAAAGGGTACGCGTCCAGGTCGATCGTGACCGTAAAGAAGACAAGAACCTCCTGTTGACAGCACGGTTTGTGAGAGAGTAGCAGCCCGACGGCTCGCGGGGCCCACAGCGGGGAGAGAGTCCGCGCAATACAACTCGCCGCAGGGACATCGCCGCTGTTGAGCTCGAGTCACGAATCCGCATCGTGTGCCTGAGAAATTAATCCATTTGAAAGGATTGAGCCCCAATTCATGGCGACCCTCGTGGTGGGTTCTGTAGCCTTTGACAATGTGAAGACCCCCTTTGGCACTGCGGACAACGTGCTGGGCGGCTCGGCGACTTATTTCTCTGTGGCGGCCAGTTTTTTTTCACCCGTGAACCTGGTGGCGGTCGTCGGAGAGGATTTTTCGAAGCAGCATGAGAGAATCTTTCGCAAGCACCAGGTGGATCTGCGGGGCCTCCAGCGCAAACCCGGCAAATCGTTTTTCTGGTGGGGGGAGTATAGCGACAACATGAACGACTGCCGCACGCTGGATACGCAGTTGAATGTGTTTGCAGATTTTTCACCCCGCATCCCCCGCGAATATCAGTCCAGCGAGTTCGTGTTTCTTGGAAACATCCATCCCCGCCTCCAACGCGAAGTGCTCAAGCAGGTGCAGCGACCCCGGCTGATTGCGATGGACACGATGAACTACTGGATTAATAACACGCCCGGGGAGTTGCGCAAGACCTTGAAGCTGGTCGATATGCTGATTATCAACGACAACGAAACCCGGATGATTACTGGCGAATACAACCTGGTGAGGGCTGCCGAAAGGGTCCTTTCGATGGGGCCGAAGACCCTCGTGGTAAAGCGCGGAGAGTATGGCGTGGCGATGTTCCGCAAAGGATCGATTTTTGCGGCCCCCGCGTTTCCCCTGAAACGGGTGTTTGACCCGACGGGGGCCGGCGACAGCTTTGCGGGAGGGTTCATAGGGTATCTCGCCTCCTGTCGGTCGCTCAGCGAAGCAAGCATCCGTCGTGCGGTGGTCTACGGTTCGGTCGTGGCCTCCTTTAACGTGGAGGATTTCAGCCTGAAGCGATTGACGCGTTTGCGGCGGCCGGAGATCGAAGGCCGCTTCAAGGCATTTCAAAAACTGATGCACTTTGATGCCGCTCATGGCATCGGACGTTGATTAAGGTCGATGTCCAGGCTTGAGGGGCCGGCGGTCCCGCGCTTCTCTTCCACCGTCTGGGATTCGCATTCTCCAAGCAAACGGGCGCCACCCGTGACGGCAAGAGACACTTTCCACAGAATCAAATCGTGAAGATCCAAATCTGTCCCTGGCTCGATCCATAGCTTGAGAGGCGTCAATCCTTGGCAGCTCCTCCCCATCCGATGCGACCCGAGTTCACCCTTCATCCCTCCCGCCTCCTCGATCGCCAGTGCGCATTGGCTGTGCTGATTCTCCTGGCCTTCAGTGTGACCGCATTTGCCTATGTATACGCCCAGGGTGCGACGGATCTTGATGGGGACGGGTGGTCGCATGTCAAGCGCGCCCGCGTGATCACGGATTCGCTCAACCCGGGCTATCCACAAATCGGCACGGTCTGGCTCCCTCTGTTTCACTTGCTGGCGGCACCCCTCGCGATGAACAATTTTCTGTGGCGGACGGGAAGCGCAGGAAGTCTTGTGTCGATGGCCAGCTTTGTGGCAGCGGGCCTTGGCCTCTTCTTGATCTTGCGAATGATGATTGAAGAACGCGTTGTGGTCTGGTTGGGGCTCGGCATCTTTGCCCTCAACCCCAGCTGGCTGTACTATCAATCAACCCCGATGCAGGAACCCCTGGCGATGGCGCTCCTGGTGCTCAACGTTTTGTTTCTGGTCTTATGGCAAGAACGGGGAAGTAAACGATACCTGCTGCTTGCCGCAGCCATAAACTGTCTTGCGGCCCTCAACCGCTACGAGGGGTGGTTCTTTATCGCCTTGAGCACGGCTTGGGTACTGCTCGCCGCCGTGGAAAGGATGGGAATTCGATCCTGGCGATCACGCTGCGGCGAGGCCTTGACTTACGGATTCGTGGCCTCGCTTGCCCCGATCTACTGGTTTGCTCACAATTGGTTTGAATATGGAGATGTGTGGGAATTCATCAGGGGCCCGTATTCGGCGCGAGCGCTCTACCTGAAGCAAATCGCCACCTACCATTTCCGCTATCCGACGGAGGGGCACTGGTGGCTTTCCTTCCTCTACTATACGAAGTCAGTACGCCATTGTGCCGGGGAAATCCCCTTCTGGCTTGCCGCCGGCGGCCTGCTGATTGTCATGTTTCGAGTGTTCTCGAGAGGCCCCAAGGATTCCCCGCTGCGGAAGACCCCCTGGTGCTCGTGGAGGACAACCCATCTGCTCTTCCTGGTCCCGTTCGCCTTCTACGTAATCTCCTTGGCTAAAGGCCGCGCCCCCACTTACGTCGCAGAATATTACCCCTACACAAATTTTGGTGTCCGTTATGGTCATACCCCCATTCCGGCAGTCATTGTTCTGGCGGGCGTGTTCCTCTCTTGCTTATCCAGATGGGTTCACACCTCCTGGGTGCGTCGAACGCTGGTCGGAGTGTTTCTCGGGGCGTTATTAATTCCAGTCGGAATAGCGGTCAAGACCCGTCTGCATTCCCTGCCGGCGCACGAAGAACCTTACCTGAACAACAGTGACGATCGGCGCATCCTTCGCGTTCTAGCGGATTATCTGAAACCGCGATGGCATGGGGAGATGATCCTGATGAACTCGGGATACCTGGGGCGGGTGGCACAGCTCGATGAAATTCCGTTTCGGAACATCCTCTTCGAAGACAATTTGGACGCCTGGCAGTTTGCCTTGCGATATCCCTTCCCTCGTGTCCAATGGGTCCTGGCGGAGGAGGGTGATGAGGTCTGGAAAATGATGACTTCAGTTCCGGCCTATCGGCGTTATTATCGTGAAGAGAAAATCGTCCGGGGAATCCGGGAGCATGTGATCCACGTCTACGCTCACCATGCGCCCGTCGAATGGCCGTCCGGAGAGGGACGTAGGTAAAGGAGACGACTCATGCACATTGCAACCGAAACCATCCTCAAAATGGCTGCTTCTGCGGCCCTGGGGGGCCTTGTCGGCCTGGAGCGGGAGCTGCGTCACAAGCCCGCGGGTCTGCGCACGAATATGTTTATTTGCCTTGGTTCTACCATGTTCACGATGCTCTCCCTGGAAGTGGCCGAGAAATTTCACAGCGACCCGGAGCGCATTGCGGCGCAAATCATCCCCGGTATTGGATTCATCGGCGCCGGGGCCATCTTAAGGGAGGGGTTGAGCGTGGTGGGGCTGACGACCGCCGCGACCATGTTTGTGGTGGCGGCCATCGGCATGGGCATTGGCTATGGCTATTACGGCTCCTCCTCGATAGCGACCGGGATGATTGTTGCGGCCCTCTTTCTCCTTCGCTATGTCGAACGGAAACTCGGGACCAAGTTTGTGCATTATCAGTTTTCGATGTCCACAGGGAAAATGGCGGAAGCATCAGTCAGAGTCAATGCGCTGCTTGAAGAAATGAAAATCCAGTCTGATGGGATCAGCTGGTCGCGGGAAGGCGATGAACATTTTCTCCGCTTCAGCGCCTCTCTCTCCCCGGATCTCCACATGGAATTGATGCGCCGCCTTTTAAAGATCGGGGAATTGAATGATATTCAATCGACCATCTTCAGTGAAAAATGATTGGAGGTGGAAAGCACCGCATGATTCCTTTCTTCAAGGCCCACGGGCTCGGGAATGATTTCCTGATTGTCGAGAGTGATTCCTTTCCAAACCAGAGCGATGAAGCCTTGGCGCTCCTCACCCGGCAGATGTGCGATCGACACCGCGGCATTGGGGCGGATGGAACGGTTTACCTTTTTCCGGGAACCGACTATCCCCAATACGATTTCTCCATTCGACTGTTCAATAGTGATGGCAGCGAAGCGGAGATGAGCGGTAACGGCATACGCTGTGCTGCGGCCGTCCATCACTGGAAACATCCAGAGGCGGCAAAAGAAGTGGTGCTGGGGTCGACCGTCGGTCGTCGCGTCCTGCGCCTGCTGGGCCGCGATGGGACGAGATTTACCTACCTGGCTGAAATGGGAATTCCCGGCTTTCGCCCTGAAGAAATCCCCTTTCTGGACGAAGGCCTGGCTATGGAGTACCGTGCCCCGGAGGCCTGCCGGGTGGTCAATGTCCCATTGCTTGTTGAGGATCGGACCTTTCAGATCACGGCGATGTGTGTCGGGAATCCCCAGTGCATCAGCTTCGTCGACGACTTTGAATCTCTTGATTGGAAGCGATACGGCCGCGCCCTGGAATCCCATCCACGCTTTCCCAAGAAAACCAACGTCGAGTTTGTGCGCATCATAGACCAACATACGGTGGAGATCCGCATCTGGGAGCGGGGAGCAGGGTACACGGAGTCTTCCGGAACGGGTTCCATCGCTTCAGCACTGGGCGCCCTACTCAACGCTCGCGTGACGAGCCCCGTCCGAGTGATCACCGAGGGAGGGGTACTCGGAGTGGAATGGAAAGGTGAAGGCCAGCCCGTGTTTCTAACTGGAGACGCCGAAGTGGTGGGTCAGGGAATATTTTTAAGGACAAAAGGGATATAACCCTGAGAGAGACCCGGTTGGGTAGAAATCAGGATCTCAAGGAGAACTGGCATAGGTTATGAACATCGAAACTCTTTTTGCACTTGGTTCTCAAGCACTTCTGGATCGCCGTCAGGCGATCCTCTGGATTCTGGCGGTCGCAAGCGTTCCAACGGCTTGCTCCAGGGTGAACGCCATCGCCGAGAAAAAAACAAAGGAAGAGGGGGACAGGAAGGCAGATCAAAGACCAGCCGCCGGGACGAGGAACATTAAAGTTTATTCGGTACGACAGAAGGGATTTATCATGAGTGAAAAGGTCATCAAATCAGAAGCCGAGTGGAGGAAACTGCTGACTCCGGAGCAATTCGATGTGACGCGAAAGCAGGGAACTGAAAGGGCTTTTTCAGGGGAGTACTGGAACAACCATGAGAAGGGAATCTATCAATGCGTTTGTTGCGACAACGACCTTTTCAGTTCTGAAACGAAGTTCGAGTCTGGAACCGGATGGCCCAGTTTCTGGACGCCCATCGCCAAGGAGAACATCGAGACCAAAACCGATGGTAGCCTTTTTATGCGGCGGGTCGAAGTGTTGTGCAGCCGGTGCGACGCTCATTTAGGCCATGTGTTTGAGGATGGTCCAAAACCGACTGGCCTCCGATATTGCATGAACTCTGCTTCCCTCAAGTTTATCAAAGGAGCATAGGCCACATACCGAGGGAGCAGCTCCGTCGGGGTCAGTGATGGCCCGCACTTTTGGTCTGTGATACGCACTCCTTCGGCCACCTTCATACATGCTGCAATGAAAACGGAAGGTTGACCTGCCTCTTTCCCGTCGTTCAGGGCACGCGTGGCCGTGCCATCCTTTGTTTGGGTCTTTTGCCGATGGGTCATTGATGAGACGGTTTTCTCGCAACAACAATTGAATTCATCCCCTCATCCTGCCGAGCGACAGCGACATCCTTAAAGCCTACGCCCTCCAAATCTTCCTTTAGTTCCTCATAGGTGAAAGTACCACCGGATTCTGTCCCGACCAGCATATTGACGGCAAAGAGCGCCCCTGTGATTGGCAGAGTTCGGGTCGCGTCCATCAGAATGTCCCGGATTGCGATCCTGCCCTCTGGCTCCAGAGACTGGAACACACGGGCGAAGAGCGCCTGATTTTGCACCCGTGAGTTCTGGTGCACGATGGCGCTGACCCAGGCGAGGTCAGTTCCTCCTGGCAAAGGGCCGACCAGGTAATCACCATCCACAAGACTGACGCGGTCAATCACGCCTCCCTCGGTGAGAAATTGTTTCGCCATGGGGAGGACATGAGGCAGATCGAAAAGGGTGGCCTTTCCCGCCGGACAAGCATCCAGAAAGGCGAGGGTCCACGTCCCCGAGGCCCCGCCGACATCCAGGAGATGGCGGAAGTCAAGCGGGCGTATTTCTCGGATGAGTTTTCCGGCCAGGCGTGCTGAAAGGTCTCTCATCCCCCCAATGAATGATGCGGCATCCGCCTCTTCCCCCCGGATACTGGATGAGCGTTCTGCGGGCCTGCCGTTTTTGACCACCCATGCCAACTGCGCCCAACGACGAAGACAGTTCGCTTGGTGTTGTGCCATCGCCAGAACACTGCTTGGGCCATGCCCGGTTAAAATTGGTTTGAGACTTGCGGGCACGGAATAACGAACACCCTCTTTGTCCAGAAGCTTCAGCGCGGCCAGGGCATCAAGCAAAATGGTGGTTCCCCGAGTATCGAGGGTGGCAGCGTGTGCGACTTCCTCGACTGTCAGCGGCTGCGGTGCGAGCGTACTGAAAACATCCAGGTCTGCAGCGGCTGCGAGTACACAAGCGGGTTGGAAACTCCTTGCTAGCTCTAATACCTCTTCTCTTGTCCACTGCCTCGACATGGGAATCTCCCCTCGTGATCTTACAGATCGGATTCGCTTCAGGATCCTCGCAATAGAGTATCGTTTACAAAGGACATCGGCAAGGCTGCTCCAGGAATTGACGGAGGGAGTTGCTCCAGTATCCTTCAAAAATCGAAGATCTTTAAACGAAGGGAATCAGGCTGGGTCCAGAGCAATGTGCACTAGCTTCGCTGGCACCAATTCGAGATGAAGTTGAGCAGGAATCTGGGGGGAAGTCGTCCTCGATGGCAGTGGAGGGGAAGGCGACTCTACCCCTGTGATCGGCTGAGTTATCGAGTTAAGCGTCATAGATTCAAACCGACCCCCGGGTCAGCAAGGGCTCGCCTGCGTCTCTAAGTCTCTTACGGCGCCCACGGCTTAACACCTCGTTGTGAAGTGGAGAGTTACTAAGGTTTGAGGGTTTTCTTGCTGGAGAGTTTCTGGTAATCGGCGCAGAAATTGCTATTGGGTTGAAGCTCACAGGCGGTGCGACATTCTTGCAGTGCCGCCGGTTTGTCCTTCTTTTCCAGCAGTGCATTGCAGAGACCGTTGTGGGCTGTAGCATCCGTTGACCTGAGACGGATCGCCTCTCGAAATTCAGAGATCGCACCATCCAAATCGCGTTTATTGTAAAGTGCGACGCCCAGGTTGTTGTGAGCGGTGGCATTATCCGTTTTCAAGCGCAACGTCCTACGGTAAGCGGCAATCGCTCCATCCCAGTCCCTCTTCTCGATAAATGAATTTCCAAGTTTGGTGAGTGCCAGGGCATCAACCGGATTGAGCCGTGCTGCTTCCTGAAATTCCGAGATGGCCGCATCCCAGTCCTTCTTGTTATAAAGCGCATTTCCCAGACTGAGATGTCCCGTGGCGTCTTCTGGCTTCAAACTCACCGCCCTGCGGTATTCGGCAATCGCCTGATCCAGGTTGTGGGTGGCTTCAGACACCTGGCCAAGTCCGTAGTGGGCGGGGGCATAATCCGGCTTCAGTCGGATGGCCTCACGAAATTCGGCCATGGCCCCATTTAAGTCCTTTCGCCCTAGAAGGCGGTAGCCCAAGAGGGCATGCCAGCCGAAATCCTCAGGTTTCAGCCGCACAGCTTCGCGATATTCCGCGACGGCTCCATCCAGGTCATGCTTGAATTCGAGGGCCAGACCGAGATTAAAATGTGCTGAGGCATCCGTCGGCTTCAACCGGATTGCCTCTCGAAGTTCAGTGACCGCCCCGTCCAAATCTGACTTTTGGAGGAGCGAAAACCCGAGGTTGTAGTGCGCCAAGGGATCGTTTGGGTTCAGTTTAAGGACTTCCCGGAATTCCCCTACGGCTTCATCCCATTTTTTTGCTTCAACAAGGGCCGCTCCTCGAACCGTATGCTGCTGCATCAAGACCTCCTTGGAGACGGGAGGCGGCTTCGGGGTGATCGGTTTTGGTTTCGGGAGTTGTGCGGCCAACCCCCGGAGAGTCTTTAGAAGATCGGGGCTGGCACCCGCATCACGCAACTGGTTTTCAACTTCCGGCGTGATCTCAAATGAAATGCCTCGTTCTCGTGCCAGCGCTGCGACCCTTGTGGGTGAGACCTCGCCTTGCAACAATCCGAGGACCTCCGCTTTGGTGAAAGGGTTGTGTGTTGCATCCTTTGCATCAATGGGCAGGGCCACGGGTCCGACTTCAAGCAATAAGGCTACTGCGATGAGTGCCACTACGCAACGAGGCCACTTAGAGCGGCGGTCTGCACTATATAAGTCAACCCTCTCATCCATCAAAGAGTCCTTGGATTCCTTTTACTCAGCCCAAGAGCATCGCGATCTGCTCCGAATCTCCCAGAGGTGGAGCGGTTAACGGTTGCCCAATCAGCTTGGAGGGCTGCGCCTACGAGACCGCGCAAGGAGTGCTTTTTGACCTTCCGGCACGGCTAATTCTTTGTTCTTGAGGAAGCAGGAGACTGTCGGCCGAATTTCTGTTCGGCGGCCTGGGCGTGGCGGGCTCGTGCAATCTTTTTTTGGAGCGCTTCATTCGATGGATCCAGGCTCAAGCCTTTCTGGTATTCGCCGATGGCTTTTTCGTACGCCCCTTGTTCATAAAAGGTATCTCCCCGCACTCCCGCAGAAGTGATTTCCCCTTCCACCCGGGATTGGGCGCGGCGAGCCCTCTCGAATTTATCTCGGAGCTCTGCATTCTGCGGATCCAAGCTCAATCCTCTTTGGTATTCGCTGATGGCCTTGCCGTAGATGCCCCGTTCATAGTAGGCGTCTCCCTGGGAAGTGGCAGAAGACACTTCGGCAGCCATCTTTGTCTCGACGCCGGCCTTCGGGGGCCCAGGCTGAACCTCGTTCCCAGTGTGTCCTTTTAAATCGGTGGCTGGGGGAGTAACGATTGGCGCTGGACCTGCACTTTTTGCAGGGTCTTCCCTGATTGCAGAGGGCCGGAGGTTGAGGTATCCGACACCGACACCGAGGACGATGACCGCCGTTGCCACCGACGCCCAGATCTTGAGGTTTGATCTTGGCGGAGCTGCCCTCGTCAGCGGAGTGAATTTTGGCGCTTCCCTGGGTAGAGCCATTGGTTCAACCGGTGTCCCGAATGGTTGGGCACCTGATCCCCCAGGCTTATATGGGGACTTTACCTGAAGAGAAAGATCTAAAGGGCTTCTCTCATCGATCCGAGGGAGGGGTGTCATTCGGGTTGTTTTCGGCCCCGGTTCAGAAGTCAGTAGCGTGGCAGCGGCAGGCTGGGTCGGCGCCCCGGTGAAATTTGAACCGGCCAAAACCTCTCTGGAAGCGCCTTGAGCGCCCTCGGCTTGAGCGTGATAAACAACAACAATGAGAGGAATCGAGACGAGGGTTGCGGCGGCGCTGACGACCTCCAGGGCGAAGAATTCCGCGGTTGTGGTGATGACACGCGAGGCAACAAGAAGATCACCCTTGAAGATCTCCAAATTGACCAAAAGCTCACCCGGAGTTTTAGGGGTAAGCAAAAACGTGCACGTCTCTGAGTCGCCCCGCGGAGGCACAAGAAGTCTCCTGGTTTGAGACTTCGGCTCAAAATCCGGGGCATCGACCCTCAAGACGATTTCAGCAGATTGGATCACTCCGTTTTGATCCTTGGGAAACTCTAACTGGAATGGTTTCGAATTGACATCCCTGGCGGTTAAGGACTGGATGTTCTCCTTAGCGAGCACGGCACGGAGGCCCTCCGAATCTGTCCGTCGAATCAGTGCGAGGAGCTGTGTGGATCTTCCGAGAGGTACCCTCTTAGGCAGGGCTGCTTCGAGTGTTCGCTGTTGTTCTGCCCTCTCGACTGTCGGGAGAGACAGCTTATCATGGCGGATCGCCTCGCCCTCTGCCTGCAATCTTGCAGATTGAGTGTCGATTGGGAGTGGCATTTCTTGTGTGGCATGAGCAGCGAGGACCTTCTCGGCGGCAGTTGAAACCTGGCGACTGTCGTCCTGTTTCAAGGACAACAACGCCTCTTTCGCCGCATTTGCCAGAGTCTTATTCCTCCCACGGAGTAGGCGCTCCAACTCCTGCACGGCTCCGACCCGCACCCCGACCAGCGGATTCTCGACCGCTTCCCTCAAGTCTGGAGGCAGGTTGTCCGTTTTGATGATGGGGGGATGAGGATTTCGTGCAATGACGATTTCCCCCTGAACGTCGAAGGCCCACTTTCCCGGACTCTGCTGGGGGATTTCCTCTGTCACGCGATCGTGGATGTAGTCATACAGGTCGTCGAGGGTGACAAGACCGTCCCCATCCAGATCTGCCTCTCCCGTCTCCAGCCCTTTAACCAGGGTTTGAGTGAATATGGAACGAACGCCCTCGCCCTGGACTTCACCCCCTTCAAATGAGTATTGCATCGCATCGGAGGCGGTCAACACAACTCGTCCACGTCCCTCGAAATGGTCTCTCGTGCCTACATCCTTACTCCCCTTGGCCACCATCCCGCGTGCAAAGGCGCCACTATAACAACAGTCCAGCAACAGAACCTGCCGCCGGGAGCGGCTTCGGAACATGACATCATTGACAAAGTTGGCCCATACCGCGGTCGAGCGGAGCAGCTTGTGCTGGGTGTTACTGGTGGCAAAGTAGAGCTGTCCATCCTCGTCCTTTACCCCATGACCTGAAAAATAGAGCAGCAGCAGGTCGTCCCGTTTACGATCCGCGAAGAATGCCTCGATCGTCTCGCTGACCTTATAGGAGGGTTGGTTCAAGAGGGTCTGCACCTCGAAGCCGCCAATACCGGGATTCCCCAGTACCTCCGCAAGCGCCTCGGCGTCCTGGGCAGGCGCGATTAACTGCCGCAAGACATGGTCTTCGTATTGAGAATTGGCGATGATGAGTGCACTTTTCTTCTCAGCCATATCGGATCACTCGGGCCCGGGTTGGAAGAGAATGAGAGCGACGTATTCGTTTCTTTGAACGTGAAATCCTGCCCCCGCCGGATTTCGCAAGAACTGCATTAAGGACCCCCCCTTGAGGGAGTAGGTTCTATGATGTATTGGTTTTTTGTCCCGGCTAAGATGCTACTGCTAATTCAAAGCGGCTGTCAATATAGTGCTTGCGGACGGGGGAAATCGGAGGGGCATCAAACTTGAAGGATTATGGAGGGTCGAGATCAATCGGACGATCTATTTTGGCAACCAATCCTTCCTCAGGTCAAAGAAAAGGTTTTATTTGGAACCTATCTGGTTTCCAGAGGGTCCAAGAAGATTTTCTTAGATCCATCGAAAGTACGGCGAGCAGGTTGTCCTCTCAGCCGACCAATTTAAGGGACCTCTCCGAAACGCGCTCACTGGCTGAAGATTAGGCGAAAAAAAAAGGCCGATCCTCAGCCGGAACCAGCCCCTTGATAATGATCATCGGGGACGCCAAAATGAATCGCGTTTACTTAAGGGGAGACTTCCGAAGTCTTTGGACCTTCGGAAGTCTCAATGCTGCCTCAGTCATAAAACGCTCGATCGGCATCCGGACTTCAGAACGTAAACTTCACTGCGAGCTGAACCTGCAAGGGATCGCCCACGCCCTGTCGCAGGAAACCGTCAAAGTTGAACAGGCCGGGAGTGGTAAGCGGATTCACGTTGTTTACATTGTTAAAAGCATTAAACATCTCGATGATCGGGGTCAACGCATATCGTTCGTGGAATTTGAAAGGACGTTCCAGCCGCCAATCCAGTGAGAAAAAGGCATTGTCCTTGCGGAGGCTGTTGCGTCCAAGATCAATGCCGTTGACAACGCGTGGCGAAGGCGTAATCGGCTGTGCCGAGTGCGCCTGCATCCGCACTCCACCTTGTAAGCCCCCCGGCAATTCGCCATAAAGAGACAAATTGAACTTATTCCGTTCATCACGGTCGGAGGGCGAATACTCCGCCGCTAGGTTGTGGAAGTCAAGATACCGGAAGGTGAATGGATCGCGTTCGTTGGAATCATCATCGTAGTCCCTTGAGTAGGTGTAGTTCGCGTCCAATTGATAATGTCGACTGAACCGTTTCCGCACGCCAAAAGTAATACCCCGGTAGAGCGATTTTGATGAACTTTGAGTGTCCGTGATGGCGCCCAGATTGGGAAAGGGTATAGGGCCAGGGCCGACGTTGGGATTGACGAAACGCGTGAGGTGAACGCCTTTCGACCATGTAAAGTCGACGTAACCGGCTATGTCGGACATCAACTCCTGTTGGAACGCGAAGTTGGCGGTGTAGATTCTCGGATTGGCGTAGTCTTTGCTGAAGACGGTCACACCCGGCTGAAATGGAAAAGTGCCGGGCGGCAGCACTGGGGCGACTACCCTTCCCGGATAAGTGGGAGGATCTCCTCCCGCGCTGTTAAATCCCGTCAGTGCGACGATCCCTTGCAGCTGGACGCCGTTGGTGGTGATCGGCCCCACTTGCGTCAACATATTCTGGTTACCGTTGTAAATGCCAAAACTTGCTCTCAGCACGGATTTGTTGTTATTGAAGAGATCCCAGGCAAATCCAACACGCGGTTGGAACATTTTCTTTTGATTGGGCAGAGTGCCATCCGAGGGGAAACTCGGATTGCTCAAATTAACCCCATAAGCCGTTTTTGATGCAGGGATAACTGGTTGAGCGAGCATCTGAGCTTCCCATCGCAGACCGTAGTTGAGGGTAAAGTTGGGGCGGACCTGCCATTTGTCCTGAATGAACAGGGCGTAGTTTTCGTTGGCCATGTCCGCCGCGCCCGCTGCATCCGTGGTGGGTCCGCTCGGAGAGGCATTCTGCAAATAGAGAAGGAGTGGGCCGCCATTGGGGGTTGAGCCGCCGGGACATGTTCCCGTGGGACCGACAAAAGCCCCGTTGGAGCATTCCACGGCCGTCGGTCCAAAGCCCGGGCCCAGCGACGCCGGGGAGGCGTAATGAAGGAATCCGGTCACGCTGTCAAAAATGTAGCGACCGGTGAAAAACCCACGAAACACTTGAATGTTCCGGCTGTGCAGCCATTCGCCCCCCAATTTGATCGTGTGCTTGCCGGAAACGATGGAAAAGTTATCCCGGATGTCGGTCCGATAAAACAATTCGTCGACGTTGGGTTCCAGGAAAAATGGCTGACCAAATCGGAAGGATGGGTCAAAACCTATGGCCGTGTCTGGAACGGCAGAAGGGATCGCATTCCGCGGTCGGTTCTCTCGAGAATAGCCGAAATGGAATTCATTAAGCTTGGTTTGCGAGACCGTGGTGAACAGGTTGCCGTTGATGGTCTGTATTTTGGAAGGTCCTTCGATGCCGTTGGCAGAGTTCCCGTAAGTCGGAACATCAAAGGTCTGGTTGGTATTCTTGGAGTAGTCAAAGTTGTACGAGGCTGACAACTGGTTCGAGGGGTTAATGTTCCAATCCAACTTGCCCAATGCGTTGGAGTTTCGAATGGTGTGAGGCACCGGGTTGCCTTCAGCCTGGTTGAACTTGGTTTGAAAGAAATTGGTCAACGCGAGGCGCTGGCAGTCCGCATTGCTCGAGATAGTCGCATCATTGGTCCCGACGACAGGGGCAGCCACCGGGCAGGCGGTGGGGCCAAGCTGTTGGCTCAAGTTGGTTCGCGTGAGGTTTTCGAGGATTTGTTCGAACGCGCCAAAGATAAAAACCTTGTCCTTCTTGATGGGTCCGCCAATCGTACCGCCGAATTGCTCGCGTTTGAAACCATCCAGCCCCTTGCCATCGGAAGTATCCGCGGTCAAGGCTTCGAGACGTTGAAAGTGAAATAGGCTTCCATGGACCTGGTTGGTCCCTGATTTGGTGATGACGTTGACAACACCCCCCGCGGTCCGTCCAAATTCCGCATTGGCGCCCGCTGCCACCACTTGAAATTCCTTGACGGCCTCCAGCGTGATATCAATGGCAGCACGCTGTCCCCCCAACTGTTCTCCGAAAAAGCCGTTGTTGTAATCTCCCCCATCCAGGCTGATGTTGTTAAATATGCCTCGCTGGCCGTTGAAATTGATCTCGTCACCATCAGGGCCCTGGGTGATGCTGACTCCAGGCGTCAGGGTCAAGAGATCCTCAAATTTTCGGCCCAGAACGGGGCTTTTTTCCACGGAAAGCTCATTCAGCGTCGTGGCGGACACCGTTTCCGTTGTTTCAATCGTGGGGGTGGCGGTAACGGTAATGCGTTCCTGTTGCTGAGAGACCTTCATGGATAAATCCAAGGTGATTGCTTGTCCCACCGTGAGATTGAAGTTCTCCTGCACCAAGGTGGCAAACCCCTGTTTCGATGCCGTCAGGGCGTAACGCCCGGGGGGCAACTGTAGAAAAACAAATCGACCGTCACTGTCGGACGAAGCGTTTTTTGTCAGGTTGGTGTCCAGATTTTTGACTTCAATGCTGGTACCCGGGACAACGGCACCGGACGGATCCGTCACCGTCCCCTGGATGACTCCTGTGGTAATTGATGATTGGGCACACAGGCTCGAAGCGAATACCAGAGTAATCACCAGACAAAGGATGCTACCTGTTAGCCATAGCCTCATGGCCTGTGAAAAGGTGTTGCGCATGGTTTCCTCCCCAAGGTTGAACTTCCCGTTTTTTGTTTCCGAACCTGGCCCTTGCACCAAGGGTCAGAGATTTTGCGCGACTAGAGATTTCAGAGATTGACCGGGACTGACCCGCTTCGATCGAATCTCAAGTTCCATCAAGTCGGTGTGCTTTTTGAACGAACGTTCGGACTCCTCGCTGTTAGGCTTGCTCGGCACAAGGCATCCCTGAATCGATGTGCAAGCCGAAGAAGTCGACTCCGTTTGTTAGGGAACCATCCATTTGGAAATTGCTGGATTTCGGAGTCTTTATATGCCAACCCGAGAAAAATATCAAGTGCCGAAAATAATAAAAATCCCCCCTCCCAGGCGAATCGTTTCAGAACATCCTGGAGTCTTTGAAATGAGGATTCAGGGGGTGGAAAGGAAGGGAAATTGCTCCCACTGGAGAAGCGGGGAAGAAGGGGCACAGTAGGAGGTTTGGACGAAAAAACCGGGTCGAACCACGCCTGCGGGTCGACCCGGTCGGAGTGAGGACGAGTGGATCAATCAGTGTCCGTGTCGATCTTGACGAAGGTCCTTGCGACCACGGTGCAGGTCGCGCGCGTCACGGTTCCGATCCCTGGTGTCCTGGCGCAAGTCTTTGCGATCGCGATAGAGGTCCCGCCGGTCGGCTTTGATGTCCGCCTTGTTGTCTCCCTGCTTGATATCCTGCCTGAGGTCCTTCCGGTCTGACCGGATATCTTTTCTGTCTTTGTAGATATCGTGGCGGTCCTGTTTGAGGTCGCGCGCATCATGGCGGATGTCGCGCTTGTCTTGCTTGATGTCGGAATTGCCGGTTGGGCCCGGGGTTTGTGCCCAGGCTCCAACCGAAAGCAAAGCGACCAGGGCGCCTCCTGTCAAGATGCGCCTGAAGATTTTGCTAGGGGTCATGTTCGGCTCTCCTTGTTGTTGGGTTTCTAACTTCCCTTCAGTTCTTTAAACAATTGGAGGCCAAAAAGGTTTAATGTCAGGGGAGCGAAATTAACCGGTATTCCTAGGCCGATCTGTTCTTCTCGTCGTGACGTGGAGGGCCAACGCGGGTTCGCCGGGATGGGGCGTGCACCAGGAGCTTTGAAATCGGAGCGCTCCCGAAGCGGGCCAAATGGGTGGGGGATTAATAGGCTCCGAATCAGTCTGCAAGGACAGGATCCTGTTCACCGGGGGGCCGGGTCCACACTTTTCTTCCGCATTCCGCAATCCGAGATCCGCAATTGGAAGAGAGCCGTAAGGCATTCACTGGCAATCCTCTAAGCCACCCGCATCACCACCAGGGTCATGTCGTCGTGCTGATCCGCTCCCGCAGAGAATCGGTCGGCCTCGCGAATGAGGTGGTCGATGGTTTCAGCGGCACTCGATCCTTCACATTTTTGAATGGCCTCCGTCAATCTCTCCTCGCCCCACTCCTGCTCCTGGGGATTCATAGCTTCGCTGATACCATCGGTGAAAGCCACCAGCAAATCCCCGGGGGCCAGAGTCACGGCCGCCTGCTTGTATTTCATGTCCTGGATTAAACCAATTACAGAGCCGCCTTCTTCCAGCCGGATCACCTGGCTGGAAGACCGACCGTTCCGGAACAGCATCGGTGCGTTGTGCCCTGCATTCACATAAGTCAGGGTCCGGCTGCCTGATTCATACTGCGCAAAAAAGAAGGTGGCATAACGATTGGTGGGTGACGCATCGAAAACCAGGCGGTTCACGTTGGAGATTAGGGTGGACAGACTCATCGACCCTGCCATGGTCTGTCCGCGCAGAGAGGCCTGGAGACTGGCCATGAGGAGTGCGGCCGGAATCCCTTTTCCTGAAACATCCCCAATGGCGATGCCGAGGTTCTGATTCGGCAGAAGAAGAAAGTCGTAGTAATCTCCTCCCACCTCCAGAGCTGGACGGCATTTGCCCGCGTAATCGAGCCCTGGGATCTCCGGATTGACCTGTGGGAAAAGGCGCTCCTGGACCTCCCGCGCGATCTCCAACTCCCGATTCATCTTCTCGCGTCGCGCCATTTCAGCCGCCACTGTGGCCGTCAAATGACTGTTCTCCAGCGCCAGGGCGGTCTGAGTCGCCACTGAACGCAACAATCGCAGGTCAGAATTCGAGAAAGGCTCTTCCGAGAGCTTTGGTCCAAGGGTCATGAACCCGAGCAGATTTTCTTTCACGGCCAGTGGCAGCAGGAGCTGTGCCTGCAATTGCCCGAGTTGATCGTGCTCCTCCCGGGTGATGGACTCATGACTGACCCAGGAATTCGGATCATCCATATAAACTCGCTGAGGCTCCCTGGCCTGGCATAGATGTTCAATGGTGGCGGCGTGTTCAGGGATTGAGACAGGCGGTGAATTGCCGAAACCCAGTGCATACGCAGGAGTGTAATAGCCGCCACCCCGCAGCAGCACGGCCACTCGAGGCACATGCAGCGTTTCGGAAATGCTCTTCGACACGGTTTCAATCAATGGTCCCGTCTCCACCAACGAACGCACATTCTCGCCCAAATCCGTCAGGATCTTCTCGGCATTGTAGACCTCGCGGAAAAACCGGCGATCCGTCCATGCACGGAGGCGATCGGCAAGGCGGCGCATGAGAAAGATCACAAGGATCCCAATGGCAATTTTTGTGATCTTCTGTGGCCGGTTCGTCAGGGGGTCGGACGCCAGGGTCACCGACACCAGGATGACCGCAAAGCTCGCGAGGACCTGCAGGACCAGGATGCCCCGAGTGGCGAGGGCGTACTGCAAGCCCTGGCGGACCACAACGCGCACATCCAACGCCCGCTGAACCACGATCACGTACGCCAGCGTGACAGGGAAGAGGAAGAGGAGAAGGATGGAGGGGAGCGCGAGCCACGGAGAAAATCCGACGAAGGGATCCTTGTGCCGGATGAGGCCGGCGACAAGGAGGAGAAAAATCGGTCCCAGGCTGATGCTGGCGCCCCAACGGAACAGGGCCAGGCGGCGGCGTCCATCAGCGGTTGAGGCGACCCCGCCCTTGTAGCCGAGACAAAAAAAGAAGACACCAATGGCGACCGAAGTCAGGATGAACGGAATCGCTCCGAGATGCTCATAGAACCGATTGATGCTGGCAACAGCGGCGATATTTTCAGAGGCTCCCACATCGATAATGGCCCGGGCCAGGGAATTGGCAGCGAGCGGGACAATCAACAACCATTTGATCCAAGGGCGGCTCTTTTCAAATGGAAGTGCCTGCGGGAAATAGATTCCAAACAGCATCATCCAGAACGGCCAGCTCGTGGCCAATATGGTGTGATATACGATGGCCCCTTCGCGCATCCTGTCTCCCCACGCGATGATATTCCCCGCGGGAGAGAAACTCGTCATCTGGCTGAAGCTCATGAGTAATCCCAACAGGAGCCAGGCCAGGGGGTCGCGCGGTCTCACCGCAGCCACTCCGAATCCCAGCAGCAAGCAAAGCAAGGGTGTGGCCACCTCGATGAGGAGGCTCATCAACCAGGTGCCGATGCTCATAGAGGTTTTGGATCTTGGAGGAAGGACAATCCCTGCAGTTCGCCTTCCGGACCCCTTCTGGAATTCGACCGTCATCACATTTCCGGCGGAAGATCTTTGCAGCGCCCTCTGTAACACGGCTTCGCCGGTGAATGTGCGTCCATTGATGGCCAGGATGCGGGCGCCCACGTCCAGTCCCGCCCCCTTCGCCTCCGGGCGTACGCTCGCCACAAAGAAACTCACAGGCGCCAATTCGAAAGGGCTGGAGACAGCATTCGAATTGGCGAAGAGAGATTGGAGTGTGTCCCATGCGTTGCGTGTTTGATAAGAGAAGGCAACGAGGATCAATAGGACGAGGCCGGCAAATTGCAAGCGGTGGCTGGATTTCAGTTCCATAGAAGGTTGGGGTTTTCGAGATCCTCCACCATCAAGAGGAGTGCCAGTTGAGGAGGAGCACCCGCTTAAGGACAGGGACAAACACCTTCCTACTCCTCACCGTAGAGGATTTCCAAAATCTACGTGTGTGTCCCCGTTATTGAGAAACCGCTGCTGATCGACGCAGCGAAGATAGAGATTTTGAAGACCCCTGTCAAATCCATTCTCGCCCCCGGCTAGACGATAATCCACTAGACATCCCTAGCGAAAGAACAAACCGGAAGCGAGGGGGCAGACACCTTGTCGCTACGCACCGACGAGGGTATCTGAAGCCAAGGTGTCTGTCCCCAACGTCCTGGGGAGGGATGCCGGTCCCTCACAGGATCTCTGTTTCGGGCGAAGCTTCGAAGATCGAATCGACTATTGACATATATGTATGATTCATGCATATTAATATGCATGCGTACAACCTTGAACATCGATGATAGCTTGTTGGCGCGAGCCTCGCGCCTGACGGCAGTGAAGGAGAAAACCCAGCTCGTCAGGCTGGGACTGGAGGCCCTCATTGCCCGGGAAAGCAGCCGGCGACTGGCGGCGCTTGCCGGCACGGAAAAGAAGCTTTCTTATATTCCCCGAAGGCGCCTGCAAGACCCATGATCCTCGTCGATACATCGGTCTGGGTGAGGCATCTGCGCATTGGCGACACTCGTTTGAGCGCACTACTCAACGATGCCGAAGTGGCCTGCCACCCCTTCGTTATTGGGGAACTGGCCTGTGGTCATCTCCATAACCGAGGCGAGATATTGACCTTGTTGCAGAGCCTTCCTCAAGTGCCAATGATCGATGATGAGGAATTTCTTGAAGTAGTCGAGAGGCGCCATTTGGATGGCCGGGGGATTGGTTTTGTCGATGTTCACCTGTTGGCCTCCGCGCTCTTGTCAAGGTTGCCGCTCTGGACGCTTGACCGGCGTCTCCAGTTCGTGGCACAAGAGATAGGTTGTGGTGATCGCGGATCGGGGAGATTCAGTACCTCTTAGTGAACCTGTTCTGAGGAGCGCCACATCAGTGTATTCCTTAATGGAGAAAGATCTCGTAGTGTTGCGAATCCATTCGCCATGGTTTAAGTGGTATCGGACAACTCTGATCACTCTCATCCTGGCGCTGCTGTATTCCTTCAGCGCTTCTGCCGAAACGATCCCGTATACGCAATCCCAATTTCAGCGGGGAACATTCGCACTATTGTCAGAGCCAGCGGATGCGCTCGATCTGCACCCCGTTCATGGAGGACCAGGTGGAAAGGTGTGGTTTCAGGAAAGCGATGCGGGAATCCTCATCATGGGCAAAGTCAATGTTGATCGTCCACAGTGGGCACGGTTTCCGTTGGAATTTCACACTCGCGATCATGTGGAGGTGTGGTTGGCAGGATCCAAAGATGTGGAAATGCCTGAGATCGGCTGGGGAAATCAATTCGGTTACGCCACTTGTGAGAGCTACGATGTTAGGAAAAAAAGAGCTGGAACTGAGGACTGCGCTGTTTGGGAGGCCCGACAAAGTGCCTACCGCGATCAGCTTCGCCGGCTGTTCGTGCGCCAATGGCAGTCTGCGCCCGGAGTCTCCAGCGAGGTGTTCGCCACAGAGGCGTATAGCAAGGTGCTCGCGTACGCCAACGACAGCCAACGTCGTCATTTCGCAAGATTGGAACCCGCAGGGGATCCAATCATGCAATCGTCAAACAGCACCGGTTTCTACTATTTCCAGGTTTTTGTGCAATGGTCCGACTTTCCACCCATTTCTTCACTTGATCTCTCCCGTGTATATATTGCGGTAGAGGTGTCCAAGGGTGATGTTCTGTCTTCATCCACCTCTCCTGCGAGAAGGGGTGGCGACCCCACCACTTTCAATCAGTTTGATTTGGCGCGACCATTCGCCTCCCATGTGACTCCCTGCGATTATCCGCTCAAAGGAGCTGATCAAACCCCGGACGAACATCCGGCATGGTATCTTCCTGCCTCCGATGGACATCCTTCCTACATTTTCAACCTCGTGAACGAGAGAATAGGCTATCGGTACGACCCGGAGGGGCTCTCCCCGATCCTCCAGTGGACACACTATTTCTCGAAGAATCTTGGCGACGGTTCCTTCGTCTGCGGGCCGGGCCTTCGTTATGTCACGACAAATAAAAGCTACGATTCGAACTTCTCCATTGTCGAGCGCCCGTTGTCATTCCACAAATTGGCGGACGGCTCTTTCACCTCGAGGTTACGTGCCAGGAATGCCCATACATCGGCGGTCTGGGCGATCCGCTTGTCAGTGGGCATATAACCGTGGCTCGTCTGAGTCTCCACGCTATTTCAGGGTATGCGCGTCGGCCTGCTTTGAGACGCCGACTTTTCAATGGGAGTGGTAATGAATTTGCCTTGAAAGCCGGATGCCCCCACCCGGCGAAACGATTTGGCCAACAGTCCAAATCGACTTGCCCCCAACCTGCATTACCCCTTCCCATTTTCCAGGATCCAGGGTATATTGCCGGTACCCGTTGAGTATAAACGACACGTAGGTCAATTGATTTTGAGAGCGAGTTCGCCCATGAAAATGACCCGCATCTAGAAGGCTGAGAAGGAACGGCTCGGCTGCTGCGAGAAGGTCAGCCGCGCGACGCTTTTTTCTCCGCCCCTCCCCATACTCCTGAGCTCCATAACATAAACGAAACCTCTGGACTTCGATTGGGTCCACGAATTGGCGTCCTCGTTGACGCCGGGGAACTGAATGAATATTGAGAATCAAACTTCGCAGCCGCTCCCGCTCTGGCTCTCGATTAAAGAAGCGCTCCGGGGAACACACCGCGACTACACGACGGGAAGTCTCAATCGCGCCATTCTCTTACTTTCCATTCCGATGGTCTTGGAGATGTTGCTCGAGTCGCTTTTCGCGGTGGTGGATGTTTTCTGGGTGGCGCACCTGGGCTCCAACGCTGTGGCCACGGTAGGCCTGACCGAGTCGATCCTAACACTGGTGTTTGCGGTGGGCATTGGTCTGAGTCTTTCCACCACGGCCATGGTGGCGCGTCGTACGGGGGAAAAAGACCGCGAGGGAGCGGCCGTGGCGGCGGTGCAAGCCATCGCTCTCGGCATAGTCTTTTGTGCGGTGATTGGGATCCCGTGCTGGTTCATGGCGGGGAAGCTGCTGCACTTGATGGGCGCATCACGCGAGATCGTGGCGTTGGGCTCTGGCTATGCCCGGGTCGTGCTGGGCGGATGCGGCATCGTCGTGCTGCTATTCTTAAACAATGCGGTCTTCCGCGGCGCCGGGGATGCGGCCGTGGCCATGCGAGTCCTCTTCGTCTCTAATGTGTTGAACCTGATCCTGGATCCCTGTCTGATCTTCGGCCTGGGGCCCTTTCCCCGGCTGGGGGTGACGGGGGCCGCGGTGGCCACCTTGACGGGCAGAAGTTGCGGGGTGGTGTATCAGTTCTTTCTGATGAAGCGGGGCACTGAGCATCTCCGGATTTTCGCCCGGCACCTTCGATTGAACCTCGCCGTGATGCTTCGCCTTCTCCGCGTTTCTGTTGCTGGAATCGTGCAATTCATGATCGCGCAATCGAGCTGGATCGTGCTGGTGCGCATCATCAGTTTGTTCGGCAGTGCCGCCGTCGCCGGATACACGATTGGCATCCGGATCATTGTTTTCGCGATTCTCCCGGCCTGGGGCTTGAGCAACGCCGCCGCAACACTGGTCGGCCAGAATCTGGGAGCGCAGCGGCCGGACCGGTCGGAGAAAGCGGTTTGGGTCACGAGCTTTTATACCATGCTCTTTCTCGGCGCCATCGGCGTGGTCTTCCTGGTATTCGACACCCACGTCATCAGGCTCTTCACGCGAGAAGCGGCTGTTGTGCCCCAGGCGGTGAGCTGTCTGCGCATCCTGAGTTATGGCAACGTGGCGTACGCTTATGCCATGGTGATGCTCCAGGCGTTTAACGGTGCGGGAGACACCCGGACGCCCATGCTGGTGAACTTTTTTGGATACTGGGTCGTGGAGATACCGCTGGCTTATGTCCTGGCGGTCCATGCAAGAATGGAAGCGCTGGGTGTGTATATTGCTATCTTGGTGTCCGAGGCCGGTATCGCCGCCGCGAGCACCTTCTTGTTTAAACGTGGCCGGTGGAAAACGAAGAAAATCTGAAGGCAAGTCCCCCAAAGAGGTCTTTTGATCTATCTCTCATGGTGTCAGCGGCGGGGATTCCTGCTGTCACAAAACCAAAAGCATCTCCGGGACAGTTGCTTATCCTCACTGCATACAAACTCCTCGCTCGACGGAATTCAATATTGAATGTCCCACGCCACTCTCCCATGCATGGACCTCATTTCAATCCTTCCACGAGGTAGAGGTCGGAGAGGCTGCGAATGTAGCCGTAGATGAAGTTCTTGCCGTCAGGTGTAACAAAGATGGGACCGATGACGTTGATGCCGGCAGAATCGGCGGGCAGGAGCTCCTTCAAGACGGATTTTTGTCCGTTGCTCAATTCCAGGCGATAAACCTTGGCGGGCAATTCTCCGAGACGGTAAATCAACAGGGCGCGGCCATCGGCACTCCAGGAGATAGGCAGTTCGTCGGCCGCCAGGGCCGGGATGAGGCGGGGCTGGCCACCCTCGATGGGGAAGAGATATCCTTTCTGGTCGGGACCCACGGCAGCCACCGTCTTGCCGTCCTGGGAAAGCGAAAACGAAAAGGCGTTCGTTCCTTCCGGCGTGATGGGTTGCGGTTTCTTCCCGTCGACCCCTTGAACGTAAAGCCGCACACCACGACCCGGTTCGTTTCCTGAAAAAATAAAGCGGCTTCCATCCGGAAACCAAATGGCCCGGATATGATTCAACAGGTCCTGTGACAGGATCCTTGCTTCTCCTGCCTTGGTGGGAAGGAGCGTAAGTTGTCCGACCGAATCGGCGCGAGTGGCGAGCACCCAGGCTCCATCGGGTGACAACGCCAGTCCGGTGCCCTCGCCCAGCCGGGTCGCAGGAGTCCCATCCATTTTACGAATGCAGACGGAGTAACTGGCGCCGCCGCCTTCTCCTTCCTCAGAGAAGAGGACGGTCTTGCCATCCGCGGAAATCCCTGCGGGACGAGACCAGTCGAGCCAGGATAAATCCCGGTCCTTCGATTCGCCGGCGGAAAGGCCGATCATCCCCCGCCGCTCATTGTTCCGGGTCATGAGCACGCGACCGTCGCGCCAGATGTCTTGTATCACCAAGGCGCCGGGAACCCGGGCGACGAGCCGTTCCTGTCCAGACGAAAGCATCACGGCGTAAAGGGCGCGATCACCTCCCGCCTTATTTGCCGTGAACCAAATCTCATCCCCCGTGGGAGACCAGGCCAAGCCTTCCATGCTGCCCCAATTGCTTGAAATCTTTTTTTTCATTCCCGACAGGTCCACCACAGCGACCGACCCGCCATCGTCTCCTTGCAAAGGATGATCGAGGAAGGCAATCAGGTCGCCTCGCGCGGAAACCCGTGGATAGCTGGTCCAGCCCCCGGTTTCGTAAAGTACCTTACCAATGGGATACTCCAAACGGTTGCGCCCCATGATGTCGCGGATTGCGACGAGATTGGCGCCCTTGGGATCCCACTCCGCCCCCTGCACGTTTTCAAGAATTTCTCGAGGCGCCATCCCGGCGAGCGGTGCCCGGGCCAGTGTGCCGCTATTGGTCCACGTGCCGGCGGGACGACTGTTCAAGAGAAGTGCCATCTCGCCGCCTGGAGAAATTCCGAGGATCTCCGCGCGGTTCAACCCCAGAGATCGCGATTCGGGACTCTCGGGGCGGGTGGTGAAAATTTCGATGGGGTTTCCCTCCCAGGCCGCACCGTAAACAACAGTTTGTCCGTCGGGTGCAAATCGCGCCATGTGTAAGTTGCCGCGACGAAAAGTGAGTTGGTGATACAGGGGTTGTGTTGCCTCCGCACGGTTCCACTTCAGGAATCCAGTGCTCAACACAATGAGCAGTGCCAGCAGCGGCAAAATCCAGGGAACAAGAACCTGGTAGCGTTTTCTCGGAGCGATTTCGAGGGCGGGAGTGCTCAGCCCGGATAGGTTGGAAAGAGAGTCCAGTCCAAACGCCAGATCACGGGCCGATTGGAAGCGCTCTTCCGGGTTTTTCTCCAGGCAGTGTCGCACGATCCGCTCCAGCCCGGGCGAGATCTTCTGGTCCAACCGTGTCAGGTCCGGAGGATCCTCTTTCAGGATTGCAGTCAGGGTTTCAGGCGCGGAGTCATGCTTGAAGGCGCGCTGCCCGGACAGCATCTCATACAGGATGGCTCCAAATGAAAAAATATCGGAGCGATGGTCGGCAGGCTGTCCACGTACTTGTTCCGGAGCAATGTAGCCGAGCGTGCCGATGACCATCCCGGGCGAAGTGAGATTGCTGTCTACTCCTGCGATGGTGTGGGTGCCGCTGACAGGGGACGCCTCTGGCCGAGTCAGTTTCGCCAATCCAAAGTCGAGTATTTTTACACGCCCATCCTTGGTGAGGAATAAATTGTCGGGTTTTAGATCGCGGTGAACGATACCTTTTTCATGAGCCGCGGCGAGGCCGTGAGCGGCCTGTAAGCTGTATTCAACGGCCTTGCGGGACGGAAGCGCGCCATTGGCGATGCGTTCCCGCAGGGTTTGTCCTTCCAGCAATTCAGAGACAAGGTACGGGCTGTTCTCGTACGAGCCAGTATCGAAAATAGCGAGGATGTTCGGGTGGCTGAGCGCCGCAACGGCCCGGGCTTCTCCTTCGAATCGGCGGAGGCGGTCGGGATCGTTCGAGAACGAAGCGGGAAGGATCTTGATGGCGACATCACGATTCAATCGCGAATCTCGGGCCCGGTAAACCTCTCCCATGCCCCCGGCCCCAAGGGTGGAAAGGATTTCATAAGGACCAATGATGGTGCCTGAAGCAACGGGCATTGTTGTGGTTCCCTCTGAGATCAATGAAAGTTCAAAATGGCCGGGTGGCGCATACCTCGTCCACTGGAGCGGACAGTCGCCCCCGACGGGGCTTGTTGTCTTTGTACTAGCGCTCTCCCACGGCTGACGCAGTGTGCCAAAGATCCTTCGCCCCGCCAGGCGGGGCTTTGCGCTTTTCTTTCATTCCGACCCCAACCTCGCCCTTCGGCAAGAAATGCGGGACGAGGCTCCCGTCGTGCGACAAGTCTGTGAAGCTCGTTCGACTCTTGTTCGCACACCCCGATAGATCGGGGTATGCGGCACCCCGTCTTTGTCCTTCACTTCAATCCTTCTACAAGGTACAGGTCGGTCAAGGTGCGGTGATAGCCGTAGACATAGGTTTTTCCGTCGGGCGTCAGGACAATGGGGCCAATGTGATTCACCCCGGCGGGATCGGAGGGCATGAGCTTCTGCAATAGAGTTCTTCGACCAGTGCCGAGCTCGAGCCGGTAAACCTTGGCAGGCAGGTCTCCCGGACGATAGATAAACAAAGAGCGACCATCGGCCGCCCAACTGATGGGCTCTTCACCGGGTTCAAGCCCGGATATCGGTCGCGGCTCACCGCCGGCAACGGGATAGAGATAGCCTCTTTGGTCTGGACCGATCCCCGCAACGAGCCCTCCATCAGGAGAAAGAGTAAAGGCTGAACTATCGATTCCTTCCGGCGTGATACCCCGCGGCTTTCCACCCGCCATGTCCTGAACAAAGAGCCGAACACCCTGATTGGGTTCATTTCCGGAGAAGAGGAATCGCTTGTTATCCGGGAACCAGCGTGCCCAAATATGATTGATGGAATCATTGGTCAAAGGTTTTGACTCCCCCGCCTTGGTCGGCAAAAGAACAAACTGTCCGCCTGAACTCGAAGGAAGTGAAATCACCCACTTCTCGTCAGGGGACAATGCCATAGCCTGACCTGGTCCCAGGCGGATCGCGGGAGACCCGTCAGTCTTGCGGAGATAGACAGCGTAAGTCCAGCCCCCACCTTCGCCCTCTTCGTCAAACAGAAGTGTTTTCCCGTCTGCGGAGAGGGATGCAGGATAGGAGTAATCGAGCCAGGAGAGATCGCGTTCATTCGTTTCACCAGCAGGGAGGCCTTTGAGTTCCCGGCGCCAGCTGTCTCGCGCCAATAGTACACGCCCGTCTTTGTAGATATCCTGAAGCGTCAATGTTCCGGGCATTCGCGCAACCAGCCGTTCGCGTCCGGACAGACTGATGGCAAAGACCGCACGCGCACTCCCTTGCCGTGTTGCGGTAAACCAAATTTCCGTACCCTTGGCGGACCAGGCCAGGCCTTGAGTGCTGATTTGTCCAACGGAAAGGGCTTGCTTGTGGCCTTCAAGGTCAACGACCGAGACCAGACCCCCATCATCCCCGGGTTGAGGATGATCGAGGAAGGCAACGCGGTCTCCCTGGGGCGAGATTCGAGGGTGGCTGATCCATCCGTTGGTTTCGTAAAGCACCTTTCCGATGGGAAACTCAAGACGATTATGCCCTCCCACATTACGCACCACAGCGAGATTTGTGCCGTCCGGGGACCAATCAGCCCATTGAACTTCTTCCAACATTTCGCGGGGTGCCCCGCCTGCCAGTGGCAGACGGGCCAGAGTTCCGATACTTGTGTAAGGGCCGGAGAGGCGGGGAGCCAGTGTGACGGCCATCTCTCCTGAAGAAGAAATCGCGAGAATCTCAGTGCGTGCAAGCCCTAAGAGACGTGACTCCGGGCTCTCGGGCCGGGAGGCGAATATTTCAATGGGGTAGCCTTCCCAGGCGGCGCCATAGACAACGGTCTGTCCGTCAGGAGCAAATCGTGCCATGCGGATGGTGCCTCTGCGGAAGGTGAGTTGGTGATACAGCGGCGGCTTTAGCTCTCCCTGTCTGCCTGTAAAATATCCGATGCCAAGCAGGATAAAAGCGGCAACAACTGCGAGCGCGAGGCCCAGGAGGCGATGACGCCTCTTCGGAGCCAAAGCCGTGGTAGCCAGGGTTGAGGCCGACAGATCGGAGAGAGATTCAAGATCAAAAGCCAAATCGCGTGCCGACTGGAAGCGCTCCTCAGGGTTCTTTTCCAAACAGTGGCGAACGATCCGCTCCAGACCGGGCGAGATCTTCGGGTTCAGTTTGGCCAGGTCCGGGGGATCTTCCTTCAGGATGGCGGTCATGGTCTCCGCCGCGGAGTCATGCTTGAAAGCCCGTTCTCCGGAGAGCATTTCATACAGGATGGCCCCAAACGAAAAAATGTCGGAGCGGTGATCTGCCGGCTGGCCACGGACGAGCTCGGGGGAAAGATATCCGATGGTTCCCATCACCACGCCCGGCGAAGTGCCGGTATTGTCTGCCTGTGCGAAGGTCTGAGCTCCGCTTCCACTGGTGTTTTCAATGCGGGTGAGCTTGGCCAGGCCGAAATCGAGAATCTTGACGCGGCCATCTTTGGTGAGAAAGAGGTTGTCGGGTTTCAAATCGCGGTGAACGATGCCCTTGTCGTGAGCGGCTGCCAGGCCTCGCGCGACCTGGAGCGCGTACTCGATCGCCTTTCGTGAAGGCAGGGGTCCCCCTTTGATTCGCTCCCGCAAGGTGCTTCCTTCGAGAAGCTCTGAGACGAGATAGGGGGATCCGTTGTCACTGCCGACGTCGTGGACGGCGAGGATGTTGGGATGGTTCAGGGCGGCGACTGAACGGGCCTCCTGCTCGAACCGTCGCAGGCGGTCGGCCTCACCGGTGAACGAAACAGGAAGGATCTTGACAGCGACATCGCGCCCCAGGCGTGTGTCCCGGGCGCGATACACCTCACCCATTCCACCCGCTCCCAAAAGCGAGATGATTTCGTAAGGTCCCAGACGACTGCCTGCAGACAAAGGCATCAATGTTCCTAGATGGATGGACCAAGAAAGAAGTCTTGCCGTGAATCCTGAAGGAACAAAAGATTACCGCGTGGTCCTTATCTCGTCAACCGGAAAGATGAAAGAGGATCAAATCCCAATGAAGATGACCTCATGCTGACTTTTGGTTGAAGTCTGTCGTCGCTTGGAGTAGGCTGATTTATTCTAAGAAACAGTGTCCAGATGACGCCGTGTGCTCCGGTCGAAGAGATGGCTCCCCGAGCCGCGGGCCGACCGAAGAGGACAGGCATCTCGGCACGAAGATTCAGCGGGAAGCGAAGAAGGCTTGTGGATCTATTGAAACTCAATCTTGAGGGAAGAAAGCCATCAGTCCCCTCGGAAGCGGAGATTCGATGGCAGGTAGGATTGCTCAGTTCAATCCTGGCCCTGGCTTTGAACCTCCTTGCTCGCTTTGCTTTTGGCGCTCCCACAATCCCGGAGTTAATGACGGAGCGGCTTTTTGCCGTCGTGCCCATCAGCCTTGTCGAGTTTGCCGTGAGTTTGCTGGGAGTTTTTGCAAAACATTTTGCCTTTATTGGGTGTGCCACGATTTACGTGATGCTCATGACAGCTGGCGCAGCAGCTTTCCTCCGTCTAAACAAGAAGCAAGGCCCGATCTACATAGCCTTGTTCGCCCTCTTTATGTGGCTCTTCACTTTGATGGTGGTGATGCCCTTACTCGGTTTTGGTCTCTTTGGCAGGAATTCGCCCCCGGGTATGGTCCCGGTTTCTGCTTGGCTTCTTTTCGTCTACGCGTGCTATGGTTCTTTCATAGGATTCTTTGGTGGACTTTTCCTGGGGCAGACAGGGAAGAGCACTTGGCTCAGCCATGCGAGTGAGCGATGGTTATCCCGCCGCCAAGTGATGACCGGCTTGGGCTACACTCTCGTCATTGCAGGGATTTATGACATCATCGCACGCCCATTGTGGATGTGGTTGCGACAAAGTACGACAGGATTGATCACCGGCGGGAGTGGGGTTTTTCCGAATATCGACGGGCTTGCGCGTGAGGTTTCCCCGACCGCCGATTTCTACCAGGTCTCCAAGAATGCCTTCGATCCCCATGTCGAAGCCCATTCCTGGAAGCTCGAGGTCGCCGGGCTTGTTGAAAATACACTGACGCTGAGCTATGCAGACATTGAGGGGTTGCCTGCCATCGAGCAGTACGCGACGCTCGAATGCATCAGCAATACGGTGGGAGGCCCCCTCATCGACAATGCCCTATGGCGCGGGGTGAAACTCAAGGATGTCCTTGAAAGAGCACATCTGAAACCAGGGGTTCTCAAGATAGTTCTTCATGCAAGCGACCACTACTCGGATTCCATTCCGCTGGATCGGGCCCTGCAGGAGGGGACGATTCTCGCTTACGCCATGAACGGAGAGCCTCTCAATGCGATCCACGGGTTTCCTCTTCGATTGATTGTCCCCGCGATCTATGGCATGAAAAATGTCAAATGGATTACCCGAATTGAGGCAGTCGACTACGATTTCAAAGGTTACTGGCAGGCGCGCGGCTGGGATGACAAGGCGGAATACAAGACCATGTCGCGCATCGATGTTCCGCGAAAAGTATTCCAGGGGAAAACGATCCTCGCTGGAATTGCCTTTGCGGGCGATCGGGGGGTCAAGACCGTCGAAGTTTCTAACGATGGAGGAGAGACATGGGAGCAGGCAGAGATAAAGCCGGGTCTTTCACCATTTTCCTGGGTGCTGTGGCACAAGGAGTGGACGCCGGCCCGCAAGGGCAATCACGCCCTCGTCGTGAGGGCGACCGATGGGCTTGGGAATCTTCAAATCGGGGAGGAGGCTCCTCCCATCCCGGACGGCGCCTCGGGTTTCCACCGCCGAAATGTCAAGTCGGGATGAGGCTCGCAACCTCACGCGGAAAGCCGTTCGCAACAAGAACTCATGTTTCTGCATCTCAAGATGAGAGAAGTCCGTTGATCTGAATTGCGCGATTCAGCTCCACCCCGCCACATCGGGGTAACCGTGAACCCGGCAAAAGAGATTGAATCCACTCCTTAAGAGGGAAGCAGACCTCGTCTCCCTGGGTCCAGTTCGCGCCGGGAAGAGGAAACCGATGGATTGGTTGAAGAGCCGGAAAGGGGAGGTCGGTGGACACGTCGAGGAATTGAGGTGCTCCATAGACAACCTCATAGAGGCCTTTGAGGATCGCGATCTCGTCCGCAACAGGAATTACAACAGGTTCAACAAGATCGTGTGCTCGTTAAACATCAGACCCAGGGGGATTCAGGGACAAGGTCGCTTCATGAGGGCCAGTCAGCGCTCCTTGGCTTGGTGCTTCTCACTTCAAGCTGCCCTCCTTGTTCTCCTTTCTGCCATTTTGTCTTCGATGTCGTTCGCTGAGTCGGTGTTCCTCCCCTCCCCGGGGGGGCAGGCTTCCGGCCGATCGGTTCCCACGGACGCCCATCAAAATCCCCTGTCCCCAACGCCTGAGCGCCCCAAGCCCGCAGATCAGAAGCTCCTGGTGACCGTAGCCGATGAGAATGGAATCCCCGCGTCTTCAGCCAAATTGACTCTCACCTCTAAAGAAAGCAAGAGGATCATCCAGGGAGAAACGGATCACACCGGCCGGTTCGAGTTTTCGAATCTATCACCGGGCCTTTATCAACTCCGCGTGGAAAAGGAGGGATTCTATGTCGTCACCTCCGATGAACCCCGTGTGGGCGAAACCCAGAAAGTGGAGATCACACTCAATCACCTGCAGGAATTGCACGAGGTGATGAATGTTGATTACACTCCACCGATCATTGATCCCGAGAAGACGACAAACAGCCAGGGCCTCAGTGGTCAGGACATCATCAATCTCCCTTATCCCACGACTCGCGACATCCGTCAGGCGCTCCCGCTGATCCCGGGAGTCCTGTCGGATGCCGCGGCGCAGATTCACGTGAATGGAGCGGCCACCTACCAGATCTTTGATCTACTTGACGGGTTTAACATCACCCATCCCGTCACGGGTCTGCTGGATTTGCAGGTCAACGCCGATGCTGTCCGATCGGTCAGTATTCTGGACAGCCGCATTCCCGCCGAGTTCGGGAAGGGCTCGGGAGCGGTTTTGAGCCTGATCACGGGGATGGGAGATGATCACTTCCGTTTCGCGGCCACTAACTTTATCCCGTCGATTCAGAATCGCAAGGGATTGAACTTCAACGAGTGGACGCCTCGAGTCACTTTTTCCGGTCCGCTGAACAAGGGGAAGGCCTGGTTTTATGACGCCGTCGATGGCGAGTACGACTTGAAGATCATCAACGAGCTCCCCGCGGGCGCTGATCGCACACACGTCTGGCGTTGGAGCAATCTTGCCAAGGCGCAAATCAACTTGACCGCCTCGAATATCCTCACCGCCAGCGTCCTCATCAATGAGTTTCGCTCCCCCAACTTCGGCTTGTCCCTCTCCAATCCGCTGCCCTCGACGGTTGACCAGCGGCGATCGGCCTACCTCGCCACCATAAAAGACCAGATCTACCTCCCGGGCGGTTTGTTGCTGGAGCTGGGAATGGCGGTCAGCCAGTTCCGAACCGATAATCGGCCTCTCGCGGGAGGCTTGCCTTTCCTGCTTCACCCGGAAGGGGCCAGTGGAAACTTTTTTCAGACGGATCATGGAAGGGCACGACGCTATGAATGGCTCGCCAACTTAACCCTGCCGCCGGGACATTGGCATGGGCGGCACGAATTCAAGGTCGGGACGGAGATTGACCATGTCGCCTTCCGGCAGACCTTGGAACGCCGGCCCATCTTCATCGTGCGCGAGGATGGAACCCTCGCACGCCTGATTACTTTTGGAGGCGACCCGAGGTTCGGAATAACCAATTCCGAGTTCACGGGCTACGCGCAGGATCGATGGTCAGTTTCAGATCGATTCCTGCTCGAAATAGGGATTCGTCAGGACTGGGATCAGATCATTCGTGATGTGCTGATTTCTCCGCGGCTCGCGTCGACCTATTTGTTGACGGCGGATGGCCAGACGAAATTGTCCGCCGGCATCGGGATTTATTACGATGCCACGAATCTGGATTTTTTTTCCCGTCCCCTGGCGGGGCAGCGGACCGATCAGGCGTTCGCCAACGATGGAACGACGACACTCGGACCTCCCGTTGTCACCGCATTTCAAGTCAACCAGCAGACCCTGAAGTCGCCGCGATTCCTCAATTGGAGTTTGGGACTGGAGCGCACCCTTCCTCATTCTGTATACCTGGATTTGCATTTTATTGAAAGAAGGGGAACGCGGGGTTTCACCTTTATCAATTCAGGAGCCGGCGCAGGCGGGGAACCAGGCGGCCAGTTTTTATTGACAAACATCGGTCACGACCATTTTGATGAGTTCCAAATTAATGTCCGGCACACGTTCAAGGGGAGTTATCCTTTCCTCGCCTCTTACACCCGGTCGGCAGCTCGTTCGAATGCGGTGGTAGATTTCAACCTGGATAATCCCATTTTCGCCCTGCAGGCCGGAGGCCCCTTGCCCTGGGACTCTCCCAACCGGTTCCTTTCCTGGGGAGGATATCCGCTCATCCAGGGATTCGATCTCTTCTATTCCTTTGACTGGCGTACAGGATTTCCGTTCACTGTGGTCAATCAAGATCAGCGTATCGTCGGGTCGCCGAATTCCCACCGCCTTCCCGATTTCTTTTCCCTGAACATGCATGTGGAACGACGATTTCATTTGTTGGGGTATCGGTTGGCCCTCCGCGCCGGCTTTAATAACATCACCGATCATAAGAATAACGCGGGAATTAACAATAACGTCGACTCCCCGGGGTTTGGCAGTTTCAATGGTGTCCAAGGCCGGGTGTTTACAGCTCGAATCCGGTTCCTGGGTAGGAAGTAGCCGATTCTGAAGAGCGAGGTACCACAGAGGGGTAAAGAAAGGGAAGAAGGGACCGGGGGGCGCACACAACCCGCACTTTGGGAAGTGGGGCGGACCTACTTAGGGAACGCTTCACATGAATGAATCCGGGCCGGTTGGTCCATCATCGCACAGATCGCATGAGGCGAGATGTGTATGTCACCCTGCCGTTCACTCATGGGCGAGGTCGGTCGGAACGATCGCGATGACCCGGAGCGGGCTGCCGGATCCATTAACGATCTTCAACGGAGCGGCAATCACGACGGCGCCGATGGATGGTAATTGGTCGAGGTTGCACAGACTGGCCAATCCGAATTTGCCGCTCCCGTGCATGAAATAATGATTGGAGAACGGCGGATCGAAGCCGGCGGCTTGACCTGCATCAGTTCCAAGAGTTTCCACTCCCACACCCAGAATATTGCGTTCATGAGCGAGGAGTTTTGAGCAGGCGGTCGACCATCCCGGTGTATGAGGGGCGTCTTTCATGGATGAGTTGGTGCCCCGTTTCACGGGGCGCTTTGACCAACCGGTGCGCAACAACACCCACGCTCCCGCGGGAATCCGGCCGTGCTCTCTCTCCCACACTTTGATGCCGTCGGGAGTTAACAAGTAGTCCGCGTCGCTTTCCACTTCAGCCGCCACGTCGATCACACAGGCTGGTCCAACAAATCGATTCACCGGGATCCGGTCGACCGTGTTGTCCGGCAAATCCTTTCCACTCACCCAGTGGACCGGCGCGTCGAAGTGTGTTCCCGTATGCTCGCCGGTTTCAAAGGCATTCCAGTACCATGCCGGACCGCGCTCGTCATATCGTGAGAGTTCCCACATTCGAAAGCGGGGCGTATTGGCCCAAGGCTCGGGTAAAACCAGTAAAGGAGATTCCGGGCTCAAGGGTTGCGTGAGATCCACGACACGGAGTTTTCCGGCATTGAGTTCCTCAATCAATTGAATAAGGGCATGGCTCATGTTTTCTCCACCCGGGTTCATGGTGTGCCAGTTTTGGCAAGCGAACGGACGTGACGGTGAAACTCCATCCGATTCTCCAGAAGCGTCAAATCCGTCAGGAACGTCGGAGGGCCCTTGGCCTCTACCTTGGCTACAAGCGTGGTGAGCTGGTCGCCCCGGATGGCTTCCAAAAAATGATTTCGAAAATCCTCCACGCTCCGGACCGTCGCAACCCGGGGAATTCCTGAAGAACGCGCGATGCCTTCCAGGTCTGTTCCTGCGGAGGTGGCAGTGGGGAAGCCTCCCACCGAGAGCAGGCTTTCGTTGTCGAAAATGACATGGAGAAGGTTCTTTGGTTGATACCGGGCAAGGGTGCTCAAACTCCCCAGGTTCATGAGAATCGACCCGTCACCATCCAGCACGACAACCTTGTGTTGCGGAAGCGACAACGCCAACCCCAGCCCCAGGGAGGAGGCGAGTCCCATGGCATGCTGGAGATAAAAGAAGTTCGGCTTGTGCCCGAGCGATTGCAACTCCGCCGCAACCGCCCCCATGATCGTGACCACGAGGGATCGATCCAGTTCCGGATAAATGGAGCGCAGGCATTCGATTCGCTGCATTACTCCTCCCACATCAGGTCACGGGTCAACAGCAGCGCGACCGGTTGAAGACTGCTCTCAGCGAGGGTTTGGCCCTCCCGGATACGCCGCTCCACGAGATCTGGTGAATCCAGCTTGTAATAGGGAATCCGCAACGCCTGCAGCAACGGCTCGGTGACGTTGCCGCCCTGCGTTTGCCAAGGATCACGCTCTCCGAATGCTCCGCGATAACTGATGAGCATGAGCAGGGGAATCTTATAGAGGTGCGCAAAGGAGACGATTCCGTTGATCGAAGCCAGGAAGCCGTGGTTCTGCATCAGCATTGCCGACTTCACGCCGGCAAAATGGGCGCCTGCCGAGATGCCGACTCCCTCCTCTTCCTTGGCCAGCCGGACCAACGTCATCTCCGGATCTTCTTCCGCCAGGCGGATCAGGTGGACTAGCCAGGTCTCCGGAAGGGCCGACATCAATCGGACGCCGCAATGCTTTAAGGCGTCGTATACTGCCATCGAGTGAGCCACGGATACAGCCATTGCAATTCCTTCAGGAGATACTGGTTTCCGGATTAGGTATCGACTGGAATCATACCACGGGAGGTGACTTATGAAGTCCTGGAGACTGTGATCAAAGCACTTCGCTTGGTGCCAGCCCCCGAGAGGCGTACTATAATCCACGACAATGAACAATAAAATAAAGCGCGCGATATTTCTGTTAGGCCTGTGTCTGCTCGCGGTGTTTCCGGGGGTCTCGGTGCGAATTGCGGCGGTCGAAGGCGCAAAGGAGAAGCAGAGAATGAACGATATTCTCCAATATATCTCCTCGAGCTGGGGCGCTCTGACGCGGTCGATGGCGGCGTGCGACGAATTGCTTGATCCTAAAGAATCCGAGCGGTCTGTCCTTTACTTACCGGCGGGATATGCGGAACCCGCTGGCGTCAAGACCCTGAAGAAGAACTGTTCATTTGACATCAAACACTTACCCCAGGTGATCACCGGGCTCGGGGAAGTTGATCTGGACAGGGTCAGGCCACCCGGGTTGCTCTACCTTGAACACGCTTATGTGGTACCCGGAGGGCGGTTCAATGAGATGTATGGCTGGGACAGTTATTTCATCTTGCGGGGCCTTCTGCGCGAGGGAAGATTGGATCTCGCCCGGGGGATTGTCGAGAATTTCTTTTTCGAGATAGACCATTACGGAGGGGTGTTGAACGCCAATCGCACCTATTATTTGACTCGTTCGCAGCCTCCCTTCCTGACCTCGATGGTTCTCGCGATTTACGACTCTGAAAAAGCGAAGGGACAGGACGATCCGGCGTGGCTGGAGAAGGCCTATCACTACGCCGTCAAAGACTATCGCTTTTGGATCCAACCGCCACATCTCGCGGGCGACACCGGTCTTTCACGTTACTACGATTTCGGCAACGGACCCGTACCTGAAATGGGGGACTCCCCGGGCTACTATCGCGGGGTTGTTCGTCATTTTCTCACGAACCCCCGGGAAGCCAAATCATATCTTGTCCGTTCCCCGGACAAGCAGCGAATCCCGAATACCATCGGGCCGCATTTTCCCCTCGAACTCTGCGAACCTGATGCAGAGTCCACGAAGGATTGCACCCCCGTCGAAGGGGTGAGTCTGTCGCGCGAATATTACAAGGGAGACCGCAGCATGCGCGAGTCGGGCTTTGACGTCTCGTTTCGTTTCGGGCCTTTCAGCGCGGCCACCCATCATTACGCCGGCGTGGACCTGAACAGCCTGCTTTACAAGACCGAGAAGGACTTGGAGCGAATCAGCAGGATCCTGGGACGGGAGCAGGAGGCGGTCCAATGGCAGACGCGGGCAGAGAAACGCCACGAGGCCATGGACAAATTCCTTTGGAACTCGCAGCGCGGCCTCTACTTCGATTACGACTTTGTGGCTCACGCCCAGTCTTCCTATGTCTTCGCTGCGACTTTCTATCCGCTCTGGGCTGGACTTGCTTCGCCCGAACAGGCGAAATGGGTCCGCCAGAACCTGAAGCTCTTCGAACAACCGGGCGGTCTGGCGATGAGTCAAACCGACTCCGGAGCGCAGTGGGATTATCCCTACGGGTGGGCTCCGGTGCATCTGATTGCGATCGAAGGACTGCGGCGGTATGGTTTCAACGAAGATGCAGACCGCCTCTCCTACAAATTTCTTTCGATGGTGCTTGAAAACTTCCGGCGCGAGGGGACGATCCGCGAGAAGTACAACGTGGTCACGCGATCGTCCGAGACTCATGTCGAGTCCGGTTACGTGCAAAACGTGGTCGGCTTTGGGTGGACCAACGGGGTCTTTCTCGAACTTTTGCACGCCCTGCCTGAGCCGTGGGTGAAACGCCTCTATGCGAACTGAGCGGTTGAATATCTCTTGACGCACGAATTGATAAAGGAACAGATTCAGATCTCCGCCCCCAGAAGCCCCCTGTGGAGTTTCCTTGCAAAGGGAAGGCAGGGTCCAGAAGGCAGGGTCGCATCTCCACTATCCACTTTTGCCTTCCATTGAAGGCGACAGTGTCAGGTCTCTGCAAACGGCAAATGAGACGACACAACTGAAGTCATGATTTTGGTTGCGGACTCAGGCCGGTGGTGTCACAATTTAAGGGCTTGATGGCATTCCCCCTGAGCTGCTTTTAACCTTCCCCCGGGCCCTCAACCGTCATGTCAAGACCTTTGCGAATCAACATGGAAGGTGGCTGGTACCATATTACTGGCCGCGGCAATGAGAGGCGGCCCATCTTCTGGGAAGTCGAAGATCGGCTACGATTCTTGGATCAATTAGGCGAGATGGTGGATCGGTTTGCCTGTCAACTCTATGCGTACATATTGATGGAAAACCACTACCACTTGGAGTTGGAGACACAGCGTGCCAATCTGAGTCGGGCGATGCAATGGCTGGAGGGGAGCTACGCCAACAAATTCAATCGACGCCATCACAGAGTGGGGCATTTGTTTCAGGCCCGCTTTGGCGCCGTGATCATGGATCCGGCTGAGGGGGCGCTGGAAGTGAGTCGCTACTTACATCTCAATCCGGTTCGGGTTCGACAATTCGGATTAAGCAAAGGGCAGCGACGCCAGCGGGAGCGCGGCTGGGAACGGCCGCTATCAAGAGAAGAGCTGCGGGCACGCCTGGAAGCACTGCGAACTTATCGCTGGAGCTCCTATCCCGCCTATGTGGGATGCGATCGAGGACCGGTGTGGTTGCGGAGTCAGGCCTTTCTGAAACGCGTGGGGATGGATGCCACAACCTATCAGCGCTATGTCGAAGGGCCCATCCGGGAGGGGCGGTTGGAGACGCCCTGGGAGCGGTTACGAGGGCAGGTTATTCTGGGAGGATCGAGCTTCGTGGATCAGCTGCAGGATTACCTCAAGGGGGATCGGCGGGAACAGTTCGCCCTGCGAGCTGTGAAACCAGTGCTTTCTTGGGAGGAGGTGGTGGCCGTAGTGGAAGAAATCAAACGGGAGAAGTGGGATCAGTTTTGTGACCGCCATGGAGATTGGGGGCGGGACTTGACCCTTTCGTTGGCTTGGAAGCGAGGCGATCTGACCTTGAGGGCCTTGGCTGAGAAAGTAGGGGGAGTCGATTACACCACGGTGGGCTCGGCCATTCACCGTTTCCAAGATCGTTGCCGAACAAATCCGGAGCTGGCCAAGATCTTAGCAAGGGCTGAAAGGAAATTGCCGTTTGCAGAGATCTGACACCTTTCATTTCTCAGATTCTGAAGTGACTTCTATCGAGAGCGCCGTTGTTGGAAGGGTGCAATCGCTCTTTAGCACCGCGAACGTGGTGGTAATGCTTTCGCAACCCGCGGGATGGGGCAGGCCAGACGCTGGC